>NZ_JHXM01000013.1 GCF_000621725.1 Xylanibacter brevis ATCC 19188
GCACCATACTTTAATGAAGCTACATGCAAAGGTAAGTGATTTTCCTCAATATCAAGGACAATTTGGCTCTTTAATGCAAAATCGGCCTTGATAATCTCGCTTTTTCGCAAGCCTGACACACCATAACGCTGATACTTTGCCCATAGAACACGAAGCTGATTGTTATTAATACCATACTCAGTGCAGATAGAATGGATAGATCTGCCAGACTCCAACAGACGCATATATTTCAAACGGTCTGCATAATCATGTTTCTTTTGTTTCCTTCCAGACATAATAAAACCCCAAAAGTTTTTTGTCTAACTTTCGGGGTTCATATCAATCAAGGCATATCCTTGGTTCGCTCTTCGCGTAACAACATTACGCTTCCTTAGCCTTTTTTGTATAGATTATTAAGATAGTTTATGACGCTTACCAGTCATCATTCGTGATGGTCGGTGTGTTGCCGTGGCGTGTACAACAGTAGAAGTGGCGGCGGGATTGGTGTTAAAAAATGAATAAATATGTAGAAAAGTCGCAGAATATATGTAATTTTGTGCGCTCATTAATTGATGAGCTTGGAAAAATGACTAAACGAAAAATATAGCATAAAGATGAAAAAGACGATGAAAAAATGGATGCGTGCTGCCATGATGATGGCAGCAATGGCAGGCTCGTCGGCTCAAGCCAGTGCGAGTCAGGCGGTTACGCCCCTTTGGTTGAGAGATGTGATGGTGAGCCCCGACGGACAGCAGGTGTTGTTCTGCTACAAAGGCGACATCTACAAAGTTTCTACAAAAGGTGGAACAGCCGTGCAGTTGACCACACAAGACAGCTATGAGTGCTCGCCCGTGTGGAGTGCCGATGGCAAGCAGATAGCTTTTGCCAGCGACAGACATGGTAATCTGGACGTGTTCACCATGGCTGCAGAAGGAGGTTCGGCTACCCGACTGACCTATAACAGCGTGGCAGAGGTGCCACAGGCTTTCTCGCCCGACGGTAAGTGGGTGCTCTTTGGCGCCGCCATTCAGGACCCTGCTGAGAGTGTTTTGTTTCCCGACAACACGCTGCCCGAACTGTATAAAGTGCCCGTAAAGGGTGGTCGTACCCTGCAAGTGCTGGGCACACCGGCCGAGATGCTGAGTTTTGCTGCCGATGGCAAGAGTTTCTTCTATCAGGACCGCAAGGGCTATGAGGACGAGTGGCGCAAGCATCACACTTCATCGATCACGCGCGATGTGTGGTTCTATGATGCCAAGAGCGGACAGCACACCAACGTGACGGCTCATGCTGGCGAAGACCGCAATCCCGTGGTCAGCGCCGATGGCAAGACGCTCTACTTCCTCAGTGAGCGCAATGGTGGCAGCATGAATGTGTATGCCCAGAAGGCTGGGGCTGACAGTGGACTGAAGCCTACGGCTGTGACGAGCTTCAAGACGCACCCGGTGCGCTTCTTGAGTGCTGCACGCAATGGCTTGTTGTGCTATACTTATAATGGCGAGATCTATACGCAGAAGAATGGCGAAAAACCTCAGAAACTGAATATCACGCTGACGCGCGACGACGAGCCCGTGGTCAGGGACTTGGCCTTCACAAGCGGGGCACGCCAGGCGGTGGTCAGTCGCGATGGCAAGCAGGTGGCCTTCGTGGCCCGCGGCGAGGTGTTCGTCACCAGCACGGAGTATGCTACCACGCACCGCATCTCGCAGACGGCTGGTGCCGAGGCCGACGTGGACTTTGCTCCCGACGGACGCACCATCGTCTATGCCTCTGAGCGCAATGGCAACTGGCAACTCTATACGGCCAGCATCGTCAGAGACGAGGACCTGAACTTTGCCAATGCTACGCTGATTAAGGAGGAGAGCGTGTTCCCTGAACTGCCCGCGCTGCAACTGAATGGCAAAATCGACTTCTCGCAGGTGGAGCGCCACAGTCCTAAGTATAGTCCCGACGGCAAGAAGTTGGCCTTTATCGAAGATCGTATCAAACTGAAGGTGGTGGACCTGAAAACCAAAAAGGTGACGCAGGTCACCGATGGCAGCAAGTGGTACGACCAGGACGGCGGGTTCGACTACGAATGGAGTCCCGACGGCAAGTGGTTTGTGCTGAGTTATATTGCCAACAAACGTGACCCCTATGCCGACCAGGGCATCGTGAGTGCCGAGGGGGGCGAGATTCATCCCATCACGCAGAGTGGCTACATGAGTGGTCGCCCGCGTTGGGTGATGGATGGCAAGGCTATCATGTTCGAGAGCGAGCGCTACGGCATGCGCAGTCATGCCTCGTGGGGCAGTCAGGAGGATGTGTTCCTGGCTTTCCTTACACAGGATGCTTACGATCGCTATCGTCTTTCGGCCGAGGACTATGCGCTGCTGAAGGAACTGGAAAAGGCTAAGCCTGAGAAGAAGGATGCAGCCGACAAGAAGAACGATAAGAAGGCTAAGGAGAAAAAGGCTGAGACGGACTCTGTCAAGGTGCTCTCGATTGAGTTTGAGGGCATCGAAGACCGTATTGTGCGACTGACGCCCAACAGTAGTCGTCTGGGCGATGCCATCGTGAGCAAGGATGGCGAGAGCCTGTACTATTTCTCGGCCTTCGAGGGCGCACCCGACCTGTGGAAGATGGACCTGCGCAAACACGAGACTAAGTTGCTGAGCAAGGGCGGCAGCGGGGTGCTGCAGATGGACCAGGATGGTAACCTCTATTCGCTGGGCAGCAGCATGAAGAAGATTGAGAAGGGCGACAAGATTACTCCTATCTCATACGATGCGCAGATGAAGCTGGACCTTGCTGCCGAGCGCGAATATTTGTTGCGCCATGTGGCTAAGCAAATCAATAAGAAGATTTTCCGTACTGACTATAATGGTTGCAACTGGGACTTGATGGTGCAGAACTATGCGCGCTTCTTGCCTCATATTGCCAACAATTACGACTTTGCTGAATTGCTCAGCGAGTTGTTGGGCGAACTGAACGTGAGTCATACGGGCGGACGCTTCCGTCCTGGTGCTAAGGGCGATGCTACGGCACAGCTGGGACTGATCTACGACTTGACCGAGGCTACCGATGGCCTTAAGATTACGGCTGTGCTGGAGGGTGGACCCTTCAGCAAGGCTAACAGCAAGGTGAAGGCGGGCGACGTGCTAACTGCTATCAACGGTCAGGCTGTGACGAAGGATACCGACCTGGCTCAATTGCTGAACCTGTGCCGGGGCAAGAAAACGCTGGTGAGCCTAAAGGGTAGTGCCGGAACTTGGGACGAGGTCGTGCTGCCTATCAGTCTGTCGGAACAGGAGAACTTGCTCTACAAACGCTGGATCAAGAGTCGGGCTGCCGAAGTGGATCGCTTGTCGAACGGACGACTGGGCTATGTGCACATCGAGGGCATGAACGATGCCAGCTTCCGCGATGTCTATTCCGACATTCTGGGTAAGTATAACCTGAAGGAGGGTATCGTCATCGATACACGCTACAATGGTGGCGGACGTCTGCATGAGGATATCGAGATTCTCTTCTCGGGTCATAAATACTTCACGCAGGTCATCAGGGGCAGAGAGGCGTGCGACATGCCAAGTCGACGATACAACCACCCCAGCATCATGTTGCAGGCTGAGGGCAACTACAGCAATGCCCACGGCACGCCCTGGGTGTATAGTCATCAGAAGATTGGTAAGTTGGTTGGTGCTCCCGTGCCTGGCACCATGAGTTCGGTGAACTGGGAGACGCTGCAGGATCCCACACTGATATTCGGTGTTCCCGTTATTGGCTATCAGTTGCCCGACGGTACCTATCTGGAGAATACACAGCTGGAGCCCGACGTGCATGTGCTGAACCGCCCCGAGACCGTTGTTAAGGGTGTTGACCTACAGCTGGAGGCTGCCGTACGTGAGCTGCTGAAGGAGCTGTAAAGTGTCTGTCAATCAATACGCAAACTTTCCTGCTGGTTTACGTGCCATGTATATCGGCAGGTGTTTGGCACTAAGAAATAAAGTAAGAGGCTGTTGGTTTATTGCCAACAGCCTCTCGCTTATATAAGTCTCTCGCTTATATAAGTCTCTCGCTTTTATTTGTTAACGGCTTGGGGCGTCCAAGCCTCAAAGAAACGCAGCACTTTCTTTTGGTCGTAGCCTTGTCCCTCTTCCAGAAAACTTGAGTCCTGGATGTGGATAACCTGACCTTCCTTGTCGAGCACCACGAACACGGGGAAACCAAAACGACCGGCATTGTTCAGGCGCTTCATCAGTGCTTTGTCCTGTTCCACCTTGTCGGCATCCTGCGACTTACGTGGGTTGTAGTTCACGTGGATATACTCGAAGTTCTTGCCGATAACCTCGCTGATAGCCGCATCTTTAGTGATGAAGTCGGCAAACTTCAGGCACCAGGGGCACCAGTTGCCACCCACCTGACAGATCACATACTTCCCCTCGGCTTTGGCCTTGGTCACTGCCTTGTCAATCTGCTCCAGCGGGTTGACAGCCTCGTCATAGACTTTCTTCAATCCATTCTGTGCGTGGATGTTGAGGGTAAAAACGCAAGACAACAGCAGCATCACAATACCTTTGGCAGTGAGCTGGCAGAGATAACTATTAACTGTTTTCATTCTTTCCAATTGTTTTGTTTCACATTCCGCCTGCAAAGATAATGCTTTTCTGTGATTTCTCAAAACAATGTCCCCCTGATTCTCCCGTGTCGTTCTCTTTTGTAATTACAAAAAAATAAAAGGTTCCAAGGAATTACAAGCATGATTTATTCTTTGAAACCTTTTTAATATTTTGTGATCCCGTTGGGATTGATTTCGTCGATCCCCGTAGGCTGGCGCCAGCCATCCTACAAAGTAAAAAAGGAGTCTCGAAAATTTGAAAGCGAGCTTTCATTTTCAATTCTCCTTTTTTCCTTCGTGATCCCGTTGGGATTCAAACCCAAGACCTTCAGAACCGGAATCTGACGCTCTATTCAGCTAAGCTACGGGACCTCTGTGCGTAAAAACAGATGCAAAAGTATAGAAAAAAAGTGAAACGGGCAAATTTTAATCGTAGTTTGTTGGTTTTGAAGAATTAATTAGTAACTTTGCATGCTGAAAATATCGTTGATTGGTTCAGAGTATGCTTGACAGAATGATTTTCTTTTCTCTTGTGATGGCGATGCTGCTGGCAGGCTGCAAGGGAAAACATGGAGCAGAGGACTACAGCCTTGATGACGAGGCTGCCGACTCACTATATAGCGAAAACTATGTGGAGGAGATTGGGGATGCGCCGATGCCTCAGTCGGCCGAAGAACTGTTTGATGACTTTATTTTCAACTATGCATCGAGCAACAAACTGCAAATGGAACGTACAGTGTTTCCTTTACCTGTAAGCTCCGACTCAACAATTGCCAACGTGAAGAGTATTGCTGTGAGAAATGGTGAGATAACCAAACAGCAATGGAAGATGGAGAAATTCTTTATGAAGAAGGATTTCTATACGCTCTTGTTGGATAACAATGATCAGGTGGAACATATCAAGGATACTACAATTAGCGAGGTGACGGTGGAGCATTTCTTTATGAATGCCTCTTACGTGAGTCGCTATAAGTTCCGTAGAAAAGGTGGGAAATGGCGACTGACAGGTCTTCGCAATCAAGCTTTTCAGCATAACCCGAATGCCTCTTTTCTGGCTTTCTATCACAGATTTGTTACCGATTCACTATTTCAGCACGAGAGCCTGAGCGAGGCCATAGACTTTGTTGGTCCAGACCCTGAGGACGACTTCTCGATGATGGAAGGTGTGATAACGCCCGATTTCTGGAATGCTTTTGCCCCCGAACTGCCAAACAATATAGAATATAATATTGTGTATGGACATCAGAATCCCGCCTCGACGGTGAAAGTGCTGGTGTTGCGTGGTATTGCTAACGGTATGGAGATGGAACTGACGTTCAAACTGATAAAGGGACATTGGAAACTGACCAAACTAATCACTTAAGGACAAAGGATGAGAATAGAGGAAAACTATAGTCTGCTTAAACATAACACCTTCGGAATAGAGGCCAAATGTCGTCGCTTCGTGGAGTACGAAACGGTGGAAGAGGCTCAGCAGGTGGCTGAGATGCTGACTGCCGAAGAACCACTGCTGATAGTGGGCGAGGGGAGCAATCTGCTCTTGACGGCTGACTTTCAGGGAACGGTAGTGCATTCTGCCATCAAGGGGATGGAGACTGCAAAAACTGCCGGTGGCGATGTGCTCCTGAAAGCTGGGAGTGGCGAGACGTGGGACGACGTTGTGGCTTGCTGCGTGGAAAACGGATGGCAGGGTGCAGAGAATCTGTCGTTGATACCTGGTGAGGTGGGCGCGTCTGCTGTTCAGAATATTGGCGCCTATGGTGCAGAGGTAAAGGACTTGATTACTGTGGTCGAAGCTGTTGAGATAGCTACAGGTCGAGTTTGTGTGTTTGACAATGAGGCGTGTGCCTATGGCTATCGTGATAGCAAGTTCAAGCACGAATGGAGAAACCGCTATCTGATGACGTATGTGACCTACCGCCTAAAGACAACCAAAGCGCCGCTGAACGTGGCCTATGGGAATATCCGTGCCGAGTTGGATAAGCAGGGGATTGCAGAGCCGACGCTTAAGCAGTTACGCGAGGTGATTATTGCCATCCGTCAGGAAAAATTGCCCGACCCAAAGGTGGAAGGCAATGCTGGCAGCTTCTTTATGAACCCAGTGGTAGGCAGGGACGTTTTTGAGGCCTTGCAGCAGCAATATCCCTCGATGCCTCACTATTATATCGACGAGGCTCATGAGAAGGTGCCCGCAGGGTGGTTGATAGACCAATGTGGATGGAAAGGGCGCACTGTGGGCCGCGCTGGCGTGCATGCTAAGCAGGCGTTGGTGCTGGTGAACCGTGGTGGTGCCACGGGACAGGAGGTGGTGAACCTGTGTGATGCCATTTGTCGCGATGTCATGACAAAGTTTGGTATCTGCATTAAGCCCGAAGTGAATATCATATAGAATAAAAAAACGAGATAGAAGCGCATGAAGATTACATTTCTTGGAACAGGAACATCGTGTGGCGTGCCAGTCATAGGGTGCCAATGTGAGGTCTGCCGGAGTACCGACCCCAAGGACAAACGCATGCGTTGCTCCATACTGGTAGAGACAGAAGCCACACGCCTGTTGGTAGATTGTGGTCCTGATTTCCGTATGCAGATATTACCTCAGTCGTTTCGGAAGATTGATGGTATTCTGATTACTCATTCTCACTATGACCATATAGGAGGTCTGGACGATATACGCCCCTATTGTCAGTTTGGCGAGATGAACGTATATGCCGATGGTATCTCACGTCAAAATATGTTGCAGATGTTGCCATACTGCTTTGCAGAGCATCGTTATCCGGGTGTGCCCGCCATCGGACTACATGAGATAAAAGCAGGCGAAGCCATGAAGATAGGCGACATTGATATACTGCCCATTCAGGTGATGCATGGTAAGTTGCCCATCCTTGGTTACCGTTTTGGTAAGTTTGCCTACATCACCGATATGAAGACCATAGAGCCTGAACAGGCAGACCTGCTCAAGGGCGTAGAGGTGCTGGCAGTCAATGCACTTCGTTTCGACCGGCCTCACCATTCGCATCAGTTGGTAGATGATGCGATAGCTTTTGCCCGCAGCGTGGGTGCCCAGCAAACTTTTTTGATTCATATGTGTCATGATGTGGGACTTCACGAGGAAGTGAACCGGCATCTGCCAGATGATGTCAGATTGGCTTACGACGGTCAGATATTAAATATCGTCTAAGTTTCAAAAATATTGATTATTAACCTAAAATTGAGTGAATATGATTGTGTATGTATTAGTTGTCGCTTTGCTGACCTTGGCAGGCATCGTGGTTTGGATGGAAGTCAGAACATTTCGTCTTCGTTCTAGAGTCGATAAGATGAATACGTTGGTGCAAAACCTGAATAGCTATGCCTTTCTGATAAACGATAAGTTCGAGGTGGAAGAAACCAACTATTATGCCTTGAATCCAGGTGCTAAGAAAGCCCAGCCCAATCTGTTGGGTAATGTGTTGCGCTGCAAGGTCGGTTGCGATCATGGTGCATGCGGTTCGGGCATGTCGTGCAAGAACTGTCCGGTGCGTTTTGTCATTTCAAAAGCGTTTGAGCGTAGAGATAATATTCATGATTTGGAAGTAGGTATGGAGATTTATGATGGCGATGACACAAAGTGCGTTGAAGATTTGGATTTATGTATCGGCGGTCGATACATTAATAAAGACGGCAATCCGAAGATGGTTCTGAATGTGAAGAATGTGTCGGAAAATAAACGCCTGTTGCGTAGATATATAGATCAGAACCTGAAGGCAGAGATGGATCCGTCTGTTCCGAAATTGCTCTTTGCTACACAGAATGTGGCACGTTTTAATGAGTTGCGCGAACTGATGTTAGACCGTTGTCGTGTGGTTTATGCCGAGACGTCAGAGCAGGTGCTGAACAGGGTGGGGAAGGATCGAGACTTCGGATATAGCGTTGTGCTGCTAGATGCTTCGTTTGCTCATTCGCATCAGATTGTGGATGATATCAACCAACATATTGTTGTCATCAAGTTGATGCCGGTGACGGAGATAAAAACAGAGGGCAGGCTAGTTACGCTGCCAGACTCCGTGAAGTTTACAGAGTTGAAAAACAAACTGATGAGCTACTTCGAGTAGCCCATCAGTTTTGTTTTTATATGTTCCTGAAGATGTTGCGCAAACTGCCAAATCTGTTTTTCAGCTTACGAATGGTCATTACTCCATCGTAGGCCATCAAACCATAAGAGATGGCGCTTGAGATGCGGTCGCTGATACTGGCATTCTCTTCTTTGAGGTTGATGTATTGCCAGGTGAGGCTTATTTCTTTCTCGTCGGAATTGATGCTGTCGGCCAGTTGAGCCTTGCGCAATTCAATATCTTCGAGCGAGTTAAACTCTCTAATAGGTCTTTTTCGTGCCATGATGTTCGTTCCTTTCCTAATTTAATTCTTCTCCAAAAGCAGCTTAGTTAGGAATCTAACAATAGGTCGTTCGAAGAATACCTTTCTGCCCAGATAGACAATAATCATCGCTATCAAGTAAATGCCGGCCAGCGTCAGCGAGGCCTGGATGACACCAAATGTGGTAGCAATCCAGTAGGCTGCGCCAACGGATAGGCATAGGATGATGCCTGCAGTCAAGAGCAACATGACTAATGCCAGGACGGCAGCCGAAATCAGCTTGACACTCTTGGCAATAATAGTCAGTTTCGTGTATTCTACACGAAGTCCCAGATAGTGTGCAATGACATCCAGCAGATGGGTCAATGCATCCACATTCTTGTCGCTAGATAACATAAGTTCAGAATAATTGTAAATGACTATTCTGTAGCGTTCTCCAAATCATTGACCAGGTCGCCGACCTCTTTGCGATTCAATTTAATGTTGTGCTTGCTCAGAAACTCGTCGAGTGTCTCAGATATCTTTTCTCGTGTCTCGCTACCTTTTGCAGGGGCTACCAACATACCTATGGCTGCACCGGCAGCTGCTCCACAAAGGAATGCGCCAAAATAACCTAATCCTTTCATAATGTTTGTCGTTTTGTTGTGAATATTAAATTTCTTTGAAAGGCAAAAATATAAATAAATATCAAAAGAACCTAGAAATAGGTGCGATTTTTTGTTAAAAACGCCATATTTGTACCCATTTAACAAAGTTTATGCACAGATTTGTCTTATTTTTCATTGATAATTTGTAATTTCGCACAAAATATTTTAAAAGAACACATTAATTTTAGATTATGAAAAAGTACATCGTATTCTGTGCTGGCCTTTGTGTGGCCATGATGATGACAAGTTGTAAGTCAAGTGAGAGTGCATATAAAAAGGCTTATGAGAAGGCTCAGGCTCAGGCTGCCATGCAGCAGGATCAGCAGGTGACACCTGTACAGCAGGTTACTGAGACTCCTGTTGTTACACCCGTTGTTACTCGTCCTGCTACGCAGACTCAGGTTATTGACAATGTTGATAACGTGGCTGTTCGCCAGGAGAATGTCACACTGGTTAGCGGTGCAGGTCTGAAGAACTTCAGCGTGGTTGTAGGTTCATTCACTGTTGTGGCTAATGCCGAGAGAGAGCAGCAGAACCTGAAGAACAATGGTTATGCAGCACAGATTGTGAAGAACGAGACTCCCAGCCGCGTGATGTATCGTGTCGTAGCATCTACCTTCGATAGCAAGATTGATGCTGTGTCAAGCCGCGATCAGCTGCGTGCTAAATATCCCGATGCTTGGTTGCTGTTCAACGCAAAATAAAAGCATTGGCTCGCATACTTTCAATTGACTACGGTCAAAAGAGAACAGGTCTGGCAGTCACTGATCCTCTGCAGCTGATAGCTGGAGGATTGGCGACTGTCGCTACTTCTGAACTGTTCGATTGGTTGAAAAACTATATCGCGCAAGAGGAGGTCGAGCGTATTGTGATTGGAGAACCCAAGCAGATGAATGGTCAGGCCAGCGAGAATATGGCACGCATCCAGCAATTTGTGAATCGCTGGAAGAAAGCCATGCCGCAGGTGCCCATAGAGTATTTCGACGAACGATTCACGTCGGTGTTGGCACATCAAGCCATGTTGGACGGCGGGTTGAAGAAGAAGGCACGTCAGAACAAAGCATTGGTTGACGAAATATCTGCTACGATTATTCTGGAAGACTACATGCGTTCAAGGAAGAAGTATTAATTATAAAAAGATATCTGAATGATTCTACCTATTTATATATATGGTCAACCTGTACTGCGTAAGGTGACAGAAGACATTACCCCAGACTATCCTGGATTGAAGCAGTTGATTGCAGATATGTGGGAGACGCTGGCAGATTCTGAAGGTATTGGTTTGGCAGCCCCTCAGGTGGGAAAGGATATCCGTTTGGCTGTGATCGACTTGGACCCACTGTCAGAGGATATGCCCGAGTATAAAGACTTTAAGAGAGTGTATATCAATCCGCATATTATCGAATACGATGAGACAAAGATGGAGTCGCTGGAAGAAGGTTGCTTGTCGCTGCCAGCCATCCATGAGAAGGTGACCCGCCCCACACGTATTCGTGTGCAGTGGATGGACGAAGATTTCCAGCCTCACGACGAGTGGGTGGAGGGCTATCTGACACGTGTAATGCAGCACGAATTCGACCATCTGGATGGCAAGATGTTTGTGGACAGAGTATCACCTCTTCGCAAGCAGCTCATCAAGAGCAAGTTGAAGGCGTTGACCCAAGGCCGCTACCGTTGCGGATACAAGACAAAGCCTGTCAGAAGATGAATTTCGCAGAAAATAGAATAACGAGAAATGGGCTGCGTAGTTTTTTTACGTGGCTTTTTCTCGTTATTTTGTTTTCTCTTTTTGGTCATATCAAGAGTTTTGCTCAGTTTAATACAGACCGCCTGATTGCTATTGGAAGATCAGCACTCTACTACGAGGATTATGTGCTTTCAATGCAGTATTTCAATCAGGCTATCATTGCAAAACCCTATCTCTACGAACCATGGTTCTTTCGTGGCGTAGCGAAATACTATCTCGATGATTTTAGTGGAGCCGAGGCCGATTGTTCAGAGGCTATTCAGCGCAACCCCTATGTGGTCAGCATCTATGAGTTGCGCGGACTAACCCGCATACAGCAGAAGAAGTATGCCGCCGCCGCGGCCGACTATACGCAGGCACTCAAGTACAATCCCGAGAATAAAGGCTTGTGGCACAACAGGGTGCTCTGTCACATACAGAACGAGGATTTCAGCGAGGCCCTGCTGGAATTAGACACCATTCAGCGCCGATGGAGCAATTACGCACAGGCCTATTCCATGCGTGCCGACGTCTATATGCAGATGAAAGACACGACGCAGGCTATTACTGCGCTCGAGAAGAGCATGGAGATAGATCCCTACGACGGCCATACGTGGGCCGCCATGAGTATCATTTCGCTGTCGCGTGAGGACTGGAAGAAAGCCGAAGTGCAATTAGATGAGGCCATCCGCCTGATGCCCAAGCATGCCGGATGTCACATCAACCGCGCCTTGGTACGCTTCAACCGCAAGAACCTTCGCGGCGCGATGGCCGATTATGATATGGCGCTCGATCTGGAGCCCAACAACTTTTTGGGTCATTATAACCGAGGGCTGTTGCGCGCACAGGTGGGCGATGACAACAGAGCCATTACCGATTTTGACTTCGTCTTGAAGTTGGAACCCGACAATATGATGGCGCTTTTCAATCGTGCTGTGTTGCTAGACAAGACCGGCGACTTGAGGGCTGCCATACGCGACTATACAAAGGTGATTGAGGAATATCCTAATTTCTGGACAGGACTGGAATTCAGAGCCTCATGCTACAGAAGGCTCGGTATGGTGAAAGAAGCCGAAAAAGATGAGTTTACGGTCTATAAGGCACAGCTATACAAGCACCTTTATGGTAAGCAACCCAGGCTGGATCCGCAGAAGTTGCGCAAGCGCAGCGATGTAGATCCCGAGAAATACAACCAGCTGGTGGTGGAAGATGCCCAAGAGGTGGAGCATGAGTATCAGAACAGCTATCGTGGCAGAGTGCAGAATCACAAGGTGGAGATGGTCTATCAGCCCATGTTTTCTTTATCCTTTGTCGAGCAGCACAACGAGGTGAACACAGCAGCGCATTTCGACAGAATGGTGGAGACCTTCAACCAGCAGAGCACACGTCAACTCTTTGTCAGCAACAGTCAGGAGGTGATGGATGCAGAGTTGTCGTCTTCCTACTTCTCGTATATCGACTCCCTCAGCATCGCCATCGACCAGTCGCACGATACACAATTGGCAGTCAGAAACTTGTTGCTGCGTGCAGTTGCCTATTCCGCTATACAGAACTATGAAGGGGCTATCGAAGACCTTTCTACCTATTTGCACATCGATTCCACTTCGGTTCTGGCGCTATGGCAGCGTGCTGTCTGTCAGTCGCGCATCAACCAGTTCCAGGCTTCCGAAGGCACAAACATAGAGTTGAAGAATGCCAATGTGCTGGCCGACTTCAACCATGCCTTGGCACTCTGTCCGCAGAATGCCTACTTGTTGTATAATCGTGGCAACCTGCATGCGCAAAGAAAAGCCTATGAATCGGCTATTGCAGACTATAGCGCCGCGATAGCTATCGAAAACAATCTGGCCGAGGCCTATTTCAATCGCGGACTCTGTCTTATCTACAGCCAACACGTGGAGGAGGGAATACGCGATTTGAGCAAAGCCGGTGAGCTCGGCTTATATACTGCATATAGTATCATTAAAAAATATAGTAAGTAGTAAAGTAATTATGAGAAAACTCTTTTTGGCTTCATTATGCCTGATGCACTTCACGCTGATGAAAGCCGATGGGAAACTGACAGGCCATCTTATAGGTACGCCTTATTCAGTGGATTATTCTAATGGACAGAGGTCGACGACGGTCAACACCTATGCGATGGCGTTCGATGGGAAGCTTGACACCTATTTCGCATCGTATGACCGAAGTTACACATGGGCCGGACTCGACTTGGGAGAGCCCTATGTGATTACCCGCGTGGGATGGTCGCCTCGCAACGATAGTCATGGTGAGGCGCGTGTGGTGCTGGGCGTTTTCGAAGGTGCCAATAGTGCCGACTTTATGGATGCCCTACCTATATATATTATATCGGAACGTGGAACCATCGGACTTTTTTCCTATGCCGATGTGAATTGTAGTCGCGGTTTCCGCTATGTGCGCTATGTGGGCCCGTCGGATGCCAGATGTAATATTGCAGAACTGGAGTTCTACGGACATAAGGGTGTAGGAGACGACAGCCATCTCTATCAGCTGACCAACCTGCCAACAGTCAGTATTCATACGCAGAACAATGAGATTCCTTATGATAAGGAACACCAGATTGTGTCGCAGCTGACCATCATCTCTGACGATGGCACCACACTTCTCTCTGAACCTGGCACCACGCGTGAACGCGGAAATGCGTCAAGAAGTTTTCCCAAGAAACCCTATCGCATCAAGTTCGATAAAAAGCAGCGCGTGCTTGACGCACCTGCCAAGGCTAAGAAGTGGACGTTGATCAATAACTACGGCGACAAGTCGCTGATGCGAAACCTGCTGGCCTTCGAGCTGAGCAAGCGACTCGGCATGAGCTATACCCCCTTTGGTACACCAGTTGATGTGCTGCTGAACGGTGAGTACAAGGGCTGTTACCATCTGTGTGACCAGATTGAAATCAACAAGAATCGAGTGAACATCACCGAGATGACTCCACAGGATAATAGTGGAACAGAACTGACCGGTGGCTATCTGGTGGAGATCGATGCCTATGCTGGCGACGAAGACTCGTGGTTTTACTCCCAGAAAGGCCTTCCCGTCACCATCAAATCGCCCGATTCCGACAGTATCACGGCAGAGCAGAGAGACTATATCGAAGAGCGTTTCAATATGATGGAGTCTAACACGTCGCGCTATCTTGACAAAGAGTCTTTCCTGCGCCATTTCCTGGTTGGCGAACTCTCGGGAAACACCGACACTTATTGGAGTGTCTATATGTATAAAAACCGCGGTGAGAGTCTGTTCTATACAGGACCCGTGTGGGATTTCGATTTGGCTTTCGACAACGATAACCGTACTTATCCTGTCAACTCATTGTCTGACTACGTGTATCGCACCAAGGGCAGTTGTGCAGGCACGATGAGGTCTTTTGTCGATAAAATAGTCATCAACGATGCCTCTTCTGTCATGAGGATGGTAGATATATGGGACGATGCCCGCCAGAAAGGACTCAACGAGGAGAACCTGGTAGCTTTTGTCGACTCCATGGAAGAGGTACTCCAGGCATCCCAAAGGCTGAACTTTCTGCGCTGGCCTATACTCGATCAGTATGTTCACCAGAACCCCATGGCGTGGGGAAACTACCGATTGGAGGTCGACGTGGTGCGACAGTACCTGATGAAACGTGTTGAATGGATGGACAAGCGCTTGAACTATGTGTTTGTGCCCAAACCAAACGGTATCGAAGACGCAGGCGCGGTGAGCGAGCAGCCCTGGCGTATTTACAATGTGTCGGGTCAGTATTGTGGTCAAATCATGGAAAGCCTCTCACCAGGTATCTATGTCGTGAAACAAGGACAGACGGTGAAAAAGGTACGCAAGAATTAGGCTGTTTCAAAATATTGTGCTATCTTTGCAGGCGATTTAAACTTAAACATATATTGTAAATATGATCAACATTACTTTTCCGGACGGATCTGTTCGCTCGTATGAGCAGGGCGTAACCGGACTACAGATTGCCGAGAGTATCTCACCGGCTCTGGCACGCAGCGTTCTGGCTTGCGGCGTAAACGGTGAAACGGTAGAGTTGAACCGTCCTATCAACGAGGATGCACAGATTGAACTCTATAAGTGGGACGACGAGCAGGGTAAGCACACTTTCTGGCACACCTCTGCCCACCTGCTGGCTGAAGCACTCCAGGAATTGTATCCTGGCATTCAGTTCGGCTTTGGTCCTGCTGTAGAGAGTGGCTTCTTCTATGATGTACTGCTGCCCAATGGCGAGAGCATCAAGGAGAGCGATTTCGCTACCATCGAGAATAAGATGCGTGAACTGGCCTCTAAGAAGGAGCCTGTGGTTCGCAAAGAGGTGGCTAAGGCCGACGCTCTGAAAGAGTTTGCTGCCAATGGTCAGACCTACAAGTGTGAGCACATTGAGCAGGACCTCGAAGATGGCACCATCACCACCTATACACAGGGCAACTTCACCGACCTTTGTCGTGGTCCTCACTTGATGGACACCGGCGAGATCAAGGCCATCAAGCTGACCTCTGTTGCTGGCGCTTTCTGGCGTGGCGATGCTACTCGTGAGCAGATGCAGCGCCTCTATGGTATCTCATTCCCCAAGAAGAAGATGCTCGACGAGTATCTCGTGATGCTGGAAGAGGCCAAGAAGCGCGACCACCGCAAGATTGGTAAAGAGATGGAACTCTTTATGTTCTCTGACAAAGTAGGTAAGGGCCTTCCCATTTGGTTGCCAAAGGGCACCGACCTCCGTCTCCGTCTGCAGGAGCACCTGCGCAAGGTGCAGAAGCGCTACGGCTATCAGGAAGTCATCACCCCACATATCGGTTCTAAGAACCTCTATGTCACCTCAGGTCACTGGGATCACTATGGTAAGGACTCGTTCCAGCCCATCAATACTCCCGAGGAGGGTGAAGAGTATCTGTTGAAGCCCATGAACTGTCCTCACCACTGCGAGATCTTCGCTTGGAAGCCCCGTTCATACAAGGATCTGCCTCTGCGCATTGCCGAGTTCGGTACTGTATATCGCTATGAGCAGAGCGGTGAGCTGCACGGTTTGACACGTGTACGTTCGTTCACTCAGGACGATGCCCACCTGTTCTGTCGTCCTGACCAGGTTAAGCAGGAGTTCCTCAACGTAATGGACATCATCAACGTAGTGCTCTCTGCCTTCGGTTTCAATTTCGAGGCACAGATCTCTCTGCGCGATCCCAACAACCACGAGAAGTACGTTGGTAGCGACGAAGACTGGGCACTGGCCGAGAAGGCTATCCAGGAAGCATGCGAGGAAAAAGGACTTCCCGCTAAGGTAGAATATGGTGAGGCCGCTTTCTATGGTCCTAAGCTCGACTTCATGATCAAAGATGCCATCGGACGTCGTTGGCAGCTGGGCACCATTCAGGTGGACTACAACTTGCCTAAGCGCTTCCAGCTAGAGTATACCGACGAGGACAACCAGAAGAAGACACCTGTGATGATTCACCGCGCACCATTCGGTTCGCTGGAGCGCTTCACAGCTGTGCTCATCGAGCACACCAGCGGTCACTTCCCCTTGTGGTTGACTCCTGATCAGGTGGTTGTTCTTCCTCTCTCTGAGAAGTACAACGATTACGCCAAGAAAGTACTTGAGCAGTTCAACCAGCAGGGCGTTCGTGGCAGCATCGACCTGCGCAACGAGAAGCTGGGTCGCAAAATTCGCGACAATGAGCTGAAGCGTATCCCATACATGGTCATCGTTGGCGAGAAAGAAGCAGCCGAAGGTCTCGTTTCTATGCGTCAGCAGGGTGGTGGCGAGCAGGCTACCATGACCATCCAGCAGTTCATCGATAAGATCAATGCTGAGGTGGCTGAGCAGACCAAGAACTTCTAAAGTATTTTACTTTCATATCATAAAAGTGGCACTTTCCCCATGGAATAGTGCCACTTTTCTTGTCTTATAGTGCTACTTTTGTCTCGCAATAGTTGCTGTTTTATTCTCGTTCTAGGGGCTAGACGAGTCATTTCCAGGGGCTAGATAGGTTGTTTCTAGGGGTTAGACGAGTCATTTCTAGGGGCTAGAATGAGGCTTTCTAGGGGCTAGATTCTATGCCGTAGTTTTACTGTTACTCCATAAACATGCCACTTTCGTTGCTGTAAACCTCCACTTTCGTTGGTGTAAACCACCACTTTCGTTACGGCAAAGTCGTATTTGTTCATACTGAATAATAAATATTGTGGCTGCCCATTGTACTTTTCCCTCAGAAAGTTTGCACATTCCATAATTATATGCTATCTTTGCCCACAGACATTACCTTTTTATTAACTTAAACTGAACAATTTTATGGAAAAGTATGTATGCAACGTGTGCGGTTATGAATATGACCCCGCAGTAGGTGATCCCGACAATGGCATCGAGCCAGGTACAGCCTTCGAAGACCTTCCCGATGATTGGGTATGCCCTGTCTGCGGTGTGGGAAAAAGCGATTTTAGTAAGGCTTAACTCCTTGTAAGATAAGTAAAACCATAATCTGCTGAGTTTCGAAAAAAGACAACTTGGCAGATTTTTTTTGCTGCATTTAATAAACAGTTAGTTATTTTCTTACTTTTTCGGTGGATTCTTAAGAAAAAATACCCTAAAAAGTTTTGCTAATTCGCTGAAATATTGTAACTTTGCAGCCGATTTGCAAAAATAGTTTGATGAAAATAGACAAAAAACAGAATCAGTACCGCATCAACGAACAGATTCGTGTACGTGAGGTCCGCATCGTAGGTGACAGCGGATCTATGGTTGTGCCAACAAGGCAGGCTTTGGATATGGCACGTGATGAGGGCGTCGACCTCGTCGAGATTTCACCCAATGCCAATCCACCTGTTTGTCGACTCATCGACTATTCAAAATTCCTCTACCAGCAGAAGAAACGTGCTAAGGAGATGAAAGCCAAGCAGGTGAAGGTGGAGGTTAAGGAAATCCGTTTCGGACCTCAGACCGACGAGCACGACTATCAGTTCAAGCTGAAGCACGCTAAGGAATTCCTGGAAGAGGGAAACAAAGTACGTGCATACGTGTTCTTCCGCGGTCGAAGCATCCTTTTCAAGGAGCAGGGTGAAGTTCTGCTGTTGCGTTTCGCCAACGACCTTGAGGAGTTTGGTAAGGTAGAGTCAATGCCTTCGCTCGAAGGAAAGAAGATGTTTATCTATCTGGCACCAAAGAAGGCAGGCGTAGCCAAGAAGAGCCAGCAGGCTCGCGACCGTGAGGCAGAAGCTCTTGAGTCGAAGAATGCAGCTAAGAAGGCTGAGACGGTAGCAGACGATCAGACACCCGCAAATGGCGGTCTGCTTGCAAATGCCAAGATTAGTGCTGATGCGCTGAAGAAACTGACAGAAGAAACAGATGCGTAACGCCCGGTATATGCGTTGCCATCAATTATTAATAACAATTTAAACAATAAAAAAATGCCAAAAGTAAAGACAAATTCCGGCGCCAAGAAGAGATTCTCATTCACCGGTACAGGTAAGGTTAAGAGACATCACGCTTACCACAGTCACATTCTGACTAAGAAGACTAAGAAGCAAAAGCGTAATCTGGTTGGTACAACTCTCGTTGACAACAGTAACATGAAGCAGGTTCGTGACCTGTTGTGTCTCCGTTAATTAACCTATTGTCTAACATTTAAAGAAAGAAAATTATGCCAAGATCAGTAAATCACGTTGCATCAAGAGCAAAACGTAAGAGCATTCTTAAGCTCACTCGCGGTTACTTCGGAGCCCGCAAGAATGTGTGGACAGTAGCTAAGAACACCTGGGAGAAGGGTCTGACCTACGCTTACCGTGACCGCCGCAATAAGAAGCGCAACTTCCGTGCATTGTGGATTCAGCGTATCAACGCTGCCGCTCGCCTGGAGGGTATGAGCTATTCACAGCTGATGGGTGCCCTGCACAAGGCTGGCATCGAGATCAACCGTAAGGTTCTCGCTGACCTCGCCCTGAACAACCCCGAAGCTTTCAAGGCTATCGTAGCTAAGGTGAAGTAAGAAGAACTTGCTGAAAAAAATGAGAAGGAATCCAAATGGGTTCCTTCTCTTTTTTTTATTGTCTTTACCTTGGTGGTTTAAAACTTCCACCAAGGTTTCTTTTTAGAGGCGTTCTGATCCTTGCAGGTGTCCAGATGATGACTTGAGAGCTCCTCGTTGATGATGTCGTCCCACGTCTTGCGCTGACTGATCATGCGATAGATGGTGCCCCAGTCTGGCAAACCGCCAAGGTTACGATCGTCTATCCACACATCGACCTTTAGCTTACGGCTGAAGTGCTGATTGTTTTCGATGGTCTCTTCGGGGTAGTCCCTGTTCACGGCATAGAACTCTACACCGCGCTCGCGACACCAACTGATAGCATCTTCCAGGAGTTTGCCTTCACGAACCGACCACAGAATTAATCTGTGGTGGTCGTTGATCAGCATTTTAAGTGTGTCTATAGCAAACGGAATCTCTTCGCCTATCGCAGGATAGCGATGCTTCACGATGGTTCCGTCGAAGTCAACTGCAATTGTCATAGTCTATCGTTTAATTGAGTTGTCGTCTGCTTTGCCATAGTGGCTCTCTGAATAGTTGCCGTAGGCACCATAGCCACCATAGTTGCTATAACGGCCATAGCGTGCGTAGCGGCCGTACTTGCCGTAGCCGTAATAGTAGCCATACTTCTTCTTAGACATGTCCACACCGTTGATAACCAAGCACATGTTAGGCAGCTTGCCATCGCGGTTCAGGGCATTGATATTCTCGAATGCGGATTTCGGCGTGTAGTCGGCACGACAGATGTAAACGGTAACGTCTGCGTATTTACCGATCTGCAAGGTGTCTGTTACCAAGCCTACAGGTGCGGTATCGAGGATGATGTAGTCGTATTCCTGCTTCAGCATATCCATAATAATGCCCAGGTTCTCGCGGGCCAACAATTCAGTGGGGTTGGGAGGTGTAGGACCTGCCAACAGAACGTCGAGGTTGGTGTTAATACGCGAAGACATAATCTGCTCTTTAAGATCACTGTCGCTGATGTTCTGTTTGCTCAGCAACGTTGTGATACCTCTCTCTCGGTCTCTGATGTCGAAGAGACGGCCCAAGGCAGGCTTTCGGATGTCGAGACCTAGGAGGATTACCTTCTTGCCCAACAAAGCGAAGCTGACTGCAAGGTTGGCAGCATTAAAGGTCTTACCCTCACCAGAGGTAGATGATGTGAACATGATGACCTTTTGGTCTTCCTTCATCATGAAGTTGATATTGGTACGCATTGAGCGGAATATCTCGTCTGTCTGATTGTTCGTGTTTTCGTGAACCACAATACCAGCAGCGGTCTTAACAGATTCCGTGGCCACAGCTACGTCGGCAATGATAGGTATGTTGGTGAGTTTAGCTACATCCTCATGACCTTCAATCTTGTAGCGCAGCAGCTGCAGTACATATACAATGAGCAGGGGGAGGGCAAAGCCCAGCAGCAAGGCACCTAAGAGGATGATAGAACTCTTGGGACTAACCTTTCCACCAAAGGCGGGGTCGTCGATGAGGCGTCCCTTGTCTGCAGTGGCGGCCAGTGAGATAGAGTTCTCCTCGCGCTTTTGCAGCAACAGCAGGTAGAGCCCAGACATCACCTCTTGCTGGCGTCCTATTTGTGTGAGCACGCGCTCCTGTTCGGGGGTGTTCTCAACCTTGGTCTGGAAGGTGTCGTAGCGTTTCTGAATGCCCATACGCTCAATGTCGGCCGTGCGGCGTGCCTGAATCAAAGCATCGTCGATACTCTTCTGAAGTTGATCCAAGGTGTTGGTGAGCGTAATGACGTTGGGCGCGTTTTCGTTGGCAGCAGCTAACAGGCGGTTGCGGTCCAGCACTACCTTATTATATTGGTCGATAAGTGACGATGATACCCTGTCTGTTAGACCAACGTTAGAAGGTATGATCTGATATCTGTTGGACTTGTCATCCATATACTCGCGAAGATAGTCGAGCAGCTGGATCTGCGTGTTGGCTTCAGACAGCTGACCATAGTAGAGGTTAGACTGCGTCATGATCTGCGTGGCGTCCAATCTCAGTTGCACCAGGTTGTTGCTACGTTTATAGTGTTCCAGTTCGCTTTCGGTGGTGCCTAGCTCAGCATTGATTTTCTCCAGTCGCTTGTTGATGAATGTCTCCGTCTTGTAGGCAATCTCGTTTTTGTCGGCATTAGCCTGTCTGTTATAGCAAACGGCCAAGTGCTTCAGGTAGTCAATACCACGTTCGGGAATCAGGTCGTTGATTGAAAGTTCGGCGATTGAAGTGACCTTCGATGTGGGAGCAACGTTCAGTGCACCGGCATATTTCGTGGCCACTCTTACTGGCGAGGTGATGGTGACATACATTGTGTATTCTTCATCCTTCTTTGCACTTGTATCTATCTTGCCGCCTCTGCGCAGAATCAGCAGTCTAGCTTCCTTTTCATTCTCCTCGACGATAGGGTTCTTGGTGAAGGTCAGTGTGCCGTAAGGCGTGTTGATAGATGCTGGCAGCGACTTGAAAGAACCGGCAAATTCGCCATTCACGTCTTCCACACGATAGGTGTTGCCCTCCTTTTCTAACTTCAAATTGATGCTGCCGCGAGTTTTGTCAAGTCTCTCCAGGCTTTCAGGGTCGAGGTCCACGTTGATAGGCTGATTCTTGTAAATCAGTGTTCTCTTGATGCGACCTTCGCTCTCATATTCCGTATAGAGTTTCAAGTCCTTTACCACCTCACGGGCCAGGATGCTGGAACGCAGAATTTCAATCTCGTTCTCGAAACCTGCAGAGTTCGAGATGATTCCGAAATCTTGCATGTTGGCCAGCAGCTGACCGTTAGAACGACGATTGTTGTTTTCGTCCTTAATCAGCATTTTGACCGATGTCTGAAAGACGGGGGCCGTATAGCGCAGATAGAATAATGCGCCACAGATAAATACGAACAATGATAGCAAGAACCATTGCCAGTTGAGTATCACCAGAGTGAAAATGGTTCTAAAATCGAAAGAGGATTCCTCTTCTTGTGGCTGGTTAAGGATGCCGTCAACAAGATCCTTTCTTTTGGTATCTTCCATATACTATTATAATTGGTATTAGTTGTTCTTATTTAGATTTAGCTAGGTTGATCAGATATTGACCGTATTCGTTCTTCTTCATGGGGCGAGCAACTTCAAGGAGCTGTTCTTTAGAGATCCAGCCTTTCTTGTAAGCAATCTCTTCAAGGCATGCCACTTTCAGGCCTTGGCGCTTCTCGATGACCTCAATGAAGGTACTAGCTTCCGACAATGAGTCGTGGGTGCCTGTGTCAAGCCAGGCAAAACCGCGCTGCAGTGTCAGCACCTTTAAGGCGTTTCGTTTCAGGTATTCCTGGTTCACTGTTGTGATTTCAAGTTCGCCGCGTGCGCTGGGCTTGATGTTCTTAGCTATCTCAACGACGCTGTTGGGGTAGAAATAAAGACCTACGACAGCATAGTTAGACTTTGGATGTTCGGGCTTTTCCTCAATGCTCAGGCAGTTGCCCTCTTCGTCAAACTCTGCGACGCCATAGCGCTCGGGGTCGTTGACATTATAGCCAAAGATGGTGGCCAGATTATGTTTCTCGGCATTAATAACGCTCTGTTTCAATAGTGCTGTGAATCCGGAACCGTAGAAGATGTTGTCGCCAAGAACCAGGCAGACACTGTCGTCTCCAATGAAGTCTTCACCAATGATGAAGGCCTGTGCAAGTCCGTCTGGCGAAGGCTGTTCTGCATATTCTAAGTGGATGCCAAAGTCCTTGCCATCACCAAATAAGCGTTTGAAACCAGGTAAATCATGAGGCGTAGATATAATCAGAATGTCTCGGATGCCAGCCAACATCAATACTGAAATTGGATAGTAGATCATTGGCTTATCGAAGATAGGTATCAGCTGCTTACTAATACCTTTCGTGATCGGGTAGAGGCGTGTGCCACTGCCACCAGCAAGTACGATTCCTTTCATAAATAGATTTATTTGTCACTAAATTAGAGTTGCAAAGATACATTTTTTTTTTATATTAAGACATCTTTTTACTTTAAAATTGCAAAAATTAGAGAAAAAAGCGTATCTTTGCACACAATTTATTTTGAAATTATGAGCTTTTTAACTAATTTGTTTGGCCGTAAGGCACAAGAAACAGAAGCGAAAATTGGTGGCATGGAAGACTTCATGACATTGATTCGCGTATATTTTCAGGCAGAGATAGCTGCAGATCTTGGTATTTCTAATTTGGCGGCTTTGCCCGACCTGCGTGTGTTTAAAACCACTTTAAAAGTGCCTACTCAGGGCGGTAAGCTGGGCGTGGCCGAAAAGGCACGCTGCAAGAGAATTTTAAAGGATATGTATCAGATGGACGATCTGTTCTTTAAGGAGATTGATCAGAGCATTCGTCGTCGCTGCAAGAAGATACAGGATGTGCAGACCTATTTATTACAATTCCAGGCATTTGTACAGGACGTTATGATGTTGACAGGCAATTTGATGAAGATGAAATTGCGTCTGCCCAGCTTCTTCAAGAAGGCCTTGTATGCAATGACGGAAAAGACTGTTCATGAGATATTTACCAAAAACGATTATACAGACTCTGGTGTCATCAAGACGGTGCTGTCTGTGCGTGAGTATAATAAGCGCTTGGGCTTCTCTGAGAAGTGGGTCACAGACTTTGTATATCGCGTTGTGATGCTTGCAAAGAAGGAGAAAAATACTCAAAAGGTAGATAAATAATTAATAAACATTAAAAAAACGCTATAAAAGTTATAGTTTAATCTTTTTTTTCTACCTTTGTAAGGAAATAATTTAGTCATGAATCAGAACGAGAAGGTTTTAGCAGACTTCCAGACTCGCGTACGGCAGTTGATTCTCCGTTTCCAAGAAATTAAAAAGGAAAACGGTGACTTGTATGCCATGGTCGAGGAGAAAGAGGCTGAAATTGAGTCCTTAAAGGAACAAATGGCTCAGAAAGATCATGACTACCAATCGTTGAAGATGGCCAAGATGTTGGAGATAACCAGCGGCGACCTCGAAGGCGCCAAGGACCGCGTGGCCAATCTGATACGAGATGTGAATAAATGCATTGCTGTTCTTAGCGGTGATAAGTAAAGACGGAAGCGATGGCAGAAGGAAGTAAAGAGAAACTTAATATAACATTGCACGTGTACGATGAAGACATTCATGCTACGATTGATCGTGCAGATGAAGAATTCTATCGTGCAGCTGCAAAGTTGATATCAGAGCGATATGGCGCCTATGCGCAGGTTTTCGCCGGTATTAAAAGCGATCATACGATTGCTTTGATGACTTTGGTGGAAATTGCTCTGCGATATGAAAAGGAACTAGGTAAGAATGATACCGTTCCTTATCGGGATATTCTCTCGCAACTGACTTCTGAGATTGAAGAAGTCATCAAGTGAGAGAATATTAACTTTACATATTTTTTATATGGAAACATCTATTATGATTTTTGTTGCTGTTGCTGCGTTGGCTGCTGGCGTGGCAATAGGATATTTCATCTTTTTGAAAGTAGTTAGAGGAAAGGCGCAACAGATTATTGATGCCGCACAAAAAGATGCCGAAGTGATTAAGGAAAAGAAGTTGTTGGAGGTGAAAGAGAAGTTCCTCAACAAGAAGAGTGAACTGGAAAAAGAGGTCCAACAGCGTAACCAGCATATCCAACAGAGTGAGAATAAGCTGAAGCAGAGAGAAATCTCTCTGAACCAACGTCAGGAAGAGTTGGGACGTCGCAAGAATGAGCTGGATAACCAGCAGCAGCGTATTGACAACGAGAAGCGCTCTTTGGCTATTAAGCAGGAGGAACTTGATAAGATGCAGCAGAAAGAGCGCGAGAAGCTGGAGGAACTTTCTGGTTTGAGCGCCGAAGAGGCAAAGAACAGATTGGTGGAAGCCATGAAGGACGAAGCGCGTACAGACGCTGCTGCCTATGTCAATGAGATTATGGACGAGGCAAAACTCAATGCCAATGCACAGGCCAAGAAGATTGTGATCCAGACAATCCAGCGCGTTGCTACTGAGACTGCTGTCGAGAACTCTGTATCGGTGTTCCATATTGATAACGATGAAGTAAAGGGTCGCATCATTGGTCGTGAGGGTCGTAACATCCGTGCTCTTGAGGCTGCATGCGGCGTTGAAATTGTGGTCGATGACACACCCGAGGCTATCGTTATTTCAGCCTTCGATCCTGTGCGTCGTGAGACCTGTCGCCTAGCCCTCCATCAGTTGGTAAGCGATGGACGTATCCATCCCGCCCGTATTGAAGAAGTGGTGACCAAGGTGAAGAAGCAGTTGGATAACGAGATTATCGAAACTGGTAAGCGTACAGCTATTGACCTGGGTATTCACGGATTGCATCCCGAGCTGGTTCGTATCATTGGTAAGATGAAGTATCGTTCAAGTTACGGACAGAACTTGCTGCAGCATGCCCGCGAGACAGCCAACCTTTGTGCTGTCATGGCATCTGAGCTTGGCTTGAATCCTAAGAAAGCAAAGCGTGCCGGACTTCTGCATGATATTGGTAAGGTGCCCGACGAGGAGAGCGAGATGCCTCACGCACTCTATGGCGCCAAGATTGCCGAGAAGTATAAAGAGAAACCCGATATTTGTAATGCTATTGGTGCTCACCACGATGAGATGGAGATGCAGACCTTGCTGGCTCCTATTGTTCAGGTGTGTGATGCAATCAGTGGTGCTCGTCCTGGTGCCCGTCGTGAAATCGTGGAAGCCTACATTAAGCGTCTGAACGACCTTGAGGCCATTGCGATGAGCTATCCTGGTGTAACGAAGACCTATGCTATCCAGGCTGGTCGCGAGTTGCGTGTGATTGTCGGTGCTGACAAGATGGACGATGCAGAGACCGAGGCACTGAGTGGCGAGATCGCTACAAAGATTCAGAACGAGATGACCTATCCTGGTCAGGTGAAGATCACGGTGATCCGTGAGACTCGTTCTGTTGCTTACGCTAAGTAAATTATTCATTCTTTCAGATAAAAAGAGCCTTTAGTTTTCGACTAAGGCTCTTTTTTCATGCCCATGGCATGTTTTTTGCTGATATTTGAGTAAAAAAAGGAGGATTGTATTATGGCATTTATTGATTATTACAAGATCTTAGGTGTAGATAAAAACATCCCTCAAAAGGATGTGAAGCGAGCCTACTTGAAGCGCGCTAAGCAGTTTCATCCGGACCTTCATCCCGATGATCCGAAAGCAAAGGCAAAGTTTCAGGCATTAAACGAGGCTTATGACGTGATCGGTGATCCAGAAAAACGTAAGAAGTATGACCAGTATGGTGCACAGTGGAAAGAAGCTGATGCATTCGGAGGTGGCGGATTTGGCGGTTTCTCGGGTGCTGGCGGACGCGGTGGAGACTCTTTCGATGGTTTTGACTTCTCCGCATTCTCTAATGGTCAGGGCGGATTTAGTTCGTTCTTCGATAGCCTCTTCCGTGGCGGAATGGGGAATATGGGCGGTCGTGCTCATCACGCCCCTACAGACACCCAGGCCTCGGTGTCTATCGACATGTACACAGCCCTGCTTGGTGGTGATGTCATTGTGGCCACGCAAGATGGAAGAAAGCTGAAACTAAAAATAAAGCCTGGCACTCAGCCAGGCTCTAAGGTTCGTTTGCGCGGTAAGGGATCGAATGGTACGGACTTGATTATCACGTTCAATGTGACACTGCCCACCAACTTGTCTCTTCGTCAGCAGGAACTGCTCAAACAGATGCAGCAAGGATAAACTGCTCGGCTCGCTGCAAATCTTCGGGGGTGTCAATACCAACGGTTTCTACGTCGGTAAGTCCAACCTTGATGCGATAACCGTTTTGCAACCAGCGCAACTGCTCCAGGCTCTCGGCTAACTCCAGTGGGCTTTGGGGCAGTTTTGTTATTTCTGACAGCACTTCGCGTCGATAGGCATAAAGTCCAATATGCTTGATGAAGGGGAAGTGCTTGATCCATTCCTTTTGTTCTTTTCCTCTGATATAAGGTATCACACTTCGACTGAAGTACATGGCATAGCCGTTGACATCGCAAATGATTTTAGGTGAGTTGGGATTCTCTACGGCCTCCATGGTTTCAAAGGGTTTTCCCAGTGTTGCAATCTGAGTCTGTGGGTCGTCAAAGAGATGCTTGACGGTTTCTAGCTGGCTCTTCTGGATGAAGGGCTCGTCACCTTGTATGTTGATGATGACGTCAGCATCAGTCTTGATTTTCTGTGCAGCCTCCTCAATGCGGTCTGTTCCACTTTTGTGGTCATTGCGAGTCATGACAGCGCGTCCGCCAAACTGCTCAACAGCCTTGAAGATGCGCTCATCATCGGTGGCGACGTAGGCTTCACCTAATACGTTGACAACCTGTTCGTAAACTCTCTGAATAACTGTTTTTCCGCCCAGTATGGCAAGGGGCTTCCCAGGAAAACGGGTAGAAGCATAGCGGGCGGGGATAATACCAATAAATTTCATCGTTTATATGTTTTTACGACGCAAAGATACTAAAAATTCATAATTCATAATTCATAATGAGTGATTAATTTGTCAACAACACATTTTTTTAGTAATTTTGGGGCAAATAAAGATAAAGACTATGAATATACGAGATATATTGTTGACATTAGGTTTTTCTTTTTTGATGTGCCCAGTGCACGCCCAGAAAATCACTCTAGGTTCATGTATTACAAAGGATAAGGGCGAGTATAATGGAGAGATGTCTGCTGGAAAGCCAAATGGAAAAGGGAAAACCGTATGGAAGAATGGTGACGTTTACGAAGGAGAGTATGTGAAAGGTAAACGCGAAGGTTTTGGTATCTATATCTTCCCCGATGGTGAGAAATACGAAGGTCAGTGGTTGCAGGACCATCAGCATGGTCAGGGCACCTATTACTTCCAGAATAACAATAAATATGTAGGTCTGTGGTATTGCGATTATCAGCAGGGACATGGTATTATGTACTACTTTAATGGCGATATCTATAATGGCAGTTGGAAAGAGGACAAGCGTGAAGGCAAGGGTAAGTACACTTTTGCCAGCGGTGCCTATTACGACGGTGAATGGAAAGCTGACAAAAAGAGCGGAAAGGGCTATTTCTATTGGTCGGACGGCTCATCGTACGACGGCCAGTGGCTTGACAATAAGCGCAACGGCGAAGGTACCTATAAATATGCTGACGGCGATGTCTATGTAGGTCAGTGGAGAAATGACGTGCAGCATGGCAAGGGCATCTATCGTTTCCAAAATGGAGATATCTATCAGGGCGATTATGTTCGTGGTCAGCGTACTTGTCAGGGCGTTATCAACTATGCCAACGGCGACAGATATCAAGGTCAGTTGCGCGATGGTGACAAAGAAGGCCAGGGCACGGTAACCTGGAAAAATGGCGATAGCTATACCGGAGAATGGCATGCTGACAAACCTACAGGACGCGGCAAACTGGTCACCAAGCAGGGAGACACCGTCGAAGGACAGTTCAGCAATGGTGAACCCAATGGAGAATGTATCGGTCATCTGGCCGACGGCTCCAAGTTTAAAGCCATCTTCAAGAATGGAAAGCGTAATGGCTTTTCTATTGAGGAGAAAAACGATGGAACACGCTTTGAGGGCAACTATGTAGATGGTCACAGAGAAGGCAGTTTCGTCGAGAAAGATAAGAACGGCAAGGTAACGGCTAAAGGCTCGTATGTCAACGGCCGTCGCCAGTTGGATGAATAATGTTTAGAACAAACTTTAAAACTTAGACTAATATGATTATTGATACGCTTGAGAACCTAGAGAAATACGTGGCTGTTAATCCTTTGTTTAAGAAGGTCGTAGCCTTTCTTCGTGAGAATGACCTCATGACACTTGCAGAAGGTAAACATGTGATTGATGGTGATGATCTGTTTGTGAATATCCAGGTGGCTAAGGGCAAGACTCCCGACGAGGCCGTGATAGAGACCCATCGTAAGATGGTTGACATACAGATACCTCTTGACGGTATGGAGACTTACGGCTACACGCCTTTGTGCAATCTTCCTGACGTGCCATATCAAGCTGAGAAGGACATCACGAAATATCCTGGACAGATGGCCGATAGCTTTATAGACTGTCAACCTGGTATGTTCGCCGTCTTCTTTCCTCAGGATGGTCATGCTCCCTGCATTTCAATGGCACCGACAATCAAAAAAGCTATCTTTAAAGTAAAAGCATAAAACTATGGCAACTACTAAAAAAACAACTGAAATCCAGCATATTGGACTTGTGCAAAATGACAGTTGGCTGGAACCTTTTGAAGACGCTATACGTGGGCGTCATGAGCACGCCGTATGGAAGTTGAACCAATTGACTCGAAATGGCAAAAAGACATTGAAAGACTTTGCATCAGGACATCTTTACTTCGGACTCCATAAGCTACTAAGAGGATGGGTGTTTCGTGAGTGGGCTCCTAATGCAACAGAGATATACCTGATAGGCGACTTCAACGATTGGAAGGAGACCGAGAAGTATAAGTTGAAGCGTATTGAAGGCACAGGAAACTGGGAACTGAAACTGAAAGAGCGTGACCTGAAGCATGGACAGCTCTACAAGATGAAAGTAAGATGGAATGGGGGAGAGGGTGAACGCATTCCTGCTTGGTGCCGCCGAGTGGTGCAGGATGAAAATACCAAGATATTCTCTGCTCAGGTATGGAATCCGGCTGTCCCCTATGAGTTTAAGAAAAAGAACTTCAAACCCAAGAAATCCCCCCTGCTCATCTACGAATGTCATGTGGGTATGGGACAGGATGCCGAGAAAGTAGGTACCTATAATGAATTCCGCGAGAATGTGTTGCCTCGTGTGGTCGATGATGGTTATAACTGCATTCAGGTGATGGCCATCCAAGAGCATCCCTACTATGGTTCTTTTGGCTATCACGTGTCATCGTTCTTTGCACCATCATCGCGCTTCGGCACGCCAGAAGAGTTGAAGCAGCTCATCGACGAGGCCCATAAGAAGGGCGTGGCAGTGATTATGGATATCGTTCATTCGCATGCTGTGAAGAACGAAATTGAAGGTTTGGGCAATCTGGCGGGCGATCCCAATCAGTATTTCTATCCTGGTGACCGTCATGAACATCCAGCATGGGATTCTCTTTGCTTTGACTACGGCAAGGACGAAGTGCTGCATTTCCTGCTTTCAAACTGTCGCTATTGGCAAGAGGAGTACCATTTTGATGGCTTCCGATTTGATGGCGTGACATCCATGCTCTACTATAGTCATGGTTTGGGAGAGGCTTTCTGTGGTTATGGTGACTACTTCAATGGACACGAGGATGATAATGCCATCTGCTACCTCACGCTGGCCAATAAGCTGATACACGAGGTCAACCCTGATGCTATTACCATCGCCGAGGAGGTCAGTGGTATGCCAGGTTTGGCAGCCAAGTTTGAGGATGGTGGCTATGGCTTTGATTATCGTATGGCGATGAACATTCCTGATTATTGGATTAAGACCATCAAGGAACAGCCAGATGAGAACTGGAAGCCTAGCTCAATCTTCTGGGAGGTGAAGAATCGCCGTCCAGATGAGAAGACCATCTCTTATTGTGAGAGTCATGATCAGGCATTGGTAGGCGACAAGACCATCGTCTTCCGTCTGATAGATGCTGACATGTACTGGCACTTCGCTAAGAAGGATGTCAACGGTGTTGCTGAGCGAGGCATTGCGCTCCATAAGATGATACGTCTTGTGACGGCGGCAGCCATCAATGGCGGATACCTGAACTTCATGGGTAACGAATATGGTCATCCGGAATGGATCGACTTCCCTCGTGAGGGTAATGGGTGGAGCTATAAGTATGCACGACGTCAGTGGAATCTGGTTGACAACAAAGATCTCTGTTATCACTGGTTGGGCGACTTCGACCGCGAGATGCTTCGTGTGATTAAGAGTGTTCGTAACTTCCAGGCAAAACCCATTGTTGAGATATGGCACAACGACGCCGATCAGGTGCTGGCCTTCATGCGAGGTGACTTGATATTTGTGTTCAACTTCTCTCCGACACAGTCGTTTACAGACTATGGCTTCCTGGTTCCCACGGGTTCCTATGATGTCGTGTTGAATACAGACTCACCGGCATTTGGCGGACATGGATTTGCCGATGATTCGGTGACGCACTTCACAAACTATGATCCTCTCTATGTTAAGGATCATAAGGAGTGGTTGAAACTATATATTCCTGCGCGTTCAGCAGTAGTTCTGAAGAAAAACTAATGAGAAGAGATTATTCAAATCATAAGAACGGCACGACCACTGTCAAGGTGGCCTGTGCCGTCTGTTTTTGGTTGTTTTCGTTTGTCTGGCTCTATGCTTTCCAGGCAGATGTGTTAGCTGTTTCCCAGCACATTCTAAGTGATGGTGCAACGCATTATAACCGTTCGCTTGGCGCCATCTTCATCACCTTGGCATTATATCTGCTGCAGTTGGTGGTCTCTTTGATTCTCCGTCAGTCCAAGCGGTCGTATGCCTTGACTTATCTGCCATCAATGTTGTTTCTGGCTCTTATCTCAGACTTCAACTTTGACGATCATCTAGACTATTCGTTGGGCGACTGGAAATGGCTTATACCATTAGTGCTTCTCTTATGGGGAGCATGCGTATGGTTGTCTAAGCAGTTGCTGACTTTCGAGAACCAGAACAATGTGAATAATGCCTATTTCTCACGAGATGTATGGCAGAATGTCTTGATACTGCTCGTGATGGTGCTGTTTGTGACGTTTAGTACCAACACCAATGCGGTGTTCCATTTCCAGGCTCATGCAGAAACGTCGTTGTTGCATGGTGATGACGATGAAGCGCTGCATGTCGGCGCAAAGTCGCTAGAGACCAATGCCAGCTTGACCATGTTGCGAGCATTTGCTCTTTCTAGAAAGGGCGAGATGGGCGAGCACCTATTTGAATATGCCCTAGAGGGGAAGAGCACCGATCTGTTGCCATTAAAGGACAGCCAGAGCCGTCTGTTGTTGCTGCCGGCGGATTCTATCTATAAGCATCTTGGCGGCAGACCCAAGCGCCCCATTGATGTATGGCAGTACCTGAACGCCGTCGAGCGCGACTCGTTTGCGACGCGTGCTGTGGCCGACTATGTGCTTTGTGGCTTTTTGATGGATAAGAACCTGAAAGCGTTTGCACATGCTCTGCCGCGCTATTACGAGATTTCGGATTCTGTTAGCTTGCCTCGTCACTATCAGGAAGCGATGGTCATGTATCGCTCTATCCAAGGTGATACGGTCATTGCCCGTCAGGATTCTTTGGTATATGACCAGTGGGTGGCCATACGTGATCTGAAGAAACAGATCCCTGACAAGTCTGCACGTCGTCTTCGTGCATTAGAACGTCATCGTGGCAGTTACTTCTATTATTATCTCTACAAATAACAGCACGGATCGCCTCTTAGGCATTCGTTGATGAGAAGAAAAAAAGGCTGGTTCCATTTGCGAACCAGCCTTTCTTCTTTGTATAGAACTTATTATTATTCGATAACGATAAGTGCGTCGTCTTCCATAACGCTTTCGCCAACCTTTACACAGATAGCGGTAACGGTACCAGCTTTTTCTGCTGCTAGGTTGTTGGCCATCTTCATAGCCTCGAGCACAACAACGGTGTCGCCTACGGCTACCTGGTCACCTACGGCAACCTTGATGTCTGTGATAACACCGGGCAGGGGAGCTTTCACGGCGTTGTTCTTGTTCACGGCCTTGCTAGTAGCTTCACCACCTTCTGCGGGGGCAGAAGCAGCTGCTGCGGGCTTGCCGAGCACAGGCTTCTTCTTCTCAGGTTCAGCCTGCTTCTCAAGTTCTACTTTGTATTCTTCGCCATTTACTGTCACGCATACGAGGTTATCCTCGATGTCGCCTACAGCAACTTCATACTTTGTTCCGTTGATGGTATACTTATATTCTTTCATCTTTGTTTGAATCTTGATTTATGGATGTGCTGTCATTGTCTGTGCATAACCATTCCACTGTGTGGGATGCTCAGCAATTGTGATGATGCCGGGCTCTATGTCGTGGACATTATTGCCAAGGTGCTCGTGCAGAGCCATTGCAATAGCAGCATAAACTTCGTTCGTTTTCATATGCGGTTCTGATTACATTGGAATGTTACCATGCTTCTTAGCGGGCAGGGCGTCGCGTTTTGTAGCGAGCTGTGCCAGTGCGCGGCAGATGCGGAAACGTGTGTTGCGTGGTTCGATCACATCGTCGATGTAGCCGTACTTAGCAGCCTGATAAGGATTAGCGAAGAGCTCGTTGTACTCTTCCTCCTTCTCAGCGATGAAGGCCTTAACATCTTCGCCAGCTTCCTTCTTGGCCTTTGCTTCTTTAGCGTAAAGAACGGCAGCAGCACCAGAGGCACCCATCACGGCGATCTCGGCAGAAGGCCATGCATAGTTCAGGTCGGTGTGGAGCTGCTTAGAACCCATTACGATGTGTGAACCACCGTAAGACTTACGCAGTGTGACTGTGATCTTGGGCACTGTAGCCTCACCGTAAGCGTAGAGCAACTGGGCACCGTGCAGGATCACTGCGTTGTACTCCTGACCTGTACCGGGCAAGAATCCAGGTACGTCAACGAATGAAACGATAGGAATGTTGAAGGCGTCGCAGAAGCGTACGAAGCGTGCACCCTTACGTGAAGCGTTCACGTCGAGCACACCAGCGTAGCATGAAGGCTGGTTGGCAACGATACCTACGCTCTGACCGTTGAAGCGAGCGAAACCTACGATGATGTTCTTAGCGAACTTAGGCTGTACTTCAAAGAACTCTCCGTTATCAACAACGGCACCGATGACCTTGTACATATCGTATGCCTCGTTGGGGTTCTCGGGGATAATCTCATTGAGCATGTCCTCCATACGGTTGATGGGGTCGTCGCACTTCTTGCGAGGAGCCACCTCCATATTGTTTGAAGGAATATATGACAGGAGGGTCTTGATCATCTGCAGACCTTCCTCCTCGGTCTTTGCCGTGAAGTGTGTCACACCCGACTTGGTTGCGTGAACGCTGGCACCACCCAGGTGCTCCTGGTCGATGTCCTCGCCCGTAACGGTCTTCACCACCTTAGGACCGGTGAGGAACATGTATGATGTGCCTTCCATCATCAGGGTGAAGTCGGTCAGGGCAGGGCTGTAAACAGAGCCACCAGCGCAAGGACCAAAGATACCGCTGATCTGAGGAATCACACCTGAAGCCAGGATGTTACGCTCGAAGATCTCGGCAAAACCTGCCAGAGAGTTGATACCTTCCTGAATACGTGCGCCACCCGAGTCGTTGATGCCGATAACAGGTGCACCCATCTTCATGGCCATATCCATGACTTTGCAAATCTTCTGGCTCATGGTCTCAGAAAGAGAACCGGCATGAACGGTGAAGTCCTGTGCAAATACATATACCAGACGTCCGTCGATAGTACCTGAACCAGCTACAACACCGTCGCCCAGGAACTGCTTCTTCTCCATGCCGAAGTTGTGACAACGATGCTCCTTGAACATGTCGTACTCCTCAAAAGAGCCTTCGTCGAGAAGCATTTCGATGCGCTCGCGTGCTGTATATTTACCACGGTCGTGTTGCTTTTGAATGGCTTTCTCACCACCACCGAGACGAGCTTGTTCGCGCTTCTCGATGAGTTGTTTGATCTTTTCTAATTGCTTGCTCATAATTATTATTAATGTTCACATAATTCTGTCAATATACCACATGTTGATTTGGGATGGAGGAAGGCGATGTTCAGATTCTCGGCACCCTTTCTTGGAGCCTGATCGATGAGACGTACACCTTTCTCGCTCACTTCTGCCAGTGCGTTGGCAACGCCATCCTCTATGCAGAAGGCTACATGATGAACACCCTTGTTACCTTTGTCGAGCCATTTCTGAATGGTGCTCTCAGGTGATGTGGGCTCAAGCAGTTCCAGCTTTACCTCGCCACATTTTAAGAATGCAGTTTTCACTTTTTGGTCCTCAACGGTCTCAATGTTGTAGCACTTCAAGCCCAGCACGTTCTCAAAGAATGGCAGGCTCTCTTCAATGCTCTGTACAGCAATGCCCAGATGCTCAATGTGTGAAATTCTCATAATCGTATCATTTAGATTAATAAAATTGTGGCACAAAGGTACAAAAGATTAATGAATTTCTGCTTCTTTTTGGTCTTTTTTATCAAAAAAAAGAGAGATTATTGCGTGTTGTGAGCAATAATCTCTCTTTGTATAGCATATTAAGACTATTTCATTGTTTTACTCATTGTTGGGGTAAACCTTTTCTGTGTTGATGTCCAGATACCAGTAGATGGTCTGGTCGTTGGTCTGAACCCACTCTGTGAACTTGCTGTAGGCATCCTTGATGCAAACGGTCTCCAAGGGATATGCAAAGTTCAAGGGGACGATGATTGCATAGGGAGGCTCGCCAGCTGTTGTGGGAACAGTGATTGTCTTGCCTGTGGTGAGGTTTTTCAGCTTGATGGTCTTCAGGAAGTCCTCGATGCTCAGGTCTGCTGCCACCTCGAAGTCTTCGCTGATAGGCTCGAACGAATCCTGACCTGTCTTGGTGTTGATAAACGTAGAACCAGGTGTGACGTTGAAGAGCTCATGCACCTCTTTACTAGCCAGCATAGCTTCGTCATAGCCGGGAATCTCAAGCTGCAGCAGGTCGTCGGCACCACTTGCCACGAGGCTCAGTCTGATGGTTGTCTCGTTGATGCGTGAAGCCTGCAGCACAATGTCGTTCATGTCGTAGTCGGCAGAAGCCAGGCGGTCTTCGAAACACATGGTATAGAGCGATGCTTCGGGGGCGGGTGACTCGTCGATGGTCTTTGCACCCTGAGATACTTCCAGAATCATGTCGCAGAAGTTACAGTCAGAACCATCCTCAAAGCAGAGGTATGTACGGTCGTTGGCGCTGAACACTGCGATACGTGGGCTGTCGAACTGCATGCCGTTGGTCGTCTTACCATAGCGCAGATCGTCTTTGGCATTGGGGTCGTTCTTTCTGATGGTTGCTGCCAATTTGGTGTCGATGGCCGACAGGTAGTGACCATGTAAGTGGTTCACCTCTACGTTCAAACGACCGTCGCCATAGGTGCAACCGCTGGTGCAGTCCTGTTCTGTCTTGCCGGCGTAGCCCTTTCTGTTCAGGAAACCAATCTTATAGCCCTTGGGGATAGCCAGTCCTGCAGAGGCAGTCGCGCCATTTTCCAGTGTGCCATTACCATAGTAGGGGAGCAGGTAGGCCTTGTCTCTGAAGAAGTTAGACTTGTTGGCCAAACCTTTCATGGCCTTGAACTTTGGCAGAGCCTTGATATAGTTGGCTTCCTGCTCAGAGGTCATGCCTGCAGTCTTGGCAGGGTCGAAATAGTAATAGTAAATATTATTGTTGTTGCCTTCAGAGGTTCCCATCTGAACGGGTGTTACAATCAGGGGCGTTCCATCGCTGATGAGGTAGTTGTTGTTGATGATAAAGTGATCATTGCCCTCAGCAATGAGTTCCCAGTTGTTGCTTCGTCCGTTGGTGGGGTGCAGACCGCCCAACTTCTGGAGGTATGCATCGCAGATAGCCTTGACGGTGGTCATGTCGACGGTCTCTTTGATTTCCTTGTAGATGCCGTTCTCTGTGATCTTCCAGTCACCATCGGTTTTGGCCTGTGGAGACCAGAGACGATCGTTGGCCCATGAAGCGTCGTACAGATTCATGTAATAGAAATCGTTGGTACCATCGTTCACCATAATCTGATGCGTCTCGCTGTTGAGGGTAGCCTCGGCACGAAGTGCATTGAAAGACTTGACAGGTTCGCCCAGTACGATAGAGCTGGCGGCGGGATATGTGTATTCGGCAGCACGAGCTCTGCGTGATTCGGCTACTTCACCGAAGTCAACTTCTGCATCTTGCAGTCCGAACGACTGTACGTAGTAGACGCCTTTATCGTTGACACAGGCAGCAATCAGTCTGTCGTAAACGTTGGGTGCATCGTATTTCAATGTCACATAGCGTCCGTTGACGATTTCTGCTTCATTCAGTACTCTTGCATTAGGATTGCCGAAAGGTGATTCGGTCAGAATCTGCACCTTTACGATGTTGTTGAGAGGGGCATTAGCGATGATTTTCACTGAGCCTTGGTTAATAGAACTCCAATCTTGTCTAACAATTTGGCCTAAAACGTTCTCTGCGTTCTGTTTGATAGCCTTGCTGTCATCGCCTTTGTATAGATTTGTTTCGTGGTCAATACAGCTGGTTAATGTTAAACTAGTAACTGCAAGTAAAGATAATAACTTTTTCATATTTTTGTTATCGTTTATATTTTCTTTGCACCGTTAATGACTATCTAGTAAGTCCTTACAATTTTATAAGAATGGTGCAAAATTACAAAAAAATACTGAAACAAAAGCGCAATTTCTGATTTTTTTTCATTTGGGCGCTAATTTGTTGATATTGTGAGTTGTACGAATTACAACTCTACAATGATCTTGCCGTTAATCTGGCGCCCTGTCAGATAGTTGGGAACAGCCCATTGGCGGTTGGTGACGTCGGTCACCCAGTAGTAGCTGTTTACGTTGGAAATGCCAAACAGATTTAGACAGTCGATGCCCAGCCAAACGCGCTTAATGCTGTATTTCTTTGTTTCTGACTCCGATGGCTGATAGGCCAGATAGCTCATACCGATGTCCGCTCTTTTGTAGGCAGGCGCCCTGAAGCTCTGGTTGGTGATGCCGCGATGGGGCGCGCCGAAGGGCAGTCCGTCGGCATAGGCCAGTTTCAGGGTCATCTTCCAACGCGTGGTACCTGGGAAATAGTCGGTGAAGTGCAGGTTGAGTGCGTAGCGTTGGTCGGTGGGCATTGGGATCCACTGGCCGTTCATCTTCTGTTGTGTACGCATCAGCGAGAGACTTATCCACGAGTCGGTGCCAGGCACAAACTCGCCATAGAGCTTCAAGTCGAGACCTGCGGCATAGCCCGAACAGAGGTTCTCGCCGTAGTAGGTCGTCTTCACGTTTTGTATGTTATAGGGCACCAAATTAGACAGCGCTTTATAATAGACCTCGGCACTAAACTTATAGGGCAGGTCTTTCATCTTGAACCGGTAGTCCATCGCTCCTATAATCTGGAACGAGCGCTGACTCTTGATGTGCTTGTTGAGCGTCACTTTTGTGATGCTGCCCACGGCAGTCGTATCGCGAAACTCCTTATAGAACGGTGCCTGGTAGTAGATACCTGTGGCCAGTCGGTAGGTGATATCTGGATTATAGGCGGGCACCAACGCCAGCGAGGCCCTGGGAGACACCAGCGTCTCTTTGTTGAACGACCAGTTGGCAAAGCGAACACCATAGTTCAACGTGAAGAAGTTGTCGCCGTTGTGCCATCGGAAGACGTCTTGCACATAGCCTTCAATGCGTGTGGAGCGCATATCGTTTTTGGACGAAAGCGTGTAGATAAGGTCCAGACGGTTGCCGGTGTGGGGAATGGAGTAGCCGCTGGAGTCGCGCATCTCGTACTCACGACTCTGCTCTTTCAGGTGTTCCCACTTCACCACCAGTCCTCCTTCTATCTCATGTCGCTTCAACTTCCTGTTCACCATCAGCTTCAGGCTCTGTACGTTGGCCGTGAGATAGTTGCGCGCATGTTCGGCATAGGTGCCCACGCCCAGTTGCTCTGCGCTCTGAGCATCGTTCAGCCAGTATTGTCCCTGTATGTCGTAAGCCTCTTGCTCCTTGGTGTGGAAGGCCGACCAGAGCAGTTTGATGCTGAGTGAATCGCTGATGTGACGAGTGATGGATGCGGCCCCAAAGAGTGTGCGGAAGATGTCTTTTTCCTGTCCGTCAAAGTACACCTTGAATGATTTTGTCGACTGCATCGTGCCGAAGCTCGTTTCACGATCGTGCGGCTTGAAGTTGTAATGGTTTTCAGAGATGTTTCCCAGCAGGTCTAACGACCACCGCTTGTTGGGCTTGTAAGTTATATACGACTGATAATCAAGCTGATTTGGTCTGTATTCTCCAGTTGTTTCGAGTGAGCCAAGTAGATACCTGTTTGTCTTATATCTCAGGCCGTGACTCATGGAAAACTTCTTGTTCGACATGCCGACATAGGCGCTTCCGCCCAGCAGCGAAGCCATAGCCGTGGCTTCAAATGCCTTGGGACGCTTGTAGGTGATATCCAGCGCACTCGACATCTTGTCGCCATACTTAGCTGAGAAACCGCCTGACGAGAAACCAATCTTCTCAACCATATCAGGGTTGATGACCGAGAGGCCTTCCTGCTGACCGCTTCTGATGAGTAGCGGGCGGTAAACCTCGATATTGTTGATATACACCGAGTTCTCGTCGAACGAGCCACCTCTGACGTTATATTGGCTGGAGAGCTCGTTGTGTGTAGAGACGCCAGCCTGCTGCTGTATCAGTTCCTCCACGGCATTGCCCGATGCAGATGGCGTGGCCTTCAGCTCCTTAGCATCAATCTCCTGCATCTGCGTGGTCTGTCGGCGGCGCTCTGTGATCACCACTTCGCTGAGTTCCTGCATGGGTGACATCTGTATTTGCAGCGTCTGCGTGGTGCGCGGGTTTCTCAGTACTCGGGTGCGGGTCTTGTAGCCAACCATAGAGAAGCGTATCTCTACCGAGTCGGCCGATTGTAGTTTCATGTTGAATTCACCCTTCAGGTCGGTCATCGTTACCTTAGCTTGCTTGGCACAGGCCACGGTGGCAAACTCAAGGGCATTGCCATCCTCGTCGGTCACGCGACCTTTCAACGTGAAAGATTGCGCCACGACAACACTGCTCATCAATAGCATGACGAGTGTAAGAATGAGGGATGTACACTTTGAATTCATTTCTCTTATAACGCAGAAATGCTCGTTTTATTATGGAGTTTGCATTTTAACCCAGAAAACTTATGCTTTGCCGTAACTAAACTACCCCTTTGCCGTAACTAAACTGCCCCTTTGCCGTAACAAAAGTGCCACTTTTGTCTTCCAATACTGGCACTTTTGCTCCGATTCTAGACTCTAGAATGCGTAATTCTAGACTTTAGATAGAGTAATTCTAGACTCTAGAATGAGCGTGTCCAGACTCTAGAATGCACCTTTCTAGAGTCTAGGTGCAGTACAATACTTATCGAATTGCATCGCAATAGCGCCACTCTTAGGTCGTAAAAGCGTAACTATTACCACACAAAATGAACGCTTTTAAATTGTCAATTCTCAATTGTCAATTCTCTCAGTCTTTGTAGAACAAAGAAAACAACCGGTTCAGCCAACCTATAGAGATATGAAACCATCGATAGGTAGATGAAGGCTTTCCGCCAAATCGCAAGATGAAATCGCGATAGCCGTTCTTCTTGAATGGCAAGCCTACGTCCAGGAAGAACATGTGCTCATAGCCCATTCGGTGGGCATCTTTCAGTGCGTGCCAAATGGTGATGATGTCGGGATGAACAAAGGCATACGACTTGCGGCGGAAGGCTGAGAACCACAGGTAAGCTTGATTCTGACTGAAGAACACCACCGAACAGCCAATGATATGCTGGTGATAGCGCGTGACGTAGAGGCGACAAGCCTCGTGGTTGATAAGGCTGCAGAAGAAAGAGTCTTCGGGGATATAGCGCTTGGGCTTCAGCCAGTGATAGCGCCGCAGGAGCTTTGAAAAGGCCTTGAAGTCAGCTTCGGTCTTCACCACATCGGTCTCAACGCCAAGCTTGTAGCTGCGCTCTATGCGCTTTTTCATGCGTTCGCTGAGTCGCTCTTCTGGTGCTTTGGAGTGAAGCGAGTTGTGGATGCTCATCCATCTCACGGGAAAATAGCCTGCCTCGCGAAACTGACGATAGCCAAACATCTTCTCTCTCAGGTTGCTGACCTCCACATACAGGATATTGCGTCCAAGCGCAGTGGTCAGTTTCTTGAGCATCATGCCAAACAGCGTGGCACTCTGGTCTTCATAGTCGGGATGATAGACGCCTTCGCCCAGGATGCGACAGTGGCGATAGAGATAGGGTGGGAACCACGAACAGCGGAAACGTACGATACCAAGCATCTGTGCTACCACGGTGCCGTCTTGCGTTTCCATGGTGACCATATACGGGCGTTGACGACGACTAGGCTCGACAAGCGTGAAGAACGTCTTGCTGTGGAAGATGTTTTTCTCTTCCAAGCCCTCGGGCAGCTTGTCACCGCTGGTGTATATTCTGATGCTTAATTCGTTCATCGCTGGCAAAGATACGAAATAATTCTTAATTCATCGTTCTCGTTTCGCAATAATTTCGTAACTTTGCCGAAAAATGTAACTCTCTAGAAAATGACAAACTTTAAGACATTGGCGCAGACGCGTCGTTCACATCGCAAGTTCACGAGTGAGGAAATTGATGCAGAAGATGTAAAACTCATTCTCAGAGCGGCACTCATGTCGCCCACATCAAAAGGACAGCGTGCATGGGAATTTATAGTGGTCGATGACAAGATGGATCTGGAAAAGCTCTCGGATGCTAAAGCCATGGGCGGCCAGTTCCTGAAGGAGGCTCCTCTGGCCATCGTTGTGCTGGGCGACCCCATGGTCAATGACTGTTGGATAGAGGATGGCTCTATTGCTGCCATCTCGATGCAGTACCAGGCCGAGGAACTGGGACTTGGTTCTTGTTGGGTGCAGATGCGTGGTCGCGGGCTGAGCGATGGTACCAGTGCCGATACTGTTATCAGGGGCATACTTGACATCCCCGAGAACCTGTCTGTGCTCTGCGTACTTGCTGTGGGACATAAGGCCGATGAGCGTCAGCCACAGAACGAGGATAAGCTGAAGTGGGAACGTGTTCACCTGAATAAGTATTAAGAGCTGTATGGATATCGTTTTTGTGGGTGCAGGAAGACTGGCCACCAACATGGCGCAGGCTTTGTGCCAAAAAGGACATCGCATAGTGGCTGTTTACAGTCGCACGATGCTTTCTGCACAGCAACTGGCCGAGAAGGTGGGCGCTGAGGCTACCTGCGATCTGCAGTCATTGCCCAAGAATGCAGATGCTTTTATCTTTTCGGTGAAGGATACTGTCCTTGGAAGTCTGATTGCCGATCTGCAGTCGGGGCGCGAAGGGGTCCCCTTCTTTCACACGGCAGGCTCCGTGTCTATGGAGGTCTTTGGTCAGCATCGTCATCATGGTATTATCTATCCCATGCAGACGTTCTCCAAAGAGCGATTGGTTGATTTCTCTCGTGTACCTATATTTATAGAGGCCAACGATGATAGCTGTCTCCGCCTGGCCGAGGATCTGGCCTCGTCCATCTCGCCACTCATCTATCACCTTTCTTCCGCAGAGCGCCGATATCTTCATCTGGCAGCTGTCTTCGCCTGCAATTTTGCCAATCATTGCTATGCCTTGTCGGCAGAGATCCTGCAGAAGCATGGCCTGCCATTCTCGGTGATGCTGCCTCTGATCAACGAGACGGCACAGAAGGTGAACACGATGGATCCTGTGGAGGCACAGACGGGACCGGCCGTACGTTACGATGTCAACGTGATTGAGGCTCAGAATGCATTGCTTGCAGATGCCCCCGACGTGCAGAAGATTTACGAATTAATGAGTAAAAGTATACATCTGTTAGCGAAATGATTAACTACGATTTGACAAAGATTAAAGCCATTATCTTCGATATTGATGGCGTCCTTTCGGCAGAGACCATCACATTGGCTCCCGATGGTTTGCCACAACGAACGGTAAACATCAAGGATGGCTATGCCATTCAGTTGGCCATCAAACTGGGTCTTCATATTGCCATCATGACGGGTGCTAACGTTGATGCCATTCGCGTGAGGTACGAAGGACTGGGCGTGAAGGATGTGATGATGGGCTGTGCCGTGAAAATCACAACCTATGAGGCCTTCCTCAAGAAGTATCAGCTCACTGATGAAGAGGTCATGTTTATGGGAGACGACATACCCGATTTGGAAGTGCTGCGCAGGGTGGGGTGCCCCGTATGTCCGCAAGACGCTTGTCAGGAGGTGCGTGAGGCCTGTCTTTACGTCAGCGACCGGAAAGGCGGCTACGGATGTGGGCGTGATGTCGTAGAACAAACCCTGCGTGCTCAGGGTAAATGGCTGATGAACGAAAAAGCCTTTGGCTGGTAAAGGAAAAATTATGTTTGAGAATCTACAGAAATATCATATCGTGTTGGCAAGCAATTCGCCTCGCCGACGCGAACTGTTAGGAGGGCTCGGCCTTCCTTTCGAGGTGAAAGTGCTTGGTGATATTGATGAATCATATCCCTCAACACTGCCTGTAGGCGAGATTGCGCAGTATATCTCTAATAAGAAAGCAGAGGCCTACCAGGCAGTCATGAAGTCCAATGACCTCATCATTACTGCCGATACGGTGGTGATTGCTGGCGATGAAGTGATGGGCAAGCCTCATGATGCCAGCGATGCTCGTCGCATGTTGCATAAGCTGAGCAACTGCTCTCATCAAGTGACAACAGGTGTTTGCTTGATGACCAAAGACAAGAAGCGCAACTTTTCTGTTACGACAGACGTAACGTTTAAACAACTCACAGACGACGAAATCTATTATTACGTTGAGAAATACCGTCCATTTGACAAGGCTGGCGCCTATGGAATACAAGAATGGATCGGCTATATAGGTGTCACAGGATTGAGTGGGAGCTACTTCAACGTAATGGGGTTGCCGGTTCAGCGTATTTATACGGAATTAGCATCTTTTTAGTTCTATTTTTCTTAAACAATAAAAAAAATAGTGAAAAGTTTTGGCATTGTAGAAATTATTTGTAACTTTGCAATCGATAACTAGTAATTTTAATCTATATTTATCATTTTCCAAAGTTTTTAAAAAAAGGGAACCCGTTCGTGAGAATAGGTTCCCTATTTTATTGTAGTAAGGTGGATTTCTGATAATGAAGAACTACTCTTCGCCGTAATCCGACATGTTTTCAGCTTCCTCGTCGGGGTCGCCACTACCCAAATCCATCATGGTAGAGTAGTTCTCTTCAGTGATATCTTCGTCATTGGGATCAGAGATCTCAATATCGTCCTCGTCGGGCTTGTTGTAGTTGTCCTCGATTTCTACATCAGCATCGTCGTCCTCATCGTCCATGCTTGATGAAGCAAACTTCATGCGAGGCTTCTCACTCTCAGGTTTAGCTTTGGCAAAGATAGCCTCAACCCATGTGCCTTTGGCTACTTCCAGCACCTCAAAACCGTCTTCAACCTTCTTCTCGTACATGCCACCCTTCTTGTGCAGACGATCTTTGGGAAGTGTGGTGGTAGAGATGTCAAAGCCACTCTCGATAATGTCTTTGATGCTCTGAGACAACGAATCCCAACCTCCGCCAAAGTTACGGTCTAACACTTCGATAAGCTTGGTTGCAGAGATGTGACGAATGTTCTCGTAGGTCAAATCCGTAACACGCATGATGGGACGCTTCTTGATGGCCCATGTGACCTTGGCATTCTCGTCCAGCTTTACTTGGCCTACTTTATATCCCAGTTTTTCGAATTTGGTCTTTACCAAATCAGAATCGCTGTTAATCTCCTCAATCATAAATGCAGAACGAATGATGTCTACAAAATGGCGTGCATTGTCTTTTACCTCAGCATCTTTTTCGGCACCTTCCCACAAGCGGAAGATGTCGTTTTCCTGTATGTCCCACACACTGCTTTTGGTCAGTGTCTTGAGCGTAAGTGCTTTTTTATTAGTCTGTTGCTCCATAAAAATTAGTGCATTTGCTTGTTTATGGTGCAAAGATACGAAATTATTCTTAATTCATAATTCATATTTCGCAATTATTTTCTATCTTTGCATCGAAATTATGGCAGAACCATTAGCAGAAAGATTGAGACCGCGAACGTTGGATGACTATATTGGTCAGCAACACTTGGTAGGTGAGGGGGCTGTTCTCCGCAGAATGATAGACTCGGGGCGCATCTCTTCTTTCATTTTGTGGGGACCTCCGGGCGTTGGAAAAACAACGTTGGCGCATATCATTGCCAACAAGTTGGAAACACCCTTCTACACGCTCTCTGCAGTGACAAGTGGCGTGAAGGATGTCAGGGATGTCATTGAAAAAGCGCAGAAAGGACGCTTCTTCAATGAGGCTTCACCTATATTATTTATAGACGAGATTCATCGCTTCTCTAAGTCTCAACAGGATTCTTTGTTGGGGGCGGTGGAACGCGGTATTGTTACACTGATTGGTGCAACGACGGAGAACCCGTCTTTTGAGGTTATCAGACCTCTGTTGTCGCGTTGTCAGCTGTATGTTCTTCGCTCACTGGAGAAAGAAGACCTGCTGAAACTGCTGGATCGTGCTATTTCTACCGACGTGGTTCTTCGGGAGCTTCAGATCAACCTGAAGGAGACCGATGCGCTATTAAGGTTCAGCGGTGGCGATGCGCGTAAGCTGTTAAACATCCTTGAGCTGGTTGTTGAGAGCGCTAAGGCGACCAAAGATTCTGCATCTTCAGAGATTGTTATCACAGATGATTTCGTAGTGTCGTGTCTCCAGCAGAATCCGCTGGCCTATGATAAGGATGGCGAGATGCATTATGACATCATTTCTGCCTTTATTAAGAGTATCAGAGGAAGTGATCCCGATGCAGCGCTGTACTGGATGGCACGCATGATAGAGGGTGGGGAAGACCCGCAGTTTATTGCCCGCCGTCTGGTGATCTCTGCTGCCGAGGATATCGGATTGGCCAATCCTAATGCCTTGTTGCTGGCCAATGCCGCCTTCGATACGGTGATGAAAATAGGATGGCCCGAGGCGCGTATCGCTCTGGCAGAATGTGCGGTCTATTTGGCCACCTCGCCCAAGAGCAACTCTGCTTATCTGGGCATTGATCAGGCGCTGGCTTTGGTGCGTGCGACGGGCAATCTTCCCGTGCCTTTACCTCTTAGAAATGCTCCAACTAAATTGATGAAAGAGCTTGGATATCATGATGGTTACAAATATCCACATGATTATCCTGGCCACTTCACCCAGCAGCAATATATGCCCGATGAACTGGTTGACCAGCGGCTGTGGCACGGACAACATAATCCGGCAGAGGAGAAACTCTATCAGAGAATGGTTAACTATTGGGGAAAACGTTTTGAAGATTAGGATAGATGAATCAGGATTTCTTGATCAGCGTTATTGAAATGCTTGGCACATTCGCCTTTGCCATTTCAGGCATTCGTCATGCGGCAGCAAAACATTTTGATTGGTTTGGCGGTTATGTTTGTGGCATTGCCGTGGCCATTGGTGGCGGTACTATACGTGATGTCTTGCTTGGTGCCACACCGTTTTGGATGACAACGCCCATTTACATGATATGTACGGCTATCGCATTGCTGACCGTTGCTTTTATGGGTAAATGGATGGAACCATTGAAGAATGCTTGGTTCGTATTTGATACCTTTGGTCTGGCTCTGTTTACTGTGGCAGGAATCCAAAAGAGTCTGGCTTTCGGACAACCTTTTTGGGTGGCAATCATCATGGGATGTATCACGGGCGCAGCGGGTGGCGTCATTCGAGATGTGCTTCTCAATAATGAGCCTGTCATATTCCACAAGGAGATTTATGCTATGGCCAGTGTGCTGGGAGGTGTGGTCTATTGGATAGGACTAGCTGCAGGCCTGTCTGTCGGCATTACGGCTATTGTGAGCTTTGTGCTGATCTGCCTTGTTAGATTCCTAGCTGTTCGCTACCATATCTCTCTACCTATCCTTGCCTCCGAGGATTCTAATTCTTAAGCAGGTCTAAAAAGGCCTTGAGTCTTTCTATATCCTTGATGCCAGGCTGACTTTCAAAACTGGTAGAAAGATCTATTCCGGCCAATTGGGGATGGCGGATGTTGCGAATGGATTCTGCATCTTTCTCAGTAAACGTGCCACAAAGAAAGAAGGGTTTTGTTCCTTCGTATTCTGATAGGAAGTTGATGTCTTTCATATCGAAGATGAATGCTTCGACGGCGTGTTCATATTTCCCATAGCTTTCTTTCTGTGGCTTTGCCTTCTTCCAAAACTGAATGACTGGGCAGATGTTGGGAACGAGGGTCGCGCGCAGATTACGGATGAGTGTTGGTGTTTCTTCTCCGTTTAGTTGGATGATATCAAGGCCGAAGGTGACCGCCCGTGTGATGATGTTCTGAGGCATCTCGTTGGTGAAGACACCAACTTTCTGGATGGAAGAGCTCGCCTCTGCAGACATAGACCTTCCACGATCAGGAATAATACCTGCATGGGTGGAAAGCATTGTCACGTGACGTGGCGAATCCGCACAGAAATGCAGGCCAATATAGTCCACACTCAACCCACTGACTTGGCGAATGTTCTCGCCGTCTTTCATGCCACAGACTTTAATCTTCATCTTTGCTATTTATTCTTTCTTATCCTAACGGATAAACATACGCAATTATTGTTTTGCCAAAAAACAATAATTAATTTGGAGAATTACCATAATTCCTTTAACTTTGCATCAAAATTAATAAAACTAAAACTATCAATCTATTTATACAATGAAGAAAGTACTGATTCGCGGGATGCTGATGGCCCTTAGCCTCATCCTTACTACCAGTCTGACCGCATGGTCGGCAAATCAAAAAACTACCGTTTCGCAAGTAACGACATCTATCTCCTTGACGAATGATGTTGATTATGTTGTGTCGTCGGCAACTCCTTTCGGGAATAATGGTGTTGTGAACATCGTCAATACAGAACATGCCGTTCTTATCTTAGACGCTGTGAAGCCCTCTGCTGCGCTGGGGCTTTTGGAAAAGCACGTGCAGATTAATGGCAAGCGCGCCGTTTACAACACGAACTGTCAGGTGAAGCTCTATAATCGTGGTTGTATCATCCTGCCTTATGAAGGCAGCTTCAAGCCACTGACGGTCTATTCTGAACCCAATTTCGCAGGTGAGTCTTGTAGCGACTTTGGTTTGGAGAATACTGGCGGTTTCATGAATACGCTGACCGATGAGAAACTGAACAACAGAATTCGCTCCTTCAAATTGAAGCGAGGCTATATGGTGACCTTCGCCAATGGAAAGGGAGGACGTGGCTATAGCCGCTGTTTTATTGCTGCAGACAAGGACCTCGAGATAGCTAACATGCCTGCGGTTCTGGATCGCAGTATTTCTTCATATCGCATCTTTAAGTGGTATGATACCGGTAAGCAGGCGCTGGCCAACGATACGCGCGCTAATTCTGTGGAAGCATTGAATGTTACCAGCTGTTATTCGTTTGGTCTTGGTGAGAACCGCGGCATAGACTGCGAGTGTGTGCCTCACCACATCAAAGAAGACTGGCCTTCTGCTGCTGATTGCGGTAGGGTGTCTTATTCTCCGCATTTGAAAACCAATAATGAGCCGGGAAATTCCGCCGACGACACTCCGCAGTCGGTAGCGGTAATATTGGATAACTGGGAAAATCTGATGCGTACAGGCATGCGCTTGTGTTCACCATCTTCTCATGATGGTAGTCTTAATCACCTGCGTGAGTTCATGGACAGCATTGATGCACGTGGATGGCGCTGCGACATCATTGACTTGCATTGCTATTGGGCAGAGAGTAGTTTCAATGAATGGAGTTTCAAGACTCAGTGGGTGGATCGCTATCATCGTCCAATCTGGATTTCCGAGTGGGTATGGGGCGCATCGTGGAATCATAATGGTGCTTTTGCCTCTGATGTGACAGAGCAACAGAATGCTGAGGCTATTAAGCGTATCTGTGGAAACCTGAACAACTGGGATTACATTGAACGTTACTATTATTGGAACAGTGAGCGTGACCCATCCAAAATCATGAGAGACAATTTCTCCTTGACTGCTGCGGGTCAGTATTATGCCACCATCAACTCTGGCGTAGGCTATAACGGTAAGTACGACTATGCTCCAAAAGTTGTTAAGCAGCGTACTCCGTCTGGTTTCACCCTTGAGTTTGATAACAAGACAAAGGTTGCTACACTGAAGTGGCACGATTATAATGGTGAGATGAATGGCGGCATCTATGTAGAGCGTCGTGTGAATTCATCGGCCAAGTGGGAGACGTTTGCAGAAATTCCCATGGAGGAAAGTGCTGCCGACTATACTTATGAGGATAAAAACTCAGGCATTGGCTATCAGTATCGTGTGCTTGTGGTTGATGGAAATGGCGACGAGCGCAGAACCAATCAGATCACAGCTGCTGCAAAAGAGGTTCAGGCCGGTGATGCTATTGAGATTAATGGTGCCACCAAGTATCTGGGCGGTAACGTTTTCAAAAACGGCAACTTCATGATGGGACTTACTGGATGGACTAACGGCGCAGGCGAACCTCTCGCTGCTCCTTATTTCCAGGACGTTGCCAAGGGTGGTTTTGCTGGTTATCCTTATCTGCAGTGTTATGGCGATGGCGATGAAAATAGCGAGAAGTCTATTCGCCAGGTAGTAGATATCAAGCCCAATACGGATTATTATTTTGCTGGTGCTGTATGTAATACCACCAATTTGTCGAGCTTCGTATATGGCTCTAGTGATGGTATTCAGAAGGATAAGAGCTTTTTATATATACATAATACGACTGGCTCATGGGTCATGCAGTCTAAAACATTCAATTCAGAAGCATATTCAAAGGCCATCTTGTCTTTCCGTGCGTTGGGTGCCAAAGCTCAGTTTGGCAATCTCTATATGGGCCCGTTGTATGACACACTCGACGAGGCCGTAGCCGATGGCCTTTCCAGTGTTCGCCAGACAGCTCAGCTCTTCCAGAGCTATAACACGAAATACACATTCATCAACGATGATCTAACTCAGAAGATGAATGCTGTTACCACTAATGATGCCAACGCTCTTGCATCACTCCAGACCTTGTTGGAGCAGGCCTTTAAGGCCTATTCGTATTTGAACGAGTATGCCAGAAACAAGTCGTTGTGGTCTGACTATGTAGCATTGAATCTGCCTGGCAGTGACGAGCTGCAGCAGATGCTATCGCAGTTTGATGGCACAACGACTATTGATGCTATCGTCGCTTCTTATCCTCAGCTCACGGCAGCTGTGGAGGCATATTACCCACAGACTTCTTTGACCGATGCTATCGTGTCTCCATCTTTCTCTACCTCTACTGGATGGACCACGAAATGCGGTACTTACACAGCTGGTGACCAGCGTCTCAATAAACAGAATGATGTGACGTTCTGGAACGCATGGTGGTCTGGAATAGATGCTTCAGAGGGTACTGCTAAGAGTATGGCTATCAAACAGACCGTCGAGGATCTTGGGCATGGCTTGTACTCATTGGAGTGTAAGGCCTCAACAGAGCATTTCTGCCTGAGTGATCAGCATGCCTATCTGACCGATGGCACTACAACGGTATCAACACCTGTCCTGACTGCTGATTATTACGATCTGCCCACCGTCAGTGTCGAAGATCGCTGGCAAACGCTGTTGACTTCTCCTCTGTATGTTCCTGATGATGCTGCATTGACCGTTGGCTTCGTTGGAACCAAAGAAGGGGCTATCAATGGAGCATGGCATAAAGTGGGAGACACCAAGGCTGTTGCTGATAACCGTGAGGGATGGTGGTGCGCCACAGACTTCGTCTTGAAGTTCCATCCTCTCTATCGCACCACCGTTGTTCCTAACCAGTGGACGGTCACTTGTCTGCCTTATGCTGTGAAAGCCAGTGATGGGGTGAAGTTCTACATGATTGGCGCTGTAACAGCCGATCTCAAGAACCTCTGTCTGTATGAGGTTACGGAGGTTCCCGCTGGTCTTCCTTTTATTTTCAAGTCAGAGAAAGCCGATGTTTCTTTGTATGAATATGGTGCGAAGGCGAAAGAGCCGGTACTCGGACAAGGAAACCTTTGGGGCTATTTCCGTACTACAGCGCGCGTACCCAAGCAGCACTATTATTTGGATAATGGTGTTTGGAAAAAGGTTGATCCGGAAAATCGTCCTCGTATGAGCAATTATACTGCCGTCATTCTTCCTTTTGACGATTCTCTGGCAAGCTATATTCCCAAGAAAGACAATTGGGAAGGTGAGACAATGCCTATCGAAGGACTGACAGAGGCCGAGTATGCACTTGCAATCAGCAATGTCACCCTTTCCTCTACGCAACTGGAAGATGGTTTATACACCATCGACGGCAGAAAGATTAATTCTACTCAAGTTAATAAGGGTATTTACTTGAAGGTAGAGAATGGACATGTTTATAAGATTATCAAAAAATAATAATTAGAAAATCAAGAATAATTAAAATAATGAACACAAACAACTATTTACTTACAGCGTGCCTTCTGGTCTCTTCTGTGGCTATAGCGCAGGAGCGTTCGTCGTCAAGCATCAATCTGAAGATCTTTAAGAAGTCGGATATCACGATGCCTGTAGATATCAAAGCCGAGGGTAAGCGCTTCTCTCCAACATGGGGACTGGACTTGGCGTGGCCCAATGAACAGAACCTGAGAAAGGGACTGCGTCATATGGGAGCTGAAAATGTGGGTATTGGTCGCACCTCTTTTCGCGTTTTCTCACCACTGGTGAATGATGTGTCTTTGGCCATCGATCAGATTGGTGGTCTTAGCATGCGTTCCACAATGTTTGACATTGTGAGCAAAGACCTGCCACTGGTGATGAACTGCGACAATGGTTATCGACCAGAGAATAGTACAGAGCCGTTTATCAATACCTATTATACCAAGGAAAACAAGACTGTCAATGTTGACCACTGGGCTAAATGTATCGAAGCTCATGTAGCGTGGATGAAAGAGAATTCCACGCATCCTATCATTGGTGTGTCACCTTTCAACGAGCCCGACAATGCCTGGGAGAAGAATCTCCGTGGAGAAATCCAGGGTAACAAGACGGATGAGGCCAACGTGGCTAGAAAACTAAAAACCTACGATAGCATGCAGGGCATTCTTATGTGTGGTGGCAACACGCTGAATGATGATAATGCCATCAATTGGTATAGTGAAGGTTCTGATGTTTATGACTGGGGTAACACCCACCAGTTGGCAGGCTCTATGGATAGCTATGTCAACTTCTACGACCGCCTGCAAAATGATGGAAAAGTGGGCTATAATGACGAAATGCATAATGTGGTCGAGGCTATGGCTGGACTGGAGCATGGCATGAGTGTTGGTATTTGGTGGGGCTTTGACAGTCGTGCTCGTGGTGAGTTCTGCGACATCAGTCGTCATGGTGAGCGTCTTGATTATCGTGATCACCGTAACAATTGGACGGCAGCCAGCATCTATCGTCATGATGACGGCCGTGTGAAGGCCTTTATCGGTTCTTCTGAGCGTCAGGCAAATACTACCTCTTATCAGTTTGTATCTCCACAGCGTGATCTCTATTTCGATGGTCAAGGCCCGCTGCGTGCTTTCCGTATGGAGATACCTGGTGGTACAGGCTATATGAATGGACAGGTCAATGCCGAGCGTGTTATTGATATCACTTGGGGTGATGACGTTCAGCCTTCTGCCATTGATGGTCAGTATCAGATCGTCAATGAAGCTACAGGATTGTCCATTGGTACACAGGGAGACAATATCGTGGTGCAGAAATACGAGAAACTGGGCACACAGAAGTGGAATGTGACACCAGCAGTATCTCCAACAACCTCAGGCGATTTCAGTTTCTATGATATCACTGCTTCGAAAAATGATTGGCTTCATCTGAATGTTCAAGACTTCTCAACGTTTGATGGTGCAAATGTGATGGCGTATGGTGCTAACAAGGTTGCTCATTCTAACGAGCAATGGTATTTGGAGTATGCTGGTAATGGTACCTATTATATTCGCAATCGTGAGAATGCTCTTTATCTGACGACCGTAAAAACGTCGGCAATCAATAATGTGAATGTGCAGACCAACGAACTGTTGACAGGCGAGGACCGCACTCGTCAGCTGTGGCGATTCCTTCCTGTTACTGCTACTTTCGACCGTAAGGCACCTGCACAGCCCCAGGGACTTGTTGCCGATGCTCAGCCTGCTTCTGTGCGTTTGTCATGGGATGCCAATAAAGAGCGTGACCTCGATGGTTATATGATTCTTCGTGCTGAGAAGGGTCGTGAAGAGTGGAACACCATTGCCCGCAAAGTTAAGAAAGCTCATTTCGTAGATAACACCTGTCTGCCCTCAGTGGACTATGTCTATAAAGTGAAGGCCATTGACCTCTCGGAGAATCTGTCAGAGGCTTCAGAGACCATCGAATCAACTGCCACAGGCGAGAAAGCGATGATTGCCCGTTGGCATTTTGAAACCAATCTGTATGACGAGACTCCTAATATGATGGATGCTGTTCATAGTGATACACCTGCCTATGTGGATGATACTACTAATGACATCAAGTATCTCTCGTTGACAAATGGTGCTCATCTTCAGTTGCCCTATAACATCGCCAATCATGATGAGATGACCATTGCCATGTGGATTAAAATGCGTGCTAATAATGCTTGGCAACGCGTCTTTGATTTCGGCCTCGATGATTCACATTATATGTTCCTGACCACAAATAATGGTAAGAGTGGCATGCGTTTCGCTATTAAGAACGGAGGAGACGAACAGATACTTGATGCCACCCAGAACTTAGCGTTGTCAAGTTGGAAGTACCTCACCGTGACTATTGGCAAGGACAAGACAGCGATCTATTTGAATGGCGAGGAGGTAGGTTCAAGCAATAGCATCACCATTAAGCCAAGTGATTTGCATGCAGTATTAAATTACGTAGGTCGTAGCCAGTTCCTGACGGATCCCAATATGCCAATGCTCATTCGTGACATGCGCATCTATAATTATGCTGCAGATGTAGAAGAGATAAAAGTCATGATGAACGATAAGAGTAACGACATCAAGGATGTCAAGGACGAAAAACAGCCTTCTGCAATATATGGTATTGATGGAACTCGACGCTCGCAGATGAAACGAGGAATCAACATCATCGACAAGAAGAAGGTGATGAAGAAATAACAAAAAAATAAAGGTTGGCAATTTTGTCAACCTTTATTTTTTTCCTTTACTTGTTCTTTTTCTATCGAAGACTGTCTTGATACCAATGGAATAGTTTGTCAACGCCATCTTCAATCTCTACTTTGTGTGTCCAGCCCAGAGAATGAAGCTTCTCAACATCGATCAGTTTGCGCATGGTTCCATCAGGTTTCGTGGCATCAAACTCAACGGTACCTTCAAAGCCAACACTTTTCACAATCAGTTCAGACAACTCACGGATGGTCAGCTCTTTGCCTGTACCCACGTTGATATGACAGTTGCGAATCTCTCCCAGCGAGGGGATGGCTCCACCTCTACCTGCAGAGTGGTTGCGATCAACGGCACCGTCTGTTGAGGCTCCGAAGTGAACACTTGAATATTTCTCAATGCCAATGATGTCTTTGAAGTCCACATTCAGCAGTACGTGTACGCTGGCATCGGCCATGTCCTCGCTCCACAGGAATTCTCTTAATGGCGTGCCTGTACCCCAGAGGGTGACCTTATTGTTTTCAATGCCATACTTGGCTAAGACGCGAAGAATGTCCTCCTTCGAGGCATCGCCGTTGACGCCTTCTACGGGGCGCTTGTTCAGGTCAATGGCAATCTTCTCCCATTCTCCCTCATGAATCAGTTTAGCCAAATAGATTTTGCGCATCATAGCTGGCATCACATGACTATTCTCCAAATGGAAATTGTCGTTGGGACCATAGAGGTTGGTAGGCATGACGGCAATGTAGTTAGTGCCGTATTGAAGGTTGTACGACTCACACATCTTCAGACCAGCGATCTTTGCGATGGCATACTCTTCGTTTGTGTATTCCAGAGGGCTTGTCAGCAGGCAATCCTCCTTCATGGGTTGGGGCGCATTTTTGGGGTAGATACATGTCGAACCCAGGAACAATAACTTCTTTACGCCGTGTGCATAGGCCTCGCTGATCACGTTGCATTGTATCTTCATGTTCATCATGATGAAATCAGCGCGATACAGTGAGTTAGCCATGATACCACCCACAAATGCTGCTGCTAATACCACAGCATCTGGCTTCTCTTCATCAAAGAACTTCTTGACGGCTACTTGGTCTGTCAAGTCGAGCTCTTGATGACTGCGTCCTACAAGATTCGTGTAACCTCTCTGCTGTAGGTTGTTCCAAATGGCAGAGCCTACTAGTCCGTGGTGCCCTGCTACGTATATCTTAGAATTCTTTTCTAGTGCCATTATTTCACGATTCCTTTCTCTAAATACTCTGCTAGGTTTGTGCGTACTTTGGCTGCAGCTCCTTCTGCTGCCACTTTGGCCATGTCGCTGTCCACCATGATTTTCACCAATTCCTCAAATGAGGTCTTGTTGGGATTCCAGCCCAGTTTGGCTTTTGCCTTGGTCGGATCGCCCCACAAGTTGACCACGTCTGTTGGGCGATAGAAGTCGGGACTGACTTCGATAAGCACCTTGCCTGTTGCTTTATCGATGCCTTTCTCCTCAGCGCCTTCGCCCACAAACTCCAGTTTAATGCCTACATGCTTAAATGCTGTATAGCAGAATTCGCGGACAGAGTGCTGCACACCGGTGGCAATTACGAAATCTTCTGGCTCCTTTTGTTGCAGAATCAGCCACATGCATTCCACGTAGTCTTTGGCATAGCCCCAGTCGCGAAGACTGCCTAGGTTACCCAGATAGAGCTTGTCCTGCTTGCCTTGCTTGATGCGAGCAGCGGCCAGCGTAATCTTACGGGTCACGAATGTCTCACCACGGCGTTCACTCTCATGGTTGAAAAGAATACCCGAGCAGCAATACATGTTGTATGCTTCGCGATACTCCTTAACAATCCAGAAACCATACTGTTTTGCTACGGCATAAGGAGAGTAGGGGTGGAACGGGGTGTTCTCATTCTGTGGCACTTCTTCCACTTTTCCATACAGTTCGGAGGTCGATGCCTGGTAGATACGGCATGTCTCTGTCATTCCCAGCTGACGCACAGCTTCCAGAATGCGCAGCACACCTACAGCGTCAACATCGGCCGTAAACTCAGGTGAGTCAAAAGACACCTGCACATGGCTCTGTGCTGCAAGGTTATAAATCTCAGTAGGGCGAACTTTGCCGATGACACCAAGAATACTCATCGAGTCGCCCAGGTCTGCATAGTGCAGATGAAAGTGACTCTTTCCTTCTAAATGAGCGATGCGCTCACGATAGTCAACCGATGAACGGCGGATAGTGCCGTGCACCTCATAACCTTTATCTAAAAGAAACTCTGCCAGATAAGAGCCATCTTGGCCAGTGATTCCTGTGATTAATGCTATATTCTTCATATTTATTATTTAGTTTTCACCGCTGAACTGCTTGATGCGTTGTTCTTCAGAGAGTTTGCAAATGAGCAGCGTGTTGTCGTTTTCTGCCACGATGTAGCCATCTAATCCCTGTACCACCACCTTCTTCTCTTGCGTGGTGTGTATCATGCAGTTGTGTGTCTCAAATAGGTTGATGTCGTTTCCGATGCATGCGTTTCCATAGAGGTCGCGGCGTACGTGCGACTGTAAAGACCCCCAGGTACCCAGATCGCTCCAACCGAAGTCTGCAGGACAGACAAAGATTTCCTCAGCCTTCTCCATGATGGCATAGTCTACAGAGATATTCTCGCACGAAGGGAACTTCTCGTTGATCACTTCCTGTTCCTGTGGCGTGCCATATACGGGCAGAAGCGATTCGAAGATCTTATTCATCTTGGGCTGATATACGCGGAATGCGTTAACAATCGTCGATACATTCCAGATGAAGATGCCTGCATTCCAGTAATAATAGTTCTTCTTAATATATTGTTGCGCTGTTTCCAAATCAGGCTTCTCGCGGAAAGAGTCCACACGGAATATACCTTTATTACGCAGCGAACTATTAGATAAGTCTGCTTGTATGTAGCCATAGCCAGTCTCAGGACGATTGGGCTTCATGCCCAGTGTGACAATGGCATCGCTTTCGTCGGTGAACTCCATACATTCCTTGATCACACGTTGAAACTCCTGAACGTTCATGACAATATGATCACTGGGGGTCACCACGATATTTGCTTTAGGATCCTGTGCCTTGATGCGCCACGATACATATGCGATACATGGTGCTGTGTTTCTGCGACACGGTTCACACAGAATGTTGCCTTGTGGAATGTCAGGCAGTTGCTGACGTACAATATCTACGTATCTTTGGTTAGTAACTACCCAGATATTTTGGGGATTGACCAGTTTGCCAAATCGTTCTACGGTTAGTTGCAACAGTGTTTTGCCAACGCCAAGGACGTCGATAAACTGTTTAGGGCGTTCTGTTGTGCTCATTGGCCAAAAGCGACTTCCGATGCCGCCCGCCATAATCACGAGATGATTGTTAACTTGAGCCATAATTGTTATTGATTTCTTGATTCTTTTGCAAAGATATGTATTTTATATGACATCCGCAAGCAAATGACTATGATTTTTCCTTCTTTCCCTTTAGATAGCTCTTTAACAGCAGATAACCGATTAATAAAGCCACGATAGCCAGTATGCCGCCTACGATGTAGTGGTTGTATTGCCCGATGATGTTTTTTAGTTCTTCATCGCTCACATCTCCTACGGCCGTGTGCAGATACCAGCCCATGGCGGCCAGGATGCTGTGCCATGCGCCAGCACCGATGGTGGTGTAGAGCAGGAACTTCCAGTAGTTCATCCGTGCCAGTCCGGCAGGAATGGATATGAGGTGGCGGATGCCAGGCACGAGTCTGCCTGTCAGTGTAGCCATGATGCCATGATTGTCAAAATAAGACTCGCTCTTTTCTACCTTTTTCTGGTTGAGTAAACACATCTTTCCCCATTTGCTATTGGCAAATTTATAGATGACAGGACGGCCTACATAGAGCGCCACGAAGTAGTTGATAGAGGCACCGATGTCAGCACCAATGGTGGCAAATAGTATCACTAAGAAAACGTCCAGATCGCCCGTGGCAGCACGATAAGCAGCCGGTGCGACCACCAATTCAGAGGGAACGGGAATGACAGTACTTTCCAATAGCATCAAAAAAAAGATGGTGCTATAATTCAGATTGCTTAATAAACTTGATATCCAACTCATAGGTTAATCTTGCCTATTACATAATTATAATATTCTTCTGGAGCCACCTCTTCAGGGAAAACGTTTGAGAAAACATTCTTACATTCCTGTGGGTTCAGTTTGCAGGCCTTATCCAGGTTTTCTAAGAAGCCCTTGGTGTCTTTAAGGTCGTAGCAGCACATCGCCATATAGGCATAACCGTCTTTGACGTCTGTGGGAGCCACTTGGAAATATCTCCTCAGCAGGTCGTAGGCAGCCTTCACCATCTGGTTTTCTAAGAACGACACTGCGATGTGCAGCAGCATCTCTGCCGGTTTAGCCGCCTTTTCCAAGGCCTGCTTAAAGGTCTTTTCTGCTTCCTCCACTCTGCGGCCGTTCAAAAGGATGTGTCCTCTGATCAGTAGCACATGTGCCTTGTCTTCTCCCAGCTTATCCAATTCATCAATGCATGCCAACGCCTCATCTATCTCGTTGTTTGCACAATAGGTTAAAGCCAGTTCGTGGTTGATGTCAGGTAGTAGTACCTCGTTGAATTCTTTGGCTTTTTGTTTGGCTTGCAATAGTTTTTTGATGGCTTCTTGATGTCTGTTCAAGTTGCCAAGACAAATACCAGTGAATAGAAGGGCAGCACAGTTGTCGGGGACGATTGTGAGTGCACGCATGTAGAACTTCAGGGCTTCCTCGTAGTTGCCAAGGTTGCTTAGCCCGTTGGCTTTTGCCAGCATGGCCTCCGTGTCATCAGGGTTGATGGCCAGGGCATATTCGCTGCTCTCCACGGCCTTGGCGATGTCGCCTTTCATCAGCTGGGCATTCGACAGTGAAATCCAGTATTGTGAAGAGTAGGGGGACTTATCTAGTAATTCGTCGAACATCTTTTCGCTGTCTTCGAATTTCCCAAGGCCCAGCAGGGTGTGAGCCATGATCTCCTTGAAGTCCTGTGAATCTTCTTTCTGAGCGCCACATATCCATTTCATGGCCAGGGCATAGTAGCCCCACTGCTCATAGATATGCGCTATGTCAACGATAAAATCCTGTCGCTCAGATGTTGGTATCTTTTCGATTTCAGTTTCGAGATAGTTCTCTGCTTCATCCTCTTTGTTTTGTGCCAATAGGATCTCTACCCAGTCATAGACGTAGTCTGGGCTGTCCGTCTCAGTTATCTGTGCGTAGTATTCCTTGGCAGCTTCAATGTCGTCTCTCTCGAAGGCCTCGTGTATTCTGTAGGTCAGCGGACCGATAGCACCAGGTGAAAGGCTGAGTGCTAGTTGTAAAGCATTCTCAGCCTTTTCCTCCTGTTCGTGCATATGGTAATAGTCCGCAATCTCAGCGAGCTCATTGGCGTCAAGTAAGACAGGAAGTCCAGATTCAACAGACTTCTCGTATTCGTTTAAACGCTCGGTGAACTCTTTGTCGTATGAATCAATGTTTGAGCCTTCGTTTACTGACATCTGATTAAGATCTAAGACCTACAGTCTTGTTAAATACAGGATGCTCTGGTGTTGAGTCGGGATCCACGTTGAAGTATCCAATGCGCTGGAACTGCAAGTAGCTCAATGGCTGCATGTTAGCTGCAAATGGCTCAATGTAGCATTCCTTGTTTACACTCAGAGAATTGGGGTTGATAATCTGCTTCATGGCCGTCACTGCATCACACTGCTGTGCATCGCGGATAGCAGCCATCTCATCGCGTGGATTCTCAACCTTCCACAGGCGGTCGTACAAACGAACCTCTGCCTTCATCGCGTTGTGGCAGCTCACCCAGTGCAGTGTCTTGCCTTTAATCTTACGATCGGCACCGGGCATACCACTCTTCGTCTCAGGGTCGTAGGTGCAGTAGATGGTGGTCACACGTCCCTCAGCATCCTTGTCGCAGGCATGCTCCTCGTCGCACTTAATGATGTATGCATTCTTCAAGCGCACCTCTTTACCAGGAGCCAGGCGCATGAATTTCTTTTCTGCTACCTCCATAAAGTCATCGCGCTCAATCCACAGTTCACGGCTGAATTCCACGGTGTGTGTGCCGTCTGCCTCGTTTTCGGGGTTATTGATGGCTGTCAGTTGTTCGGTCTGACCTTCAGGATAGTTGGTGATCACAACCTTAACAGGGTCCAGGACTGCGCTGACGCGCTGAGCTCTGCTGTTCAGGTCATCGCGAACCACACTCTCCAAAAGTGCAATGTCGTTCAGACCATCCAGTTTCGTATAGCCAATCTTGTCAATGAACTTTCTTAGACTCTCGGGTGAGTAGCCACGACGACGCAAGCCGCAGATGGTTGGCATGCGAGGATCGTCCCAACCGTTCACCAGGTGTTCGTTGACCAGCGCCAGCAAGTTGCGCTTTGACATCAGCGTGTAGCTCAGGTTCAGCTTGTTGAACTCAGTCTGTCGTGGACGGTTGTCTTCAATATTATCGGTTTCGCCCTTCCATTCCTTCATCCATGTCACGAACAGGTCGTACAAGGGGCGGTGCTCCACAAACTCCAGCGTACACCATGAGTGAGTCACGCCCTCCAGGTAGTCACACTGACCATGGGTGAAGTCGTACATGGGGTAGGCGTTCCATTTGTCGCCAGTCTTCACGTGTGGAATGTTCAGCACGCGGTAGATTAATGGGTCACGGAACAGCATGTTAGGATGTGCCATGTCAATCTTGGCGCGCAGCACCATGCTACCTGGCTCGCATTTTCCGCTGTTCATGAAGTCGAACAAACGAAGGTTCTCTTCAATGGGGCGATCGCGGAATGGTGAGTTTGTACCGGGACTTGTTGTGGTGCCCTTCTGTTGTGCAATAGCTTCAGAGCTCTGCTCGTCAACATATGCTCTTCCCTGTTTGATAAGCCATACGGCAAAGTCCCACAGTTGCTGGAAATAGTCAGATGCATAATAAACATTAGCCCACTGGAAGCCCATCCATTTGATGTCGTGCTCGATGCTCTCAATGTATTCTGTGTCTTCCTTTACGGGGTTTGTATCATCGAAGCGCAGGTTGCATGTGCCGCCATATTTTTTTGCAAGTCCGAAGTCAATGGCAATGGCTTTCGCATGGCCGATGTGCAGGTAGCCGTTTGGCTCTGGTGGGAAGCGTGTTTGCAGTCGTCCACCGTTCTTGCCTGCTGCCAGATCATCCTTTACCATTTGTTCCACGAAGCTAAGACTTTTCTTCTCTTCGTTTTCGTTCAGTGTCTTTTCTTCCATTTCCGTAAGTTGTTTTTTGATTTTGATTGCAAAGGTACAAAATAAATCAGAATATTCGATTTCTTCACCTTATTTATTTATATAAAACAGGCTAAAAAACGGGCATATGTTGAATAACATATCAAAAAGTTTGCATGGTTGACTTATATCAATTATCTTTGCACTCGTTATCCTGAATACAATCTTTTTACCTTAAAAAGACTAATACCTATTGAGATATGCCCTTCGTTGCGAAACGATGGGCATTTCGCTTTTTATACGATGCCTTTATTTGATGCCTCTTTCGTTGAGTGCTTTAGCATAGAGTGCTGCGTTGTGTAGGTGCTCCTGATAGTTGCGGGCAAAAACGTGTGTGCCCGAAAAATCGCTGTTGGCGCACATGTACAGATAGTCGTGCGCTTGGCGGTTGAGCACCGCGTCGATGCCTTTGATGCTTGCCACTTTGATTGGGCCAGGAGGCAGTCCGATGTGTGCATAGGTGTTGTAGGGGCTCTCAACGCTGAGATGGTTGTGGTAGATGCGCTTCAGGTTGAAGTCCTTCAAGGCAAACTTCACCGTGGGATCGGCCTGCAAGGGCATACCGGTCTTCAGTCTGTTCAGGTACATCCCTGCTATCATTGGCTTTTCCGCTGTGTTTGCCGTTTCCTCGTCCACAATACTTGCTAGCGTTGCTACTTCATTAGGAGTCAGTCCCAACTTTTGTGCTTTTTCCTGTCGTTCGTCGGTCCAAAAGGCATCGTGCTCTTTCTGCATGCGCTGCATCAGTTTCTCGAGTGTCATATCCCAGTAAACCTCGTATGTGTTTGGCACGAACATAGCCACGATGGTGGCCGTGTCGTAGCCGTATTTCTCGCAAATCTCTTCTGAAGTCAATGCTTGCACCAGCTCTGTGCTGTCCACCATCAGCTTCTGCGAAAGTCTGCCAGCGAGAAGCTCAGTGGTTCTGGCTTCGGGGATGGTCAGCATCATAGGCTGCTGATGTCCGTTTTTCATGTGGCGGAACACGGTGAAGGTGTTCATTCCTGGTGTGATGAGATATCGTCCTGTTCGTATGTTTTTTTCGTATCCATAGTGTCGGGCCAGCGTGCGGAAACCCGCTAACTGACAACTGTTGGCAATATCTGCAAGTTTCGTGTAAACGGAATCGGGCGTGTCGTCACCATCGATATAGACGAATTGATCTTCGTTGCTTTTAGAGAAAGTACAAAAGAAATAGTAAAAAATGATACTTACGATGATCAGCATCGAGATAGCTGCTGGCCAAAGGTAATATTTGGCTTTTTTCTTATGGTCTTGCATGTGTGTGTATCCCTTTTAAAGTTTTGCAATGCAAAGTTACAGCTTTTTCTGTAATTACGAATACTTTTTGAGGAATTTTCTAATAAAAAATGGATTTGTATGCTTTCTGTAAAAATACCAAAATAAGTGTGAAAGCTAAGTGGGTGCTGATGGATTCGAACCACCGAAGTCGAAAGACAGCAGATTTACAGTCTGCCCCATTTGGCCACTCTGGAAAACACCCGTTTTTCAAAAGCGAGTGCAAAGGTATACATTTTTTTTGATATTAGCAAATGTTTTGGAAATAAAGTTTTGTTTTTCCTCCAATAATGTGCAAATTGTAGCTTTTCCACCTTATATTATTGCAATTATTATCCATTTAACTGCCCATTTAGCAGATTTATGCAGTGAAATGCTTGTTACCTCAATTTTTTTTTGTAATTTCGCATCGCTTTTGAAGAAGTTATTTATATAACGACTCAAAAGGTGTATATAACCATTATTCCCAACCACAGGCCATCTGTGAAGAGGGCTGTGGAAAAATCTTAGTTTTTGTGTTAGTTTCCACCATCCGTGATGGATGGTGGTTCTTTTTATCCAGATTTTCAAATTAATTCGGCAGCTAGTGCCGTTAATCGACTAAATATTTATAACTTTGCACCTCAAATCTAATCATTGGTTCAGATGACGAAAAGCTACGATACATACATTTTTGATCTTGACGGCACCTTGCTGGAGACGTTAGAGGACTTGACTGCCGCCGTGAACTATGCCATGAGAACGCATGGCATGCCCGAACATTCTTTGGCAGATGTGCGCCGCTTTGTAGGTAATGGCGTGAAGATGCTGATGGTTCGTGCAGTACCTTCTGGTGAGGCTAACCCTCAGTTTGAGGCTGCCTTTGCCACGTTTCGTGCCTACTATATGGATCATTCTCTTGATACGACGCGTCCCTATGCCGGCATTCCAGAGTTGTTGGCAGAGTTGAAGAGTAGGGGCAAGCGTATAGCTGTGGTCAGCAATAAGTTCTGTGCTGCTACGCAGTCGCTCTGTCGTCATTTCTTCCCCGACACCGTCGAGGTGGCCATTGGTGAACACGAATCAGAAGGCATCCGCAAGAAACCTGCCCCCGACACCGTGATAGAAGCCCTCAAACAACTGGGTGTGGGAAAAGAGAATGCTGTGTATGTGGGCGACAGCGAGGTCGATCTGCAGACAGCTCGCAATGCTGGTCTGCCCTGTATCAGTGTGCTTTGGGGTTTCCGCGATCGTGACCTTCTGAAAGAAAATGGAGCAACCACCTTTGTAGCTGCTCCATTGGATATCTTGTCTTTATAACGCAACGATTACTGATGCTGTTCGCGCAGCAGGTCGTTGACCGTTTTCACGGGGTTGAACGTACCCAGAGGTACTTCCACGAAGACGGTTGACCAGTTGCTCATGGCACCATTCCAGAGGCCAGGCAACTCAAGTGCTTTCAGCTCTTTGCCGCTCTTTGACTTGCTAGAGATGAAACCAGTGGTCTTGTCAACGAAGTCGGGCAGGTTGAATGGCTTGCCCTGATAGTCCTTGACAGCGCAAACCAGGTCAACGGGGTTGAAGTGTGTGCCCTGGGTGAACATCTTCATGTACTCAGCATTGTTGGTGTCAATCTGTGAACTCTCCAGAATCTGCAGAGACACGGTGCCATCCTGATTGTAGGTGAGGAATGGACCACCGCCAGGCTCGCCCACGTTCTTCACCACGCCGCACACGCGCATGGGGCGGTTGAGTTTGCTTCTCAGGTAGGCAGCGTCCACCTTGTTGTTCTTAGGATTGGTGCAAAGGCACTTCTCTACAAACTGTGCAATCTCGGCGATCTGTGCGTCTGTTGGGTTGCTGTCCAACTGGCGCAGATACTCGAATGCCTTTTTCTGCAGCGTTACCAGCACACCAGCGATGACCTGCTTCCACTCTACGGTCTCGGGCTTCAGGCGGTCGGGCACCACGTTGTCGATGTTCTTCACAAAGATGACGTCAGCCTCGATCTCGTTGAGGTTCTCGATCAGCGCACCATGACCACCGGGACGGAACAGCAGTGAGCCGTCGGCCTCGCGGAAAGGTGTGTTGTCAGGATTAGCTGCAACGGTATCTGTAGAAGGCTTCTGCTCCGAGAAGGTGATGTCGTATTTGATGCCATATTTCTTGGCAAAGCCGTCGGCCTTCTCTGCCACTTTCTGCTTGAAGAACTCCAGGTGGTCGTGGCTCACGGTGAAGTGCACATGGGCCTCACCATTAGAGGCTGCATAGAGTGCCCCCTCTACCAGATGTTCCTCCATAGGTGTGCGAGCACCTTCAGCATATTTGTGGAACAGCAGCATGCCCTTTGGCAGTTGACCGTAGTTCAGACCTTCTTTCTTCAGCATGTTGGCAGCCACTGCCTTGTAGTTGCCCTCGGCCATCAGTGTCTTGATGTCCTTGCCTTCGTTTTCTATGCAGACCTGGTTCAGGGCTTCATAGAAGGCAAACTTCTCAATGTCGTTGAAGTATTTCTTCTCGAAATCGGTGGTAGGCACGTCGTAGTCGGCATCCACAAATGCAAACATGTTCTTGAACATGCGGCTGGCAGCACCACTAGCGGGTACGAACTTCACCACGCGGTGTCCTTCTGCCTTATAGTCTTCCCAAGCTTTTACATACGACTGACGCTCATCTGCTGAGGGGGCCAGAATGCCATTGCCCACGGCAGCGGCAGCCTCCAGACGCAGGAAGGGGAAGCCTGTTTCAAATTCTTTTAGTTGGGTTTCAATCTGCTCCTGGCTGATGCCACGTTGAGCAATCTGTTGCAAGTCTTTTTCTGATAGCATAGTTTCTTATTATATATAAGCGGGTTAAAAATATTCTTTGCCTATAGCAGCGCAGTGATTTCCTCGTCGGTGGCCAGGTTGAAGTCACCGGGAATGGTGTTCTTGAGTGTCGAGGCTGCCAGCGAGTAGTTGAGCTGCATCTGACTGTCGTCGGGGTAGGCCCTGAGGGCATGCAGCATGCCAGCCATGAAGGCGTCGCCTACGCCCGAGGCATCCACCACACCGTTGATGTCGTTGATAGGCGCCTTGAGCAGTTCACCGTCGGTCCACAGCAGCGCCGTGAGCAGGTGGTGGTTGGAGGCCACGATGTTTCGCATGCCCATCAGCCATTTCTTACAGCGTGGAAACTCCTTGTGAAGGTCGTCGAACCAGGCGCGATATTCGTCCATTTGCATCTGAAAACTGGAGTCCGTGGCCGTGAAGGGAGGTTGCTTGCGCTGACAGAGAAACTCAAATTCGATGGCATCTCCAAACATCAGGTCGCAGCGCGAGAGGATGCGCCTCAGCGTCTGGCGTGGGTCGGCACCATACTGCCATAGGTTCTTGCGGTAGTTGATGTCGAAGGCCACCTTGACACCCAGTTCGTCGGCAATGTCGAGGGCTTCGAAGGTGGCGTCGGCCGAACTCTGCGAGATGGCAGCCGTGATGCCCGATATATGCAGCACGGCGGCATCTTTCAGGATCTCGCGCCAGGGAATCATGCCGGGCTTTATCTCCGAGCAGGCCGAACCGGCACGGTCGTAGATCACTTTAGCCGAGCGCATGCCTGCAGCCGGTTCCATGTAGTATGTGCCTATGCGCTGACCACCAAAGAGGATGTGTCGGCAGTCAACACCCAGTTGCATCAGGTTCTGTATGCCGGTATGTCCAACAGGTGTGTCGGGCAGGCGAGTGACGTATTGCACGTCGTTGCCTAGCATCGCCAGCGACACAGCCACATTAGCCTCGCTACCCCCGTATTTACTGGTGAAGTAGTCGCCTTGCGACAGTCGTTGGTGATCTTGTTTTGAGAATCGCAGCAGCAGTTCTCCAAAAGTCACGAATTTAGTTTTCATTGTTGTGTGTGGGTTATATTCTTTCAACCTGTTTCACGCCTTTCACGGTGCGCAGCTTTTTGATGAGCGCTTCCAGGCGGGTGTTGTCGTTGATCATGATGACCAGGTTGCCACGGAACAGTCCGTCGTTAGAGTCGATGTTGATGCTGCGCAGCACCAGTCGCTCGTCTTTCGAGATAATCGACGTGAGGTTGTTGACAATGCCCAGGTCGTCGTTGCCGATGATGCGTAGCGTGATGGCATACTGGCTCGAGCCCTTGCCGCTCCATCTTGCCCTGACCACGCGATAGCCAAAGCGGCGGCGCATCTCGGGCGCATTCGGACAGTCGCAACGGTGAATCTTGATACCGCCGTTCACGGTGACAAAGCCAAACACCTCGTCGCCATAGATGGGATTGCAGCAGTGGGCCAACTGGTAGTCAACGCCCTTCAGGTCTTTGCCGATGACGAGCACGTCGTCGGCAACCTGCGTGTTGGGGTTGGCAAACTTCGAGTCTTCCAGTGTGAACTCCTCGGCCGAACGCGCGATGTTGTCGCCCGTGATGACCTTCTCGCCTTGCTGCAGTTCCAGGTATTTGTCGAACACGGTCTGCACTTCCAGTGTCTCGCGGGCAATGTCGCGATAGAAGTCGCTGGCCTCTTTGTAGCCCAACTTCTTCATCGTGCGCATCATCAGGCTCTCGTCCTGTTCTATCTTGCGGTTGCGGAACTTACGTTCTAGCATTTCCTTCACCAGCAGCGCCTCTTTCTGTTGGGTCTCCTTCAGGGCCAGTCTAATTTTGGCCTTGGCTCTCGAGGTCTTGACGATGTTGAGCCATTCCTGTTTAGGATACTGCGTAGAGGAAGTGATGATCTCCACCTGGTCGCCCGAGTGCAGTTCCTGGCGGAATGTCACCACCTTATTATTAATGCGCGCGCCCGTGCAAGCCGATCCCACCTTCGAGTGGATGTGGTAGGCCATGTCGAGCACGGTGGCACCTTTGGGGAATTTCAGCAGGTCGCCCTTGGGTGTGAACACATAGATCTCATCGTCGTAGAGGTCCATCTTAAACTGATCCATGGCCTCTATGCCGCTCGACTCCTCCAGCATCTGGCGGATGCCGTTGAGCCACTCGTCCATGCCGCCTTCGGCCTTCACGCCCTTGTAGCGCCAGTGGGCAGCCACACCGCGCTCGGCGATGTCGTCCATGCGCTCGGTGCGTATCTGCACCTCTACCCATTTCTGCTCGGGTCCCAGCACGGTGATGTGCAGACTCTCGTAGCCGTTGGTCTTTGGCACGGTGAGCCAGTCGCGCATGCGCTTGGGGTTAGAGGTGTACATATCGGTGATCAGTGCAAACGTCTGCCAGCATTGCTGTTTCTCTTTCTCTATCGGACAGTCGATGATGATGCGGATGGCAAAGAGGTCATAGACGCCCTCGAAGGCACACTTCTGCTTCTTCATCTTCTGCCAGATGGAATGGATGGACTTGGTGCGTCCCTTCATGTGGAACTTCAGACCGGCCTCGATGAGCTTCTTCTCGATAGGCGCAATGAAGTTTTTGATATAAGCATCACGCGCACTTTTGGTGGCGTTCAGCTTCTCGCGAATCATGTAGTAGGCGTCGTGCTCCAGGTACTTCAGTGACAGGTCCTCCAGTTCGCTCTTCAACTTGTATAGACCCAGCTTGTGGGCCAGTGGGGCATAGAGGTAGGCTGCCTCTTCCGAGACCTCGCGTTTGCCGGCTTCGTTGTCTGAGTCGCGTATCTGTCGCATCAGGTTCACGCGGTCGGCAATCATGATCAGAATCACACGCATGTCCTCGGCAAACGAGAGCAGCAGATTGCGGAAATTCTCGCTTTCAATGACGGGGTTCTTCTTGTAGAGCTCCTGTATGCGCAGCAAGCCGTGCAGGATGCGTCCCACGGACTCACCGTAGTTCTCGCTCACCTCGTCGATGGTGGTGTACTCGGCCTCGATGCTGGGATAGAGCAGGACGGCGATGACCGCATCCCTGCGCAGTCCTATCTCGTCGACCACAAGCAGGGCTGTCTGGACAGCAGTGATGATGGGGTTCAGCCCGAATACGTTGCGATGCACGATGTTCTGACTGATGAGCTCCATCAGGTGACTGCGTAACTTCTCCTCATCGGCAGGTTCCAGTGTCGATATGATTTTGTCCTTCAGCTCAGCATAGAGCTGCAGGGCAAGCTCGCGTTCGGGTGCTGTAAATTCTAATAGTTCTGTCATATCCGCCACAAAGGTAGGAAAAAAATAGTATAATGCGTTAGCTTTTAGCTAATTTTTAACGATACTCCTCAGCAGATCGGTGCATCCCTCCAGCACATCATTCCACGTGGCCTCAAAGTTGCCGGTGTACCAAGGGTCGGCTACCTCGCCGGGACGCACCGTGAAATCCATCAGGCGGTGAATCTTCTCGTCGGGGTCGTCGCCACAGATGCGCTTCATGTTGCGTATGTTCCAGTCGTCCATGCCCACCAGCAGGTCAAAGCGCATATAGTCCTGTCGGGTCATCTGTCGTGCCGTCTTTCCCTTGCACGAGATGCCGTGCTCGGCCAGCTTCCGCTTGGCCGGTGGATAGACCTCGTTGCCAATCTCCTCGGTCGAGGTAGCTGCCGACTCGATGTAGAACGAATCCTCAAGACCGGCATCGGCAACGATTTTCTTCATCACAAATTCGGCCATAGGACTGCGGCAGATATTACCGTGGCAGACAAAGAGTATCTTGGTTTGTTTCATATCTAATATTGCGTGTTTCTTCGTTTTTTACATGCAAAGATAGCGTATTTTGGTCTAATAATGCGCTTTTTTCGCAGAATGTTTTGGCTTTTGACCGAAAATGCTTACTTTTGCACCATAATCTTTTGATGTTTAAAACCTATGAATCGATCTAATAAGTTGACACTTGTTCTACTGCTGACCATTGTCCTTGGGGTGGCATGGGTGCTCCGTGGTCATAACACTCCCTGCAAGGACTACAAAACCGTTGATGTGGAAGCCTTTCATCGCCTCATTTCGGGTTCCGACAGTGTGGTGCTGCTCGATGTCTGTACTGCCTCTGAATATGAGGATGCCTATCTGAAAGGCTCGTTGCTCATCGACTACAAAGCCGATTCCTTTAAGTCTGCAGCCCTCAGTCGGTTGCCCAAAAACAAGACCATCGCTGTTTATTGTCGCAGCGGTATCAGAAGTGCCTCTGCTGCAGAGTTCCTGTCTAAGGAAGGCTACAAGGTTGTAAACATGGAAGGCGGCACCGATGCCTGGATAGAAGCAGGCAAGCCCGTGCTCAGTAAGAATTAAATTCCCTCATATAATACCCCCATTTTAGTGCCACTTTTCTCCGAGAATAGTGGCACTTTTCTATGAGAATAGCAGCACTTCTCTAAGAGGATAGTGGCACTATTCCTGATGAAAAGCGTAACTGTTCTATTCCAATAGTTACGCTATTGTCTTGCAATAGTGGCACTTTTGTCTTGCAATAGTGGCACTTTTGATCCCGATCTAGAGTCTAGAATACTCCATTCTAGGGGCTAGATCGACTGATTCTAGAGTCTAGAACGACCGATTCTAGGGTCTAGAATTATGTGTTCCAGGGGCTAGAACCGACAGCATACTGCCACTCTTAGTGTTTAAAGGCATTGGTATTGATACCTGAAAGCGCCAGTATTGATGTGCAAAAGTGCTGGTGTCGATTCGGAATAGGCCCATTATTCCAACTGTTCTGTCTGGGGGAGTGTATATCAGACAGGCGGTTTCAATATAAAAGATAAAGCGGGAAAAAACAAAAAGCGGATGTGCTCAGTAATGAACACATCCGCTTTGCTTTAGATGGTCTAGAGTTTAGTTGTTATATTCTTGCCAACTCTTAATCTTGATGTCGCTCTCGTCGATGGCTGTGAAGGCCTCGATGAAGGCCTTGGCCAGACGAACATTGGTCATCAAGGGCGTGTTGTGGTCGATGGCACCGCGACGAATGCGGTAGCCATTAGTCAGCTCACGCTTAGAGTGGTTTTTGGGTACGTTGACAATCAAGTCGAACTTATGATCGGCAATCATCTTCATCACGTTGTTGTCGCCCTCTTCATCAGGCCATGCCACTGACTTGGCAGCAATGCCATTGTCGTTGAAGAAACGAGCAGTACCTGGTGTGGCATAAACCTCGAAGCCCTGCTTTACCAACTGCTTGGCAGGCTCCAACAGGCTCACCTTGCCCTTAGCAGCACCGCTAGAGATGAGGATGGCGCCACCCTTCTTAGGTACACGATAGCCAGTGGCAATCAGGGCGTTGAGCAATGCCTCGTTGAGGTCGTCGCCCAGACAGCCCACCTCACCGGTTGACGACATGTCAACACCCAGTACGGGGTCGGCATTCTGCAGACGGGCAAACGAGAACTGAGAGGCCTTCACGCCGATGCGGTCGATGTCGAACTCTGACTTGTCGGGACGAGAGTAGGGGGCATCCAGCATGATCTTGGTGGCTGTCTCGATGAAGTTGCGCTTCAGAATCTTTGAAACGAAGGGGAACGAACGAGAAGCACGGAGGTTACACTCGATAACCTTCACCTCGCGGTTCTTGGCCAGGAACTGAATGTTGAATGGTCCGCTGATGTTCAGCTCGGCAGCAATGCGACGAGCGATCTTCTTGATCTGACGGATGGTAGAGAAGTAGATGTGCTGAGCGGGGAACACCATGGTGGCATCGCCCGAGTGAACACCGGCATACTCTACGTGTTCAGAGATGGCATACTCGATGACCTCACCCTTGTCGGCTACGGCGTCGAACTCAATCTCCTTGGTCTCGGTCATGAACTTAGACACTACAACGGGGAACTCCTTAGACACCTCGGTAGCCATGTTGAGGAAGCGGTGCAGCTCCTCCTCGTCGTAGCAGACGTTCATGGCAGCACCAGAGAGTACGTAAGAAGGACGCACCAGTACGGGGTAGCCTACCTCTGCTACGAACTCCTTGATATCGTCGAACGAAGTCAGCGCACGCCATGCAGGCTGGTCGATGCCCAGCTTGTCGAGCATAGCTGAGAACTTGTCGCGGTTCTCTGCACGGTCGATGTCCACTGGCGAGGTGCCCAGCACGGGAACACCACGGCGGTGCAACTTCATGGCGAGGTTGTTAGGAATCTGTCCGCCCACGCTGACGATGACGCCGCGAGGCGACTCCAGTTCGATGACGTCGAGCACGCGCTCCAATGACAACTCGTCGAAGTAGAGGCGGTCGCACATATCATAGTCGGTAGATACGGTCTCGGGGTTGTAGTTCACCATGATAGACTTGTAGCCCAGTTTGCGAGCGGTGTTGATGGCGTTGACAGAACACCAGTCAAACTCTACCGACGAACCGATGCGATAGGCACCAGAACCCAGTACGATCACCGACTTCTCGTTGTGATAGTAGGCGATGTCGTGCTGTACGGTGGGCAGGTAGGTGAAGTACAGATAGTTGGTCAGTTCGGGATGCTCAGAAGCAACCGTTGGGATGCGCTTCACAGAGGGCTGGATGCCACGGCTCTGGCGATAGCTGCGCACCTCCAGGTTCTCCTTCTCCATGTTGCCAGTCTCGGGCTTCAGGACGAAGCGGGCAATCTGGAAGTCGCTGAAGCCGGCCTGCTTCACTTCGAGCAGCAGGGCATCGGGCAAGTCTTCCATCTTGTTGTAGGTCTGCAACTGGTGCTTCAGGTCCACGATGTGCTTCAGGCGCTCCAGGAACCAGGGGTCAATCTTGGTAAGCTCTTCGATGCGCTCAATGGTGTAACCCTCTTCCAGTGCCTGTGCAATGGCAAAGATACGCAGGTCGGTGGGGTTCTGGAGTGCGTCGTCGAGGTCTTCGAACTTGGTGTGGTCGTTGCCCACGAATCCGTGCATGCCCTGACCAATCATGCGCAAGCCCTTCTGAATCATCTCTTCAAAGCTGCGGCCGATAGACATGATCTCGCCCACAGACTTCATCGAAGAACCGATCTGACGGCTTACACCAGCAAACTTGGTAAGGTCCCAACGAGGAATCTTACAAATCATATAGTCGAGTGAGGGAGCTACATAAGCACTGCTGGTGGTGCCCATCTCGCCAATCTGGTCGAGGGTGTAGCCCAATGCAATCTTTGCTGCTACGAAAGCCAGAGGATAACCTGTAGCCTTTGATGCCAGAGCAGAAGAACGAGACAGACGAGCATTGATCTCAATGATGCGATAGTCGTTGGTCGTGGCATTGAAGGCAAACTGGATGTTGCACTCGCCAATGATGTTCAGGTGGCGTACGCAACGGATGGTGATGTCCTGCAGCATCTTGACCTGCTCTTCAGTCAGCGAACAGGTGGGTGCTACCACGATAGACTCACCGGTGTGGATGCCCAGGGGATCGAAGTTCTCCATTGAGGCCACGGTGAAGCAACGGTCGTTGGCATCACGGATGCACTCAAACTCAATTTCCTTCCAGCCTTTCAGAGACTCCTCTACCAAGATCTGTGGTGCAAAGGTGAAAGCACTCTCTGCCAACTCCTTGAAGGCGGCTTCGTCAGGACAGATACCCGAGCCAAGACCACCCAGTGCATAGGCAGAACGAATCATGATGGGGAAGCCAATCTCGTGGGCTGCCTTCAGCGCGTCGTCCATGTTCTCTACAGCATGGCTGACGGGCGTCTTCAGCTCAATCTCATCGAGCTTCTTCACAAAAAGGTCACGGTCCTCAGTGTTCATGATCGCTTCAACACTGGTGCCAAGCACCTCGACGCCGTATTCCTTCAGTGTGCCATTCTGATACAGCTCAGTACCGCAGTTCAGAGCTGTCTGTCCACCAAATGCCAAGAGGATACCATCGGGGCGTTCCTTCTTGATGATCTCGGTGACGAAATGAGTGTTGACGGGCTGGAAATAGACCTTGTCGGCGATGCCTTCTGAGGTCTGGATGGTGGCGATGTTGGGGTTTACCAACACGCTCTTGATACCTTCCTCGCGCAGGGCTTTCAATGCCTGCGAACCAGAGTAGTCGAACTCACCTGCTTGTCCAATCTTTAGTGCACCTGAACCGAGCACTAGTACCTTTTTGAGTTTTTTAATTGCCATAATTTCTTTATTATCCTTTGGGTTTACGATTCCGTGTGCAAAGTTACTTAATTCTTCCGAATTATAAGAAAAAGGGGAACGAAAAAATATAATATTATTTTCCGTTCCCTTTTCTTAAGGTCTTTTAATGGTTAAGAAACCAATGCGATGATTACGTCCGTTGCGACCTAAAGAGCGCAATTGATAGATGCCGTTAGGAATCTTCTTTACGTCTAAAGTCCTGGTGTAAGGAATAATCGTAATCGTCTGACCTTGAAGTGTTTCTATAATGATATACTTAGCGTCCAGTGTGTTCTCTTTTGTAGGAAGTACGAATACATTTCCTTCGGAGAAGAACTGGTCTGGACCTGTGGATTGACGTGGTGTCTGAGTAGCCTTTCCGTGATGTAATTGTATGGACTTACTCTCGATGCCAAAGCGGTTCATGGCCGTGACGGCATAGTACTTATGGGCTGGCACCTGAATGGATGTTTTGGTCTGTCGCACGGCTACCAGGTTTTCTGCCTTGGTGATATCTACTGGATAGGTGTCGGAGGCATAGACATTGTATAATAAATATGGAGCACCACTGTCGTCGTGAGCAGCTCCCCAGTGCAGTCGAGTGCCTTCGAGCGATAGCGATTTAGGGGCGCTGGGCACCGACTTTGTGGCCCATGTCATAGGTGGTACCAATGCCGGTGTGGCATCAAAAGCACGGGCGTAATCGTAGATGCCCTTCGTGTTGTCGGTGAAGAACTTTGAGCGGAAGTAGCAGTGGCCCACACCAATCTGTCGGCACACGTTCATCTGGCGTGCCACCTGATCCAGTTCCCATTTGCCCTCTTTAGGATCCAGGAAATAGATGCCCAAGCCCGGCACGATGAGTCGGCCGTTGCTGTTCTCTTTCCAGTCGATGGCAAAGGGGAAGAAGTTGTTGTCGCGGAAGTACATCATGGGGAAGAGCTCGTCCATCAGACCTTCCTTCAGCCATAGTTGTGCATCTTGCGATACGGCAGTATGGGCATTCCAGCCACCGGCAGAGTAGCGTCTCAGATTGTCGTATTTGCCTATTGGCGAGCACGAGAACTTGATCCATGGCTTGCGGGGCTTGATGCTATGGCTAATCTTTCTCACGATGTCTGTGATGTAGTTGCGTCGCTGCTGAATGGTCTTCTTGGCCTTCAGTTTGGTAGGCCACGTCTCAGGATAACGGATGTAGTCCAGGTGGATGCCGTCAACGTCGTAGTTGTCCACAATCTCGCGGCATATCTTCACCAGATAATCACCCGTCAGGGTGTTTTCGGGGTCCATGAAACCATCGTCGCCAATGCGCTTGACCAGGTTGGGGTGTTTCTGACGCATGGTCTTACAGCCAATCTTGTTCCAGTTGCCCATGGGGATGGTGACTACCCATGCGTGGCATTCCATGCCTCGCTCGTGACAAAGGTCGATGCAGAGCTTCAGAGGGTCATAGCCGGGATTCTTGCCGGGGGTGCCTGTCAGGCAGGTCTCCCAAGGCTCATACTTCGATGGGTACATGGTGGTGCCCCTGACACGAGCTTGAAATAAGACCGTGTTGATGCCAGCCGCTTTCAGTTGGTCGAGAATACTGATCATCTCAAGTTTCTGGGCCTTCTGTCCGGAAGATCTGGGCCAGTCGATGCCACCAATGGTGGTCAGCCACATAGCGCGGACTTCGTGTTTGGGAGAAGAGGAAAATTGGGCTTTTGTTGGTTGGATAGTAAGCAAACCAACAAGTAGTATGAATAGAATGAAACGATATCTCATTATTATTATTAAAATTTCGTGCAAAGTTAGGCTTTTTTTTTCATATTTCAAATAAAAATAGTACTTTTGCATTGCTAATTCACAAAAATAAGCAAAATGATTACGTTTGTTGTGAGCCTCGTGGCTCTTGTTTTGGGCTATTTTATTTATGGTCGCTTTGTGGAGCGTATCTTTGGTCCAGATGATCGTCAAACGCCTGCAGTGGCAAAGGCAGATGGCGTAGATTTTATGGTTTTACCGGGTTGGAAGATCTTCATGATTCAGTTTCTGAATATTGCGGGTACCGGACCTATCTTCGGAGCTATCATGGGTGCTAAGTTTGGTCCTGCGGCTTACTTATGGATTGTATTAGGATGTATTTTTGCTGGTGCTACGCATGATTACTTGAGTGGTATGCTCTCTATTCGTAATGGCGGTGCCAACTTGCCTGAGATTATCGGACGTTATTTGGGTAATGTACCTAAGCAAGTGATGCTTATTTTCTCTGTGTTCTTACTTATGATGGTAGGCGCAGTGTTTGTTTACAGTCCGGCTTCTCTGCTTCAGAATTTGTTCCATACAGAGGGCACACAACTTGCTTTCCTCAGTAATAGTACTTTCTGGATTGTGGTAATATTCCTCTATTACCTGATTGCTACGATGATGCCAATTGATAAGATTATTGGAAAAGTGTATCCACTCTTTGCCTTCTCCTTGCTGTTTATGGCAGTGGCATTCCTGGTGATGCTATTCATCAAGCAGCCCGACATTCCAGAACTGTGGGAAGGGGTAGGCGAAGCTTCGCTGACCACAAAGAATATATTCCCATGTTTATTTATTACAATTGCTTGCGGCGCTATCAGTGGCTTCCATGCAACACAGAGTCCGTTGATGGCTCGTTGTGTGAAACATGAGAAAATGGGACGTCCTATTTTCTATGGTTCCATGATTACAGAAGGCTTCGTAGCGCTCATTTGGGCTACGGTGGCCATGTATTTCTTCTATAATGAACCTGTTGCAGGTTATCAGCAAATGGAGGGCGGTGAGGCTATTATCAGTAAGGCTCCTGCTATTGTAAATATGGTGAGCGAGAACTGGTTAGGCGTGTTTGGTAGTGTCTTGGCTATCCTTGGTGTGGTGGCAGCACCCATCACCAGTGGTGATACGGCTCTACGTTCTGCTCGTCTGATTATTGCTGACTTCATCCGTCTGGAACAGAGAAGCATACGTAAGCGTCTCTATGTATGTATACCTATGTTCTTGGCAGTTATAGCTTTACTCATCTGGCAGATGGCTAATCCAGATGGATTCGATGTGATCTGGAGTTGGTTTGGTTGGAGCAACCAGACATTGTCTGTCTTTACATTGTGGGCTATCACGGTCTATTTGGTTCGTGAGAAGAGAAATTGTTTGGTTACTTTTATCCCAGCCGTATTTATGACTACGGTATGTGTAACTTATCTGCTTTCAGAGCAGGCATTCCATTTGGAAACTGAATATGCTGGAGTTATTGCTGCATTAACGGCGATACTCTCTGCCGCATGGTTCATTATCTGGTTAGCAAATTATCGTAAAACCCTAAAATAAATTACTTATGAAAAGATTCTTTTTAATGACCCTTTGTGGTTTTGTCTTCTCATTGACTGGTAATGCACAGATACAGGATCGTCCGCCATTTGGCATGGACAAGTATTATGCATCTGCAAGTCTTTCTAATTTTAATCTTGACTATACTAAAGCAGAGAGCCTGAAGATGGGTTTTAATGCCAAAGGTGGTTATCTGTTCGAGGACGACTGGATGGTAACAGCCAACTTGGGTTATGACTGGCATAAGGTGGGCCCCAATGCTCTCTCAGCAGGTGCCGGTATTCGTTACTATATCGAGCAGAACGGACTCTATCTGGGTGCTGGTGCCAACTATGTTCACCGTCATAAGTTTGATGATTTCCTGCCTACGGTCCAGTTGGGCTATGCTTACTTCCTGAACCGCACCGTAACGCTGGAGCCAGAGGTGTACTACAACCTGAGCCTGAAGGATCATGTGGAGTACAGCGGTTTTGGTATCCGTATCGGTCTTGGTATCTATTTTGAATAATTGTTGTTTCAATATCTGAAAGTCATGTTAAGTGTAGAAGAACTGAACGACAAACTGATAGACCTGGCTTTTGCCGAGGATATCGGTGATGGCGACCACACCACGTTGTGCTGCATTCCTGCAGATGCCATGGGTGAGTCGAAGTTGCTGATTAAGGAGGAGGGTATCTTTGCTGGTGTAGAGATTGCCAAGGAGGTGTTCCGTCGTTTCGACCCCGAACTGCAAGTAGAGGTATATGTAGAGGATGGCGCGCATGTGAAGCCTGGCGATATCGTCATGAGCGTTAAAGGACGTGAGCAGAGCCTGTTGCAGACAGAGCGCCTGATGCTGAACATCCTGCAGCGCATGAGTGGCATTGCCACCATGACCCACCGCTATCAGCAGGCCCTGATCGATGCTGGCACCAAGACACGTGTGCTCGACACACGTAAGACGACTCCCGGCATGCGTATGCTGGAGAAGGAGGCCGTGAAGATTGGTGGTGGCATGAACCACCGTATCGGTTTGTTCGATATGATCCTGCTGAAGGACAACCATATCGACTTCTGTGGTGGCGTGCACAATGCCATCAGCCGTGCCAAACAGTATTGCAAGGATCATGGTAAGGATTTGAAGATCGAATGTGAGGTGCGCAACTTCAAGGAACTTGACGAGGCTTTGGCCGAGGGTTGCGACCGTATCATGTTCGACAACTTCACACCCGAAGACACTGCAAAGGCTGTGAAGATTGTCAACGGACGTGCCGAGACAGAGTCGTCGGGTGGCATCACCTACGACACGATGATCCCCTATGCCAAGGCTGGTGTGGACTTTATCTCCTTTGGTGCTCTTACTCACAGCGTGAAAGGTCTGGACATGAGCTTCAAAGCTGCTGGAAGTGATAAATTGATAATTAAGTAAAAGCTAATTTCTTTTGATGATAGAACAGCCTATCAGCTTGCTCTTGGGATGTACACCATCTGGGAGAGAGCTGATAGGTTAGTACAAACAACGTAAAATGAAAAAGTTATTTTTACCTCTTTTTGCCTTGATGGCAACAACTTCTTTTGCCTGCACCAACTATATCGTTGGTAAGAAGGCTTCTGCCGATGGTTCAGTCATCTGCTCGTATAGTGCTGATAGTTATGGCATGTTCCAGGGATTGGTACACTATCCTGCTGCTAAGCATGCTAAGGGCGAACTGCGCAAAGTGTATGAGTGGGACACCAACAAGTACCTGGGCGAGATTGCCGAGGCCGAGGAGACCTACAACGTGATTGGTAATATCAACGAGTGGCAGGTGACCATCGGTGAGACAACCTTTGGTGGTCGCGAGGAGATGATCGACACCACGGGTGTTATCGACTATGGTTCGCTGATTTATATCGCCCTACAGCGTTCTAAGAATGCCCGTCAGGCTATTGATGTGATGACTTCACTGGTTGAGAAGTATGGCTACTACTCAAGTGGTGAGACCTTCACCATCTGCGACCCTAACGAGGCTTGGATTATGGAGATGATGGGTACTGGTAGCGACCGTAAGGTGGAGAAGGCTCGCACCGTATGGGTGGCTGTGCGTATTCCCGATGACATGATCTGCGGACACGCTAACCAGAGTCGTATCACCACTTTTAATATGAAGGATAAGGAGAACGTGCGCTACTCAAAGAATGTGGTGTCTTATGCTCGTAAGATGGGCTGGTTCAGCGGTAAGGATGCTGAGTTTAGCTACAACGCTGCTTATGCTGCTCCCGACTTCTCTGGTCGTCGTATCTGTGATGCACGCGTGTGGACCTTCTTCAATCGTTATGCTGATGGTATGGACCGCTATATCCCCTGGGCAGAGGGTAAGGATGCCAATGCCGAGGTGATGCCGCTCTGGGTGAAGCCTAACAAGAAACTGACTGTTCACGATGTAGAGGAGGCTATGCGCGACCACTACGAGAACACTCCTTTCTCTCTCGATCAGGACATGGGTGGCGGTATCTGGGATATGCCTTATCGTCCTACACCGCTTTTCTTCGAGGTAGATGGCAAGAAGTATTTCAATGAGCGTCCTGTTTCTACTCAGCAGGCAGGCTTCGTGTTTGTTAGTCAGATGCGTTCATGGATGCCCCGTGAGGTGGGTGGTTGCTTCTGGTTTGCCAACGATGATGGCAACATGGCTCCATTCACTCCCGTCTATTGCTGTGCTACAGAGTCGCCACGTCCTTACAACACACCTGGTGTTGACGAGTTGAACTTCTCTATGGATAATGCGTTCTGGGTTCAGAACTGGGTGTCTAACATGGTTTATCCCCGCTACTCAATGATGTTCCCCAGCCTGAAGCAGGTACGTGACTCGCTCGACAACTCATACTTCTGTGCTCAGAAAGAGGTAGAGGACAAGGCGCTGACGCTCGACGAGGCTGCTCGTGTGAAGTATCTCACTGGATATACTGCAGAGAAGGCCGACCAGATGCTGGCTCGCTGGTGCCAGTTGGCTACCTATCTGATTGTGAAGTACAATGATATGACCATCAAGCCTGAACAGAACGGTCGTTTCACACGTACAAAGTATGGTCTCGGTTCTACACCGGTGCGTCCTGGCTATCCCGCAAGATATGCTCGTGGTTTAGCTAAGGAGGTTGGTAGCAGACTTGAAGAACCACAGAAATAATACCTCGAAAGGCCAGAACTCAGTTTCTGGCCTTTCTTCTTAAGTTTTCCCGATAAACATTTGGTTGGTTCGGAAAAATGTATTACCTTTGCATGCACTTAAAGGGAGAACTAAAATGAAATTTTTTCTCTCCTCACGCTCGGCCATTAGCAAGCACGCTTGCATGGCACTCACTTAATCGGAGAGTTGGCAGAGTGATCGATCGCGCTGGACTCGAAATCCGGTATACCCTTATGGGTATCGGGGGTTTGAATCCCTCACTCTCCGCAAAGAAAAAAAGAGGACCTTTGAGTCCTCTTTTTTTGTTGTTCCTATATTTATTATAATGTGTATCGACGGGGTGGGAGACCCAGCCTTATCCTCTTGCTATTCGTGGTGATAGGGTTCGCCCTTGATGATGGTGCAGGCACGATAGATCTGTTCGGTGAAAACCAGTCGCACCATCTGGTGAGAGAAGGTGAGCTTAGAGAGTGACAGTTTCTCGTTGGCACGTGCATAGACGGCAGGTGAGAAACCGTAGGGGCCACCAATGACAAACACCAATCGGCGGACGGTGTTCCTCTTCTGTTCCAGCCAGGCGGCCAGCTCGATGCTGCGTAACTCCTTGCCATGTTCGTCCAGCAGCACCACGGTGTCTGATGGCTGTATCTGCTTCAGGATCAGTTCACCCTCAGCGGTCTTCTGCTGTTCCTCAGAGAGGTTCTTGGTGTTCTTCAGTTCAGGGATGACCGTGATGTTGAAGGGCATATAGTGTCCTATACGCTCTGCATAGTCGTTGATGCCAGCCACGAAGTGCTTGTTCACCGTCTTACCTACCAGGATGAGCTCAGTTTTCATATTCGTGCTTACGCTTAGGGTTCATTGGGAACCAGCCCTTTTGTACGCGTCTTTTCTGAGCGAAGAGTTCGCCGATGCCCCACAATGCTGATGCACCAAACACGCCGATGCTGGCCGAGATGATGGCATTCTCGATGAACAGTGCTGCTATCAGACATACGATGCCGATGAGCAGGTATATCTTCCAAGGTCCTGTGCCCCAGTGATATTCTGTCTTAATGACGATGGGATGCCATATGCCGATGGCGAGAAATGTGCAGAAGGCAATGATAATTCCTGTGAAATACATGTCTTATTATTTATTGTGCATGCAAAGGTACGCATTTTTTTTCTATTTGATGGTCTCCTCGCTCAGGAAATCGTCCCAGTGTATCTGATAACCATTGAACACGTTCAGGTCAACATCGCCTTGAATGCCCTTCACGCGCCCGCAGTCACTTAGTTGCCACAGGGCCAGTCTGACGTCGGGCTTATACTCGCCGTAGCGGGCTATCCAGAACAGGTATTTCTCTTTCAGGTCGGGTGCCATGTCCAGATACATGTTGATGAATCGCTGGTTGACGTAGAGCAGTGGGCGCGTGTGGGTTGCGCGCTCTACAATGTTGATCCAGGTGCGTATGTCGCTGAACATCTTCTTCGGGCCGCCTCCCTTGCGTATCATGGCGTCTGTGGGTTCAATGTCGAGCATGGGGGGCAGGTCGCCCTTCTTAAACTGTGTGTTCTTCAGGAAGTAGTGGGCCTGCTCTCTGGCATCCTTTCCCACCGTGAAGAAATGGTATGCACCCACACGTATGTTATGTTTGCGTGCATTCTGATAGTCGGTGGCGAAATAGCGGTTGGTGATGGTGGCTCCCTGTGTGGACTTGATATAAACGAAGCTGACGGGGTAGTTGGCATCGCCGTCCACCCGCTGACTGCTGATGCGTCTGCCCATGTTCGTGATGCGCAGGTGGGCCCAGTCGATAGGGAAGCGTCGGCGACCAATCTCGTGCTGATAGCGAGAGATGTCGATGCCATAGATGCGTTCGCTGGTGTAGTGCATGCGCTCACCACGAAAGGCATCTCGGCTCCACTGGCCTGCTTTCAGGTGGGCGGTGCTGACACTAAAGCCAAAGCCTTCGCGCTGGTCATGTTGCCAGTGTCCCTCGTAGAAAGAGCCGTCCACCGAACGGTATGAGCCGTGTCCGCAGGCCTCCATGGCACTGTTCATCATGCCTGCATAGATGCCTTTCTCGTCCATGCGTATACCGCTGACCAGTGTGTCGGCATTGAACATGCCAATGATCAGTCGGCCCTGTCTGTCGGTGGTTACGCCCTTGCCTTGGCGCCTGCCGTGCTGCCAATGCATCAGGTTGCGTGCCATCGCCCTCCCTTTAGGCAGATAGATAGCTTGTGTAGAATCACCGTCCTCTGCATATCGTATCACCATGTCGAAGCCCTCGTCACGCACGTTGTGACGATCCAGATAGTATTCCAGTTCTTTGGCTATTTGTTCATCGCGCTCCTTGGTGCCGACCGTGTCTTGTGTCACCAGACCTTCTGTGTCTATATCGTCAAAATAGGTTGGTGTTGTCTCTTGTCGCTGGGTGCATCCACAAAGGAAGAGTAGGGGACTGATAATTAGAAAAAGACGATTCATGACTTCCATATAATTAATTGAATTACGCAGATTACACAGGGTGTGACCTGCGCAATCTGCGTAACGTGTGTTATGCTGCTTAATGATTAGCAGAGCTTGCGTGAGCCGTCGCCGATGACAACATCGTAAACCTTGGGCTCATGACCATATTTAGCGTTAAACTTCTTCTTGGCATCCTCAACGAACTGCTTGTACAGGTCGTTGCGAACCAGGTTGATGGTGCAACCACCGAAGCCACCACCCATGATACGGCTACCAGTAACGCCGTTCTCCTTGGCAATGTCGTTCAGGAAGTCGAGCTCCTCGCAAGACACCTCGTAGTCCTTTGACAGACCCTCGTGAGTCTTGTACATCATCTCACCAACCTTCTCGTAGTCGCCCTCGTTCAAGGCGTCGCAGACTGCCAATACGCGGTCCTTCTCGCCCAGCACGAACTTAGCGCGCTTGTAGTCTTCTTCACCTACTTCAGCCTTCACCTCTTCCAGCTGCTCCCATGTGCAGTCGCGCAGGGTCTCAAACTTACCCTCTGGGTGCTTAGCCTGGATGTGCTTCACTACGTTCTCGCAGCTGTTGCGACGGTCGTTGTAGGGAGAACCAGCCAACTGGTGCTTAACCACTGAGTCGAGCAATACCAGACGATAGCCATCGGGCTTGAATGGGAAGTATTCGAACTCACGGCTGCGGCAGTCCAGACGCATCAGGCAACCTGCCTTACCGAATACAGAAGCAAACTGGTCCATGATACCGCAGTTTACACCGCAGTAGTTGTGCTCAGTAGCCTGACCAGCCAGTACCATATCCCACTGGCTAACCTTGTTCTCGCCGAAGATGTCGTTCAGACCGCAAGCGAAGCAGCTCTCCATAGCGGCGGAAGAAGACATACCTGCACCGAGGGGCACATCACCTGCAAAGGCAATGTTGAAACCCTTTACGGGTACACCCAGCTTCTTCATCTCCAGGGCGATACCATAGATGTAGCGTGCCCATGAAGCCTTAGGACCTGCGGGGTCAGAGAGCTTGAAATCTACACGGTCTTTCAGGTCGATAGCGTATGCCATAACGGTATCTTCAGTACCGTTGGCGCGCATCTCAGCTGTAACACCTTTGTCCACTGCACCGGGGAATACGAATCCGCCGTTATAGTCTGTGTGCTCACCAATCAAGTTGATACGACCGGGAGAGGTATATACGTTACCTGTCTTTCCGTCGAAGTGCTTGATGAAGCGCTGTCTTACAAATTCGATATCAATCATAATGTTTTTAAGTTTATTAGGTTTGTATTAGAGTATTAATCTACGTTGATGTCCTTGTTCACGTTCTTGCAACCAACGGTAGCATAGAACAGAATGTAGGCCAACATGGCGATGACGAGCCAGTAGCTGGTGATGTTGCCAGTGCTGCTTGCAATGCTCTGCTGGATGAGAGGCATGATGCCACCACCTACAACCATGGTCATGAAGATACCAGAAGCTGCCTCGGTGTACTTGCCCAGACCCTCAACAGAGAGGTTGAAGATACCGGCCCACATGATAGAGGTGCAGAGACCGCAGGCTGCAATGAAGAAGGCCTTCACGGGAATGTCGTGACCATCATATACCACGGTGCTGCTCTCGGGCATGAAGATGGCAATCAGCAGCAGGGCGATAGCCAAGCTTGATACCACAATCATCTGGAGTGAGGTAGAAACCTTACCAGAGATCACACTTGATGTAGCACGACCAACCATCATCAGGATCCAGTAGATGCCGGCAATCACACCACCAACGGCTGCAGAGCCTTCGAAGCCCAGGTCAGTGACGTAGAACTGCAGGTGCATGGGGATACCAATCTCGATACCTACATAGAAGAAGATAGCGATGACACCCAGCAGTGTGTGGCGGAATGCCAATGGGCTGTGTTCATACTGTGGCTGCTCCTTGCCCAGAGTAGGCTCGGGGATAGATACGCGGCTGATGATGATGAAAGAGATGGCGAATACGGCCATACCGATGAACAGCAATGGAGCCACGTTGCTCATGCTGGTCTCAGCTGTCACCGTACCTACGAGGATACCTGTGAGCATAGGTGTCAGCGTTGCAGTCAGTGAGTTCAGTGTGCCACCAACCTGGATGAGCTGGTTACCCTTGTTGCCACCGCCACCGAGCAGGTTCAGCATGGGGTTCACCACGGTGTTCAGCATACATACGCAGAAACCGCAAACGAAGGCGCCCAGCAGATAGATGATCAGGTTCAGTGCAACGGGAATCTCCTGATATGTGAATACATAGGTGGCGTCGCCAGCGATGCTCGACAGATACTGCAGAGCCAGACCAATCAGACCTACGGCCAGTGCAATCAGTGCGGTCTTCTTATAGCCGTACTTGATCAGCATCTTACCTGCGGGAATACCCATAAACAGATAAGCGGCGAAGTTCATCATGTTACCCCACGCCTTAGCAAATGGATATGTGAAGCCCCAAATGTTGCCAAAGGGCGCACCCATGTTTGTTACAAAAGAGATCATCGCGAAGATGAAGCACATCGTGATGATGGCAATTACTTTGCTGTTGTTGTTTGTTGAAGTCATTTTTTGTTTTTAGTTTATGATTACTATTCAGTTACTCCGAATTTATAGATGGTCTTCTGCTTGTAGCGCTGACCGGGATTCAATACGACAGATGGGAAGTAAGGACGGTTGGGACTGTCGGGGAAGTGCTGGCACTCGAAGCAGATAGCCGAGCGGCGTCCGAATGTGGCACCGTGGATACCCTTATAACCGTCTGCCCAGTTGTCGCTATATACTTGTACGCCAGGCTCGGTGGTGTAAACCTCCATGGTGCGTCCGCTCTTGGGCTCGGTCAGTCGTGCAGCGAAGCTCAGTTCGCCCTCTTCTTTCTTGTTCAGCACGAAGCAGTGGTCGTAGCCAGCGCCGTGCTTGATCTGGATGTCGTCAGCATCGATATCCTTGCCCACAGCCTTTGGCGTGCGGAAATCGAAGGGAGTGCCTGCCACCTTCAGAATCTCGCCTGTAGGAATGGATGTGTCGTCGATGGGCACGTAGAAGTCGGCATTCAGCTCCAGTATCTGATCGTCGATAGTAGGTGTGGGATCAGCCGTACCTGCCAGAGAGAAGAAACCGTGGTGTGTCAGGTTGATGATGGTCTTCTTATTGGTTGTGGCCAGATATTCCAGCACCAACTCGTTCTGGTCGGTGAAGGTGATCTCTACTGTGATGTCAACTTCGCCGGTGAACCCCTCTTCACCATAGCTCGACACGCGGTGCAAAGCCAGTGCGCGAGGGCCCATCTGCTTGGCATCCCATACGCGGGCATGGAAACCGCGAGGACCGCCGTGAAGGGCGTTAGGACCATTGTTGATGGCCAACTGATATTCCTTACCGTTCAGTGTGAACTGTCCCTTGCAGATTCGGTTACCAAATCGGCCGATAAGGGTTGAAAGAAAGGGCTCTGGGGAATTAATAACTGATTGGATATTGTCGTGACCTTGAATCACGTTAGCAACGTTACCGTCTTTGTCTGGTACCATGATGGCACAAATGGCGCCACCGTAATTTGTGATGGCTACTTCGTATCCCTTGCGGTTACGGAGGATGTAAAGATCGGTTTTCTTACCGTTGACTGTGGTCTGAAAGTCCTCTCTTTTCAGACCACACAGATTCACATTTTCTGTTGTGTTCGCCATAATCAAAAGTTTTTAGTTACTGTAACTTTGTTGCAAAGGAACAAAAAAAAGCCGATATGAGCAAACATATCGGCAAAAAAATGTTGTTAAAAACACCTAAATTCGAGATTTCAGGAAGTCGGCTACAACATAAGTGCTACCGCCTATAAAGATAACATCTTCACTTGTAGCATTTTGAAGTGCAGCCTCGTAGGCTTTATCCACTGTGGGGTAGCATTCGCCTTTCAGTCCAAATTGCTCTCCAAATACCTTCAGCGAGGTCTCTGGGAAGGCTCTTTTGGTGCTTCCTTTAGTATAATAATAGGTGGCATTCTTCGGCAGCATGTTCATCACGCTGTAGATGTCTTTGTCTTCGACCATGCCAAACACGATGCGCAACTGATGACAGGGCAGTTCCTCCAGTTGTTTCGACAGGTATTCCCATGCGCCTGCATTGTGACCAGTGTCGCATATGACCATGGGCTTCTTTCTGACCACCTGCCATCTGCCTTTCAGTCCGGTGATGCTCATTACGTTCATGAAGGCCTGGTTCATCTCCTTCACCCCTTTGGTCATGTTGTCTTCGATGTTGGATGACGACAGATAGCCACTGTCCATCAGGCTGTCTAACATCTTGATGATGGTGTTCGCATTTTTGACCTGATAGGTGCCAGACAACTCACCATCAAACTCTACGTTGCGGTTTGTCTTGTAGTGCATGATGCCACCGGGCAGAGCCTTATACTCGACAATGGCGGGTTCGTCTTCGGCAAAGGTGATAGGGGCACCGGCCACCTTGGCCAGTTCCTCAAATACCTTGCGTGTCTCAGGAGTAGCCTCACCGATAATCACGGGGACACCAGGCTTGATGATGCCGCCCTTCTCAAAGGCAATCTGCTCGAGCGTAGAACCCAGCAGTTTGGTGTGATCCAGCGAGATGTTGGTGATGGTGCTAAGTATAGGGGTGATGATGTTGGTGCAGTCCAGTCGGCCGCCCAGTCCCACCTCTACGACAGCGATGTCAACGTTCATGTCGCTGAAGTACTTGAACGCCATAGCCGTTGTGATTTCAAAGAAAGAGGGATGCAGAGGTTCAAAGAATGCTTTCTCGCTTTCTACAAAGTTGACCACATAATCCTTGGGTATAGGCGTGCCGTTCACGCGGATGCGCTCGCTGAAGTCCACCAGATGTGGCGAGGTGTACAGTCCTACGCGGTAGCCGCAGATCTGCAGGAAAGCTGCGATGGTGTGCGACACCGATCCCTTGCCGTTGGTTCCCGCAATGTGTATGCTACGGAACGTCTTGTGTGGATGACCGAAGTGTTCGTCCAGAGCCATGGTGGTCTCCAGTCCTTCTTTGTAGCCAGTAGCTCCCTGACTTTCGTAGTTAGCGGTCTGGCTGAACAGGTATTCGGTTACTTCTTCGTAGGTCATAGGTCCCTTTTAGTTGAAATAGTTCTTGAACTTCTGGAAGATGCTGTCGCGTGTCTCCTTGTCGCCCTTGAAGTTGTCGCTCTCCTTGAATGCCTCGATGGCCTTCTTCTCGTCGCGCGACAGGGTCTTAGGCACGTAGATGCTAATGTTCACCACTAGGTCGCCACGGCCTGTGCCATAGCCCTTCACAGCGGGCAGTCCTTTGCCTCTCAGGCGCATGGTCTTGCCGGGCTGTGTGCCGGGTTCTATCTTCACCTTCAGCACCTTGCCTTCGATGGTAGGTATCTCTACCTCGCCGCCCAGGGTCGCTGTGGGGAAGTCCAGCAGCAGGTTGTATATCAGGTCGTTGTCGTCACGGATAAAGGTGTCGTGAGGCTCTTCTGCGATAAATACCTGTATGTCGCCGGGGATGCCGTTGTTCATACCGGCATTACCCTTGCCCGAGATGTTCACCACCATACCTTCGGCTACGCCAGCGGGGATGTTCACCTCTACCACCTCTTCGCCCTTGGTGACTCCAGTGCCACCGCAGTGCTTACACTTGTTCTTGATGACCTGACCCTGACCGTGACAGGTGGGGCAGACGCCCTGGCTCTGCATCATACCGAAGATGCTCTGTGTGGTGTGGGTCACCACGCCTGAGCCATGACAGGTGGGACAGGTCTCCATGCCGCTGCCGCCCTCGGCGCCAGTACCATGACAGTGCTCGCAGGGCACATCCTTGCGCACCTTGAATTTCTTGGTGACACCCTGGTTGATCTCCTCCAGTGTCAGTCTCACCTTCAGGCGCAGGTCGCCGCCACGATGCTTCTGTGGACGAGCCTTTCCGCCGCCAAAGCCACCGCCGAAACCGCCGAAGCCATGACCGCCGAAGATGTCGCCAAACATCGAGAAGATGTCGTCCATGTTCATGGATGCGCCACCGCCGAAGCCACCGAAGCCATCACCGGCACCACCGTTCAGTCCGGCGAAGCCAAACTGGTCGTATTGCTGGCGCTTCTGTGTGTCGTGCAGCACATTGTAGGCCTCTGCGGCCTCCTTGAACTTCTCCTCGGCCTCTTTGTCGCCGGGGTTACGGTCTGGGTGATATTTGATGGCAATCTTTCTATATGCCTTCTTAATCTCTGCCTCTGAAGCCGTCTTTTCGACGCCCAGCACCTCGTAGTAGTCTCGTTTCTGTGCCATTGGTTTATTGTCCTACAGCTACCTTTGCGTAGCGGATTACTTCATCGTTCAGTTTATAGCCGGTGGCCATGCAGTCGATGACCTTGCCTTTCTTGTCGTCGCCCATGCCGGGAACCAGTGCCACGGCCTCGTGCAGGTTGGTGTCGAAGTCGGCATTCTCGGTCTCAATCTTTGTCACGCCCTGAGCCTCCAGAGTCTTCATCAGCTTTTGGTAGATCAGTTGCATGCCTTCGCGCAGCACCTCGATGTCGTCGGTCTTCTTGCCGTTCTCCATGGCGCGCTCCATGTCGTCGATGACGGGGAGTAGGGCGGTGATGGTCTTCTTGCCACCGTTCAGTATCAGCTCCTGACGCTCCTTGATGGTGCGCTTGCGGAAGTTGTCAAACTCGGCCATGGTGCGCAGATACTTATCTTTCAGGTCGGCAATGATCTGCTCGGCCTCGTCTTGCTTTTCAGCGTTCTCGGCAGCGTCAGCATTCTCAGCCTTCTCGGTGTTCTCCGTATTCTCGGTGTTCTCCTGCTCGGCTGCCACTTGGTCAGTGGTCTGCTCCTGCTCTTCGATGTTTATGTCTTTTTCTGTCATAATTGCTTATGTTTTTACGTTTCAATCATGTTCATGCAAAAAGCATGCCACGTTGATTAGATGTCATACATCTTAGCCTTCTGCTCCTTGATGGCCTCGTCGTAGATATAGTCGTCATACTGCATCAGCTTGTCGATGGTGCCCTTTGGCGTGAGCTCGATGATGCGGTCGGCCACGGTCTGGATGAACTCATGGTCGTGTGAGGCAAAGAGGATGTTGCCCTTGAAGCCCACCAGGTTGTTGTTGAAGGCCTGAATAGACTCCAGGTCGAGGTGGTTGGTAGGTGTGTCCAGAATCAGACAGTTGGCGTTCTTCAGCTGCATACGTGCAATCATACAGCGCATCTTCTCACCACCCGAGAGCACGTTCACGTGCTTCAGCACATCTTCCTCCTTGAACAGCATGCGTCCCAAGAACGACTTCATCATCACCTCGTTGCCCTTGCCAAACTGGCTCAGCCAGTCCACCAGGTTCAGTTCCGACTGGAAGAACTCGGTGTTGTCCAGAGGCAGGTAGGCCGTTGTAATCGTTACGCCCCACTTATAGGTACCGGCGTCAGCCTGGCGGTTGCCATTGATAATCTCGAAGAGCGCCGTCATAGCCTTGGGGTTGTGGCTCAGGAATACGGTCTTCTGTCCCTTCTCGATGGTGAAGTTCACGTTGTCGAACAGCACTGATCCGTCGCTGTCCAAAGCCTTCAGTCCTTCTACCTCCAGAATCTGTGTACCAGGCTCGCGCTCCATCTGGAAGATGATGCCGGGGTATTTACGTGTAGAAGGTGTGATCTGCTCTACGTTCAGCTTCTCCAGCATCTTCTTGCGTGAGGTGGTCTGCTTACTCTTTGCCACGTTGGCAGAGAATCGACGGATGAACTCCTCCAGCTGCTTCTTCTTCTCCTCGGCCTTCAGCTTCTGGTTCTGAGCCTGGCGCAGTGCCAACTGAGAAGACTCGTACCAGAAAGAGTAGTTACCCGAGAACAGCGTCACCTTACCGAAGTCGATATCCACCGTCTGAGTAGAAACGGCATCCAGGAAGTGACGGTCGTGGCTCACCACCATGACACACTGCTCCAGTCCTGCGAGGTATTCCTCCAGCCACTGCACGGTGTCCAGGTCGAGGTCGTTGGTAGGCTCGTCGAGCAACAGGTTGTCGGGGTGGCCAAACAGCGCCTTTGCCAGCATCACGCGCACCTTCTCGTTGTTAGAGATGGTGGCCATCTGTGCATAGTGAATATCCTCCTTGATGCCCAGGTTCTGCAGCAGCTGTGCGGCCTCGCTCTCGGCCTCCCAACCGTTCATCTCGGCAAAGGCCATCTCCAGTTCGGCAGCCTTCACACCGTCTTCCTCGGTCATCTCCTCTTTGGCATACAGGGCTTCGCGCTCCTTCATGTTCTGCCACAGGGGCTGGTGTCCCATCAGCACGGTGTCCATCACCGTGAATTCGTCGTATTTAAAGTGGTCCTGCTCCAGCACCGAGAGGCGCTCGCCCGGGCCCAGCTCCACGGTACCCTTGTTGGGCTCCAGCTCGCCGCTGATGGCTCTGAGCAGTGTTGACTTACCGGCGCCGTTGGCACCGATAACGCCGTAGATATTGTTGTTTGTAAACTTCAGGTTCACGTCCTTGTAGAGAACCTTTTTTCCAAATTGAATTGCCAAATTGGTGACTGTAATCATCTTCTCTTTACCTTATTAATTTTATTTTGGCTGCAAAGTTACTAATAATTTTCCACTCTACCAAATTATTTCCCGCTCTACCGCCGTAAAGTGAAAATAAATCGTATTTTATTTTGCTTTTCGCTTGGTTTCCACTAACTTTGCACCCCGTATGAGAATGAATACTGGAAATAATTCAGAGGGACAGTACGATCACTTCACCGTCAGCGAGGCTCAGCCGTTGCTCGAGTTTCTGTTGGCCAACGTGTCGCAGAGTCGCACCAAGGTGAAGGCCACGCTCCAGGGACAGGGCGTCAAGGTGAATGGCAAGACGGTCACTCAGTTCGACTATCAGCTGCAGCCCGGCATGAAGGTGGCTGTGAGCAAGACCAAGCGCAATCAGCGAGGCTTCAAGAGCCGCTATGTGAAGATTGTCTATGAGGACCGCTGGCTGGTGGTGGTAGAGAAAAATATCGGCATCCTGTCGATGGCTGCCGGCCATTCGTCGTTGAACGTCAAGAGCGTGCTCGACGACTATTTCAAGAAGACGCATCAGCGCTGCACGGCGCATGTGGTGCACCGTCTGGACCGCGACACTAGTGGCCTGATGGTCTATGCCAAGGATATACAGACCGAACAGATATTGGAGCACAACTGGCACCAGATTGTCTATGACCGCCGTTATGTGGCTGTGCTCAGTGGTGAGATGGAGCAGAACGAAGGCACCATTCAGAACTGGTTGAAGGATAACAAGGCCTACGTCACCTACTCATCGCCTGTGGATAATGGCGGCAAGCTGGCCATCACCCATTTCTTTGTGATGGACCGCACCACCGATCACTCGCTGGTGGAGTTCAAGCTCGAGACCGGACGTAAGAACCAGATCCGTGTGCATGCTGCCGATATGGGCCATCCCGTGTGTGGCGACCCTAAGTACGGCAATGGCGACGATCCCCTGCATCGTCTCTGTCTGCATGCCTGGCTGTTGTGCTTCACGCACCCCATCACGGGCGAGCGCATGGAGTTTGAGACCCCCGTACCCACGGCCTTCCGTCTATTGTTTAAGCATCATTAATTCTCTCTATGGATAGTTGGATGTACTACGCTGCCATATTGCTTTTTATCATGGTGGCGGTTTTGGTAGTAAAGAAAGTGACCAGCTGCATGTTGAAGCTCTCTGTCTTCTTCGTGCTGCTGGTCGCTTTATGCGTTTTCTATTTCCTTACGCGTTAACCTCTTCGCTAAAGTATTTTTCGAATGCCTCCTTCAGCAGTCGGGGGTTGGCTATGATGTTGCGTAGCTGGTTCAGGTTCTGCTCGTTCTGCGAACCTGGTATCCAGAGGCGTATGTAGCCGCGCACCGAGTATTTGCTCTCCATGTGTTCGGCAAAGCGCTGCCACTGCTGCTCCTTGTTCAGCTCGGGGTAGTTGGACAGTCCAAACTGCACCGTGCGGCGGAATACCACCTCGGGCGACAGGTCGCGGTCGGCCTCGGCCACAATCTTGCCATACATGCTGCGCGGTGCCCGCGATGCCGAGGCGCGATGGTCCTCCACGGCCTCGCGCATGATGCTGATCTGGTCGGCCGAGAACCAGCGTTTCAGTCGGGCGTCGCTGGCCAGTATCTTTCCGCTGGTGATGTGGTGTATGGCGCGTGGGCCGGTCAGTCCCAGATCGTGGTAGGCGGCGATGACATACACCATGTTGATGTCGGCACCGGTAGAGCGTGCCAACTCCAGCGAACGGCGTATCACGCGGGTCGCGTGCTCCATGTTGTGCGCCTTGTCAAACTGGGCATATTGTGGCAGTATCTGGGTCTCAACAAATTCCACCAGGTCGAGACTTGCTGTGTTCTTTAGCATAATATTTTGGGGTTTATGTTTGCAAATATACGAATAATTATCTACTTTTGCAAGCGTTTAACGAGAAAATAGCCAAAAAAATGGAATGGAAGAAATGGAAGAAAAGGCAGAAAGTGCAGAAAGATTCCCCCATGGCCTGGCTGCTGGCTGCCCGTCCGAAGACGTTGACAGGTGCAGCCGTGCCTGTGATGATTGGTCTCTCGCTGGCATGGAGTGATGCCCAGCAGTATGACGGCAGCGTGTTCAGCTGGACGGCAGCTGTGCTCTGTCTGTTGTTTGCCTTTATCATGCAGATAGATGCCAACTTTATCAACGACTACATAGACTATGCCAAGGGTACCGACGATCGCGAGACTCGTCTGGGGCCTGAACGTGCCTGTACGCAGGGGTGGGTGAGCATCGGTCGCATGCGTCATGCCATTGCCATGACCACTATTGTGGGCTGTCTTGTAGGACTGCCATTGGTGTTCTACGGAGGCCTCGAGATGATTCTCATTGGCGCGCTCTGCGTGGTGTTCTGTTTCCTCTATACCACCCACCTGTCGTACCTTGGTCTGGGCGATGTGCTGGTGCTGGTGTTCTTTGGCATTGTGCCCGTCAGCATCACCTATTACATCCAGCTCCATACCTTCACCCCTGAGGTCATCGTAGACTCGGTGGCCTGTGGCTTGGTGATTGATGCGCTGCTGCTGGTCAATAACTTCCGCGACCGCGACACCGACCGCCTCGCGGGCAAGAACACGCTGGTGGTGCGCATTGGGGCTAAGGCAGCCTTGCGGCTCTATTTGGGTGTAGGCGTGATAGCCTGTTTGTTGGGCATGCTCTACACAAGCACCAACCACCGCATGGCCTACGACCTCTCGTTCGTCTATCTGTTTCTTCACTACCTGGCCTATCTGAAGATGAAGGAGATATGGCAAGGTCGTGAGCTCAATGCAGTGCTCGGTTTGACGGCTCGCAACATCTTTATCTATGGCCTGCTAGTCAGCTTGGGCATCCTGCTGGGATAGGCCTTTCCCCCCGTACCATGAAGCACGAAGTTTACGAGAGTCAGAAGGCCTTTGCGGGGCCTAAGAAGCCCTCCATGCAGCGCCGCTGTGTGGGGCACGATTACACCGGCCGTATGATCTATATGGTGACGATGACGGTGGAGGGCCGTCGTCCGCTTTTGGGTGTGGTGACGGGCAGGAGCGAGGCGCCTGCCGACAGCGGCGATGCGCCGCGGATGGTGCTCTCGCCGTTGGGGCAGCGCGTCTATGACGAGTGTATGGCCACGTCCGCCCATCATCCAGAAATATCGGTGGTGGCGCTGCAGATGATGCCCGACCACCTCCATGTGGTGCTCTTCGTGCGGAGCCAGATGGAGCAGCCGCTAGGCATGGCCCTCCGCGGCTTCAAGCAGAAGTGCAACCAGCACTACCGCGAGCTCATCCTTGGCGTCCCGTCTGTTGCGTTGACAACGCAACAAACAAAACCACCAACGCAACAAACAGAACCACCAACGCAACAAAACCTACCGCCAAAGAAAGACCGCCGCGGCGAGGACCGCACGCATGGGCTCCTCTTCAGTCGCGGCTATAACGACAAGCTGCTGCTGCGCGAGGGGCAGCTACAACGCTGGCTCGACTACCTCCGCGATAACCCCCGACGACTGCTGATGAAGCGCGAGCGACCCGACCTCTTCCGCGTGCAGCGCGGACTGGTGGTGGGCGACCAGCAGTACTCCGCCATCGGCAACCGCTTCCTGCTGCAGCGCCCTGTGCGCCTGCAGGTGCAGTGTTCGCGCCGCCTCACCGACGAGGAGATAGCCCAGAAGCAGGCGTGGTGGCTGGAGCAGGCTCGCGCAGGGGCTGTGCTGGTGTCGCCCTGCATCTCTCGGGGCGAGAAGGCCGTGATGCGTGCTGCCTTTGAGGCTGGCCTGCCGCTGATAGTGCTTCAGGAGAATGGCTTCACAGACCTCGCGAAGCCCGGAGGACAGCGCATGGAGGCCTGTGCCCGCGGTCAACTGCTCCTGCTTGCTCCATGGGCCCACCACAACGAGCGCCTCACCATCCGCCGCGACCAGTGCCTGGCGCTCAACGACATGGCCCGAGTGATCTGCGAGATGTAGCCCCTTTCCCGTCTTTTCCCCTATGTAGGCTTGGTTCTTTTGTGGAGTCAGGTCTTTTTTTGTGCTTTTAGGTGTCTTTTTTTGGCTAAAAGTGCCTCTTTTCTTTAACAAATTTTATGTCTTTTCGTATTTTGAGGCGTTTTTCTATCTTTGCGCCCAGAATTCGACACCTGTGGCGCTAACCGAGCACGGGCCATGGGGACGGACAAGGTGAAAGTTCTTCTATGCCGAAGTCCGTTGGTGCGAGAAGAGTAAACCTCATACACCAAAATCTAGGTATTGTATGATGGAAACTTCTTTTCAAACGCCTCGGAGCACATGGAATGCTGCCGAGGCACGGATGAGCTTCTTTAGGAAGCCGATCACAAACAAAAGACCGGAAGCAAAGGCGATGACGCTGTTTGAGGTCTATGACTACGTCAGAAATGGATGGGCACGGCTCGAGACTGAGGCGCTGCGCCACTTTGACGACCACGACGAGGCGCGAAAGTATAAGGCCGAGCACTTCGACTATGTGACGCCCTCGGGCGTGTTTGCCTATTGCAACGACCAGTCGCTGTTACGCCACTCGGGACTGATGTGCATAGACCTCGACGGGCTGGGCGAGCGCTGCGAGGAACTGTTTCGGCTGTTGGTGGACGACAAGCAGATGGAGACGCTGCTGCTCTTCCGCTCGCCCTCGGGCGACGGGCTGAAGTGGTTTGTGCATATCGACCTGGAGCGCTGCGACCACAAGACGTGGTTCAAGGCGCTGCGCAACTACCTGATGGCCTCCTACCACCTCACCGAGAAGCAGGTGGATGCCGCGTGTGCCAACGTGTCGCGCGCTTGTTTTCTGCCTCACGACCCCGAGGCGTATTTACGAACTGACTTAATCAAACATTTTTAATCATGGAAAATCTATCTACTTTTGATCCCCTGGCATGGGCAGCGGCCTCGGGTGCAAACACTGACAGTGTAGCTGCCGCAGCAGTGGCTGCCACTCCCCAGAGCAGCATGACCCCCACCGACGCGGTGGCCAAGGTGAAGGCCGTGGGCCAGCTCTTGCTGGAGCGCGGAGCCAACGTGGCAGATACGTACGACGACTGGCTGCGCCTGGGCTTTGCGCTGGCCGACGGGCTGGGCAGCGAGGGTGGCGAGTTGTTTCATCAGCTCTCGGCACAGAGCACCAAGTATGATGCCGAGGCGTGTGAACGCAAGTGGCAGGAATGCCTGAGGAAACATGACGGCCGAACCACCATCGCCAGCTTCTTCCAGATGGCGCAGCAGGCGGGGGTAGATCTCAGCGCAGTGAGCCGCCAGTTTCCGTCAGTTTCGCCACTTCGCCACACCTATGCGGAACAATGGGACGCGTTAAAGCAAAATGGCAACGAGCGAATGAAAACAACTGATAATAAGTGTGGTATGTATGGAACTATTGGAGGTATTGCCATGCAAAACGTCGTTTCGCAGGAGCTTGGCGGAATGGCGAAACTGGCGGAAGAGTTGCCGTTCAGGCAGACCTTCAGCGACGGGCTGGACATGGAGGCGCTGCCTTCGTTTTTGGCCGACCTGGTGCGCATGCAGGAAACGGCTGAAGATCGCGACAAGATGTTGCTTTGTACGCTCAACCTGATGTCGGGCTTCACACCCAATGTCTTCGGCGTGTACGACCGTCGCAGGGTGTACCCGCCCTTCTATGCCTTCGTGGTGGCCCCCTCGGGTTCGGACAAGGGTGTGCTGCCGGCCTGCCTGTCGGTGGTGTCGCCTGTGGTGAACCAGGTGAGAAACCAAAGCGAGGCGCTGCGACGCGACTATCGCCAGCGCAAGGCGCAGTATGACGCACTGAACAAGCGCGAGCGCCAGAACGCCACCGAACCCGAGGAACCGCCCTACCGCACACCGTTGATCTCGGTCAACGCCTCGGCCACGGCTTTCTATCAGGACCTGGCCGCCAACGAGGGGTGGGGCGCCGTGTTCGAGACCGAGGCCGACACCATGGCCACGGCCATCAAGCAGGACTATGGCGACTATAGCAGTGGGCTGCGCAAGGCCTTCCACCACGAGGTCATCGACTACAGCCGGCGCAAGGACGACGAGCATGTCTATATAGCCGAACCACGCCTGTCGGCTTTCATCACCTGCACACCTGGGCAGTTGCCCACGTTGCTCTCGCCCCAAAAGGTGGAGAACGGACTGGCCAACCGCTTCGTGTTCTACCTGCTGAAAAAGGGCCGCGGCTGGCGCGACGTGTTCGAGGACTGCGAAGAGACGCTCTACGACCGAATGAAGGGCTTCGGCAGCAGGTTTAAGCGCATCTATGACGAGCTGGCCTCGTTTGCCGACCACCCACTGGTGTTCACGCTCAATGCCGAACAGAAGGGTGCTTTCAACCGCTACTTCCGTCCGCTCTACGACGAGCAGATAGGGCTCTATGGCGACGACCTCGAGGCCTTCGTCAAGCGACTGGGACTGGTGACCTATCGCATCGCCATGGTGCTCACCGTGCTGCGCCACGAGGGGCGGCTCACGGAGCACTATGAGCGCCAGGAACCGCTGGTGTGCTGTGAGGCCGACTATCAGACGGCCATTGCCATCGCTTCGTGTCTGATTAACCATACGGCCTATGTCTATAGCCGCCTGTTGCCCCACGACCGCACGCCCATGGGCACCAACGGGCGCGCCATGGGTGCGCAGGAGTATCAGTTGCTGACCTCACTGCCTGGCGAGTTCACCCACAAGCAGTATGTCGAAGTGGCGGCCGCACTGAACATATCCAGTCGCACGGCCGAGCGCTACGTGGGTAGTTTCATCACCGAGTGTGGCGTGGTGGAGCGTGTGTCGCAGGGTCACTATCGCAAACTGTAGGCAGGCGGGGGTGGGGTGCTTTTCCCGTAACCCTACCCCCACTTTTCCGTAACCAAAGCGACGCTTTCCCGTAGCCAAAACCTCGCTTTTCCGGTATTCAAAACTTGGGCTTGAAAAACTTAAAATATTTCTTTAGAAAAAGTTGTGTAAATATTTGGTTATTTGAAAATTATTTTGTATCTTTGTAGCATCTTAAAGAACATAAGATGCGAGATAAAAAATCTATTTTATTAACCATTAAAAACACATTTAAAAACTATGGCAAACAAGAGAATTGCTATGCAGTACGACGTGAAGCAGAACCTGGTCAAGAACTCAAAAATGTTTGGCAAATGGTATGCACAACCCGTGATCAACAACACCCTCAACCTGAAGGGCTTTGCCCAGCACATTGCCTCGCACAACGGCACCTACAAGACCTCAACCATCAAGGGCGTGATTGAAGAGATGGTGGAGTGTCTCGGCGAGATGGTGATGCAGGGCGTTGGCGTGAAGCTCGACGGACTGGGCACCTTCTATCCCACCTTCGAGGGCACCGGTTCCATGACGCTCGAGGATTACGACGTCAACACCTTTGTGAAAGGCATCCACATTCGTTTCCTGCCAGAGAATGCCAAGGACGAAGAGCTGACCAGTCGTAAGTTTATGTCGAAGTGCGTGTTGAAGCGCCGCTTCCCAGTCAGCACCTCTACCACAGAGAATGAAGACTAAAAAAAAGGGGCTCGTGAGAGTCCCTTTCTTATTTTCATAGCCTTGATGTGGCTTAGTAGCTGCGAGCAATGATCACACGTGCCTTAGAAGGCTTGCCGCTCACCATGTCCACACCAGGTGTCTGTTCTACGCCGAAAGGCACACAGCGAATGGTGGCCTGAGTCTCTTCCTTGATCTTAGCCTCGGTCTCGGCAGTGCCGTCCCAGTGGCAGAGGAAGAAACCGCCCTCCTTTACCTTCTCCTTGAACTCCTCGTAGTTGTCACACTCGTAGATGCGGCTGTCGCGATAGGCCTTAGCCTTCTCGAAGATGTTCTTCTGGATGTCTTCCAGCAGTTGCTCAACATACTGTGCGATGCCCTCGATAGGACGTGTCTCCTTTTCGAGTGTGTCGCGGCGCATCACCTCGATGGTGCCGTTCTCCAGGTCGCGCGCACCCAGTACCAAGCGCACGGGCACACCCTTCAGCTCGTAGTCGGCAAACTTGAAGCCAGGACGCTTGTTGTCGGCATCGTCGAACTTCACGCTGATACCCTTCTGGCGCAGCTCGTCGATGATTGGCTGCACCTCCTTGTTGACAATCTCCATCTGCTCAGGCTTGTTGGCAATGGGGATGATAACCACCTGGATAGGAGCCAGGCGTGGAGGCAGAACCAGACCGTTGTCGTCAGAGTGGGTCATGATGAGCGCACCAATCAGACGGGTGCTGACACCCCATGAGGTAGCCCATACATACTCGGGCTTGTTCTCCTTATTTAAATAGGTCACGTCGAAAGCCTTGGCAAAGTTCTGACCCAGGAAGTGCGAGGTACCGCTCTGCAGAGCCTTACCATCCTGCATCATAGCCTCGATGGTGTAGGTGTCGAGTGCACCGGCAAAGCGCTCGGTCTCGCTCTTGACGCCCTGTACCACGGGCACGGCCATCCATTCTTCGGCAAACTTGGCATAGACGTGCAGCATCTTCTTAGCTTCCTCTTCGGCCTCCTCACGGGTGGCATGAGCCGTGTGGCCCTCTTGCCACAAGAACTCAGAGGTGCGCAGGAAGGGGCGTGTGCGCATCTCCCAGCGCATCACGTTGCACCACTGGTTGCACATCAGAGGCAGGTCGCGCCAAGACTGAATCCAGTTCTTATAGGTATTCCAGATGATGGTCTCGCTGGTGGGGCGGATGATGAGCTCCTCTTCCAGCTTGGCGGCGGGGTCAACCACCACGCCACTCTTGTCCTCGGTGGCCTTCAGACGGTAGTGGGTAACCACGGCGCACTCCTTGGCAAAACCCTCTACGTGCTCGGCTTCGCGGCTGAGAAACGACTTAGGGATGAGCAAGGGGAAATAGGCATTCTGCGCACCAGTCTCCTTGAACATGCGGTCCAACTCGTGCTGCATCTTCTCCCAGATGGCATAGCCATAGGGCTTGATGACCATACATCCACGCACGGCCGACTGCTCGGCCAGGTCGGCCTTGACCACAAGGTCGTTGTACCATTGGCTATAGTTGTCGGCACGTTTTGTTAATTCTTTTAGTTCTTTTGCCATTTTTCTTCGAAATTTTAAAAATTTTGGTGCAAAGGTACAAAATAATTGAGAATAAGTTATTGCGAATTAGGAATTTTTTCTATCTTTGCACCGAAATCGTAAGCGTTTAACATTTTTATTAATAATAAATAATCTAAAGTTATGAAGAAAATGAAAGTTGTTATCCTGACTCTTTGCGCAGGAATGGTGATGGCAGGTTGTAACAATCTGGCCAAGGGTACAGCAATTGGTGCAGCCGGTGGTGCAGTGCTGGGTGCAGTAGTTGGTAAGATTGCTGGTAACACCGCTGTAGGTGCTGCTGTAGGTACCGCTGTAGGTGCCGGTACTGGTGCCCTCATCGGCAAGCACATGGACAAAGTAAAGGCTCAGGCTGAGGCTGTGAAGAATGCACAGGTAGAGTCTGTAACAGACGCTAACGGTCTGCAGGCCGTGAAGCTGACCTTCGACTCTGGTATCCTGTTCGCTACTGGTAAGTATGCCCTGAACGCTAACTCAAAGGCTGCCCTGAACCAGTGCGCTACACTGCTGAAGAACAACACAGACTGCGATATCGCCATCTATGGCCACACCGACAGCACTGGTTCTGACGCTGTCAACAATCCTCTGTCTGTAAACCGCGCTAAGGCCGTGCAGAGCTACCTGCTCGCACAGGGCGTTGCCGCTTCACAGATCCGCGTAGCTGACGGTCAGGGTTCTACCAACCCCGTTGCCGACAACTCAACAGCTGCAGGTCGTCAGCAGAACCGTCGTGTAGAGATCTATATGTATGCTTCTGAGGCCATGATCAAGGCTGCCGAGGCAGGAACACTGAAGTAATCCGGAAGGTTTGAAATTCTTAAGAAAAACATTGATAAGAGTCGTGGTGGCATTCTTTGCCTCCACGATTCTTGCTGTAATAGTATTCAGGTTTGTCCCCGTGTACTACACCCCGCTGATGGTTCTGAGGCTCACGCAGCAGGACCACTTGAAGCTGAAGCACCACTGGGTGCCGCTGGAGGAGATGTCGCCCCACATGTCACAGGCCGTGATGGGCAGTGAGGATGCCAACTTCCTGAAGCATCATGGCTTCGACTTCAAGGCCATCGAGTATGCTGCCAAGCGCAACATGGAGCACCCGGAGAAGAACAAGCTGGGCGCATCGACCATCTCGCAGCAGACGGCCAAGAACGTCTTTCTGTGGCCCGGACGCTCGTGGCTGAGAAAAGGACTGGAGACCTACTTCACGGTGCTGATAGAGCTGTGCTGGTCGAAGGAGCGCATCATGGAGGTGTATCTGAACTCCATCGAGACGGGCGATGGCATCTATGGCGTAGAAGCCGTGGCCAGAGAGCATTTTGGCTGTAGCGCCAAAGACCTCACCGTGAACCAGTGTGCGCTGATAGCAGCCACGCTGCCCAATCCCCGTAAGTACAGTTCGCAGAACCCCAGCAAGTACATGAAGAAGCGCCAGCGTGCCATCAGGCATAATATGAAGTTCGTGGAGCCGCTGGGACGAAAAAAGTGACGGAATGACTTGGCTGTTAGAAGAAATCTTCGTATCTTTGCCGTCAGATATATATGTAATTCTAACAACAACAACTAAAATATAGTAATTATGGAAAATAATGCTCAGCTTATTGCCCAGTGCGAGGCAGTTGCTAAGGAATGGTTGTCGCCCGCTTTCGACGAGGACACACGTAAGGAAGTACAGGCTATGCTCGATGCCGAGGATAAGTCTGCCTTGATAGATGCGTTCTACCAGAACCTGGAGTTCGGTACGGGCGGCCTGCGCGGCATCATGGGTGCAGGTACCAACCGCATGAACAAATATATCGTAGGCATGGCCACACAGGGCTTTGCCAACTACATCAACAAGGCTTTCCCCGGCAAGCAGAGCGCCGTGGTGGTGGGTCACGACTGTCGTAACAACGGTCGCCTCTTCGCAGAGACCGTGGCAGACATCTTCTCGGCCAATGGCATCAAGGTGTATCTGTTCGAGAGCCTGCGTCCTACACCCGAGATCTCTTTCGCCATCCGTCAGCTGGGATGTCAGGCAGGTGTCAACGTGACAGCCTCTCACAACCCACGCGAGTACAACGGCTACAAGGCCTACTGGGACGACGGTGCACAGGTGCTGGCTCCACACGATAAGGGTATCATCGACGAGGTGAACAAGGTGAAGATCCAGGACGTGAAGTTCGAGGGTAACAAGGACCTCATCGTGCCCATCGGCGGTGAGATGGACTGGGACTACATCCAGGCTGTCAAAGAGGCAATGGTAGATCAGAACGTCATCCTGCGTCAGAAGGACCTGAACATCGTCTATTCACCCATGCACGGCACAGGTCGTGTGATCATTCCTATGGCTCTGCGCTCATGGGGCTTCCAGAACATCCACGTGGTGCCCGAGCAGATGGTCATCGATGGCAACTTCCCCACGGTGGTTTCGCCTAACCCCGAGAATGCCGAGGCTATGACCCTGGGTATGAAACTGGGTACGAAGCTGAATGCCGACCTGGTGATTGCCTCTGACCCCGATGCCGACCGTCTGGCCATCGTTTGTCGCAACGCGAAGGGCGAGTGGGAAATTCTGAACGGTAACCAGACCTGCATGATGTTCTGCTGGTATATCATTGCCAACAAGAAGAAACTGGGTCAGCTGAAGGGCAACGAGTTCCTGGTGAAGACCATCGTTACTACCGAGGTGATTGCTGAGATTGCCAAGAAGAACGGCGTGGAGTATAAGGACTGCTACACAGGCTTTAAATGGATTGCCAACGAGATTCGCGTCAACGAGGGCAAGAAGAAGTACATCGGTGGCGGTGAAGAGTCGTTCGGCTTCCTGCCATTCGACAAGGTGCGCGATAAGGACTCTCCAGCATCTATCTGTCTGATCTGCGAGATCGCAGCATGGGCACGCGACAACGGCAAAACCCTCTACGACCTGCTGATGGACATCTATGCCGAGTATGGTTTCTCTCGTGAGGTGACCATCAACGTGGTTCGTCCTGGTAAGACCGGTGCCGACGAGATTAAGCAGATGATGAGCGACTTCCGTGCTAATCCTCCCAAGGAGTTGGGCGGCAGCAAGGTTTGTCTGTGGAAGGACTATCAGTCGCTGGAGGCTAAGAAGGCCGACGGCAGCGTGGAGAAGCTCGACATGCCTGACACCTCTAACGTGCTGCAGTGGTTCTGCGAGGATGGTACTAAGGTGAGCGTGCGTCCTTCTGGTACAGAGCCTAAGATTAAGTTCTATTTGGAAATCAAGGATCCCAGCTTCAAGTGTGCCGGTTGCTACGAGCGTTGCACCAAGGCTGCCAACGAGAAGGTAGAGCGCATCAAGAAGGATCTGAACCTCTAAGACGCAAAAAGGGTAGGGCAACCATTGTAGCTCATCCCTCTAAGCATATAGCCCCTAAGGTCGTCAATGGCTTTAGGGGCTTTTTAGTAAATGAAGCTAGAAAAAGTCCCAAAACAAAAAAAGACTCCCTTTCTTGCGAAAAGAAGTCTTTAGTAGTCGATAGGGGAATCGAACCCCTATGCCAAGATTGAGAATCTTGTATCCTAACCATTAGATGAATCGACCATGGTTGTTGATAAAAAGTGGTAGTCGATAGGGGAATCGAACCCCTATGCCAAGATTGAGAATCTTGTATCCTAACCATTAGATGAATCGACCAGACTCGGAGCGGAAGCTGGGGGATTCGAACCCCCGGTACGGGAACCCGTACGGCAGTTTAGCAAACTGCTGGTTTCAGCCACTCACCCAAACTTCCTCGGTTGTTCCCTTGTGGGTCTCCGAAAAGCATTCTCGCTCAAATGCGGGTGCAAAGGTAAGCATAATTTTCTGAACCTGCAAATTTTCTGCGAATAATTTTCAAAAAAAGTTTCGTTTTATGCCCTTTGTCACCCTCCTTATGCGTGCGCGTTTATTTTTATTTTTACTTTTTTACTGAATTGTGTTGTTGTTTGAGTTTTATTTGTTACTTTTGCACTCGCTAACGAAAAAGAACAATATTGTTATTACAAAAATATCTTTATGAATTTCACTTTGTTAATCACTGTCGTTTTGACAGCTATTACTCTGGTGGCAGGCGCCTATGTGGTGGCAAAGCTATTGGGACCACGTTCCTATAATAAGGTGAAAGGAGAGCCGTTTGAGTGCGGTATTCCTACGCGTGGCAGTAGCTGGATTCCCATCACCGTGGGCTACTATTTGTTTGCCATCTTATTCCTCATGTTCGATGTGGAAACTATTTTCCTCTATCCATGGGCAGTTGTGGTGAAAGAGTTTGGTACGATGGCATTGCTGTCTATCGGCTTTTTCCTGTTGGTATTGGTATTAGGCCTGGCATACGCATGGCGGAAAGGAGCACTGGAATGGAAGTAAGAAAACCGAAGATCAAGGCTGTTCCCTATGACGAGTTCAAAGACAACGCGTCGCTGGAGAAGCTGGTTGACGAGCTCCATGAGGGCGGTGTCAACGTGGTGACAGGTACACTGGACCAGATGATCAACTGGGGCCGTTCTAACTCCCTGTGGTCGCTGACCTTTGCCACATCATGCTGTGGTATCGAGTTTATGGCTTGCGGTTGTTCGCGTTACGACTTCTCACGCTTTGGCTTCGAGGTGACGCGTAACTCTCCACGTCAGGCCGACCTGATCATGTGTGCTGGTACGATAACCCATAAGATGGCTCCTGCGCTGAAGCGTCTGTACGACGAGATGGCCGAGCCAAAGTATGTGGTGGCCGTAGGTGGCTGCGCTATCAGCGGCGGTCCCTTCAAAGGCAGTTATCACGTAGTGAAGGGCATCGAGGAGATCATCCCCGTGGATGTGTTCATCCCAGGTTGTCCTCCACGTCCAGAGGCTATCCTTTACGGTATGATGCAGTTGCAGCGTAAGGTGAAGGTGGAGAAGTTCTTTGGCGGTGCCAACCACAAGCAGAACAAGGACGAACGTGAGTTGGGCGTATCTAATGAGGAGCTCGTGGCACGTCGCTTAGGCGACCATCGTCGTGAGACTATCGTGGTGACCGATGTGCCCCAGGATTTTGTAGAAGAATTAAAAGAAAAGAAGGAGGAGCAGGCATGAAATTAGAGTTCTTATCATTTGACTTTGAGAAGTTCGCTAAGGAAATGCAGAACTTGAAAGACCAGAAGGGCTTCGACTTCCTGGTGACCATCGTCGGCGAAGACTTTGGCGAGGAAGGCCTGGGCTGTGTCTATATATTAGAGAATACGAACACGCATGAGCGCACGAGCGTGAAGACCATTGCCAAGGTAGTGGATGGTGAGAGCGTGATTCCCACGGTGACAAACCTGTGGAAAGGTGCTGACCTGCTGGAGCGCGAGGTGTTCGACTTCCTGGGCGTTAAGTTCCTGGGACACCCCGACATGCGTCGCCTCTTCCTGCGTAACGACTTCCAGGGCTACCCCCTGCGTAAGGACTTCAAGGCTACTAACGAATACACCTTGGAGGACGACCAGGAGCCCGACTACGGACTGGAGTACAGTCTTGACAAGGACGGCAAACTGCACGTGAAGGAGAACCGCCTGTTTACGAACGACGACTACGTGGTGAACATCGGTCCTCAGCACCCCTCAACCCACGGCGTGCTGCGTCTGCAGACCGTGCTGGAGGGTGAGACCGTGAAGCGCGTATATCCTCACTTGGGGTATATCCATCGTGGTATTGAGAAGATGTGGGAGTCTATGACCTACCCACAGACACTGGCCCTGACCGACCGTCTGAACTACCTCTGCGCCATGATGCAGCGCCACGCTCTGGTGGGCGTCATCGAAGAGGCCATGGAAGTGGAGCTGACCGACCGTATTCACTATATCCGTACGATCATGGACGAGCTGCAGCGACTGGACAGCCACCTGCTGTTCACCTCATGCTGTGCTCAGGACCTGGGTGCACTCACAGCCTTCCTCTATGGCATGCGCGACCGTGAACACGTGCTGAACGTGATGGAGGAGACCACCGGTGGACGCCTGATTCAGAACTACTATCGCATTGGCGGTCTGCAAGACGATATCGATCCTAACTTCGTGAAGAACGTGAAGGACCTGATTAAGTATCTGCGCCCCATGATTCAGGAGTATATGGATGTGTTTGGTAATAACATCATCACACACAACCGCTTGGAGAACGTGGGTCCAATGTCGCTAGAGGATTGTATCAACTATGGTGTGACAGGTCCTGCCGGACGTGCTTCTGGCTGGAAGAACGACGTGCGCAAGAACCACCCCTACGATATGTATGGCAAGGTGGACTTCGAACAGTGTCTGGAGACCAGCAACGACTCTATGGGTCGTTATATGGTGCACATCAACGAGATGTATCAGAGCTTGAACATCATCGAACAGCTCATCGACAATATTCCTGAGGGCGACTTCTACGTGAAGCAGAAGCCTATCATCAAGGTGCCCGAGGGACAGTGGTACTTCTCTGTGGAGGGTGCTGCCGGTGAGTTTGGTGTTTATCTCGACTCAAAGGGCGACAAGAGCCCTTACCGCATGAAGATGCGTCCTATGGGTCTCTCGCTCGTTGGAGCACTCGATCCGATGCTGCGCGGACAGAAGATTGCCGACCTGGTGACCACTGGCGCTGCCATCGACATTGTTATACCTGATATTGATAGATAGTATGGAACATATATTCGATTTTTCACAGGTGACCACCTGGTTCCACGACCTGCTGACGCTGACGTTGGGACTGGGCGACTTTTGGGCCATACTCATTGAGTGTGTGCTCGTGGGCGCAGCTGTGCTGGGTGCCTACTCGGTCATCGCTATGATTCTGATTTTCATGGAGCGTAAGGTCTGCGCCTACTTCCAGTGCCGTATTGGTCCGGTGCGCGTAGGTCCTTGGGGCTTGCTGCAGGTTGTTGCCGACGTACTGAAGATGCTCATCAAGGAAATTTTCTTCGTTGACAAGGCCGACAAGTTGCTCTACATCGTAGCTCCCTTCCTGGTCATCTTCGGTTCGGTAGGTGCTTTCTGCTTCCTGCCCTGGAACCGCGGTGCTCATATCCTGGACTTCAACGTAGGCGTGTTCCTGCTCACAGCCATCTCTTCGATTGGCGTGGTAGGCATCTTCCTGGCAGGTTGGGGTTCTAACAACAAGTACTCGGTGGTATCGGCCATGCGTTCGGCTGTGCAGATGATCTCTTACGAGATGTCACTCTGTCTGTGTCTGATCACGGCAGTCATCCTGACAGGTACGATGCAGGTGAGTGGTATCGTGGAGGCACAGAGCGGTCCTTGGGGATGGCTCATCGTGCAGGGACATGTGCCCGCACTGATTGCCTTCGTGGTGTTCCTCATTGCTGGTAATGCTGAGGCCAACCGTGGCCCCTTCGACATGGCAGAGGCTGAGAGTGAGCTGACAGCCGGTCACCACACCGAATACAGCGGTATGGGCTTCGGCTTCTTCTATCTGGCAGAGTTCCTGAACCTGTTTATCATTGCAGGTATCGCTGCTACTGTGTTCCTGGGTGGATGGGCTCCTATCCAGATTGGTGTAGAGGCCTTCGACGAGGTGATGCAGTACATCCCCGGTATCGTGTGGTTCATGGGTAAGGCCTTCCTGCTGGTATGGCTGCTGATGTGGATTAAGTGGACTTTCCCACGTCTGCGTATCGACCAGATACTGAAGCTGGAGTGGAAGTATCTGATGCCTATGGCACTCATCAACCTGGTGCTGATGACAGTCGTAGTGGCTTTAGGTCTTTATATTAAATAAGGTGTAGCAAAATGGAAAACAATAAATCATATTTCGGAGAGCTGGGACACGGCATCAAGACGTTGGCCACCGGTATGAAGGTCACCCTCGGTGAATACTTCAAGGACTACTGGACCAACAAGTCAACAGAGCAGTACCCAGAGAACCGTAAGACAACGCTCCACGTGTCTAAGCGTCATCGTGGACGCCTGGTCTTTAAACGTAATGAAGACGGTGCCTACAAATGCACGGCCTGCACACTGTGTGAGAAGGCTTGCCCTAATGGTACCATCAAGATAACGGCCCACATGGCTGAAGACCCTGAGACGGGCAAGAAGAAAAAGGTGCTCGACGACTATCAGTACGACCTGGGCGACTGTATGTTCTGTCAGTTGTGCACCAACGCCTGCAACTTTGATGCTATCGAGTTTACGAACGACTTTGAGAACGCTACGTTCGACAGAGGTGCATTGGTGCTCCACCTGGACAAGGAAGTGTATCAGGGCGGTTCGCTGCCCAACATCCAGGATGGTGGTGCCGAATGGCAGGTTGGTAAGTTTAACACGAAAAAGAAGTAAAGAAAGACTATGGCAAATTTAGTAGTATTTTGCATTCTTGCAGTAGTCATCTTGGGTTCAGCTTTGCTGTGCGTGATGACGAAGCGAATCATGCGAGCTGCAACATTCATGTTGTTTGTGCTCTTTGGCGTAGCAGGTCTTTACTTCCTGCTTGACTATACTTATCTTGGTGCAGCCCAGATAGCTGTCTATGCTGGTGGCGTAACCATGATATATGTGTTTGCTATTCAATTGGTTAGCAAGAGAACGCTGCAGGGACTTGTTGAGCGCGTCAAGTGCTCACGCATGCTGTGGGGCGGTCTTGTGTCGCTGGTCAGTCTGGTCACCGTTGTCATGGTGTTCTTGAAGAACAACTTCATTCTGTGGGGAGGCATGATGCCCGATACAGAGGTGCCTATGAAAGAGATAGGTCATGCACTGGTGGGTAGCGATAAGTATCAATATGTACTGCCTTTCGAGTTTATCTCAGTGTTCCTGCTGGCATGTATCATCGGCGGTTTGGTTGTTTCACGTAAAAAGGAGGATTAAGCTATGGTACCTGTAGAATGTTATTTTGTGCTGAGTGCACTCTTGTTCTTTATTGGTGTGTTTGGCTTCGTCACCCGTCGCAACCTGATTGCCATGCTCATTTCTATTGAGCTGGTGCTGAATGCCGTAGATATCAACTTTGCTGCATTCAACCGTCTGCTGTTCCCTGGCGAGTTCGAGGGCTTCTTTATGACCCTGTTCTCGATTGGTGTCAGTGCGGCTGAGAGTGCTGTGGCAATTGCAATTATTATCAACGTCTATCGTAACTTCAAGAGCGATAGCGTGGAAAGTATAACTAACATGAAAGGATAAAACGCTATGATCTACGAATTATCTTATTTGATTCTGCTTCTGCCGCTGCTGTCCTTCCTTGTGTTAGGACTGGCTGGCATGAAGATGCAGCACAAGACTGCCGGACTGATTGGCACTTGTTCGCTGTCGCTGGTTACACTCCTGTCTTACTGGACGGCCTTTGCTTACTTCACGGCCGACCGTGTAAATGGTATCTACCAGACTATCGTACCTTATAACTTCACCTGGTTGCCACTCGGTAATCTGCACTTTGATATGGGTATCCTTCTGGATCCTATCTCGGTGATGATGCTTGTGGTTATCTCTACGGTGTCGTTGATGGTTCACATCTATTCGTTTGGCTATATGCATGGCGAGAAAGGCTTTCAGCGCTACTACGCATTCCTGAGCCTGTTTACCATGTCTATGCTGGGTCTTGTGTTGGCCACCAACATCTTCCAGATGTATATGTTCTGGGAGTTGGTGGGTGTTTCTTCTTACCTGCTCATTGGCTTCTACTATCCTTTGAAGCCAGCTATTGCTGCCAGTAAGAAGGCATTCATCGTGACCCGCTTTGCCGATATGTTCTTCCTCGTGGGTATCCTGACCTTTGGTTACTTCACTGATTCGTTCAGCTTCTCGTTTGCTGGCGATATCGTGATGGGGCAGGGCACAACTCCCTTCATCGAGGGTAACATTGCTAAGGCCGTGGCTGCTGGTGGTTTCATCATTCCTACAGCCCTGGTATTGATGTTTATTGGTGGTGCTGGTAAGAGTGCTATGTTCCCACTGCACATCTGGTTGCCAGACGCCATGGAAGGACCAACACCTGTATCTGCCCTGATTCACGCAGCCACCATGGTTGTGGCCGGTGTGTTCCAGATTGCACGTATGTTCCCCCTCTGGATTGAATATGCACCTCAGGCCATGAGTATCGTGGTATGGGTGGGCGTGATCACCGCTTTCTATGCAGCTGCTGTGGCTTGTGCCCAGAGCGACATCAAGCGTGTGCTGGCCTTCTCTACGATTTCTCAGATTGCCTTTATGATGGTGGCACTGGGAGTTTCGCTGCCAGGTCATCATGGTGCAGTGCTCGACAACCATGCTCAGCTGGGTTACATGGCAGGTATGTTCCACCTGTTCACCCACGCCATGTTCAAGGCTTGCTTGTTCCTGGGAGCAGGTTGCATCATCCATGCTGTTCATAGCAACGAGATGGCGCTGATGGGCGGTCTGCGTAAGTATATGCCTATCACCCACATCACATTCCTGATTTCTTGTCTGGCCATCGCCGGTATTCCATTCTTCTCAGGCTTCAGTTCGAAGGATGAGATTATCACCGCTTGCATGGAGTACAGCCCCGTGGTAGGTTGGATTATGACTGGTATCGCCGCCATGACAGCGTTCTATATGTTCCGTCTGTACTATGGCATCTTCTGGGGTACTGAGAACAAGGAGGCCCATGCGCATCACACGCCACACGAGGCTCCTCTCACCATGACGTTGCCTCTGATCGTGCTCTGCGTGATCACCGTCGGTGTGGGCGTTTACACCACCATCGCTGGTTTTGCTGGTTGGGGCGGTTCGTTCGGCAGCTTCGTTTCTGCAGCTGGTACCGACTACACCATCCACTTCAACACACAGATTGCAGCCACCTCTACCGTGATTGCTATTCTGAGCATTTGTCTGGCCACCTATATTTATAAGGGTGAGAGTCAGCCTATAGCCGACCGCCTGTACAAGACGTTCCCCAAGTTGCACCGTGCAGCCTATAAGCGTTTTTATCAGGACGAGATTTGGCAGTATGTGACTCATCGTATTATCTTCCGTTGTGTCTCTACACCAATTGCTTGGTTCGACCGTCATGTTGTGGATGGTACGTTCAACTTCCTGGCATGGGGTGCCAATGAGGGAGGCGAGAGCCTTCGTAGCTGGCAAAGCGGTGACGTACGTAAGTATGCAGTATGGTTCCTGACTGGCACCGTTGCATTAACATTAATCCTTTTATGCATCTAAAGCGATATGAATATACTTAGTTTATTTGTACTGATTCCAGCCCTGATGCTTTTGGGATTGTGGGTAGCCCGCAATGTCAATCAGGTGCGTGGTGTGATGGTGACCGGTTCGTCACTTCTGCTGGTCCTGTCAATATGGCTTTGCTACTTTTTCGTAAGCGAGCGTAGTGCAGGCAATACCGACGAGATGTTGCTGGTGGCATCGACACCTTGGTTCGAGCCTCTGAACATCGCTTATAGCGTCGGTGTGGACGGCATCTCTGTCGTTATGCTGCTCTTGTCAAGCATCATCGTGTTCACCGGTACTTTTGCCTCTTGGCAGTTGAAGCCCATGACCAAGGAGTATTTCCTGTGGTTCACCCTTCTTTCTACGGGTGTGTATGGCTTCTTTATCTGCACAGACATGTTCACCATGTTCATGTTCTACGAGGTAGCTCTGATTCCTATGTATCTGCTGATTGGTGTGTGGGGTAGCGGTCGCAAGGAGTACTCAGCTATGAAACTCACCTTGATGCTGATGGGTGGTTCTGCGCTGCTCATCCTTGGCATCCTGGGTATTTACTACTTCAGTGGTCATACCACAATGAATGTCAACGAGATTGCTGCTATGCACAACATCGATCCAGATATTCAGAATGTGTTCTTCCCCTTCATCTTCATTGGTTTCGGTGTGCTGGGCGCTCTGTTCCCCTTCCACACATGGTCTCCCGACGGTCATGCCTCTGCGCCTACCGCAGTATCCATGTTGCACGCAGGCGTGCTGATGAAGTTAGGAGGCTATGGCTGTTTCCGTATCGCCATGTACCTGTTGCCTGATGCTGCGCAGGATTTGTCATGGATATTCCTGATTTTGACCACTATCTCTGTGGTTTACGGTGCCCTTTCAGCATGTGTTCAGACCGACCTGAAGTACATCAATGCCTATTCTTCAGTATCTCACTGTGGACTGGTGCTCTTTGCACTACTGATGATGTCGCAGACAGCTGTTACCGGTGCTATCCTGCAGATGTTGTCTCACGGTCTGATGACAGCCCTCTTCTTTGCGCTGATTGGTATGATCTACGGACGTACACACACACGTGACATTCGCGAGTTGGCCGGTTTGATGAAGATTATGCCTTTCCTGGCTGTAGGTTATGTGATTGCTGGTTTGGCCAACTTGGGTCTGCCTGGCTTCTCAGGCTTCATTGCCGAGATGACCATCTTCGTGGGTTCGTTTGGCGCTAAGCCTTTGGCTGGCGACCCAGATACCTCGTTCCGTATGGTTGCTACTATCATTGCATGTATGTCTATTGTGGTGACAGCAGTCTATATCCTGCGTGTAGTAGGTAAGATCCTCTATGGTGAGGTTGAGAACAAGCACTACCTCGAACTGACAGATGCTACATGGGATGAGCGTTTTGCAGTGGTTTGCCTGATCTTCTGTGTGGCAGGTCTGGGTGTATGCCCCTTCCTGTTTAGTGACATGATCTCGCCAGCAGCAGGCAACATACTTCGTTCAATTGGTGTAATGTAATACTGTAGTAAAGATGAACTATTCACAATTCTTAAATATGATTCCTGAGGCCACCCTGATGCTGGCCTTGGTGCTGGTATTCTTTGCCGACTTTGCACTGTATAAGAGCGAGCGCAAGACGTTTGTGCTTGGCGTGCTGACTGGTGCACTGCTGTTGTGCCAGCTGGTGCCTTGCTTCCTGGCAGAGCCTGCTACGGCTTTTGGAGGAATGTATGTGTCTTCTCCTATCGTTAATGTGATGAAGACCATTCTGACACTGGGTACCTTTATCGTGGTTGTTATGTCGCAGAAGTGGATGGCCTCCAACACGAAACTCTCTGGTGAGTTCTATATGCTGGTGCTTTCTACGCTGTTGGGCATGTACATGATGATGTCTGCAGGTCATTTCCTGCTCTTTTTCCTGGGTCTGGAGATGGCCTCTGTGCCTATGGCATGTCTGGTGGCTTTCGACCGTTACAAGAAGAAGTCGGCCGAGGCTGCAGCCAAGTATATCCTCACAGCAACCTTCTCGAGCGGTGTGATGCTCTATGGCATCTCGTTCCTCTATGGTGCTGTGGGTACGTTGTACTTCGACGATATGGCTGCTTCAATTGAGCTGACACCACTCACTATTATGGGTATGGTATTCTTCTTCAGTGGCTTGGGCTTTAAGATTTCCTTGGTTCCGTTCCACTTCTGGACAGCAGACACCTATGAAGGTGCACCAACCCCAATCACCGGTTATCTGAGTGTTGTATCAAAGGGTGCTGCCACGCTGACGCTGGCAATCATTTTGATGCACGTGTTCGGTCGTCTGGTAGAGTATTGGGAGCCTCTGCTTTGGATTGTCATCATGCTGACCATTACCGTGGGTAACCTGTTCGCCATCCGTCAGACTGAGTTGAAGCGCTTCATGGCCTTCTCGTCAATCTCTCAGGCCGGTTATATCATGTTGGCTGTGATTGGCAACTCTGCACAGAGCCTGACCGCCCTGACCTTCTACGTGCTGGTTTATGTGGCAGCCAATATGGCTGTGTTCACTGTTATCAGCGCAGTAGAGGAGAGTAATGGAGGTCGCACCGATATGGCTGCATACAATGGACTCTATGCCACCAATCCTAAGTTGTCGCTACTGATGACGCTGGCTCTGTTCTCATTGGCTGGTATTCCTCCTTTTGCAGGTATGTTCTCAAAGTTCTTTGTGTTCATGGCTGCAGTAGGAGGTCATGAGAGTGCGCCCTTCTGGCCATACTTTGTGGTGTTTATAGCCTTGATTAATACGGTAGTGTCGCTCTACTACTATCTGCTGATTGTAAAAGCAATGTATATCACCAAGACCGAAGAGCCACTGCCAACCTTTAAGAATGGTGCAGCTATCAATTGGAGCCTTGCGATCTGTACAATTGGCATCCTGTTGTTTGGCGTTTGCTCATGCATCTATGAGTGGATTGACAAGGCTGCAGTAGCTTTGTAATGATGAGTTTACTAGATATTATACTACTTTCAATAGCGCTTGCGATGGACTGCTTCACGGTATCCATCGCAAGCGGCTTTATTCTTCGCGTCAAGTCATGGCGCGTGATTTTGCAGATCAGCTTCCTATTCGGCTTCTTCCAAGCTATGATGCCGCTGATTGGCTGGCTTTCGATGGGGCATTTTACTCGCTATGTAGAAAGCTTTGGTCATTGGCTTGCCTTTGGCTTATTGGCCTTTCTTGGTGGAAAGATGATTCGCGAATCGTTCTTGCCTGAGGAGCATCAGACATTCAATCCCCGCAGGCTTCGCACCCAGTTGCTACTGGCAGTAGCCACCAGTATCGATGCCTTAGCCGTTGGCATCTCGTTGGCTGTAACGGGCTATACGAGCCTTACATCATTAGTAGTGCCATTGGTTTGGATAGGTCTTGGCTCTTTCCTTTTTGGCGTAGTAGGCCATTTATTGGGCTTGCGTTTTGGAAATTTAGCAAACCGTTTCTTACGTCCCGAGTTGTTAGGTGGCATTATTCTTATTGCTATTGGTGTAAAGGTGTTGTTGAGTTAATCTTCTCAAATATGGCTTTTATCTCGCTAATTATTTGTAATTTTGCAGTCGATTAAGAAATAATTTAAGATGAAAGCAATTAAAGCAGCTTTGTTTGACCTTGATGGCGTTGTTTTTGATACCGAGAAACAGTACACTGTTTTCTGGGGAGAACAGTGCCGTCTGTATCATCCCGAACATTCAGGATTGGAACACGAGATAAAGGGTCAGACACTGGATCAGATATACGAGCATTGGTGGAGTGGGGACTTGAAGAAAGAGCGTGCGGTTATTACTCAACGCCTCAATGATTTCGAGGCACAGATGGCTTTCGAGTATGTAGAAGGCTTCGAACATTTTGTGGCCGACTTGCGTGCTCATGGTGTAAAGACAGCCGTGGTGACAAGTTCTAATCAGCCCAAGATGCAGAGCGTCTTTCGCGCCAGAAAGGAATTCCAGCAGCTCTTCGATGCCATTCTGACGAGTGAGGACTTTGCCGAAAGCAAACCATCGCCAGATTGCTATTTGAAAGGAGCTGCTCGCTTCTCTTTAGCCCCCTCAGAGTGTGTAGTCTTTGAAGACAGCTTCAATGGGCTCAAATCGGGTAGGGCAGCCAATATGTTTGTAGTCGGCTTGACCACAACCAATTCAGAAGAATCAATCAAACCGCTATCTGATGTTCAGATAGCCAACTATAAAGGACTGTCGTACGACAGCCTTGTTCAACTATTTAACGCTTAATTATTGTATAGAAAGATGGCAGGATACTTAGTATCAGATGAACGCAAGGTGACTACTCACCGCTTCATCGAGATGAAACAGAAAGGTGAAAAGATTTCGATGCTTACGTCGTATGACTTTACTACTGCTGGTATAGTAGATAAGGCCGGTATCGACGGCATCCTGATAGGCGATTCAGCTTCTAACGTGATGGTGGGCAACTCTACCACACTGCCTATGACCGTGGATCAGATGATTTATCATGCTCGTTCGGTGGTGAATGCTGTGAAGCGCGCCCTCGTGGTTTGCGACATGCCCTTTGGTAGCTATCAGACCGGAGTACACGATGGTGTTACCAATGCTATTCGTATCATGAAGGAGAGTGGCTGTGATGCCGTGAAGATGGAGGGCGGTGTAGAGATTCTCGATACCGTCAAGGCTATTCTGGATGCTGGTATCCCCGTGATGGCACACCTGGGACTGACCCCACAAAGCATCAATAAGTTTGGCACCTATGCTGTTCGTGCTAAGGAGGATCGCGAGGCTGCTAAGCTCATTTCTGATGCAAAGGCGCTGGCAGAGGCCGGTTGTTTTGGCGTAACCCTGGAGAAGGTGCCCGCTGCTTTGGCTAAGCAGGTGACCGACGAGATCAGCGTTCCAACTATCGGTATTGGTGCCGGTAATGGTTGTGACGGTCAGATTCTCGTTGTAGCCGATATGCTGGGCATGACTCAGGGCTTCTCACCCCGTTTCTTGCGTCGCTATGCTAATCTGAATGAGGTGATGACCGATGCAATTGGCCAGTATGTCTCAGACGTGAAGAGTGGTGACTTCCCCAACGAAAAGGAATCCTATTAAAAACAAACATATTATTAAAGACTAAAAAACTATCTAACGTTATGAAACAATTCAATGACAAAGACTTTGTGCTGGAGAACGAGGTAGCTCGTGATCTCTATCACAACCATGCTGCCAAGATGCCAATCATTGACTATCACTGTCATTTGATTCCCGAAATGGTGGCCAAGGATCATAAGTTTAAGAGCATCACCGAGTTGTGGCTTGGTGGTGACCACTATAAGTGGCGTGCAATGCGTACCAATGGCGTTGATGAACGCTATTGCACGGGTAAGGACACCACCGACTGGGAGAAGTTTGAGAAGTGGGCCGAGACGGTGCCTTACACCTTCCGTAATCCGCTTTATCACTGGACCCACCTGGAACTGAAGACTGCTTTTGGTATCGAGAAACTATTGTCGCCCAAGACTGCCCGTGAGATCTTCGATGAGTGCAATGACAAACTCCAGAATGATCCCAACTTCACAGCACGCGGACTGATGCGTCACTACAATGTGGAGTGTGTATGTACCACCGACGATCCCGTCGATGATCTTCACAACCACATCGAGTATGCCAAGGTTCGCACAGAGAAGGAACCCCTGATGATTCCTGCTTGGCGTCCCGACAAGGCAATGAACATCGAGAAGCCCGAGTTTGCCAAGTATGTGGAGCAGTTGGCCCAGGTAGCCGATGTCAACATCACCACCTTTGCAGATATGGTTGATGCCCTCCAGAAGCGTCACGACTTCTTTGCTGCTCAGGGCTGCAAGCTCAGCGATCATGGCATCGAGGAGTTCTACGATGAGGAGTACACCGACTCGCAGATTGAGACTATCTTCGAGAAAGCCCTGCGTGGACAGCAGTTGTCTGAGTATGAAGTACGTCAGTTTAAGAATTGTTTCCTGACGCGCATGGCCGAGATGGATGCCGAGTCCGACTGGACTCAGCAGTTCCACTATGGCGCTATTCGCGACAACAACACGAAGATGTACAACAGCCTTGGTCCCGACACCGGCTTCGACTCTATCGGCGAGTTCAACACAGCCCGAGCCATGTCTAAGTTCCTCAACAAGTTGAACATGGAAGACAAGCTCACGCGTACCATATTATATACGTTGAATCCTTGTGCCAACGAGGTGATTGCCACTATGCTTGGCAACTTCCAGGGAGGTGAGCCCGGCAAGATCCAGTTTGGTTCAGGTTGGTGGTTCAACGACCAGATGGACGGCATGGTACGCCAGATGAACGCCCTCTCGGTGCTGGGTCTGCTGAGTCGTTTTGTGGGCATGCTCACCGACTCACGTTCGTTCCTCAGCTATCCTCGTCACGAGTATTTCCGTCGCATTCTGTGCAATCTGCTGGGCAACGACGTAGAGCGTGGCCTGCTGCCCGACGATCGCGAGACGCTGGCCCGCATGGTAGAGGATATCTCTTACAATAACGCACGTCGCTACTTCAAGTTCTATTAAGCAGCCGGCATGTGCCTAGAGGTTTGCCGTAACTAAAGTGCCCCTTTGGTTACGGCAAACTTGTGTTTTAGTTACGCCAAACCTATGCTTTCGTTACGTTAAACTTACGCTTTGTTTACGCCAAACCAACGCTTTTATTCGAGTAAACTATAGCAATAATATAATGAGAGGGTATGTAATGCGTTAAAAAACATTAACGAATTTTGAAAATAGCAAATCAATTACTCCCAAAATGCTAACTTTTTGCTACCTTTGCAAACGGAAATTATTATATAGAAAACAACGTTATGTTAGCATATAAGAAAATTCTTCTCCTCGTCATGACAGCCTTTTTTGTTGTTGGCTGTGGTAGTCAGAAGGATGTTCCCTATTTTCAAAACTCTCAGAAAGTAGATTTATCTCAGTCACAATATCTGTATGATGCTCGCATCATGCCTAAGGATCAGCTGAATATCACCGTCAGTGCTATCGACGATGAAGCCGTCGTAGCTTTCAACCTGACCATTCCTACGCCTTACACCGTAGGTCAGCGCAGCTCTTACTCTCAGGCTATGCTGCAGACCTATCTGGTGGACAACGATGGAAATATCAATTTTCCCATTGTCGGTCAGTTGCATGTAGGCGGTCTGACCAAGTCGCAGGCAGAGCGCATGATTGAGGATAAGATTAAGCCCTATGTCAATGCTTCGGTCAACCCCATCGTGACTGTCCGCATGACAGGCTACCAAATCTCTGTGCTTGGTGAGGTGGCTCGTCCAGGTACATTCAATGTGTCTCGTGAGAAAATCACAATACTTGAGGCGCTGGCACAGGCTGGCGACTTGACTATCTACGGTCAGCGTAAGAACGTGCAGCTGATTCGTGAAGACTCTACAGGTCAGAAGTCTATCCATACCTTCGACCTCACCGATGCCAACATCATCAACTCACCGTACTTCTATCTTCAGCAGAACGATGTGGTGTACGTGACTCCTAACAAAGTGAAGGCGCAGAACTCTAGCGTTGGTAGCATGACCTCCCTTTGGTTCTCGGCTACGTCTATCCTTATCTCGTTGACTTCGTTGTTGTATAACATACTTAAGAAATAGTTAATGAGAGATTGAGATTCTATTCTCAATCTCTTTTTACATAACACAAACATAAAAAGAGAAGACAGAACATTATGTGTGGAATCGTAGGATATCTTGGAAAACGCGAGGCTTATCCAATACTCATTAAAGGATTGCGTCGCTTGGAATATCGTGGTTACGACTCTGCTGGCGTAGCAATGATTAACGATAATGGCGAACTGAATGTCTATAAGTCAAAAGGTAAAGTCGATAATCTTTGTGAGTATTGTGCGGACAAGAACGTGAGTGGCACTGTCGGAATAGCTCATACACGTTGGGCAACGCATGGCGAGCCCTCTTCGCGCAATGCCCATCCACATTATTCTGAGAGCCACAATCTGGCCATTATCCATAATGGTATCATCGAGAACTATGCAGAGCTGAAGGCTAAGTTGGTGTCTAAAGGCGTTAAATTTGTTTCCGATACCGACACAGAAGTGCTGATACAGTTGATAGAGTATGTCAAGGAGCACAAGAAGCTGGATCTTCTCACAGCCGTTCAGGTATCACTTTACCAGGTTATTGGCGCCTATGCCATTGCAGTTCTTGACAAGAACGATCCCGATCAGATCATTGCAGCACGCAAGCAAAGTCCTCTGGTGGTAGGTATTGGCGAAGACGAGTTCTTCCTGGGTTCAGATGCCAGTCCTATCGTGGAATATACACAGAAAGTGGTCTATCTCGAAGATGGCAACATCGCAGTGATACGTCGTGGCGAAGAACTGCACGTGGTCAGCATTCTTGGCGAAGAACAAGAACTGAACGTCAAGAAAGTAGACCTGGACCTCGGACAGATAGAAAAGGGAGGCTTCCCTCACTTTATGTTGAAGGAAATCTTTGAGCAACCCGATTGTCTAACAAACTGCATGCGTGGACGTATTAACGTGGAAGGTACTCATGTGACACTGTCGGCACTGATCGACTACAGACGTCAACTGCTTAGCGCCAAGCGCGTCGTTATCGTGGCCTGTGGCACCAGTTGGCATGCCGGTCTGATTGGTAAGCAAATCATCGAGAGCCTTTGTCGCATTCCAGTAGAAGTTGAATACGCCTCAGAGTTTAGATACCGCAATCCTGTGGTAGGCAAGGACGATGTCGTCATTGCCATCTCGCAGAGCGGTGAGACGGCCGATACCCTGGCAGCGGTACAGTTGGCTAAGGAAAAGGGCGCTTTTATCTACGGCGTCTGCAATGCCATTGGGTCATCGATACCGCGTGTCACCGACACAGGTACCTATATCCATGTAGGCCCCGAGATTGGTGTCGCTTCGACAAAAGCATTTACCGGTCAGGTCACTGTGCTCATCATGATGGCACTTGCCATGGGCGAGGCTAAAGGTACGATTAATCGCAAGGAATATTTGGAGATTGTAAAAGGGCTGAACGAAATACCCGATAAGATTCGCGAGGTGCTGAAGACCAACAACAAAGTGGCCGATCTGGCTCGCACATTCACTTATGCCCATAATTTCCTTTATTTGGGACGTGGCTATTCCTATCCCGTAGCTCTTGAGGGCGCTTTGAAACTGAAAGAGATTTCCTACATCCATGCCGAGGGTTATCCTGCGGCAGAGATGAAGCATGGACCTATCGCTCTGATAGACTCCGATATGCCTGTTGTCGTCATTGCCACTCACAATGCAATGTACGAGAAGGTATTGTCAAATATTCAGGAGATAAAAGCCCGTCAGGGTCGTGTGATTGCGCTCGTGTCTAGCGGCGACGACACCATCTCCAAGATTGCCGACGAGGTCATAGAACTTCCCGATGTTTTGGAATGCCTTGAACCGCTCGTGGCCACAGTGCCACTTCAGCTGTTGGCCTATCATGTTGCCGTTTGTAAAGGCAAGAATGTTGATCAGCCGAGAAACTTGGCGAAATCAGTTACTGTTGAATAATTTTTTTAAGGCGTGTCGTTTTTAATGACTCGCCTTTATTTTGGAATATGAGGATGAAAGACGTTACACTGGTCCTAGACGACGGGACACAATTTAAAGGAAAGTCGTTTGGTTACGAATCGCCTGTAGCAGGTGAGGTAGTGTTCAACACAGCAATGATGGGTTATCCGGAGTCATTGACCGACCCCAGTTATGCTGGACAGATGATGGTGCTCACTTTCCCCTTGGTGGGTAACTATGGTGTGCCCCGCTTCAGCATGGAAGAGAGTGGATTGGCTACCTTCATGGAGAGCGACCGCATCTATGCCACTGCACTCATTGTGAGTGACTATTCTGAGCAGTACTCACACTGGAATGCCTGCGAGTCGCTGGGCGACTGGCTGAAGCGCGAAAAGGTGCCTGGCGTCACAGGCATTGATACCCGTGCGCTCACCAAGGTGCTGCGCGAACATGGCGTCATGATGGGCCGTCTTGTGTTCGAGGGTATGCCCGACAACGTAGAGAAGCAAGATTACGATACCATCAACTGGGTGGAGCGCGTGTCATGTAAAGATATTATCCGCTACAACGAGGGTGCTGGCAAGAAAGTGGTGCTGGTGGACTGTGGTGTGAAGCATAACATCATCCGCTGCTTGGTTAATCGCGGTGTAGAGGTGATCAGAGTGCCCTGGAACTACGATTATACCGATATGGCTTTCGATGGCCTGTTCCTGGCCAATGGTCCTGGCGACCCCGACATGTGCGTAGATGCCGTAAACGTCTTGAAGAAGCAGATGTCAGAAAGTCGTAAGCCCATCTGTGGTATCTGCATGGGTAACCAGTTGCTGGCTAAGGCAGGTGGTGCTACCATCTATAAACTGAAGTACGGTCATCGTTCTCATAACCAGCCCGTACGCGAGGTAGGCACCAATCGTTGTTATGTCACTTCACAGAACCACGGCTATGCCGTTGATGCCAGTACGCTGGGCAACGACTGGCGCGAGCTTTTTGTGAACATGAACGATGGCAGCAACGAAGGAATCCGCCATATGACATATCCTTGGTTCTCGTCACAGTTCCACCCCGAGGCCTGCTCAGGTCCTGTTGATACCGAATTTATGTTTGATCGTTTTATTGAGACATTATGAAAGACAGCCAAATAAAGAAAGTTCTGCTGCTGGGTAGCGGCGCATTGAAGATCGGCGAAGCCGGAGAGTTCGACTATAGTGGTTCGCAGGCCTTGAAAGCACTTCGTGAAGAAGGTGTGAAGACCGTGCTGATTAATCCAAATATTGCAACTGTTCAGACATCCGAGGGTGTAGCTGATGAGGTTTACTTCCTTCCTGTTCAGCCCTACTTCGTAGAGCGTGTGATTGAGAAAGAACGCCCCGACGGCATCCTGCTGGCCTTTGGTGGACAGACTGCCCTGAACTGTGGTGTAGAACTCTACCAGAGCGGTGTTCTGGAGAAATATAATGTGAAAGTGCTTGGCACCCCCGTGCAGGCCATCATGGACACCGAGGACCGCGAGCTCTTCGTAAAGAAGTTGGATGAGATTGGCGTAAAGACCATCAAGAGCGAAGCTTGCGAGACTATCGAGCAGGCACGTCAGGCTGCCAAGACCCTGGGTTATCCCGTCATCCTTCGTGCAGCTTATGCACTGGGAGGTCTGGGTTCAGGCTTTTGCGATAACGAGGAAGAATTGGACAAACTGGCCGAGAAAGCCTTTGCCTTCTCACCTCAGGTTTTGGTCGAGAAATCGCTGAAAGGCTGGAAAGAGATAGAATATGAGGTGGTGCGCGACCGCTACGACAACTGTATCACGGTGTGTAACATGGAGAACTTTGACCCTCTGGGTATCCACACCGGTGAGTCTATTGTCATCGCTCCTTCGCAGACACTTACCAACTCAGAGTATCACAAACTGCGTGCATTGGCCATCAAGATCATCCGTCATATCGGTATCGTGGGCGAGTGTAACGTTCAGTATGCCTTCGACCCTCAGTCAGAGGATTATCGCGTCATCGAGGTCAATGCCCGCCTGAGTCGTTCTTCAGCCTTGGCATCAAAGGCAACGGGTTATCCCTTGGCTTTCGTAGCTGCCAAGTTGGGTATGGGCTATGGCCTGTTTGAGTTGAAAAACTCTGTTACCAAGACGACTTCTGCATTCTTCGAGCCTGCTCTTGACTATGTGGTCTGCAAAATACCTCGTTGGGACCTCTCAAAATTCCATGGCGTAGATAAGGAACTTGGTTCTTCCATGAAGTCAGTAGGCGAGGTGATGGCCATCGGTCGCAATTTTGAAGAGGCCATCCAGAAAGGTCTGCGCATGATTGGTCAGGGCATGCATGGATTTGTTGAGAACAAGGAATTGAAGATTAACGATATCGATGCTGCACTGCGCGAGCCAACAGACAAGCGTATCTTCGTCATCTCGAAAGCGATGCATCAGGCTCAATACACCATCGACCGCATCCATGAGTTGACCAAGATTGACAAGTGGTTCCTCGAGAAACTGAAGCATATCATTGATATCGACGAACAACTGAAAGGCCAGAACATCAACACCGTTGACTCTGAGCTGCTTCGCAGTGCAAAGGTATATGGTTTCACAGACTTCCAGATAGCACGTGCCATGGGCTTAGAACAGGAGTTCTCGAACATGCACAAGGCGCTGATAGTAGTTCGCAACCGTCGTAAGCAACTGGGCATTGTGCCTGTCGTAAAGCAAATCGACACTCTGGCTGCCGAGTATCCCGCACAGACCAACTATCTCTACGTTACATATTCAGGCGTTGCCAACGATATTCAGTACGAGAACGACAGAAAGAGCATCATCGTATTGGGCTCTGGTGCTTATCGCATCGGTTCTTCTGTGGAGTTCGACTGGTGTGGCGTGCAGGCACTGAACACCATCCGTAAAGAAGGCTGGCGCTCGGTGATGATCAACTACAACCCCGAGACGGTATCTACCGACTATGATATGTGCGACCGCCTCTACTTCGATGAACTCACCTTCGAGCGTGTGCTTGATATTATAGATATGGAACAGCCCTACGGCGTCATCGTTTCAACCGGTGGACAGATACCTAATAACCTAGCTGTTTATCTGGATGAGGCCGGCGTGCGCATTCTGGGTACGCAGGCTCAGGACATCGATGGAGCTGAAGACCGCGCTAAGTTCTCTCAGATGCTGAACGAGCTGGGTGTCAATCAGCCCGAGTGGAGCGCTCTGACTTCTATGGAGGATATCGACCGCTTTGTTGATAGGGTAGGCTTCCCCGTTCTGGTGCGTCCTTCTTACGTACTGAGTGGTGCAGCCATGAATGTATGTTCAAACCGTGACGAGTTGGAGCGCTTCCTGCAGTTGGCTGCTAATGTCTCTGAGGATCACCCTGTAGTGGTATCAAAGTTCATTGAGCATGCCAAGGAAATCGAGATGGATGCCGTGGCAAAGGATGGCGAGATTCTGGCTTATGCCATCAGTGAGCACATCGAGTTTGCTGGTGTACATAGTGGTGACGCTACCATTCAGTTCCCACCACAGAAGCTCTATGTAGAAACCGTACGCCGCATCAAGCGCATCTCACGCCAGATTGCCAAGGCTCTGCATATCAATGGTCCGTTCAATATCCAGTATATGGCTCGTGAGAACGATATTCTTGTTATCGAGTGTAACCTGCGTGCCAGCCGTAGTTTCCCATTCGTATCGAAGGTGTTGAAGATGAACCTCATCGAACTGGCTACGAAGGTGATGCTGGGTCTCCCCGTAGAAAAACCCTCTAAGAACCTGTTCGACCTCGACTATGTTGGTATCAAGGCTAGTCAGTTCTCGTTCAATCGTCTGCAGAAGGCCGACCCCGTTCTCGGTGTAGATATGGCCTCTACTGGTGAGGTGGGATGTATTGGCGACAATACCAACTCGGCACTGCTGAAGGCCATGCTCTCGGTAGGACATCGCATCCCCAAGAAGACAGTGCTTCTTTCTACCGGTGATGCCAAGCAAAAGGCAGAGATGCTGGATGCAGCCAGAATGCTGGTCAACAACGGCTATGAAATCTATGCCACAGACGGTACGTCAAAGTATCTCTCGGATAATGATATCGAGAACACACTGGTACACTGGCCTTCTGATAATGCTCAGCCACAGGCACTCGATTTGCTGCATGAACATAAGATAGATATGGTGGTAAATATCCCTAAGGACTTGACCAGCAATGAGCTGACAAATGGTTACACCATCCGTCGTGCCGCTATCGATCTGAATGTGCCGCTGATTACCAATGCTCGTCTTGCAGCAGCCTTTATCTCGGCCTTCTGTACTGTTCCAGTAGATGAAATAGGTATTAAAGCATGGAGTGAATATAAGTAAAACTGTCGAATTGTTACTTTATTAGTTAAAATTCTTACGGATTATTTGTTTGTTAGCGGAATTATTTATAATTTTGCACACCAAACGAATGGATACATAAGATTTTTAAGGTAAAAAGACATGAGCGACAGATTGTTTATATTTGATACAACACTCCGTGATGGAGAGCAGGTGCCTGGATGTCAATTGAATACAATTGAGAAAATCCAGGTAGCCAAAGCTCTCGAGCAGTTGGGAGTAGATGTTATAGAGGCAGGATTCCCTATTAGTTCGCCAGGTGACTTCAACTCAGTAATTGAGATTTCAAAGGCAGTCACCTGGCCTACTATTTGTGCATTGACCAGAGCAGTAAAGAAAGATATAGATGTTGCTGCCGATGCGCTGAAATTTGCCAAACACAAGCGAATTCATACGGGCATAGGTACGAGTGATAGCCACATTAAATATAAGTTCAACTCCACACGCGAGGAGATTATAGAGCGCGCTGTTGCTGCTGTTAAGTATGCCAAAGGCTATGTTGAGGACGTGGAGTTCTATGCCGAGGATGCAGGTCGAACAGACAATGAGTATTTGGCTCGTGTCGTCGAAGCTGTCATTAAGGCAGGAGCTACGGTCGTCAATATCCCAGATACCACGGGCTATTGCCTTCCAGATGAGTTTGGTGCTAAGATTAAGTACCTGATGGAGCATGTGGATGGTATTGACAAGGCCATCATCTCCACTCATTGTCATAACGACCTGGGCATGGCAACGGCCAATACGCTGTGTGGCGTGCTGAATGGTGCCCGCCAGGTGGAGGTGACGATGAACGGCATCGGTGAGCGTGCAGGAAATACCTCGCTCGAAGAGATTGCCATGATCCTGAAATGCCATAAGGGCATAGATATTGATACCAACATAAATACTCAAAAGATATATCCCACTTCACGTTTAGTGTCCAGTCTTATGAACATGCCTGTACAACCAAACAAGGCTATCGTAGGACGCAATGCCTTTGCGCATAGCAGCGGTATTCATCAGGATGGTGTATTGAAGAATGTACAGACCTATGAGATTATTGATCCAAAGGACGTTGGAATCGACGACAATAGCATTGTTCTCACGGCTCGTTCCGGTCGTGCAGCCTTAAAGCACAGACTTCATGTGAACGGTGTAGCCCTTACCGAAGAGAAACTGGATAAGGTCTATGAAAAGTTCCTGCAACTGGCCGACCAGAAGAAAGAGGTTACCGATGCTGACGTGTTGATGCTGGCTGGTGCCGATACAGCAGACCAGCATGCTGTCAGGCTTGATTTCTTGCAGGTTACGACGGGCAAGGGCGTAAAGAGTGTAGCATCTATCGGTTTGGATATCAGTGGCCAGAAGTTTGAAGCCGCTTCGTCAGGTAATGGTCCTGTGGATGCTGCTATCAAGGCACTGAAGCGTATAGTGATGAAGCAGATGACGCTAAAGGAGTTTACGATTCAGGCAATATCAAAGGGATCGGACGATGTCGGTAAGGTGCATATGCAAGTAGAATACGAAGGACAATTGTACTACGGTTTTGGTGCCAATACCGATATTGTTACTGCTTCTGTTGAAGCCTATATAGACTGTATCAACAAATTTAAGAAGAGCGAATGAATACATTATTTGACAAGATATGGGACCGTCATGTAGTTCAAGTTGTAGAAGATGGCCCAACCCAATTGTATATAGACAGGCTTTATTGTCATGAGGTGACTTCGCCTCAGGCTTTCGATGGATTGAGGAGTAGAGGATTGAAATGTTTTCGTCCCGAACGCATCTATTGTATGCCCGACCACAATACGCCCACTCACGATCAGGATAAGCCTATAGAAGATCCTGTTTCCAGAAAACAAGTGGACACTCTTGCACGCAATGCCGAGGAATTTGGCTTGACGCATTATGGAATGATGTCTAAAGACAACGGAATTATCCACGTGGTAGGACCAGAGAAAGGACTTTCTTTGCCTGGAATGACTATCGTGTGTGGCGATTCTCACACCTCAACACATGGTGCGATGGGTGCTGTCGCTTTCGGTATTGGCACTTCCGAGGTCGAGATGGTGATGGCCTCGCAGTGTATTCTGCAGCAGAAACCCAAATCTATGCGTATTACCATCAAAGGAAAGCTGGGCAAGGGTGTCACGCCAAAGGATGTCGCTCTTTATTTGATGTCAGAGATAAGCACGAGTGGTGCCACGGGTTACTTTGTGGAATATGCCGGACCTGTAGTTGAAGAGATGACCATGGAGGGGCGTCTCACATTGTGCAATTTGTCTATCGAGATGGGTGCACGAGGCGGCTTCATTGCTCCTGACGATACGACCTTTAATTATATAAAAGGCAGGGAGTTCGCTCCTAAGGGTGAAGCCTGGGAGGAGGCTGTGGCTTATTGGAAAACTTTGAAAAGTGATGAAGATGCCGTCTATGACAAAGAACTTGTTTTTGATGCAGCAGATATAGAACCGCGCATCACTTACGGCACAAATCCTGGTATGGGAATAGGTATCACTTCTTCAATTCCAACAGAAGGCGAGGTGAATTTCCATAAAGCGCTAGACTATATGGGCTTTAAGCCTGGTGAAAAGCTGCTTGGCAAAAAGGTTGATTATATTTTCCTTGGAGCATGCACCAACGGACGTATTGAAGATTTCAGAGCATTTGCCTCTATCGTAAAAGGAAGGAAGAAGGCAGATGGTATTATTGCATGGTTGGTTCCTGGCTCTTGGTTGGTTGACCAACAAATTCGTGAAGAGGGACTTGATAAGGTGCTGGCTGAGGCTGGTTTCGAGATTCGTCAGCCAGGATGCTCGGCATGTCTGGCTATGAACGATGACAAAGTGCCTGCTGGAAAGTACAGCCTTTCTACAAGTAATCGCAACTTTGAAGGTCGTCAGGGACCTGGCGCAAGAACCATTCTTTGTTCACCATTAGTTGCAGCCGCAGCTGCAGTCACAGGAGTAATAACCGATCCACGCACATTATTATGAAGCAGAAATTCAATGTTATAACATCTACTTGCGTTCCACTTCCTCTTGAGAATGTGGATACAGATCAGATTATCCCAGCCAGATTCTTGAAGGCTACAGACAAGGCGGGATTTGGTGATAACCTTTTCCGCGACTGGCGTTACGATAAGGATGGTAATCCTATTAAGGACTTTGTGTTAAACGACCCAACATACGGCGGTTGTATCCTTGTTGCAGGAAAAAACTTCGGTTCAGGTTCCAGTAGAGAACATGCAGCATGGGCCATTGCCGGATATGGATTCCGGGTTGTTATCAGCAGTTTCTTTGCCGATATACATAAGAATAACGAGCTGAACAATTTTGTTCTTCCTGTAGTTGTTTCAGAGCCCTTCTTGGCAGAACTTTTCCAAAGTATTAAGGATAATCCGAAGATGCAAGTAGAGGTCGATTTGCCCAACCAGATGGTGACAAACAAGACTACTGGTAAGAGCGAACATTTCGAAATCAACGGCTACAAGAAGCATTGTCTGATGAATGGGCTAGACGATATTGACTATCTCTTGGAAAATAAAGATAAGATAGAGGCATGGGAAAAGCAGAACATGTAAAGGATATGCGCACCTTTCGTCCATATATCGAAATCATGGATTCCACGCTTCGTGATGGAGAACAGACCAGTGGCGTGTCCTTTCTTCCTCATGAGAAGCTGATGATTGCACGTATGTTGCTCCGTGATTTGAACGTGGATCGTATCGAGGTGGCGTCGGCAAGAGTGTCTGACGGTGAGAAAGAGGCTGTCAAAATGATATGCCGCTATGCCCGACAGATAGAGCGCCTGGATAGTGTTGAGGTGCTTGGCTTTGTCGATGGCACGGTCTCTGTTGACTGGGTGAAAGATGCTGGCGCATGTGTGCTTAACCTTCTGGCTAAAGGGTCTCTAAAGCACTGCAGGGAACAACTGCAGAAGACACCCGAGGAGCATCTAAATGATATTAAAGCGGTGTTGGATTACGCAGATCGTAATGGCATCTCGGTGAATCTGTATCTTGAAGATTGGTCGAGTGGCATGAAAGAGTCGCCCGATTATGTCTATCAGATGATGGACGAGCTGACGGACTATCCGATCAGAAGATTTATGCTTCCAGATACATTAGGTATTATGAATCCTCTGCAGGTAATAGAGTATTTCAGAAAAATGCTGAAGCGCTATCCCGACACGCATTTTGATTTCCACGCCCATAATGACTATGACTTGGCGGTTAGCAACTCTCTTGCAGCTGTATTAAGTGGTGCCCGAGGCTTGCATGTCACCGTGAACGGTCTTGGTGAGCGATGTGGTAATGCTCCGTTGTCTAGTGTTCAAGTCATTCTGAAAGACCATTTTAATGCTAAAACCAGTATCAATGAGAGTAAACTGAACGATATCAGTCGTTTGGTAGAAAGCTATAGCGGTATTAGTATTGCGCCCAATCAGCCGATTATCGGAGACAATGTCTTTACTCAGGTAGCTGGCGTCCATGCTGATGGCGATAATAAGGGCGGATTGTATCATAATGAACTGATGCCCGAACGATTTGGCAGAAAACGAGAGTATGCAATGGGCAAAACCAGCGGTAAAGCTAATATCACCCGCAATCTTAAGGAGTTGGGGTTGGAGCTGACTGCTGAACAAACTCAGCGTGTGACTAAACGAATCACTGAACTTGGCGATAGAAAAGAGGTCGTTACGCAAGACGATCTGCCATTCATTGTTAGTGATGTATTGAAACATGATGTGGCAGAAGAGCGTGTGAAGTTGGTCAGCTATCAGGTGTCATTAGCTTATGGCTTGAAACCCTTGGCGAATGTAAAGGTCGAAATTAATGGCAATCAGTATGAAGGGCACTCTTCTGGCGATGGCCAATATGATGCTTTCGTGAAAGCTATGCGAAAGATTTATAAGGAGTATTTGGACCGCACGTTCCCTCTTCTAGAGAACTATGCGGTGACGATTCCTCCTGGTGGACGCACGGACGCATTGGTACAAACGGTGATTACGTGGCAAATGGGTGATGGCAAGTTGATACGCACGCGTGGACTTGATGCCGACCAGACTGAGGCTGCCATTAAAGCTACAATTAAGATGCTTAATATCGTGGAGAGTAAACAATAGCTTTTATGAGCCAAAACAGCAGCTTTTCAATGCTTAAACAGTAACTTTTAATAAGGAATATAAAATGAAATTAAAGATAGCCGTTCTTCCTGGTGATGGTATAGGGCCAGAAATAATGAAGCAAGGGGTGGCTGTACTCGAAGCAATTGCAGAAAAGTATGGTCATGAGTTCGAATATCAAGAAGCACTTGTCGGAGCCTGTGCTATTGATGCTGTCGGTGATCCGTATCCGGAAGCCACGCACGAGGTTTGTATGCAGGCTGACGCAGTTCTTTTTGCTGCTGTCGGTGATTTGAAGTATGACAATAATCCTACGGCAAAGGTGCGCCCAGAGACAGGACTTCTTGCTATGCGCAAGAAATTGGGACTCTTCGCAAATGTTCGTCCTGTGGCAACTTTCGACTGCTTGCTGCATAAGTCGCCTTTGAAAGATGAACTTCTAAAGGGAGCTGACTTTGTGGTGCTGCGCGAGCTGACCGGTGGTATGTATTTTGGCGAGAAATACCAGGATAACGACAAAGCCTTTGATACGGACATATACACGCGTCCTGAGATTGAACGAATTCTGAAGCTTGCTTTCGATATGGCTCGCCAGCGCAGAAAGCATCTCACCGTTGTCGACAAAGCCAATGTGTTGGCATCGAGTCGCCTATGGCGCCAGATTGCAAAGGAGATGGAACCTCAGTATCCTGATGTCAATACGGATTATATGTTTATTGATAACGCTTCTATGCGCGTTTTGACGGAACCTCGCTTCTTTGACGTTATAGTTACAGAAAATACTTTTGGCGATATTCTCACTGATGAGACTTCATGTATTACGGGATCTATGGGCTTGCAACCTTCATCTTCGTTGGGTGAGCATACACCATTGTTTGAGCCTGTTCATGGTTCATGGCCTCAGGCTGCAGGCCAGAATCTTGCCAACCCCGTGGCACAAATTCTTTCTGCAGCCATGTTGCTAGAGCATTTTGGCTTATCAAAAGAAGGAAAGCTGATTCGTGAAGCTGTGAATGCTTCTCTTGATGCCAATATCCGTACACCTGAGATCCAGGTGGAAGGCGCGCCAAAGTACGGAACCAACGAAGTGGGGCAATGGATAGTAGATTATATCAGAAAGGCATAATCGCATGCTCTTTGACGTTCGCATTGACGTCTTTTCCTTTCGCCGCTTTTGCTCAGACAGAGCAAGAGTGGCGAGACTCACTTTCTGTGCTTAACGAGAAGATTCGTCAAGCTCCAAGATCTGTTGATCTGCGATTACGAAAAGCTGCTGTTAATATAGAACTGGGACAGTGGAGCTATGCTGTAGATGAGTATAGTAGGATCTTGGAACTGGATGCCAAGAACCTTTCTGCGCTGTATTATCGGGCTTATGTGCATAATCATGAACGACGCTATGAATTGGCAAAGCAAGATTATGAGGCTTGTCTGACTATCGTTCCTCGCAATTTTGAGGCTCAACTGGGCTTGGCAATTGTCAAGCGTAACATGGGGCAGAAGGTTGAGGCAATGGATGGCTTTAACCAATTAATCCAGATGTTTCCAGACTCTGCAATAGCTTATGCTGCTAGAGCAGGTTATGAAGTAGAGTTGAAACAATACGAGCTGGCTCTTTATGACTGGGATGAGGCTATCTCGCGTCAACCCGAGAATATTGAGTATCTAATGTCGAAGGCAGATGTCCTTCTTATTCTTAAAAGACAAAAAGAAGCCAATGCCCTAATGCGGCGCATCAGGGCATTGGAAAAACATTAAGCTTTCAGTTCATTTGCATTACGTATTGTAATATCTCTTTGCGGGAATGGTATCTCAATGCCGTTCTCGTTAAGGGTATTATAAATACACTTGGTCATCTCGCTGACTACAAAAGCTTTCTTGACAGCTTCTGCCCATACCACCAATTTCATATCCACACTGGAATCTCCTAGTCCTACCATGGCTGTTGTTGCTTTCCTTGCAGGATCGACGAATTCCAAGTTTAGATTGTTGGCTGCATCTTCTATTAGCTGAGATACCCTCTTTATGTCAGAACCATAGGCAACACCAAACGGGATAACTGCTAACACATAACCATGATTTCTGGTCATGTTTTTGTAGTTCTTTGCAAACAACTGGCTATTCTGGAATGTGATAACCTCTCCAGAGATGGCTTCTATAATGGTAGACGTGTAACTGATGGAGGTCACTTTACCCATTGTTCCATCTACTTCTATCAGGTCTCCAACTTTGATTCGTCCTGCCATCAGCGAGGCTCCATAATAGATGTTCTCAATGATATCCTTAGATGCAAAACCAATACCAGTAGATAAACCGCCGGAAATGGCAAGCAACCAGGCCACGCTGATATTGAGTATTGAAAGTGAGATCATTAGCCATATACCCCAAACAAATACCTGAATGACATTTCTACCCATTACTTCGCGACTTGCTGCTGTTGAGGGGTCTTGAGTCTGGTAATGGAGTCTCATAAATGAGAGTATAGTACTGGTCGCATATGAGAATAAGAACCATAGATTAACCACCATGGATAGTTTGAGTATGCTAATCTTGAAGTTCTTTAAATCAATGAAGTTCCTTCTAAATAACTTCCAACAAAGATCGCTGAGGTTAAATATGTCTGCAGCCCAATAGATTGACAGCATAACAGAGATAACACCCATGATGGGAAGTACCACCTTATATATAAATTTATAAAACCAGCTCTTGCTGATAGGCTTTTCTTCAAGTCCATGCTTCACACCATAGATCTTCAAGTATTGGCTCACGCATGTGATAGTCAATATACATGTCAACTGCATAATCCACCATATTAATATTTGTACAGCAAGTAAGGTGTAGCCCATCCATGCGCATCCCAAAGAACAGATGAATATGCTGAGAGAGAGATAGGTATAGAACATGTCCGAACGAGGAACGTTCTGGTTATGGCGTTTGATAACCATCCATTGCCAGATAGTACAAAGTAATAGGATAGGGGGGAAAACGATGTTAACCAAATTGTTTGGAATCAAGATGATTCGGAATGTAATAACAAGGAATCCTATAACGATCAATGGAGCATATATAGAAAATGCGCTTTTTATCTGGCTGCCATTGACGCGTAGTAATAATGATATCAAAATAACACCTAATAGCCATGCATATTCGATTAGCAGGCTGCTAGCCATGATATAGAAATACTGGTCAAGCGTTGCATGAAGCAATCCCATGATTGCCGCAAACGTAACTGTCGTTGTTGCCATGATGATGCTAGTCTTCTTTTTGAGAAACTCTTCCGTGTGGAATCGTTTAGGCATGATAAATTTAAATACTGCCAGATTAAGAAGAACAGCAATAATGATGTAAAAGGCTATGACAATAAACAAACGTAGGATTACTGCGCCTCCCCAGTCAGATTTCGAATCCTCGTTCTGGTATTTGCTGGTTACAACTTCCTTTGTTTCAGTAATTTTGTTGCCAAAGTTTTTAAGTACAATGAAGTAGCTGTCGCCTCCATTCTTGAATATGCTGGTTTGAATATCGTTATAACGTTTGTTCGCATAATCATTAAGATAACCAAGGCGCCTTTCTGTCATTTCGTAGAATGTGATATAGTCTGCAACTTGATTCCTGTTTTCAATCATAGTGTTTTTGATGTTGGTCGCCAGCGTTAGGCACACGGAACGATCTGTTTTCGCCTTCTGACTGAGAAATCCAGTATGCATGGTCTTAAGGCTCGTTATCAAACTGTCGTATTTAGCAACCTCAGCTTCAGAATTCTTTAGAAATGACTCAAAGGGTAATTGTTGACGCTGAAATTCCAAATACTGTTCGGTAGCTTCATGGCAAGCATAAGTTAAGTCAAATACAAACCCCTGATGCTGAGAGTACAACATAAGAGCATTTTGATTGCTGCGTTTCATCGTTTCTTGTAGCTCATTCACGATGTCGCGTGTCTGCTGCTTGCGATCATTTGCTTGATTACTTAACTCTCGTTGATAGTTAGTCAGCTCTACACGTAGTACACTTAAGGTCTGCTCTAAGTCTTTTTCCTTGAGAACAGCATGGGAACTTGATAGTATTGCAGTAATCGCAATAATGGTCGCAAGTATTCTTTTCATCTTGTTTCGTATTTGGTTTAGGTTGCAAAGATAATCATTTTTTTTAAGATGGAATAGTAATGGGGAATAATTTTATTTTTGGACTGTTTTGCTCCCTTATATATAATAAATAAGGTGTGTTGTAAAGAAATAAAAACAGAATCATTTTTTTCTTCAAAAAACTAAGAAAAATAGTAGAAAAGTTTTGGTGGTTCCGAAAAAAGCCGTACCTTTGCATCCGCTTACGAGGAACACCTCCTCACAGCAAAACAAGAAGAGTTCTTTGAAAGATTTACATAGACAGAGAAGTAGTACAAGAAGCGAGTGCTAATCTTAATTGAAAGGCACTTGGGTAACAGTAACGAACCGTCAATCATATTTTAAAATAGGTTGATAGACTTGATACTTTTTGGATAGTCATTCTGAAACAGATAATAGATAGTCCTCCTTTATTATATAGGGGAGCGGCGATCAAAAGATACAAACATATACAATGAAGAGTTTGATCCTGGCTCAGGATGAACGCTAGCTACAGGCTTAACACATGCAAGTCGAGGGGCATCATTTCGAAAGC
>NZ_JHXM01000014.1 GCF_000621725.1 Xylanibacter brevis ATCC 19188
CACTATTCGCTCGTGATAGTGGCACTGTTGCGTTTATAAACTACGTCATTGGTTATGCTATAGTTAAACTCTTGAAGCGAATCTAGAGTCTAGAATAAGTAATTCTAGAGTCTGGAATGCACGCATCTAGACTCTAGAACCGAGCGATCTAGACTCTAGATGCACTGCAAAAGTGGCACTATTGCAACATAAAAGTGGCACTATTGCAACATAAAAGTGGCACTATTGCAACATAAAAGTGGCACTATTGCAACATAAAAGTGGCACTATTGCAACATAAAAGCGCCGCTATTCGCGTGGAATATCGGTGCTATAAGTGTTCGATAGTCGTTATCGTGACTCCATTTCCCTTGCTGTGTCCGCCAGCATCACCAGCGGTCTTTGGTGGTGATGTCATCTGCCCAGCGGTGGTCCTTGGGAAAAGCTTCACCATTCCAGGCCTTCACCTGTGTCCAGGGCTCGGCAGGAGCAGTCCAGAAGTCGTGGTCGGCAGGCAGACCCAGCGGCATCAGCGAGAGCGATGTCATGTAGAGCGAGCCGTTGTTGGTGTACCAGTCGGCCGTCTCAGGCTGATGACCGCAGAAGCCGATGGTGAGGAAGCCACCCTTGTTGTAGTTGTCTTGCTGGTCGTACATGCGGTGCATCACCTTGGTCAGAGCCGCACGCACCTGTCCGTTGCTGAGCTCCTTGGGCAGCGTCTGATACCATGCCATCAGCGCCAGCGGCTGCATGGCTGCCATGCGATAGGGCGTAGAGCGACCTATCACGGGGAAGGTGCCCTCGGGCGAGATGAAACGCTCCAGGATGATGCTGTACTTCTGGGCGCGCTTCAAGGCACGGTCGTAGTATTTCTGATACTCCAGACGCGTGTTGGCCTTGGCGTCGATCATGTTCTGCAGCGTCTCCAAATACATGGCATGGAACACGTAGCTGGAGTAATAGTCGAAGGCAAACACGGGGCCATCGGCATACCAGCCGTCGCCCACGTACCACTCCTCCACCTTGCGGATGGTTGTCATCACGCGGTAGTCGTCATACTCACTGAGTCCGGCAGCCTTGGCAATGAAGCTCTCGATGATGCTGGAGAAGAGAAACCAGTTGGTGTAGGGCGGTTCTATCTTGCGCAGCTTCTTGAACTCCGTGATGTAGCGTTCCTTGGTCACCTTGTCCAGTGGCACCCACAGGGCATCATAGGCACGGATAAACGACTCGGCGATATAGGCGGCGTCCACCAGGTTCTGGCCCGACACGCCCCAACACAGATAGTCGGGCGATTTAGGATCCACGCTGTTCTTATACGATGCCAGCGCCCACTTGCGCAACTGCTGGCGCTGTTGGCTCTCGCGAGTGCTGTCGTCGGGCAGTGCCAGCCATGGGGCGATGCCCGCCATCAGTCGGCCAAAGGTCTCCATATACACCACCTTGCGGTTGCGATTGTCGAACGATGGCGAGAACTCCGTCTGCATGTTCTTCTGCAACTGGCCTTGCGCCATGTTCTTGAGCACGGGCTCAGCCATTCTCTGGGCCTGAATGCACCAGTACTCACGATCGTTCATGGGCAGCCTTCTCTTGTCGCGTGCCGCCATAGGCATTGTCATGATAAAGGCGGCCAACAATACTAGTATTTTCCTCATTTTATTTGATAGTTTTAGTCCTTTATGCGACAAAGGTACGAATTTTTTTCGAAAAAAAATGCAAATGTTTTGTCAATTTAAATAAAAAGTGTATCTTTGTCCCAAACTAAAAACTACATCAACTATTACTCCATCTTAAAGATGGTATTTATGAGAACACATACCATAATACTTTTGCTCTTCATGGCCTTAGTCATGCATGCGCAAGAAACATACGACCCTCTACTCTTTGGAGCTAAGGGTGATGGCCTGACAGATGACGCTGTCGCACTACAGAAAGCCATAGACCGATGCGCTGCCGACGGTGGCGGACGCGTGCTATTGCGCCGCGGACACACGTTTATGGCCGGTCCTGTGGAACTGAAGTCGAACGTAGAACTGCACCTCGAGGCTACCGCCATGCTGATAGCCAATCCCGATGAATCTATCTATCACCTGAGTGCCTTCGGCGAGAACCGGGGCGAGGGCATGCTGTGGCTCTGGGCCGAACATGCTGAGAATATCAGCATCTGCGGCAAGGGCACCATTCATGGCAACGGCATCAGGTTTATGGGTGCCGAGCTGAGCGACAGCTACGAGCTGAAGCCACTGGCCGCCCCCACCTTTGACCCGCGTCCGCACGTGCTGACGCTGACCGACTGCCGCAACCTGCTGATACGCGATGTGACCATCTGCGAGGGCGCCTACTGGACGGTGCACCTGATAGGCTGCGACGGCGCCGTGATAGACGGCATCAACCTGCTGAACAACCTGAAGATACGCAATGGCGACGGCATTGACCTGGACCACTCGCGCCATGTGCGCATCGCTAACTGCCACATCACAAGTGGCGACGACTGCATCTGTCTGAAAAACCGCAGGGAGTTTGCCGAGTACGGGCCCTGCCACGACATCGTGGTCAGCAACTGCGTGATGGCCTCGCGCTCGTGCGCAATTAAAATAGGTAGCGAGAACATGGACTCTATCTACAACGTCTCATTTGCCAACTGCATCATCACTCGCTCTAACCGCGGACTGGGCATCCAGAACCGCGACGAGGGCACCGTGACCGACGTCACCTTCGCGAACATCCAGATGGACCTGCAGTTGTGGAGCGATGTGTGGTGGGGCAAGGCCGAACCCATCTATGTGACCAGCTATCCGCGCGCCAACGGCAACCATAAGGATCAGAACTGGCGCTTCCCCAAGGGCCAGACCGAAGGTCGCTGTGGCGAGGTGAGCCGCATCAGCTTCAGCAACATCACCGCCACCAGCCCCAACGTATGCTTCGTAGGTGGCGACGTGGCGGGCAAGGTGAAGGACATCTACTTCAACAACGTGCGCATCAAAAAAAGCCAAGGGGCGATGCCCAGCGGCCAACTGTCAATAGACAAGCGCCCCTGCAAGGGCGAAGGCTTCCTCGCTGTAGATGAGCAGCTATGGGCCACCGACTGCCCCGTGATGACAGAAAACGCTTTTATCAACAAATAATTTTTTTATCACTAACCCTAAAAAACTAACTTTATGCAAAACGTACAAAAAACATTCAGCCGAGTGCTGATGCTTGCTTTGCTTATGATGGTCAGCACCATGGCCTGGGCACAGCAGCGCATCACCGGTACTGTACAGGACGGTAAGGGTGAACCTCTTATCGGCGTAAGCGTTGTGGAAACAGGTACTACCAATGGTACGGTGACCGACGCTGATGGTAAGTTTGCGATCTCTGTGAAACAGGGCGCGCGCTTGGACATAACCTATATCGGTTATACCAAGAAGACGGTGGCAGCACGCAACGGCATGACTGTTAAACTGGAAGAAGACAACAAGCTGCTCAACGAAGTGGTAGTAGTAGGTTATGGCACCATGCGCCGCAAAGACGTGACCTCGTCTATCACCACCGTGCAGGCTAAGGACCTGAACCAGGGTGTGTTCACCGATCCCGCACAGATGCTGCAAGGTAAGGTGGCTGGTCTGACCGTCACATCTAGCGGTGACCCCAATGGTTCACCTTCAATCACCCTTCGTGGTGTCAGCTCTCTGCGTGAAGGTGCTGCCATGTCTCCTTATTATGTCATCGACGGTATCCCTGGTGTTGACATCTCGATGGTAGCTCCCGATGATATTGAGAGTATCGACGTGCTGCGCGATGCTTCTGCAACAGCTATCTATGGTTCAAAGGCTGCCAATGGTGTGATCATCATCACCACGAAGAGCGGAAGAGAGGGTAAGACAAATATCACATACAATGCTTATGTAGCTTTGGATAAGGTACTGAAGACTCTTGATATGGCTTCTGCAACCGAACTGCGTAACAGCGGTCTGCTGACACCTGCACAGGATGGCGGTGGTGATACCGACTGGCAGGACGAGGTGCTGCGCACAGGTGTAAGCCACAACCATAACGTAAGTATCAGTGGTGGAAACCAGCAAACCAAGTATATGGCCTCTGTCAACTACATGAATCGTCAGGGTGTGGTTCTCGGCACAGGTATGAACCGTGTGAATGCTCGTACGTTGTTGACCAGTAGCCTGCTGAAGGATCGTTTGGAGATTTCTCTGGGCGTGAATGCTATGCAGGGTAAGTTCAAGGGCGTGCCTATGCGCGTTTCTACTGGTGGCGATGCTGGTATGAGTGTGCTTGATGCCATGAACTATTATTCTCCTACCAACCCCGTTCGCAATGCTGATGGCACATGGTATGAGAGCTATATTGGTTCTGCCAACTATAACCCCCTGTCAATGATCTATGAGGACAGCAATCAGAATGAATGGCGCCGTCTGCAATACATTGCCAAAGGTTCGTTGAAGATTATTGACGGATTGGTATGGCATGCAAACTATTCTTACGACAGTGGCCAGAACACCTATAGCTGGTATGAGTCTCATCAGACTCAGATGAACAAGGGCTTTGATGGTCGTGCCCATCGCGATACTTATCTGCGTCACAACCAGACCTTCGAGACCTATGGTAACTACGATGTAACCTTCAACGATATTCACAAGCTTGGCTTGATGGCTGGTTATTCTTGGGAAGAGCGTGAGGATGGTGATGGCTTTGGTGTTACCGTTAATAACTTCTATAACGATGAGACTAGTTTCTGGAACTTGCGCTATGCTAACAATATCAATGGTATCAGCGATGTAACCGGTTCTTCGAAGTCGCAGATTCGTAACATCTCTTTCTATGGTCGTGTGAACTACTCGTTCAACAGCCGCTATATGTTGCAGGCTACAATCCGTCGTGACGGTTCTTCTGTATTCGGTGCTGACCATAAGTGGGGTACCTTCCCCTCTGTATCTGCAGCATGGAACATCACAGAGGAGGAGTTCATGAAGGATCAGAATATCTTCGACCAGTTGAAGCTTCGTCTGGGTTATGGTGTCAGCGGTAATGCTATGGGCTTTGGTGCTTATGACGCTATCACAACCTTTGGTCTGAATGGCAGATCGTTTGAGTACATCCTGCCTGATGGAACTTCTAAGACCATGTATGGCATCTCTGCACAGAACAACGGTAACCCCAAATTGAAGTGGGAGCGTACTGCCATGTTCAACGTAGGTATCGACTTCGCATTCCTGGGTGGCCGCATCAACGGTAGCATTGAATACTATAACAAGAAGACTTCTGACCTGATTTGGAACTACGCTGTTTCTACCAATATTTATCCTTTGGATTGGATTCGTGCTAACGTAGGTGATATTAGTAACAAGGGTATTGAGTTGAACTTGAATGCTACTCCTGTGAAGACGAAGGACTTCCAGTGGCAGACCACAATCAACCTGTCACACAACAAGAATACCGTTGACAAGCTGTCAAACGCTCTGTATTCTGTAGATTATGTTGACGAGGGTAACCCCAACATCGGTGGTATCTCTTCAAATGCTAATACACAGCGTATCATGGAGGGTGAGCCTCTCGGTACATTCTGGACCTATCAGCATGCAGGCTATGACGCCAACGGTAACTCTGTATTCTTTGTTCATGACATTACAAAGCATCAGGATGCTTCTGGCAATATTCAGGCTGATACCTATCAGGATGCCAATGGTAACTGGGTAACCTCTAGTCCTAAGTATGAGGATAAGACCAAGGTTGGCTGCGCTCAGCCAAAGTTGGTTTATGGTTGGAACAATACACTGAACTATAAGAACTGGAACCTCACAGCCTTCTTCCAGGGTGTGATTGGTAACAAGATCTTGAATGCTACAAAGGCACACTATAGCTTCCAGGGACACCTTGCTGGTGGTAAGAACGTTCTTTCTGAAGTTATTAATGATCCTGTTTGGAAGGCTGATGCTAATGCTCATATTCCCAGCGACAAGTATCTGGAGAATGGTAGCTATCTGCGTTTGTCAAGCCTCTCACTGGGCTACACCTTCAAGAATCTTGATGGTTGGGCACAGAGCGTACAGCTCTATGCTACCTGCAACAACCTGTTGACCATTACTGGTTACGATGGTATCGACCCCGAAGTCAACCTTGGTGGTCTGACTCCTGGTATCGATTATCGTGAGACTTTCTATCCTCACACTCGCTCATTCATGTTTGGTGCTAAGATTAACTTCTAAAAATTACGATTATGACTAAGAATAGCATAAAATATTTCCTCCTTGCTGGTTCCGTTTGCTGTGCAACAAGCACGGTTTTGACCAGCTGTAGTGACTTGGATGTCACTCCTGAGGCTCAGTTTACAGCCTATCCCGACACTGAGGAGGCAGTTGAGGCTCAGATGGCCAGTGTATACTACGAACTGCTTGGCACATTGGGTCGTCGATATATGGAAGCTCAAGCGCTGTCAAGCGATGAGTGGATTGGTATTTCCTTTGATGGTGACTATTCTGATGATGGTATCTATGCTCAGAATTCACTGCACAACTTCACCGCTACCAGCGCATGTTTTGACTGGTATAAAAATGTGACTGGTGCTATAGTAGATGCCAACAAGGTTATCTTGAGCATGGGTGGTGAAGAGAATAACGCCACTGCTTCGGCACGTTTCATGCGCGCTTACTTTACTTGGATTCTGGTAGATTGCTTTGGTGATTCTCCAATCCTGGACCGTGTTTTTGCTGAGGGCGAACAAGTGGATCGTGCTCCTCGCGCAGATGTGACTAAATGGATTGAGAGTGAGTTGAAGACAATCATTCCTTTGTTGCCGACAAATGTTGACTTGTCTACCTATGGCAAGCCCACGAAGTATGTTGCAGAGGCTCTATTGGCTAAGTTGTATATCAACTGGCCTGTCTATACTGCCGAGGATGTGACAAAGTATGACGCTGCTGCTTATAGCAACGAACACTTGGATGATGTAGTTGCTCTGGTTGACGATATCGTTGCAAGTGGTAAATTCAGTATCTCAGAAGGCTCGGATGGCTATCGTTCAAAGTTCTGGCCTAACAATGGCGTTCAGATTAAGGACTTTATCTATGCAATGCCTTACGATGCCATCACAGCTCAGGGTTTCCAGTACGCTCGTCCACGCATTTGGCGTCAGGGACGTAATGACGGTCAGGGCGGACCTGGTTACTTCGGTACCGATATCGGCAAATCTACTGGTGGTAACTTCTCTATTACACCTGAGTTCGCTGATCTGCTGATGGCTCTGCCTACTGACGATCGTCAGGAGAATATCCTTGCAGGCAAGATCTATATGTTTGATCCTACGACTTTCGCTAAGACCACTACACCTTATAAATATAATGGTGAGGAGGTTACGCTCGACAAGACTATCCGCCTGAAGTATACTGATGCTGAGAGCAACGCACACTATATTGAGTGGGCTGATGGTATTGCAGATCCTTCAATCTATCCTGTTGATTGCGCTACGCTGAATACTGGTAAGGATGTTAAGGGTTGGAGCCAGGGCTATAAGTCAGTCAAGTACTTCGTAGTTCGTGAGGACTTTATCAACGATCGTAACCAGTCTAATGACTTGCCAATCTTCCGTCTGGCTGATATGCTGTTGCTGAAGGCTGAGGCTATTACTCGTGGCGCTACTGCTACCAATGGCGAAACAGCACAGAGCCTGCTGAACCAGATTCGTGATTACGTTCATGCTCCTCGATTTAATGGTACTCCTACTTTGGATGATATCTATGATGAGCGTGGTCGTGAGCTGTTCGATGAGAACTGGCGTCGTAACGACATGATTCGTTTCGGTCATTTCGAGGATGAATACGGTTTCCACCGTCATGGCTTCCCAACAGCTCGCTTCGACAAGGAATGTCGTATATTCCCCATTCCACAGGCTACTCTTGATGTGAACACCAACTGGAAACAGAACGCTGGTTATTAATACCTGGTATTAAACGATAAGAAAAGTGCCGCTATTCGATGGGAATAGTGGCACTTTTCCTTGTGTAAAGTGGCACTTTTCTCTAAGAAAACGATAGGGTTACTTTTCTTGGAAGTGCAAAAAATAGGGCAATAGGTCTCTTTTTCGAAAAAAAAATGTAACTTTGCCGTAACTTTTATATCCGTCAGTCGTCTTAATATAATAGAGAGGATGAAAGAAATCAGTTTTCGCACCCATGTGTTGCCGCTGAAGAATGAGCTCTTCCGCCTGGCACTTCGCATCACTCTCAACAGGGCTGATGCCGAAGATGTGGTGCAGGAAACCATGATAAAAGTCTGGAACCGACGTGATCGGTGGAACGAGATAGAGTCGATAGAGGCTTTTTGTCTGACCATCTGCAGAAATGTAGCGCTCGACCATCAGAAACGAATGGAAAACCAGAACGCATCTCTCGAAGACGGGAACCACGACGCACCCGACAACTCATACAGCGCCAACCCAGAAGAACAGATGGTGCAGCGCAACAGAGTGGAACGCGTCAGACAGCTGATGGAACAACTGCCCGAGAAACAACGCACCTGTATGCAGCTGCGAGATGTCGAGGGAAAAAGCTATAAAGAGATTGCCACCGTGATGGACATCAGCGAACAGCAGGTGAAGATCAACATCTTCCGCGCCCGTCAAACTATTAAACAGAAATTTACTCAAGAAGAACAATATGGACTATAAGTACATCGAACAGCTGCTGAACCGTTACTTCGAGGCCGAAACAACCTTGAAGGAGGAGCAGATTCTGAAGGCTTTCTTCGAGCAGGACGAGCAGGAACTGCCCGCCGAACTGCGTCAGTACAGAGAGCTTTTTGTTGCCCTGGAGCCAGAAGAGACGCTGGGTGACGACTTCGACGCACGCATGCTGCAGATGACTGAGGAGCGCGTACAGGTGAAGGCACGTAGCATCAGCCTCACAGAGCGCATGCGTCCCTTCTTCCGTGCTGCTGCCGTGGTGGCTGTGGTCATCACTATCGCAGGCGCCCTCGACCAGTCGTTCAAAGAGGACAACACATGGGTCGATGAGTCTGACTTTGCCCAGTACCGCGTTTCCACCAGCGACCCGGCCATGGCCGACCTGAAGGTAGATTCGCTGGCCAGCGACTCGCTGATGAAGCAGTCCACGGGCTATTTGGAATAGAACATTTCTATGCTTTCTCTATATAAATAATCATTAAAATTAAAACAATGGGTGAAGCTGTGAAGTTTCACATATTTGAAAGAATAAAGCCATCCAGTCGAGAGCGACGGATGGCTTTTTCTTTTTCCACTCAAAAATCTCCCTCTTCCTCGGAGAGGGCTGGGGTGAGGCCATTTCCTCCCCCTTGGGGAGGTTAGGAGGGGGACGTTATTTTTACTTCTTCATCCTATGTTGTAGCTGGAACAATGCGGGCATCAGGATAAACATAGAGAAAACCACGGCCAGCAGCTCCTTGGTGGGCTGACTGCCAAAGATATCTATCAACTTGATATTGGGCGAAGGATAAGCCCTAAACAGCAGGTAAGCAGCTGTATTGTTGACCCAGTGGTAGATGATGCCTGGCATCAGACTGCCCGTACGCTCGTACATCCAACCTATCAGCAATCCGATAAGGAACGGATGGAGGAACTGGGCGGGATTCATGTGGGCTACGGCAAACAACAGGGCCGAGAATGTGATCATTAGCCAACGATGCTCGGGCTTCCAGTTCAGCAGCGTGCGCAGCACGGCACCGCGAAACACGACTTCCTCGGCAACAGGTGCCAACAGGCAGATCACAAAGTAGCCACCCGTTATACTCATCAGTTGGGCGCCCATCTGCTCTACCTGTTCAACGTATCGCTGTATGGCTTCAGGCCATTCTGGCATCAGCTCTTGCAGGAACATAGAGGGGATGATGGCTCCCAATGCCGCTAGTACACACCAGAAGAGCACACCAATAGGGCGCGACTCTAGATACTGGCGCGACACCTTGGTCCACCCTGTCCCCATGAACAAGGCTATGCCTGCCACAGCAAACAGGATCATATTAATCAGCATGACTACGCTGGGCAACTCGCCAGCCTGATGGCCAGCATAGAGGCCGTAGCCAAAGGAGACAACTCCCGACACAATCAACTGTAAGGCTAAGAATATCACAACATAGCCCACAGCGTTCAACCATCCTAGTTTATTTGTCATCATCGTATGTTTAGAATTTCTTTTGTTCGTATAGCGTCTTCGTGCATCTGTTGTTTCAGAGCTTCTGCATTCTCGAAGTGCTGCTCGTCGCGCAAGCGGTCTATCAGGTCAACAGTCAATGGCTGGCCGTAGATATCGTCAGAGAAGTCAAACAAATGAATCTCGGCCGTGCGTTGCTGGCCGTCAAAGGTGGGACGCATGCCAATGTTCATCATGCCTGGATGCTGTCCCCAGCACTTCACGGCGTAAACGCCATTGGCTGGCAGTAGCTGTTGCGGGTCGTCGGTCTGCAGGTTGGCCGTGGGGAATCCCAGGTGGCGCCCAATCTGTTCGCCATGGACCACCGTGCCCTGAAGCGAATAAGGACGCCCCAGAAGCGTGCCTGCCTCCTTCACGCGACCTTCGTGCAGCAACTCGCGAAGCAGCGATGAGCACACCGTCTGGCCGTTGACCGTCAGTGGCTTTCCAGCCAGCACATCCATGCCAAGCGTCTGTCCATAGCGCTGATAGTCTTCGAAGCCCTCGCTGCGGTCATGGCCGAAGCGGTTGTCATAGCCCGTCAGCAGCAGTTTCACCTGTAGCGACTTGCACAGCACCTCACTCATAAAGGCAAAAGCCGAGAATGCCGCCATCTGCTTGTTGAAGCGCAGCACCACCACCGTGTCGATGCCCGTAGCTTTCAGCAGTTTCAGCTTCTCGTGCAGTGGTGTCAACAGTTCGGCTTTCCACTCGCCATGTACCACCTGGCGCGGATGACGCTCAAAGGTGACCACCATGGTGCGCAGCCCCATGCGGGCAGCCTCCTCTTTCAGCTGTCCAATCAAGTATTGGTGTCCCTGGTGTACGCCATCAAAGAAGCCAACGGTGGCTGCATAAGCCCCATCGTTCAGCGACTGATCAGGATAAAATATCGTTTTCATTATGCTGCAAAGGTACGAATAAGCGAGCAAAAATGCAAATGAATTTGCAATTTTCCGAACGAGAGCACCCTGCGAGGCACCAGCCTCAAAGGCACTTCCCCACTATTATTTACGTCTTTTTACATAAAAAATTTGGATAATTCGCAAATTACTTGTACCTTTGCACGCTGTAATTGGACTTGTAGCTCAGTTGGTTAGAGCAACAGACTCATAATCTGGAGGTCCCAGGTTCAAGCCCTGGCTGGTCCACACTAAAAATCAAGGAGTTACGCAAATTGCGTAACTCCTTTTTTCATGTCTGCGCAAACAATGCGTAAACATTCAGGTTCTGTTAGGGGTATTTTGGAGAGTCAATAAGCTACATATAGACATCCAACCGGCCGCCATTGACGATGTCATCATGTTGCAGCACATACCGCTTATATGCTTTTCCGTTTAGTTTCATTGACCGGATATAGAAGTCGGCAGGATTCTTCCGATGTGTCACGATCTCAAATTTCTTATCTTTTGCCAGGTGAATGGTGACACGATCGAACAATGGCGTACCAATGGCGTACTGACCTCCAACGGGACAGACAGGATAAAATCCCATCGACGAGAACACATACCACGACGACATCTCGCCACAGTCATCATTGCCTGCATAGCCATTACTGCCAACATTATAGAGTTTAGAACATATCTCTCTAATCAAACGCTGTGTTTTGAGAGGCTGCCCAGCATAAGCATAAAGATAAGCTACATGGTGGCTAGGTTCATTACCATGAACATACTGACCGATAAACCCTGAGGCATTGTCGTTCTTCTCGCCACTCCTGTCCTCAAGAGAGAAGAAACGGTCTAGGCGTTCGCAAAACTTTTTCGCCCCACCCTGTAAGGCAATTAGTCCGTCAATATCATGCGGCACATACCAAGACCACTGCCAGGCATTCCCCTCGGTATAAGGATAACCTCCATTAGCCCCGTATCGTAGTGGGTCGAAAGGTGTGAGCCAACTCCCATCAGAAGTCTTTGCCTGAAAGAATCCATTAGAAGGATTGAAGAGATGACGATAGTTCTGACTACGCTTCATGAAGCGTTGAGAAATGCTATCCTGTCCCAAATAGTGAGCCAACTGAGCCACGCACCAATCATCGAAAGCTTGTTCGAGCGTTATGCTGACCGACTGAGTCTGCTTGTCTTCTGGCATATAACCATAACGCTCCCATAACTCAAAGGGTGAGCCAGGATGCGAAATAGTAGCCGATGCCACACATGCCTTCAAGACGTGCTCGGCATCTATGCCCGACAGTCCTTTCATGACAGCATCGACGACCACCGGGATGGCATGGTTGCCAATCATGCAGTAGTTATCTTGTCCCCACAAATCCCATATGGGCAGGTAACCATAGCTATCGAAATGTGCCAACATGGAATTCACAAACTGTACGTTATGCTCTGGGGCAATGAGCGTATATAGCGGATGTGCTGCACGAAAGGTGTCCCATAGCGAGAAGGTGGAATAGTAGGACTGTCCCTGTGGCATGCGGCGAGTAGAATAGTCTGTAGCAGTATAGTCACCATTGACATCGCTCATGATGTTTGGCTGAATGAAAGCGTGATAGAGAGAAGTATAGAATTTCTGCATGTCTTGGCTTTCGCCTTCCACCTCGATGCGACTTAAAATCTTCTCCCACTGCTCATCAGCCCTTTCCTTATATTCATCGAAATTCCAAGAAAGGGCCTCACGCTCCATATTCAAGCGCGCATTCTCAATGCTTGTAGTAGAAAGTGCAACCTTCACCACCAAAGGAGCATTACTCGTATTATCTGTACAAACCCATGCCTTCAAAGCTTTACCATTGACCACATTCATAGGGCCATAATGGTGGGTATCGTCAAACATATCAAAAGATACTATCTTTCGGGAAAGCTCCATGTGAAAGTACACCCGGCGTAGCTTTGCCCATCCTGTGATCATGCGATAGCCCTCAACAACCGTAGGACTAACGATGCGCAGTTGTGACTGAATGATACGACGCTCCCATGACCCTTTCGGAGCCGAGTGGTCCAAATCGATGAATAATTGCCGAGGTTTGCCCTTGGGGTAGCTGTATCGGTGCACTCCAGTATGAGTCGTAGCTGTCAGTTCTGCCATAATACTATCTTCCAACATTACAGCATAATAGCCAGGATGAGCAACCTCTTGTTCATGGTTAAGGATTGACCAAGTTGCGCCAGTAGTTGAAGGCATCAGCAACAAATCTATCAGGTCGCAAGCACCGGTACCACTCAGTCGAGTATGACTGAATCCACACAAATGCGAATCATTATAGTCGTAGCCCGAAGCCTTATCCCAATCTGGCGACGCCTGTGTATCAGGGCTAAGCTGCACCATACCAAAAGGCACTGTGGCTCCTGGATAACAATTGCCAGACAGCGAGTTCTCAACTGCCCCTGTACCGATAAACGGATTTACATATTTGGTGTATTGGCCAGCCTGTATGCCGAGAACAGACCAGATTGCAATGGCAAAGCCTGCAATGATCTTCGATTTCATTTGACTATATATTTTTTCCCTTCTCTAATATAAATACCACGTTTCAAAGCAACAGACATCCTGCGCCCCTGTAGGTCGAAGACAACGGCAGGCCCTGTATATTGTTCTTTTCCTGCACTCACAATGCCCAATGCGGTATTCTTCTCAATACGATAGATACGAGCATCACAGGCCGGCACCCGATATTGAAAACCGGTAGAGCCTTGGTCTATCATCTCACCCATCCACAGTTCTTTGATCTCCTTGATGCTGGCTGCATCGATGCCCAAGTCGGCAAAGGGCAGCGAGCCAGACAATGGCATGAGCATTTGATAGTTGAACACAGCCACATAGACATATCTGTCGTTCTCGTAAGTCATCAGCGATTCTGCCCCCACGCTTGAAGACGCATTGCCATAGACAGGCCTGAACGACCCACAGGTGCGCGGTATCTCGTTGACGTCTTCGTTGGTCAGGAACATCAGGGCGCGTTGCTGAGAGATGTCGCTATAGTTCTCCCCCACCTTTCCGCTGCCATTATGCAGCACAACGTTCGGACTGAAATTGTCGCCAGTCAGGAATGCGCCCACCACGGCACCACTGGTGATTCGCGCACGGTTAGCCCCCTCGCTCTGAACACCACCTGCCTCTTGGCGCATGGCCATCACCATGTGGTCGGGATCGTTGGCCACGTAGAGCTGGTTCAGCCACCATCCATAGCTGGCATTGTTCATCACGTACTTCGTGTGGTCCATGGCTCCCCATGCATCGCACGAAATTCGTCGGCCGTGTGTGTAGTGATAGGGAAATATAGGTGCGATGCTCAGGTCCAGATACATATCGCCAGCATAACGCATCAGGCAGGCCATACCCTCGTTGTAGGCCTGAATGCCCGTATGACAGTCCTTGTTATACCAACTATCAGCCTCGATAGCACCATTCGACATAAAGTCACATTTCAAGTATTCTATGCCCCACGACTTAAACTTCTGCATTTCGCTCAGCATGAACTGTTTGGTGCCTACATGCGTTGGGTCGAGACAATAGGCGCCGTCAACCACCTTATAACGCCCATGCACCTTCAGCGCGATGTCACGGAAGCGGTATTTATTGCTGGTTCCAGGCACATAGCTCTGCAAGTCGCCAAATCGACAGAACGAACCATAATAAAGACCTGGAATCATATTGTTTTCCTTACAATAGCTCACGAAGCTTTTCACCTGCTGCACAGAGAGGTTATCGTTCCACCACGCATCCAGACTCAGCACCACACGTCCTTCGCGATCATGAAAGCCATGCTCCACCAGGTTATCGCGGATAAAGTTGCCACAATCCATCACCCCTTGATAGGAGATGTCGGTTGACTGCACGCCCCACGAGCTCCAACCATAGGGAGCACCAGCAGCCCATTCGCGCTTGGGGGCTATAAGCGAACAAGCCTGTCCAAATGTCTCCATACCAGTGCGCCAGTCGTCAAACCATCCCATCATAAAACGTGCGGAGCGCACCGTATCTGCTACCACAGCGCCATGAGGCATCACCATCTGTTCGCTCTGTATGGAGTCGTGTGAATGCTCGTCCGTATAACCCGAGATGAGCGCCAGTTCATCTACCTTGTCATAGTCAGAGGCTGTCACACGAACAGCACTTTTCCACAGGTCATGATCAAGTGCACCGCAAATCAATCCGCCACGGGTGTCCGTATTATAAATGGCTGTCACGGCATAAGAGTTCACAGTGCTTCGCAATGTGTTTGAGGCATAGCGAATGAAGCCATCATTGTCCCAAGGCACAAACAGCATGCGGTTCTTCTTGCCCGCTGGCATCACACTGCTGCTGGTGGTGCTTTTCAGCGGCAGCACATAGTTGCTGCTCGTCGTCGAACCATTGGTCATAGACAGTTGAGCCACCATATAAGGATGCGAATCATAGCATGACAACGTTTGAATCAGCACCATGCCATCATCCATTCGGTAGGTAATACACAACTGCCGACCACTGCCAAAAACATCCGAGACATCGTTCTGTTCTACACTGACAGAGGAGGCATTGAACGAGTAATAGGTGTTGTCGCCCTGCCTGGCCTCAGCATAGGCATCCGCCATCAACTGGCGTCCACGATAGTCTATATTCAATCGCTGGGTTGTTTCGTCAAAACGGATGGTCCAGCCATTACTGATGAAATCGGCCGACAGTCCTTTCGCAGAAATGATTAAAGCGAAAAGCAATAAAAACAATTGTCTCATACGGCCTTAATTCTGAACACTTTCACATCCTTGCTGGGAATAGTCTGCACATCGTCTATTCCTACTTTCTTATGACTCCACAACTCCTCTACCGTGTAGGTTTTAGCACCATCAAGTGGTATCAGTTGCTTGTCGAAACGGAAGACACTCGGTTGGTCGGTGTAGTTAAACACCGCCAGATGTATCGTGCCATCAGGTTCTGTGCGGACGAACACATGCTCTGAGCGCTCGTCATTACCCAGCAGCGGACGGAAAGAGCGCCCCGTGGCCAGTCGGTTGATATCGGGATTCGTCAGGTAAAGACGTGCACGGGCAATAGCCATACTATCGGCCGAGAAGTCATCGCCAGTAATATAGACTCCTGTAATCACGCTGGAAGTGATGCGAGCACGGTTCTCGCCCTCGGTAGCATCGCGCAACACCACATGGTCGGCATCGTTATATTGATAAACGCCATCAATCCACCATCCATACGACAGGGCGTTCATAGTGTATTCCGTGTCCTTGATTTTATTCCAGGCATCGCAAGCTATACGACGGCTTTGAGCATACTGGGCAGGGAAGATGGGCGAAATACTGAGGTTGAGGTACATATCAGAGAAGATGCTATCCAACAGATGCATACCGTAATTATAGGCCTGTGTACCCGTGGTCACATCCGAACGATACCACGCATCGGCCTCCATGCGGCCATGAGTCATGAAGTCCATCTTGACGTACTTATAGCCACAGCGGCGAAACAAGTCGTGCGTTTGTTCCATCATGGTCTTCACAGCCGGATGCGTCGGATCAATGGCATAGGCACCATCCAAGTCCTGCGGTTGGCCATCGGCATACAAATAAAGATCCTTATACTTATATTGTTCTACACCCGGTACTTCGCGTTCAGGGTTCTTACCCCAGTCCGTAAAGGGTGTCCAATAGATGCATGGCACCTGATGGTTCTTGACGCAGCGGTCGGCAAAATCCTTAAGCTCCTCTTCAGAGAAGTTGTTCCAGCCAGAGTCCAGTCCGGTGTAGAGCAGACCATCGCTATTGGCAAACGACCGGTTCTGCAACTCCTGTGCAAAGAAATCAGAGATGCGGGTAGAGTTGTTATGATTAACCTTGAAAGCCAAGGCTCCCCATGAGTTCCAGCCTACAGGCATGGCTTTCTCCCATTGACGTGGCGGAGTGACGATCGCATTGGCCTGAGCGAAGCGTTCCAACCCCATACGCCAATCATCATACAGCCCAATCATCATGCGCGCAGAAGTCACCTGTTGTCCTTTGACACTACCATGAGACAACTTGTCGCGCGTCAATTGGTCGGCCACACCACTATATGCCCGCAACTGCAGGGCAGAACTATTCAGTTCAATCGCATTCTTCCACACGTCATGGTCTATGGCACCGATAACCAGTCCATGTCTGCTTTGCGGATTGTACAAAGCCGTCACCTCATAGGAACGAAGCATGGCGGTGTCTGGCAGCTGATGCGAAGAGAAACGCACCCAGGCATCGTTGTCGAAAGGCACAAACAGCGCCCGCTGATGCTGTCCGAAGAGCGCTGCATTGGCATGCTCCATCACGATAGGCGCAATATAGTTAGAACAAACACCTTTGTCGGCCGACACGCAGACATCCGTCAAAATAAAATCTTCATAGACATAGAAGTGCTGAGTCAGCGTGGGAAGAAGCTGGCTGGTATATGTGATAGTCCAAAGCTTTCCCTCTCCGAATTGATCCATGATGTGCTTGACCGAGAACGACGGTTCCTTATACGCTTGTGTGCTGATGACCGTTTCGTCCTCAAGGCGGTACTCAGCAGTCATGTTCGTGGCAATTTTTTCTTGTCCGCGCTGAATGTTAATACCATTTTGATATGACAACGACCACTTACCCTGGGTCACGCTCCTTGTTTCGCTGCATCCAGTTGTCAAAGAGCACAGCAACATGAGGAGGAAAAGATAATACTGATGTTTCTTGTTCATAATTACTAACAGACTGTTTTGATTCTGCATGCAAAGTTACGCAAAACAAAACAGTCTGTAGATTGATATTTTTGCCATTATATAGAAGATATGTTGCAATCAGTCCTTTTTCATGGCAAATTCCTTTGGTGTCATACCAAATTGCTTCTGGAACAACTTGATGAAGTAGCTGGGAGAACTGATGCCCACCATCTCGCACACCTCATTGGAACGGTAGCCCTTCTCGCGAATAAGTTCGGCAGCCTTCTTCAGACGGATTAGACGGATGAAGTCTATGGGGGTCATATCGCTCACCTCTTTAATCTTGCGGTGCAGACTGCTGCGACTCATACACATCTCGGCTGCCAACTGCTCCACGTTGAACTCAGGCTGACGAATGTTCTTCGTAATCTTCTCGGTAATCTGACTGATGAACTGTTCCTCGACCTTAGAGATGCCACCCGACTGCACTGGCAGGTAAGGGCGCTTCACAAAGCTTTCGCGCTCACGCTGTCTATTCTGCAAGAGCGTGTCTATCTGTGTCAGCAGATGAGCAAAGGAGAATGGCTTTTCAATATAGGCATCAGCACCTGCTCGTAGGCCCTCCAACCTATTGTCAAGCGTCTGTCGGGCTGTGAGCATGACCACCGGTATATGACTGGTTTCCATATCTTCTTTCAACTGTCGGCACATCTCGAGGCCATCCATCTCTGGCATCATGATATCGCTCACCACCAGATCGACATGTTCACGGTGGGCCTTGGCCAGTCCCTGCACGCCATTCTGTGCTTTCACAATCTGATAGTGAGCAGACAAGCCGTCAACGATGAGCTGCATCACCTCTTCATTGTCTTCTACCACCAGCACCGTATGCTCGTGGTGAGTGCTGCCCACCGATGGAAAGGCGTCGTCAACAATATTATCCAGGTCGGCACTGGCGGTTGCGCTGGCCATCTCTGCAGGACCTTGCATCTCGATGACATGCTGCTGCTTCAGCGGCAGCGTGAGCACAAAGTCATTGTATTCCGAACGTGTATTGACGGTCAGCGTGCCACCATGCATCTCGGCCAGCGAGCGCGCCATAGCCAATCCCAAACCAGAGCCCGACTGCACATGTGTGTTATCCAACTGGGTGAAGGGCTTGAAGATGTATTCTGCCTTGTCGTCGGGAATCTTGGCACCGTCATTCATCACGTGCAGCTGCAGCTGGTCTGCCTCGGTACGCACGCTGACCTGGATAAACGACTCGCTGTATTTGCGCGCGTTGTTCAGCAAATTACTGATGATCTTTGTCATGGCTTCACTATCGGCCTGCAGCACAATGTCTTCTGTCTCTATGTCAAGACTGATGGTCTTGTTCATGCGACTGATGGCTGGTTCGAAGCGTTCCACGATGCTCGTCAACATGTCATTGAGGTTGATATTGACAAACGAGAGGTTCACGCTGTTTGACTCAACCTTTCGGAAGTCAAGCAACTGGTTGATGAGGTTCAACAGGCGCTTGGTGTTCTTGCCTATGGCCTTGATGTCTTTCTGCAAGACAGGACTATCGACCTGCTGTTCGTTCATATTCTCAACCGAACCGTTGATCAAAGTCAGCGGTGTACGTATTTCATGCGTGATGTCGGTGAAGAAATTAATCTTTGACTGAAGCAGTTCCTTGTCTTTCTCCTCCATGAAACGTGCCTGCCGTTCTTTCTCCTTCTGACGCTGTCGCTGCTGTATGAAACGGAACACGCCATAGGCAACGGCGCTCAACAGCAACAAATAGAGCATTTTCATCAGAGGCGACAGCCACCAAGGGTGTGCTACCACGATTTGCAATTCAGTGATTTCATCGCCACCTGCCGGTCGCACCCGGAACGTATAGGTGCCGGGCTGAAGCCGCGAAAAGCTGATGTCCTCATCGTTGTTGCGCACCAATATCCAATTGTCGTCAACACCACTGAGCTGATACTCATAACTGTCGCCTTCCACGCCACGGTAGTTGAGCGATGATACGCTGAGCGAAAAGCTGGAGAAATCATGTGGCAGATAGATTTTCTTGGCCTCAATAATATTCGTCTCAAGGATATCGCTCTCGCCAGGCAGGATGTCCATGCGGTCCACACGAAGATTTGTGATGAGCACCTTTCCCTGCTGGTCTTTTCCTGCCAGCATCGGATTAAAGGCCACGATGCCCTGCGTACCGCCAAAATACATGGTTCCATCGGCACCGACCACAGCCGACTTATAGTTGTACTGGTTGCCTGGTAATCCGCTGCTGTTAGGGTAAACCAATGTGATCTGGTCGGCCAGACTGCCACACACCAACCCGTGATTCGTACCAAACCACAGACGGTGGAGCTTATCTTCCAGCACCTTGTAGGTGACATCGTCAGGAAGTCCGTCGGCACGGCTCCACGACTTCCACTTCTGGGTGTCGGGATGATAAGCACAGAGACCGCCTCTGTCGGTAGCAAACCAAAGCCGGCCTTCGTGGTCTATACTGATACTCGACACATCGTTGGAACTGATGCTGCCGGTATTAGACAGGTACTGCTGAGTACGGCCAGAACGAACATCATACCTGAACACGCCACTACCGATGGTGGCCACCCAGATATGCCCTTGATGATCCTGCACGATGTCCTGCACGAAGATGTCTGGGATGGCCGTCACCTTGTTGAATCGCATGTCGTGACTGCGAATATAGACGCCCTTGGCCGTGCCAAGCCACACGTTGTCATCGCGATCTTTGAACAGCGCATACACAGAGCCCTCGCCCTGCAGTCCCAGTTGTTCGGGCGAGTAGTGCGTGATTTTATGGGTGTTCACACTGATGATGTCGAGTCCGTTCTTAAACAGACCAGACCACACCTCGCCACCATCGACCATCAAGGCCAAACGGTTGGTGCCGCCCTTATACTGTGGCGTGGGCAGTTTCTCGAACTCCTGCAGGTCAGGATGAAACACATTGATATGTCCCTCCTCCATGGATATCCAGATATCGCCTTTGCCATCACACTGCATCTCGCGGATATGCTTATTGCTCAGTGCACCGGGAAGACCAGTGGGGATATAGCTATAGAAATGAATACCGCGTGGAGGCATATAGTTTACGCCACTCTGCATGGTGCCGATCCACAGTCCACCATCGCGGTCGCGATAGAGTGTGTATAGCATATTGTCGCTGAGCGTATTGGGAATAATACCACCCTCACGGATATGTTGCTCGCTATGCTGCTGTTCGTTGATGATATAAAGTCCATCCTGCGTGGCCACATAGATATTTCCTTGATAGTAGTCTATGGCACGTATCACCTTATAGTGCACGTTGGAAGCCTCAACAATCCGCAACTCATTGGTCCGCGGATTAAACTTCTTCAGTTGGCCTTCATGCTCGCCAATGAGAATCCAGTCATCATAATTTACCACCTTATAGATGTCCTGTCCCAGCAAGCCTTCGGCAAACTGTTTCATGCGCCCCGTGGGTTGATCCAGGAGAAACAAGCCCTGGCCTGCCGTTGCTATCCACACTTCTCCATCGGGCCTGATGCACAGGCTCTGTGGGTCATAGGTTGCATCGTCCGACTGGCGTCTGGTGGAATAGCGCGTCAGACTGTTCTGCTGCACATCATAACGGAAGACGCCCTCCAAGGGTGAGACAATCCAGATATGTCCATTCTTGTCTTGCTTGATTTCCGAGATCCAGTTGCGTATCTGAATATGATCCTGTGATGCCACATCGAAAGAGGAGAACGTCTCCACGTCGGGGTTGAATACAAACACGCCTTTATCAGTACCCACCCACAGCTGTCCTTTGTCATCCTCCATGAGTGCAGAGATATTGTGGTTGCCTCGTTGTGCGACGTGATCCGTCACGTCATAATGCTTCAGCTGTCTGCCATCGTAGCGGTCCAGTCCGTTCTTCGTTCCCAACCACACAAGTCCCCAGCGGTCTTGCACGATGCTTTTCACATAGTTTTCCGAAAGGCCGTTACGGTTATCCAGATGGGTGAAATAGTAAACCAGGTTGGCATCGATAGCCCAACAGTCCTGACTTCCAAGAATGGTGGCTAACGAAATGGCAAGTATCAATAGAAATTTTTTCATAGGTGCAATAATATTTATTTGGATGCAAAAATAATAATAAATACTGAGATACGCACGCGCTTTACGATATAAAAATTGATACGGATGTAGCAAAATAGAACACGTTTGTTTCAGCGGCTGCGTTTCTCCTCAAAAGTACCATTCTTAGATACATATCGTTGCAGAGATAACAACCAAGTTCACTAATTTTGCAGCACAAAACCGCAAAAACATGAAACGATTGATTATCCTTGCAATGCTGCTTACTGCGATGGGCACTTATGCAGAAAAGATCAACATCAACATCAACATCGCAACACAAAACACGCAGCTGACACTCCAGGTCAAAGACGACGGACGCTTGTACCAGACATACCTGGGAGCACGCCTGTCTGACCACACACCACTTGCCACGCTCGACATGCCTCGCATGGCCGGCGCCAGTAGCATCGTCACCCATGGAAACGAAGTCTATCCCGTCATGGGCACCGAAGACTTCTACGAGCCTGCATTTGAAATAAGACATGCTGACGGCAATCCTACCAGCGTACTGAAATACGTATCGCATACGCAAAAGGGCAACGAAACCATCATCACGCTGCGCGACGAGCTCTATCCCGTCACGGTGGCACTCCACTATGAGGTCTTCCCCGATGAGGACATCATCAAGCAATGGAGCGAGATAAGTCACCAGGAAAAGGGAAAGGTGTATATCTCGCGCTATGCTTCCAGCATGCTATACTTTGAGGCTGACCGCTACTTTCTGACAGAATTCACGAGCGAGTGGATTCGAGAAATGCAAATGAAGACACAGGAATTGTTTTTTGGTAAAAAGATTGTTGATACAAGACTTGGCACACGCGCTGCCCTATTTGCCCAACCATTCTTTGAGGTTGGCCTAGGGCGCCCTGTAGCCGAGGAAGAAGGTACCGTGCTGATGGGAACCATTGGCTGGACTGGCAATTTCCGCTTCACATTCGAGGTGGACCACCAGCGCCAACTGAGAGTCATCAGCGGTATCAACCCTGACGCTTCTACCTATCTGCTGAAAAAGAATGAGGTCTTCCGCACGCCCGATTTCTACTTCACACTGTCGCAAAACGGTGCCGGAGAAGGTAGCCGCCGATTCCAGCGATGGGCCATCAAACACCAGCTCAACAAGGGCGAAGACGACCGCATGACACTGTTGAACAACTGGGAAAACACCTATTTCGATTTTGACGAAAAGAAACTGACGTCCCTGTTTGAAGAGGCTAAAGACCTGGGCGTGGATCTGTTCTTGCTCGACGACGGCTGGTTTGGCAATAAGTACCCACGCAAAGACGACCACGCAGGACTGGGCGACTGGCAGGCCACAACAGCCAAACTGCCCAACGGCATACCATACCTCGTCAAGAAAGCAAATGAAACGGGCATTGCCTTTGGCATATGGATAGAACCAGAGATGGTGAACCCGAAGAGTGAACTGGCCGAGAAGCATCCCGACTGGATACTGAAACTGCCCAACAGAGATACTTATTATTTCCGCAACCAGCTGGTGCTCGACCTTGCTAATCCTCGTGTTCAAGACTTTGTCTATAGTGTGGTGGACAACCTCATGAAAGAAAACCCACAACTGAAGTTCATGAAGTGGGACTGCAACTCGCCTATCACCAATATCTACTCTACCTATGAGAAAGAGCATCAAGGCAATCTCTATATCGACTACGTACGCGGCCTCTACAACGTTCTTCAGCGTGTTCATGCCAACTATCCAGATCTTTACATGATGATGTGCTCTGGCGGTGGCGCGCGCTCAGACTTCGAAGGCTTGAAATATTTCACCGAGTTCTGGTGTTCTGACAACACAGATCCAGTGTCACGTCTCTATATCCAGTGGGGCTATTCGCAGTTTATTCCGTCAAAGGCCATGTGCTCGCACGTCACCAACTGGAACAGACAGGCTAGCGTAAAATTCCGTCTTGACGTGGACTTCACCTGCAAGCTGGGATTCGACATCGGACTGGCAGACATGTCTGAGCAGGACAAGCAATACTGCAGGGAAGCCATCCAGGAGTATAACAGGCTGAAGCCTATTATCTATTCTCCCAACCTCTATCGTCTGATGTCGCCTTATGACGGCGAGCACTGTGTGCTGCAGCGCGTGAACGACGACCGCTCACATGCCTTGCTCTTTGCCTACGACATCCATCCGCGTGTCACCGACTACCAACTGCCCGTGTGCCTGCGAGGTCTCGACGCAGAAGCGCAATATCGCGTTCGCGAGATCTGCCTGATGCCCGGTCAACAGAGCTGGCTGGACTGTCACGACAAGGTCTATACGGGCGATTACCTGATGAAGGTGGGCCTAAGAGTGACATCGGGCAACGCGCTGGTGAGCCATATCATTGAGATCATAAAAGAATAGTAATAACTCATATTTAAGCAAAAAGCGTTTTAGGTTTTTAATGAAAGCTGCTGCATACGCGATGTATGTAGCAGTCTTTTTCTCTGTATGATGACACCTGCGAAAAAGGCTAAAAGAACATCGCCACAAGCTTTCTGACCCAAAAATGCTTTAAACTGACATGATTTTATTAATTCTTCTCAGATAATTTCTATACTTTTGCATACTGTAATTCGTTTAACCAATAAAGAAATGAAACCTATTAGTTTAATCCTAACATCAATGGCTGCTATTGCAACTCTGCAATTGAGTGCACGCCCCGTCATGCCACCTTTGTTCACAGACAACATGGTCATCCAACAACAGACCGATGCCCCCATCTGGGGTACGGCAAAGGCTGGTAAGAAAGTGACTATTACAGCTTCTTGGAACCAGACTACGGTCTCTACCACGGCCGATGCCAACGGCCACTGGCGCACCTCGCTGCGCACACCTCAGGCTGGAGGTCCCTACACCATCACCATCAGCGATGGACAGAAGATCACCTTAAAGAATGTCATGGTGGGCGAAGTATGGCTCTGCTCCGGACAGTCCAACATGGAGATGCCCATCGACGGATGGTCACGAGTCAACAACTACGAGCAGGAGAAAGAGGAGGCCAATCAGTATTCAAACATCCGCCTGTTGCAGGTGCGTAAGAACATATCACCAACGCCTCTCAACGAGATGGAGACCAATCTTGGCGGTGGATGGCAGGTATGCTCGGCCAAAAGCGTAAAGGAATTCTCGGCCACGGGCTACTTCTTCGGACGAGAGATACATAAATATCGCAATGTCCCGGTAGGACTTATCGACGCCTCGTGGGGCGGCACCTTCATTGAGCCGTGGACCAGCGCCGAAGCACTCCGTCAGCATCCCGACATGACAGAGGCACTGAACGACGTCAGCAAGCTCCCCACCGACAAGACCGAGCGAGATAATATCTATCTCAATCAACTGAACCAGTGGAAACAGCAGGAACGCAGCCTCGACCCAGGGTATGAGGGAGAGAAACCACTCTGGGCAATGACCTCGTTCGACGATAGTCAGTGGCCTGAGATGACGATCCCCGTGCAATGGGAAAAGGCCGGACTGACCAACTATGACGGTGCTGCATGGCTACGTCGCACGATAGACATTCCCGCATCATGGGCTGGCAAGGAAGTAAAACTGTCTATGGGCGGACTCGTTGACGACATCGACTTCACCTACTTCAACGGCATACAGGTGGGCCAGACCAACAGCTATGGCGAGAAACGCGACTACACCATTCCTTCACGATGTGTAAAAGCAGGCCGCTCCACACTCGCCGTACACCTCATCGACACCGGTGGCGACGGCGGTATCTACAGTCCTGCCGACCAACTCTACCTGGAGTGCCGCGGTGAGCGCATCTCACTGGCTGGCAACTGGCATTACAAAGCCACCACACCCATGGTCTCACTGCCCCGCATTCCCGTCAACAACACCTCTTCACCTAATCAGGTCACGGTGCTGTACAACGCTATGATCAACCCCATGGTAGATTTTGCCATTCGCGGCACCATCTGGTATCAGGGCTGCAACAACGAGCACAAAGGCTATCAGTACCGCGAACTGCTGCCGCTGATGATTCGCGACTGGCGCCATAAATGGGGCTACGACTTCCCCTTCTACATCGTTCAACTGGCCAACTACAAACAACTGCAGACCGAACCTGGTGACGATGAATGGGCTGAAGTGCGCGAAGCACAGGCCATGGCTGCCCAGCACGTAGAGAACTCTGGACTGGCATGCCTCATTGACATTGGCGAAGCTGGCGACATTCATCCACGCAACAAGCAGGAGGTGGGCCGCCGCTTAGGACTGGTGGCTCGCGCAAAGACCTATGGCGAACAACTGGAATATGCCGGACCCACCTACAACGGCTATCAGATTGAAGACAACGCCATTCGTATCTGCTTCACCCATGCCGACGGTTTACGCACGTCTGACGGAGGCCCCCTGAAGGGATTTGCAATTGCAGGAAGCGACCATCGCTGGCATTGGGCCAACGCACGCATCGAGGGACAGACCGTCGTCGTCTCTTGTCCTGAGGTGGCATCGCCTGTGGCCGTGCGCTACGCATGGCATGTCAACCCCCTCTGCAATCTGCAGAACGCAGCAGGTCTGCCCTGTGTGCCTTTCCGCACCGACGACTGGCCTGGTCTGTCTATCAACAATCACAATGCCAACTGATTGATTTCCACATACAGAAAAGTGCCGCACCATCTCAGTGGTGCGGCACTTCTTTTTTATTCATGCTTTACTTTCTTCCCGTCTATCACGTAGATGCCTGGTTGCAACGTTTCAGGATCAGCCTTCAACGGGCGTCCATCAATCGCATAGATACCTGTATGGCGAGGTCTCTGGCTCATCGTGTTTGGCTGGATACCATCCACGCCACCAGATTCTCTTACCGACAGCACTGGCCCATCATCAACGCCGCTGACCTTCCTGATGCGATAGATGCGTGCATCCCGAGCAGGAACCGTGGCTGTGAACTTTCCTTCGTTGTTCAGATGAACCGTCGCACCGGTCCACAACTCCTTAATCTCAGCCACATTGCTCACATCCATACCGATGTGATAATATACATCGATATCCCAATTAGCCGTGTTTGAATTGAAGAGTGTACTTGAATTATAGTTCAAACATGCCACGTAGGTGTATAATGAAGTCTCGTAAACAAAGATATTCTCTGCACCGCTTTCGCCAGCCCAATGGCCGAAAGCCGGTCGGAAGGCTCGACAAGTCTGTACGGCGTGCATCAAGTCGGTATTGTTGGCCAGGAGTGACCGCGCATAGGTTTTGCTTTGTGCTGTGTTCGAATAACCATAGTTCACACCACTGAAGTTGTCACCCATCAGGAAGATGCCCGTCACCAGTCCCGAGGTAAGACGTGCGCGGCATTCTGCGGCACTGTGAGAGCCATTCTTATCCACCATGACAAGCTGATCGGGGTCTTGTGCAAAATAGCATTCGTCCAGCCACCAGCCAAACGAAGTACTGTTCAGACAATACTTGGTATCGCTGATACTGCGGAAGACATCACACGAGATGCGACGACTGTGGCCAAACTGATGTGGAAAGGCCGGTGCGATGCTCAGATCCACATAAAGACCACCATTCCCCCACAGGTCGAGAATCTTCTGTTTGAAGCGGTTCATGCCCTGATTATATGCCTCCATACCGGTATGCACGTTGGGGTCGTACCAGGCATCGGCCTCAATGGCACCCTGCGACAGGAAGTCCACTTTCACGTAGCCTATGCCATAATTGTAGAACTGCTGCAGGCGCTCCTCCATCTTTGCAATGACAGCAGGATGCGTAGGATCCAGACAGTAGGCACCATCCAGGGTCTTATAGCTGCCGTTCTGCTTCAGGCACACGTCACGATGCTTATAGCTTCCATAGAATGTCTGGTCCAGGTCATTCTCGCTGATCCAGTCAACCCACGGACCAAAATAAAGCCCGGGAATCATGTTGTGCTGACGACAATAGTCGAACACGGCATTACGATCGTTGTCCGAGAGGAAGTCCCACCACGAGTCAAGATCGAAGACCACCTGCCCCTGACTGTCACCATAGCCATACGGCATGAGTTCCTCGGCAATAAACTTTGCCGTATTTAGCACACAGTGGTCGCGATATTCATATTGCACATTGGTCTGCAGCACGCCCCATGAGTTCCAGCCTACGGGTTTGGCTCCATGCCACTCCCAGCGAGGCACCACGCGGGTGCATGCCCGGCCATAGGTCTCCATGCCCACGCGCCAGTCGTCAAACCATCCCACCATGAAGCGCGACGAACTCACCGAGGTGCCATGCACCATGCCGTGAGCCATGTTCTGGTCGTGCGTAAACGAACTGGTATAGCCTGAGCGCAGTTCGAAGTAATTTACCTTATAATTGTTTGATGCCGTCACCTTTGCACAATTCTTCCAGTGATCGTGATCGAGGGCTCCCATGACGAGTCCATGGCGGGTACTGCCATTAAACAAGGCGATGACAGAGTTGCTTTCGTGTGTGGTGTTCATGGGGCGCGATTGATACTTCACATATTCATCATTATCCCATGGAATCCACAGCATGCGGTTGGAACTGTTATAGGCTCCATTCATAAACGTTGCCTCGTTGGCCGAGCGTAGAGGCAGCACATAGTTCGTTTTAATCTCTCGCCCGCTGGTGTTGCTCACGGTGAGCTGACAAACGAAATAGTCAACATCGTTGTAGAACACGAAATCCTGCACCAGCTGCGACCCTTCACCACTATAGTTGGGCCAGTTAAACGTGTAGAGGATGCTGTACTTAGTACCCGTACCGAAGCCGTCGGCATACCCTTCAGTCTTAGTCACCGTCCACGCGGCAGCATCCTTGGTTTCCGGCCAGTATGTACCGGAGTTGTCGTCGGCAAAATAATAGCCTGCCGAACCATAAACGCCCGTAAACAGCGTCGTGTTGTTGTACGCAATAGACATATACTTCGATGTTTCGTCGAAGTTGATATGCCATCGTCCCTCACTGATATTGAACGCACCCGCATGCAGAGCATTCAGGGCCATCGCCAACATAAAAACAATTGATTTTTTCATAGGAAAAAGTTAGTTAAACATTATTAGATCAATGGTAAATGGTCAATAGTCAATGGTCAATGAAAAGACAAAGGGGCGCATTTCGATATCGGAATACGCCCCTGCCGTTGTGAGATAAGAATGGTATTATTTGATTACTTTAGTCACTTGATTACCCTTCTTCACGATGAAGAGTCCGCGGCCCAGGCCATCGATGTCGGCGCCCAGCTGACGACCATTGGCATCATAGATGCTGGTGGCATCGTACTGGATAGCCTTTGTCGTCTGGATGCCATCGGCAACGCCGACCTCGGCCTTCGTAAAGGTACTGGTGGTCCAGTCGTTCTTGATGGTCTGCACACCCACCTCATAGTTTCCGTCAGGCACACTGATGGTATAGGTCATGGCAGAGGGATCCTCGCTGCGCAGAGCTACGCCCAGCGCATTGGTGGTGCGGAGTGCACCGGTCTCGAGGTCTGCGGGAATCAGCTGACTGATCCAACCTGTCTCCTTGTTCTTGACATAGAGGTTATAGGCATTGCCAGGGTTCATATCGTCGCCGGTCCAACTGATGGTCAGTTTGCCTCTTTCCTCCTGAACAGCCTTCACATTGGTGGGAGCGTCGGGAGCCTCGATGCCGTCTGTCAGCTGGTTTTCCCAGATACCGAAGTCGAACCAATAGTCGCCTGACACATCTAGCGCACCGTCTCCATTGACGTCACCTAGAGTCAAATAAGCTGTATTAGGATCTCCAAAATCTGTGTCGAGCGAGAATGTGCCATCGGTATTTTGGGTATGAATACGAGCACCCCAACCTTTTTCTTCAACATCGGTCCAACCATAAGAGAATACATCTACAAGACCATCGTGGTTGATGTCAACCAGGTTAGCATATGCAGCGCTGGCACCATAAAGACCATTGCCCTGACCTACAGAACTGCGTGTGAAGTTGAACTCGCCATCACCATCGTTCAGATAGACATCGCCAGCCTTGGGCATACCCTCACCGCTCTGCGTACCAAAGACCACGATGTCGAGCCAACCGTCGTTGTTCATGTCGGCCACCTGCAGCTCACTTTCATACACCGCAGCAAAACTCTTACCCTCAAGGTTTACCTCCTCGAAAGTGCCGTCCTGCTTATTCTCATAGATGTATAAAGAGATGGCATCGTCATCGTTGCTCCAACCGGTGGTGATGATATCCAGCCAGCCATCGCCATTCAGATCGGCAAAAGCAAGCGCACCATGGCTCATTGGCTTTGCTTTCATGTTAGGCTCCATCTGTCCTGATTCTACGTTGGCTTCAAACAGATCGGCAGGCTTCTGGTTCTGTTCGAAAGGAATGGGCTTGAACACGTTGGCCTGTGTGAATGTGCCATCACCATTATTATGATAGAGGGCTACCAGGCGCTCGCCGGCCACATCCTCACCATCCATCCACTTGTGATAGCACTGTATGAGCACATCGGTATAACCGTCGTGGTCGTAGTCGCCGAAGGCAATGCTCGAGTTGGCGCGGTTGCCCAGAGAATAGGTGTTCTCGTTACCACCCTTGGGGAAGGGACATGGCTGCAGTTCGAAGATACCTTCAGCATTCTGCAACTGGAAAGCTACATACTGGGTGTCGTCGCCCACCTTCTGTCCGCTGTACTCCGAGAACTTCCAGCCCCATTCATCCTGACCATAGATATAGGCATCAAGACGACCGTCATTGTTGGCATCGAAGAAGTGATAGCCGCCCCACGTGGTTGGCAGCAGGCCATGAGCCTCGGTGCTGGTGCGTGCGCCCTCGCCCCAGTGATACCACGAACTGGCCACTTCGTGGGTGTAGTTGCCGCCACCCTGATTAAAGAATATATTGGCCGTACAAGCCCAGCTCAGCGAGAACCATGAGTTGGGATCTTCCGCATCGCCCTGCACAGCCCATTTGGTGTGTTTCTCCAGAATTTTGTTGTCTGTTCCATCGAGTACGTAGTTACCCTCGGGATCAGTCTTGAAGGTCACATCTCCAGAACCATCTTTGTCATTGTCGGGTCGATACTGTCCGCCATAGACCACATCGAGTTTGCCATCGCCATTGACATCGGCAAAGGTCACAATACCACGGTGCAAGGGCATGAACTTCTCCTGGTTCTGTTCCTGTTCCACCTGTTTAAACGACTGTGCCTGCGCCGACAGAGCCGAACCCAGTAGCAAGGTCATAAGTAATGTAGAATGTTTCATAAAAGATAAAGTTGTTTTTAGTTAATGATTATATGATCTCATAAAGTTTTCACGGCTACAAAAGTAGCTATAATTAGGCACACTCCACTATAACGTCTGTGGTGAAAGATATAAGGAATGTGCCTAAATGGTTTTTCTTCAATATTGGTGCAACAAATGTGTCATTTTGCGACTGTTTCTTTTCCTACAGGTACTTGTTTTCCTGCTGACTATCAGTCTATTTTTCGTGCGCAAACCACTCTGCAAGGTTCAGAAGGCGCTGCTCGGTGGCTGCGTCGTCTTCATACTTTCGGCTCACCTTCCTTGCCATGAATGCAGGATGGTTGTCGCGATGGTGGGAAATGCGCAGGAGGTCGAAGAAGCGGTTGCCCTCGAAACAACTTTCGGCTGCCATCTCATCGAGGATGGCGCGCTCCACGTAGTCGGTGGTATCTACATCTGCCGGAATCACATACTGGGTCTTATCCCAGCGGATGCCCAGTCCCAATCCGCGGGCTGCGGTGCCGATATTCTGGTCATACTGCGAAGCGCGGAAGTCGATATAACTGGGATAGCGCTGCATCTCGAGCGTATCCACACGATGCTGGATGGTGTCGTACATCACGGCGTTCAGTCCGTACTTCAGCACGGCAAAAGCGGTGGTGGGGAAGCCTGCACGATTGATAGCCTCAGCATAGCGAAGATACACCGTGGAAGGACGCAAGACGGCAAGTGATGTGAGTGGACGACGGCTCAACAGGTCGGTCTCGCTGCCAGAGAGGTTATTGTAGAACTTCGTGATATAGAGGGGCGAAGAGGCTGCGCCACGTGCCGCGATGGTAGGTCCGAAGGCATCGCCGATGCGTTTGCCGTTCGACAGTTCTGCCATGCCGCGCAGGTCGCCATAGAAGAAGCGCGAGATGGCCTGTCCGTTGTCAGTATGGAAGTGTGTGCGCTGCTGCATCCAGTCGGTAAAAGACTTCACGGGAAGTAACGCCGGCGCATGGAACTCAGACGAAAGTCCATCATCATAGGTCAGTTTGCGCAACTGACTGTGTGCTGAGCGCAGGTTGCTATCAAAGACCTGTCGGGTGATCATCTCTGAGACATACGCACGAAGATGACCGTTGTTCAACTCCTGTCGGGTGGCAGTGCGCCAGGTGTTGGCATAACCGCTACCCACCGTTAGACGTCGCTGGCGTATCAGCTCGTAATAGGCGCTGGCCGCCTCTTCATACCTATTATTATATAGATACAGATCACCAAGGAGCATCGTCGTGGGCAGGAAGAACTCCGAACTGTTCCAACCATCTATACTGCCATAGTCCAAGGCACGGATGTTGGCGAAAGGCTTCAGGTCTGCTATCAGCAGCAAGGAAAGTGCATCCAGGTCGATTTCCGTGTCATGAAGCGCTGCAGCACTGCTGACATCGGTCAGAGGCTCGGTGAAGTAATTCACCTTACCAAATATCAGTGCCATCTGCCAATAGGTATAGGCCCGCAGTGTCTTCACCTGTGCATATTCTGGCAGCAGCACTTTGGTCTGTCCCTCAACAAGGGTAGTGTCCATGTGCGACAAGATATAGTTGCAGTTATTGATGATGGCATAGAAATCGCGAGCCTGAGCATAGGCGTTATCCGACGAGAACTGCAGGTGGTCGATAGCCTGCAGATCCGTAGATGCCATCTGTGGATCTACCGTCATCAGGTCGCCACGCAACTCACCCATCAGCACGATGCGGTCGGCCACCTGTTGCAGTTGGGCCAGAACGCCAATTACCGAGTAGATAGAGTCGTTGGCCTGGTTCAGCTGATGCTGGTTGTCATAGGCCACCCGATGGTTGTCGGTCTCCATCATATCCGAACAAGAGAAGAGCGCTGCGCCAAGGCAACAGCAAACAAGGCCCTTACAAAGCTTATGATATATTCTTTTATTCATCGTTACAGTGTTATTAGAGGTTAAGTTTCAGTCCTACGTAGTAGGCACGCGATGTGGGTTGCAGACCGGCATCGATGCCCTGGTATAGCACCTTGTTGCCATAGCTGAACTCAGGATCCGCGCCGAGATAATGAGTCAGCGTGAAGATATTATTCACCGAGGCCCATAGGCTCATGCCCTGAATATACTTTGGTTTGATAGGCAACTGATAGGTGATGCTCAGCTGTTTCAACTTCAGGTAGGAAGCATCTTCTATCCAGCGATCGCTGAAGCGACTGTTACCCATGGGGTCGCCATAGGTAGCACGCGGTATGTCGGTATGCTGACCATCGGCCGTCCAGCGGAGTCGCATGGCCTCACTCTGGTTGTGGATGCTGCTGCCACTCTCCAACTGCTGGCGCAAGGCATTATACGCATCATTGCCCCATGAATAGGTGAAGAGAGCATCCAGCGTGAGGCGTTTCCACGACAGGTTGAAACCGAAGGTGCCATAGACATCGGGGTTGGGGTCGCCAATGATTGTTCGGTCGTTTTCGTCGATAACGCCATCGGGCGTCAGATCGACGAAGTGCATGTCGCCTGCTGCGAAATTCACGCGTCGGCCTGTCTCGTCGATGATGCCAAGACCAGCCTCTTCAGCCGCTTTCTGGTCGGCAAAGACGCCCTCACTGCGGTAACCGTAGAACACGCCCAGCGGATGATTCTCACTCGTCAGTACCGTTACTCCGAGGATATCGGCCGTAAAACTACCGTTCGTCAGGTGTGTCACCTTGTTTTTATAGTGGCCCACCGACAGGTGCGCATTCAATTGCCAGTCTTTCTTATCCATCAGACGGCCAGTCAAAGCCAGTTCGAAACCTTCATTCTGCAGTCTGCCGTCGTTGGTCCAATAGTTCTGCAACCCATACTCCTCACGCAATTGTTTGCTGACCAGAAGATCACGTGTCACAGAGCGGAAGTAATCGGCACGCAGTGTGAACCTGTTATCCAGCAAATGAGCATCAACCCCGAAGGTAGCCGTACCGGTGCTCTCCCACTTCAAGCGGTCATTACCGATATTCGTCAGTACAAGTCCTTTGGCCTGTCCTACAAAACCGATCGACTCAAAATAAGGACACGACACCGTGGCAGGCAGGTTGTCATTACCCGTCAGTTCGTAGCCTACGTGCAACTTCAAATGATTGATGCCACGCACCTGCTTCATAAACGACTCTCCTGTAACGAGCCAACTGGCCTCTACAGAAGGGAACAGTCCCCATCTGACGCCACCCAGTGCAATGCCGCCATCAGCACGACTTCCGAAACGACTATTGTTCTCCATCGTGGCTGAAACCAACAACTGGTAGCGGTTCTTCAGCAGATAGTCTGCCTGAGCATACCAGGCCAGGTCGCGCCAGTCTTCGTTCGTGCCCAGGGTTGTACGCAGTGCAGAGTTGGTGACTGAGAGCGAGCGCAGATTGTCACTACCCGTGTTGTATCCCTGTCCATAGTCACCCTCAAAGGTATCATTGATAAAGCGGAAACCTGCCTTGGAGTTGAGCGTAGCCTGCCGCGTCTTCACGATCTTCCAGTTGGCCTCCATAGCTACAGTCAGGGTGCTGTGGCGGGTCATCAGACTTGCCACGCTGTTGTCACCCTCTCCATACCAGTCGCCTTGTTCGTTCACCAGCTGCACCTCGGGCAGTCCGTAGTCGGGCAGGAAGGTGCTCTCCTTTATCTTGTCCCATGAATAGTTGACCATGGCCGACAGGTTCAGGTTGCTGTTGAATGTATAGGTCGGTGCCAGTGTGGCCGTGAAACGATAATTCTTCGTTTTACCCTCAGCCTGTTGGATAATGGCCAATGGATTGCCAATGCCCAGTTCATCCACATCCGACAGACGATGAAACAGGTTACCCTGCGTATCATACTGATAGGCATGATACAGAGGAGACTTCACATAGCCCATGTTACGTGGAGAATACTGACTGAAGATGCCATCGTCAAAGATATTTCGGGTGACCTGCGAGAAAGAGATATCTGCGCGGGTCTTCAATCGCTTAGTAAGGTCAATATCCGAGTTGAAACGCACGTTCAGTCTGTCAAAGTCTGTCTCGCGAATAGCGCCCTCGTTATGGGCATAGCCCAGCGAGAAGGCATACAAGGCAATATCGTCGCCGCCACGCACGGCGATGCCATAGTTCTGTGTCACAGCATTTCGCCCGATGACGTTCTGCCAGTCAGTATCGTTATGGTTGGCATTATAGTAAGAGGTGTTGGGCTGATCATCCATGAACCGAAGAGCATGTCCGTCTATCATGCCCGTTGGTATCAGGTCTGAAGCCAGGATGCGATAGTCCGAAGCGCCAAGCAGAGGCAGTGTCTTGCCCCGCTGCTTAATACCTGCAGAGAGGTTCACTTCTATCTCGGTGGCCATATTATGACTACGCTTCGTTGTGATCACGACAACGCCACCAGCGGCCTTGGCACCCCATATAGCAGTTCCGTTCTTCAGCACTTCAATGCGCTCAATATCCTCGGGAGCTATCAAGGCCAGCGGATTACTGAAATAGCCTTCATGCAGAGATGTGACATCTTGCTGCGACTGCCATATCTGTCCGTCAACGACAAAGAGCGGCTGCGACTGCATATTGATGCTGTGAAGTCCTCTGACGAAGAGGGCTGCACCGGCAGCGTCGAGTCCGCTATGTCCTGCCATGCGCACATGGCCCAAGAGGCTTCGCTGCACGGCATCGTCGGTACTTAGATTGACAGGCACCGATTGCGCTACGGGCATCATCTTGATCAACAGCTCCTTGCGGCCTTGCAGGGGGATGATCTGCGTGTCAAAACCTGGGGCTTCTACGCGCAGCAGACCATTGCTATCGTCCACCTTCAAAGAGAAATCTCCTCCCTCTTCGGTCATGGTCATATTCGTCGTACCGATCAGCGTGATACGCGTACCTGCAAAACGCTCGCCGGTAGCACTGTTCACAACCGTACCCTTAACAACAGTCTGCGCATGTCCTGCCACTATGAAGAGATGAAATAATGAGATTATCAATAATATTCTTTTCATATTTCTTCTGTGCTTTATTATTTTTCTACGGGTTCAAAGATGATACGGTCTAACCTGAATGAGCGCGACAACTCACCGGAGGAGAACTCCTTGGGAGTGACGTTGGTGGTGATGGTCAACTGGGTGGTGACGGGCACCCCACTGGCATCATTTGCGTCATCCATCAACCACAGACGGTCGGTGGTATTGCTCACGGGAATCTCCAGATTCTCAAACGCCAGCATACGCGTCACGTCCGTACCACTCGTCAGCAATGTCTTCACATTATTGCGTTTGGAGGCCGAACGTCCGTTTGTGTTCTGATAGGCCACCGTGAACGACACACGCGTGGAGTCCAACTCTTCTGATGCTCCCTCTACCGTGACGGGGAGGAACACGGCATACACATTGTATGTTCCTGCCAGCACACCGGGAATGTCGAAGATCACCGTGGGGTTGGTCGATGCCGAGATAGGAACCACTTCAATATAGCTGTCGCCACTGACGTGATCCACCATACTGTGTGCCGTCACCTCACGTGCATAGACCGAGGTCAGCGTGTTGTTATAGGTGCGACCGTTCTGCTGTTCGGCCTCTATGCTGATGGGCTTGTCCCACGTCTCGCGGTTGTTGAAGTTCAGGTGCGTAGCAGCCAGTGCGCGACCGTTCGAGGTCTCCAGTTCTGTGGTGCCAGTCACCATCGCGCTGGGCACCGTGTCACGATAGATCAGGTTCTCGACGATAGCCAGTTGGGTGCGCACATGCTGCAGAGAGTCGGCCACCGCTGCATCCTCATCAAAGACTTTGAACGAAGGGGAGATGCGCTGATAGGCCTCATCCCACGCCGCATTGGTAGGCAGCACCATGGTATAGGCAGAGTCTTCGCGAGCAATAGCACCGATACCATAGACAGCGTGCTCCAGCAGTCGGTTATAGTTCACCATCACCGAGTCGTAAACAGGTCGTCCCTGCTCGTCGATGTCTATTTCCGTTGAGGCATCGACGTCAAACTTCACTTCATCAAATTGGCTGATGAAGGCATACGCCTTCGAGAAGTCGGGATTCGTCTGCAGGTGTTCATAGAGATTGTTGCGGTAAGGAATGGGGTGCTGCAACTGGTGAACCAGTCCGTTTCTCGCCTGTTGGTTGCCGGCCGTGATAGGCGTTCCGGCAAAGCTGTCAGCAGCATCAAACTCATAAATCTTTCCGTTCAGCATCTCTACGCTGACGCCCTGTGGTGTCGATGTAGGATAGATATGGCGGGCTATGTGGTTGGCCACCACCCTACTGATGTCTGCGGCGTCGCTTCCCTGCACGGGGGCAAACACGGTGAACGACTGACTCGAAGCGAGCAGATCAGCATAGCCTGCCTGACGCACTTGTTCTGCAAAGGTCTGCGTGCTTCCGTCCAGCACCTGCATCACCGTCTGTCCGTAGCCCGCTGGCAACTGCTCATCGTAGTGGTCGCTCCAATCAGAGCAAGCCGTGAGAGCCAGCGACACCAACAAGACTGCTATTTCATTATTATGTTTCATCGTCTTACTGTTTTTAGTCTTTATCTTCTGTATCTATCAGACTGGTCGGCACATATTCCAGATAGTCAAAATGGAACTCGCCGAGTTCACTCTCTATATTTTTCACGCGGAAGTAGTGAGGACCATAATCCTGGAAAGTGAAGGTGCCCACGATGAAGCGCAGAGAGCCTACATTCTGTCTCAACGTCTTCTGTCCGTTGATCGCATAGACAGAGTTGGGGCCTTTCATATAACCGCGATTACGCATCATCTTGTCGTTCTCCGCACCGTTGTCGGTGGTCTGGTCATCGCTGATCCAGCCTATCTGAGGCTGTTCGCCCGTGTAGTTGAAAGACACTGGAATACCGATGATGTCGCCATCCACGAAAAGCTGCGCAATACCGCCCCACGAGCGGGCAGAATAGCCCAGACGTATTTCGTAGGTGCCGGGAGGCACGGGCAACATACGCACCGTGACATCATACCAGCCTCTGACCGAGATCTCATCAGCTTGGTAGTTGGTCCAATAGTCAGATGCCCACATAATAAACTTCGAGGCATCATTGAATTTGAGGTAATCGCCACAATAGTCTGGGCTCATCGTATAGCCCCCAAAGCCGTCCAGATTCGTCAGCTTCCATCGTATGTTGTTGTTGGTCAGCTGTGGCGGTATACTATAGGCATCAAAGCGGATACGCTTATTGAGCACATCATGCTGCATCACCGTTTCATCATATACCAGCATGTCGGTGAGCGAATGGATAAAACCATTCATGCCGTCGATATTAGACCTCGACTCGTCGATGCCCACATAGCGTCCGTCTCGCTGTTCGTTAAGATGGTTGCCGGCCTTGAATTCTATCAGGCGGTTTTCCAGCATGGTCTCATAGTATTCATAGCGTTTTCCCATGTAGTAGCTGCTGGTGCACACACCATTATATATAAAGGAGTTGGTGGACATCTGGCGGTTCAGCATGTGGTAACTGACAAACTTGTTCAGGGCATTATGGCGACTGGTCGGGTCGGCCTCGTCTTCACGGCCATAATACGTTTGGGCATACCGTTCCAGATCGGCTATGTTGTGAATACCGGCAGCCTCCATCACACTGTTTGGTTCTGCAAACAGCGTATAGCCTAGGCGGCGCTGCTGCAATGGCTTCATCGTGTAACCCAGCACATTGACAAACTCCGTTGTATAGGGACTCTTATAGGTCATGTCGTAGGTCTCGGTTATCGAGTCGTTCAGATGCGTCAGTCGCAAAGCCTCAGCAAAGATGCTGTATGCAGGCATCTGGTCCAGAATAGAGCCCAGCGTCTCGTCACTTGGCTCCAGCACGTGGTCTATCACGTGCACCACACCATTGTGCAGTTCCACGTCAGGCACGGTGATCTGCGACTGCTTGTTCACCCAGATCTGGTGTCTTCCTTCACCGGTCGTCGCATATGAGATAATCACATAGCGGTTGTTCATGTTCGATGTGCCCAGGGCACCCTCTGTGAAGTCCTTTGTCAGATAGTCAATGGCCGTAGAACGGATGATGTGGTTATACACGATCTGCTGCTTTTCTTCCTTTGTCAAGGCATCCAACGAGGTGTGATGTGCCTTGAAATAAGTATCGAAAGCCACGTCGGTGGGGACAAAAGCCGTGTAATGTCCGTAAGTCGATAAGAGCGAGTACTCGCCAGCATCCTCCACGATCTTCGTAAAGATAGCAAAGGAGTCCGGTCGGTTTTCTATATAGGTGGCCACGGTCTCACCCTTGAAGGTGTAGTAGCTGTCTCCGTTCAGGTCATCGCTATTGCAAGATGCCTGCAGGGCAACGACCACAGCGAGTGTGCCAAAGAGCACGCCTTTGGCCAGTTTACGTTTCACGTATGCAGATATCATCGTTTTCATACCTTAGTTCTTTTCTATATCACTGGAAGTTGCATAAAATGGGTTCTGTTTCAGCAGCTTATTCACCTTGAGTTCATCGCGGTGAATAGGCAGATAGAGGGCGTTCAGCGTGTTCAAGCGCGTCAACACGGTTGCCTGATCCTGACTCTCATACTTTCGCAACAGATAGGTAGAGACCACATTGTTTAGGTCGCCCGTTCTGCGGATGCGTCGCAAGATGTCAAAATAGCGCTTTCCCTCAAACAGGAATTCTCGTTGGCGTTCGTCGAACACCAGGTCGCGCATCAGCTCTTGCGAGTTGTACCTCGACAACTGCAACGTCCCGCTACCCTTTGATGGGTTGGCCCTGTCGTAAGAATAGCTCACCAGCGCCAAGGCTGCCTCTAGGTCACCAGCAGCATTACGCTCCACCAGTGCCTCTGCTTTCATCAGATAGACGTCGCTCAGTCTGTACACAATCCAGTTCTGTGTGTTCTGATTCGTCACATAATCGCTCTGCAACACCTGTGCACTGGTGCTTTCCTTGCGATAGGCCACATACTTCTTGATGGGTATGAAGGCCGCTGACGTGTTGCTCCACAGTGCGTCATACTGCCTGACGTCGCTATTCTCAAAGAGGTTATATTTCTTGAAGTCGAGAGACGACAGGTAGTTGGCACTGGTGCGTCCGCCCTCCGTGCCATACATCTCGCACACCACGTAGTTGGGCACATAGTTGTCAAACTGCAGTTCAAAGATGCTCTCCGACGAATTGCCGATGCCAAACACCTGCTGGTTGTAGCGCGCCGATGGTTCCAAGAAAAGCGGGTTAAGACCTGGTTGCAACACTCTGTCGCACATCGCGATGCACTGGTCGTAGTCTCCCAGCCATAGGTACATATCTGCCATCAGTGTCCAGAGGGCTTTCTGCGTCACGCGCCCTTTGGTGTCGCTCGTTGTTGAATAGACGGCTTTCGCATAGTTGTCTTTGATTGTCTCCAGCTCTGCCAGCAACTTTCTCAGGATGGTGTCGCCATCAGTCTGTGCCAACTGGAACGGACGTGTGTCGTCGCTATAGGCCTGCGTGGTGAAAGGCACATCACCAAACGTACGTACCAGATAGAAGTAGCACAATGCGCGTAAGGTCATCGCCTCGGCCTCGTAGGCACGCAGTTCGCCAGTCTTGAAATTGGGATCCTGCTGCTGCACCTTCGGAGCATTCTCCAGCACGGTGTTACAATAGTTAATCACGCGATACAGGGGCGACCACTGCGTATAGCCATTGCTGGCATCGATATTGGCCGAGAGCATGTAGCTCAGGTCGCCACCGGGGTTCATGCCTGCCAGCACATTGTCCGAGCGCACCTCGCCCCAGACGATGAGACGTTCCATGGCCTCGGGCTCGAGCAGCGCGCGGTAACAGGCAGCCAGCGCACTCTCCACATCCTGCTTCGATTGCCAGAAGTCCTCGCCCACCAGTTCCGTCTGTGGTTTCAGGTTAAACCAGTCCTCGCAACTGGTCAGGGTGCAGATGCTGCCACCACCAATCATGAGGGCTATGAGAATATGATAAATCTTCTTCGTAATCATAATACACGTAATAAATTAGAGTCCTACTGTAATGCCAAAGGTGAAATACTTGGAGCGCGGTGTCTTCGACCAGTCGGCACAGATGCCCTGCGAGTCGTAGCCCACCTCGGGGTCAACGCCAGAGTACTTCGTCCATGTCAGGATGTTGTTGAGTGTGAACGACAGTGACGTCTGGCTCAGGCCCACGCGCTTCACCAGTTTCGGGTCTAACGTATAGTTCACCGTGAGCTGTTTCCAGCGCAGGAACGATCCATCCTCCACGAAGCGGTCACTACCCATCCAGTTGCGACCGTCTTGATACAGGGCGCGTGGCATGTTGGTCACGTCGCCATCCTTGCGCCATCGCCAGTTCACCGACACACACTGGTTGTCGTTCGAGTACATATTCTCGGCATACATGCGGGCATAGTTGACCACCTTGTTGCCATAGCGGAAGTTAAAGAAGCAGTTCAGCGACAAGCGCTTGTTATAGCGCAGCGAGAAACCGAAACCGCCATTCAACTTCGGGTTACAGTTGCCCAGATAGACCACGTCGAGCTCATCGATGGTACCGTCCTTATACACATCCTCATAGATGGCATCGCCACCACGGAACTTCCGTGCGCTGGTGGTGCCATAAGCATAGTACAAAGGCACGGGCTCATGATAACTGTCAAAGACCACGTTTCCGTTCTTATCGCGTGCCACCGGTGCGTTTGGTCCACTGACGCCTGGCACTTCCACTTCGCTCCATTTGTCATACTGATAGACGCCGTGCGAGCGCAGTCCGTAGATAGAACCAAACGAGTTGTTGATCTGCACTCGGCTCAGATAGTTGCCGTTGGCATAGCTGAAGTCGCCGTTGTACGAGTCCAGCACATTGGCGTCCAGCGCCTTGATGGTGTTCTTATAGTTCGACAGGTTGGCGTTAAGGTCCAACGTGAACTTACCCATGTTGATGAGGTTGGTGGTGTTGATGTTTAGCTCCCAGCCGTCGTTATCCATGGTTCCTGCGTTGATATAACTCAGATAGTCGAAGCCCGAGCTTCCCGGTATGCGCTGGTCCTTGAACAGCATGTCTTCCGTGCGACGGTGATACACGTTGAGGTCGGCCGTGAAGCGGTCTTCAAACAGACCGAGATTCAGTCCCACGTTATAGCTCGTAGAGCGCTCCCACTTCAGATTGGTGAGCTTCACCGAACTGGGTTTGATCGTTGGCGTGCCATTATAGTTGTTGCCGCCCGTGCCCCACGAACCGTTGTATCGTGCAAAGTACAGATACTCACGGTCGGGCATATTACCCGTCACGCCCCATCCGGCGCGCAACGAGAATTCCGACAGCCAGTTCTCCCAGGGTTTCAGGAACTTCTCATCACTGATGATCCACTTACCCGACAACGAGGGGAAGGTGCCCCAGCGGTTGCCAGAACCAAAGCGGGTAGAACCGTCCCAGCGGATGGTTGCATCCAGGATGTAACGGCCCTGATAGGCATAGTGAAGACGGCCAAGCACAGCCATCGACCTCCACTGGCCTTGTTCCGAGTTGAGGTCGCGCAGGTTAGCTCCTGCCGTTGCATCGGTGATGGCCTGCGAGGGCGAACCAAACGTCACGAAGCGCTGGCTCTGCGAGTTGCCGGTAGTCATCTGCCATGAGCCATACAGCATCAGCGAATGGTTGTCACCCGTGTTGGGCATCCACGTCAGGTTCTGGTCGGTCATCACCGACAAGCCCTCGTTTTCCTGCTCCTCACTGCGGTTGACCTGTTCGTTCAACCATGTTGTAGGCACAATCTCCTTAGGCAGGAACTTATTGATCTTATAGTTTTCTATGTCAAACGTCACGTAGCCATTGTAACGCAGGCGCTGATGGTCGGTGGGCTCGATGAAGTCATACTGCACACGCAGCGTGGGTATGATACGCATGTTCTTCTGCACGTTCTGCGCCAGATGTGCCACAGCGATGGGGTTGTAGAGGTCTTTCTGCGAGGCATCCAGTCCCGACGAGGGCAGGATGTTATAGTAAGTCCCCGTGTTGTTGCCGGCATTATCCTGTCGGTAGATGCCCACGTTAGGCAGTTTGCGATAGGCCACGTCCAGCAAACCGATGTTTGAGCCCGTGGCTGGGTAGTACTGCTCGTAGTTACGGTCGTTGTTGGTGTAGGTCATCGAGAAGTCGCTGGAGAACTTCAGGCGTTCAGACACCTGATACTCCAGGTTCATGCGGGTCGAGAAGCGATCCATCTGCTGTTCTATCACCGTACCTGTCTGGTTGTAATAACCCAGCGAGGCGCGGAAGCGGGCTTTCTGTCCACCGCCACTGATAGAGAGTGAGTGATCGTGTGTCCATCCCATCTGACTGACCTCTTTCACCCAGTTGGTGTTGTTGTTAAACTGCTCGTATTCCGAGAAGTTGGGGTCGTAGTTAAACTCGGGCACGTTAGCCTCGCGCTCGTCCTGGTTACGGTTGAAATAGGCCTGCTTCATCAGCATGGTATAGTCGTCGCCGTTCAGCATCTTCATGCCCTCCGGCTGCCAGTTGCCGCTCAGGCGGTAGCTATAGGTCACGCGGGTAGGTCCTGTGACGCCCTTCTTTGTTCTGATGCTGATAATACCGTTGGCACCGCGTGCGCCCCATATCGCGCAGGCAGCACCGTCTTTCAGCACGGTGATGTCCTCTATATCCTCTGGCGATATGTTCAGCAGCGTGGCAAACTGGTCGTTGGAAGCTGTGTTATAGTCGAACGAGGCGTCTATCTGCGAGTCGAAAGGGATGTCGTTGAGCAAGATCAGCGGTTCGCTGTTGGAGTTGATACTCGTGGTACCACGCACACGCAGCGACGAACCACTGCCCAGGTCGCCCGAGTTGGCCACGATGTCGAGTCCGGCAATACGGCCCTGCAGGGCGTCATCGACCGAAGCCACCGACATGCCCTCGAAGGTTTTCATCGAGATGGTCTGCTGTGCACCGCTCAACTCGCGCACCGGCACGTTGAAACCGTCGGCTCCGGTGCGTCGCTTTCCTTTGATCTGCACTTCGGCAATGGTCTGACTGTCGTCTTTCAGGGTCACCACAAAGCGTCTGCGGTCTTTGATGGGCAGCAGCTGTGTCTTACAGCCCACATAGGATATTTTCAGCATGTTGTCCACGTTCTTCACCTGCAGCGAGAAGTTGCCGTTGAAGTCGGTCACGGTCGATGTGATGATGCGTCCGCCCTTGTCCTGTTCCACGATGGTGGCACCAATACACTCGCCATCAGGAGCCATGACCTGTCCGGTAATCATCGTCTGTGCGGTGATACCGCCGACGCACATCATAAGTAGGGTTAATAATAAATATCGTTTCATGTTTCTTTTATTCTGGGATTAAGGCACGATCAATGAGGTGGATCACAGACTGCGACGAGCTGACCATCTGCGTGGCGTTGCGATAGTCGCTGTTGTTCACGATGAAGTCACGACTCTGCAGGTTATACAGTCCGGGCGTTTTTACCACATGGGCACGATGGCCCTGTGCATCGGTGAAGGTGAGGTTCTGACCGTCGCCGCTAACACTGATTTTCTGGAAGCGGCCACTGTTCGAGCGGGCTGCCGTCTCGAAGGTCAGCGCAGCAAAGGGTCGGCTGTCCACATAGGTTGAGTTGTCGATGAAATGGTACTGAAGGAAACGTATCAGTCTGACAGCCCACTGGCGCTGCACGTCCACATCGGTTTGCTGGGCTATCTCGCTCCAGGTATGCAGCGTCGGGTCGGCGGCAAAGGCAGCATCGACGGCATCGTTGGTGGGCACCAGCACCGTGTACTGGAAGTTGGCAAACGAAGAAACCACGTTGCCCAGTCCCGACGAGGCCGAGGTGCGGTTGAGCGTAAAAATGCTTTTGATCTCGGGGTCGTTCTGGAACGTGCGGAACACCATATCGTCTCCGTTCAGCAGTTCGAAGAACTTGGCGTACTCGGCATGCGCCTGCAGGTTGGTATAGACCGAATTGACTGGATCCTGCAACACGCGATCCACGATATAGCAGCGACCGTTGTCCGTGTCATAACGGCTTATCTGATGGGCATCGGCCACCTGTTGCTCGGTGTCGCCGCCACCCGTGGCGGTCATCTGCTCGCCGGCACCGCTGAAACGGAGGGTCGATCCGCCCTTCGACTGGTAGTAATGATGCGTGCCGTCGTCCACATAGCCGCTCATGTTTCCCTGTTCGTCTTTCATGCCCACGATGATATGGCGGTCGCAGATGTCATACAGGCGGTTGCGCAGCAGGCCCACATCGCTGATGGTGTATTGGAACTCGCCCTTTGTGCCGTCGTCATTCACGGCATAGACATCGGCCGTCACGGGCTGATCTTTGGTCTCATCGTAACGGAAGGCCCATATCTGGCGCTGACTTTTTCCCTTGGCCCATGCAATGGGGTCGCGGTAGTTCTGCAAAGCCTCATCGGTGGGCACCAAGAGGTTGTACATGTTCTCCATAGAGCGCAAGTACAGGAAGAACTTCATCTCGTGGTCCTGCAGGGCCCAGTTCATGATGCGGGTGTTGCGGTTGGTCATCACCGGCGCATAGACGCTCTGGTAGTCGATGGGGGGATACACCTTGTTGGTGACATACACCACGCCATTACCCGTCACGTAGGTTGCCACCACATCCTTCTGATCCACGTGCATCGCAAACGATGCCTCATCGTTCATCGTGGACCACGACGATGGCAGACTGCTCATGAACGACTTCTTCTGGTGGTTCTTCACAAACAGTGCCACCAGCGATGTGGGCACCTCGTCCCACGTGCCGTAGGCATCTTTCAGGTAGGCACCCTTTCCACCGTTCAGGTAGTTCTGCATCGCCTCGTCTGTAGGCACAAACATCACGCCCATGTCCTGCATAGACTGATAGGTGTTCTGCGAGGGGTCTATGTATAGCAATCCGTAGTGGGTCATGTCGTTGCCCTCGGGATCGCTGGGTTGCGACTCGGTGAAGTAGCGCTTCACGAAGATGCTGTCGCTGATCACGGGATGCGCCTTGTCACGACCATCGTACAACTGGTGCACGGCATCGGTGGCTGCACTGTTATAATAAGGTGCCGAGAAGCGCTCCATCAGTCGGGAGAACAGCTGGGTCTGAGGATGGTGGTTGATGACCTCACTCATCGGACTATTGGGCGTCAGCACTTCCTGCACCACATGTACATAGCCGTTCTTGCAGGTGATGTCTTTCTCCACCACCTGCGTGCCGTTGACATACACGTCTTTTGCATCATAGGCCTTGCCCAGAATGAACGACAGGTCGGCTGCCGCCAACTGGTTGGCTGCGGTGTGTTGCGGCGTGAAGTGCACCATATAGGTATCGCCCTGATCGGCCAGTCGCACGCCCGTCTGCTGGTATTTCTGCCAGAAGGGGGCAGCCAGTTGGCGGGCATCCTGGCACCACTGTATGCTGTCCAGATAGCTATACTGTGTGGCACGGCGCAGGGCGGTGCCTTCTCCGCTCTGACTCTCCGAGTCGCCTGTATTGGCCAACATATAGGTCAGATAGGCCATGTTGATGGTGCTGGCACCCAGCAGACAGCGTTTCTGGGCATCCGTGAGCTGTTCGTAGGCGGTCACGCCCCATGGGTTGCCACCATTAAAGAAGCGCGTCCAGGCGTCATCGCGCGCAGGAAAGACGGTCTTCGAGCCCGTCAGCCTGAGCACCTGCCGGTAGTCCAGGTCGTCAACCAGTCGCAGATAGGTCGTGAAATCACCCTGTTGCTGCAAGTAGTCATAGATGCTCGCACCAAGAAAGTCTGGTTCATGGCTTTCGTACTCATACTCATCCGAGCATGCCGTCAGTCCACCAGCCAAGGTCAACAACCCAATGATGGATGCCGACCAGCGAAGCGGGACTAAGTGTTTTTGTTTCATAAGATTTTTACTAGATTGCTTTAATTTCGATGCAAAGGTAACGTATTTAAATAAAGGTGGGCACGCTAATCGCACCAGAAAATGAAACGTATGTCGCAATTGGTGGCAACCTGCAACGATTCTTCCATTTTTATACATCTGCAAACCATTTGTATTATACAATATTATTGTACTTTTGCACCGTATTAATAACTAAAAGAGAACGTATTATGAATTCCAAACATTTATGCATGCTTCTATTGGCCATGCTTGTTCGTGTCGGTGCCACAGCTGCCGAAACACCTCTGGTGCTGTCGTACGACAAGCCCTCGGAGAAATGGATGGGGGCGCTGCCTCTGGGCAATGGCCGTCTGGGCGCCATGGTCTATGGTGGCGTGGACAAGGAAACGGTGGCCCTGAACGAGGCTACGCTCTGGTCTGGACAGCCCGACCCCGAGGCCAACAACCTGTGTGGACCTGAGAAACTGCGCGAGATGCGCCAGGCTTTCCTCAGCGGTGACTACCGACGGGGCAACGACCTGGGATGGCAGTCGCTGTGTGGCCACGGCAAGTCGTTTGGCACCCACCTGCCTTTCGGCAATCTGGTGATCACAGACGAGGCGGCCGCGACCGACATCACTGACTACAAGCGCTGTCTGTCGCTCAGCGAGGCGGTGGCTACCGTCAGCTACAAGCAGAACGGCATCAGCTACCGACGCGAGTATTTCACCTCTAATCCGGCACAGACCCTGGTGGTGCGCTACACGGCCAGTCAGGCGCACGCCATCAACGTGAGCATCGGCATGGATATGCTGCGCCACAGCACGGTCTGCGCTTCAAGCGCTTCGCAACAGCAGGGCTGTCTCGACATCAATGGCGATGCCCGCTTCGACAAGAACGGCGAGGGCGGCGTGCGCTTCCGCGGCCTGGTCAGCGCTCAGGTGGAAGGGGGCGAGATCAGGGTGGTTGACAACAGACTGGTGGTCACCAATGCCACCACGCTCACCCTGACGGCCGACATCCGCACCGACTTCCAGAACATGGACTACCGCCAGCAGTGCCGACAGACCGTGACGGCAGCGACCGCCATGCCCTACCAACAGTTGAAAAAGGCGCACGTCAAGGACTACCAGCATCTGTTCAACCGCATGTCGCTCTGTCTGAATGCCGACGGCAAACAGGCCACCGGCAGCACCGAGGCACTCTTCCAGGCGGCCCGAAAGGGACAGCCGGACCCGGTCTTCGACGCGCTGTTCTTCCAGTATGGACGCTACATGCAGATCAGCTCTTCGCGCGAAAATTCTCCCCTGCCCTCCAACCTGCAGGGCATCTGGAACGACAACCTGGCTTGCAACATGCCGTGGACGTGCGACTACCACCTGGACATCAACATCCAGCAAAACTACTGGAGCACCAATATTGCGAACCTCAGTGAATGCAACACGCCGCTGTTTTCCTATCTGTCGCTGCTGGCCAAGCACGGCAGCGTGACGGCACGCAAGGTGTATGGCTGCCGTGGCTGGGTCACTCACACCATTAATAATGTGTGGGGCGACACTGCGCCTGGAGGCTCTTGCTCATGGGCACTGAACGTGACGGCGGGTGCCTGGATGGCTACCCACCTGTGGACGCACTATGAGTTCACGCAAGACCGCGACTACCTGCGCGAGGTGGCCTACCCGCTGCTGAAAGAGACGGCCGAGTTCTTCATGGACTACATGATTGAAGACCCCCAGACGGGCTATCTGCTCAGCGGTCCCAGCATCTCGCCCGAGAACAGCTTCCGCGGCCCCGACGGCAGGGATTACTCGCTGTCGATGATGCCCACCACCGACCGTGCCACCATCTATGAGATCTACCACGCCTGCATAGAGGCAAGCCGCCTGCTGAACGTCGATGCCGACTTCCGCGCACAACTGGAGCGCGACATCCGCAAACTGCCGCCCTACCGGGTGCGCCAGAATGGCGAACTGGCCGAATGGCTGCTCGACGTGGGACGCAGCGACCCGTCTCACCGCCATGCCTCTCACTTGCTCGCGCTCTATCCCTACGGACATATCTCGCCCGACGACACACCTGATCTGGCACGTGGCTGCGAGACGTTCCTGGCCAACCAGACATCGCACGCCAACTGGGAAGACACCGAGTGGACACGTGGCAACAACATCAACTTCTATGCGCGCCTGCGCCGTGGCGAGAAGGCCTACGAGAGCCTGATAGGACTCTACACGGGCTTCATGCGCGAGAACCTGATGACGGTTTCGCCCGCTGGCGTGGCCGGTGCTCAGGAGGACATCTTCTCGTTTGATGCCACCGAGGCTGCCGTGGCCGGTGTGTGTGAAATGCTGTTGCAGAGTAGCCCCACCCACGACCTGACCTTCCTGCCCGCCCTGCCCCAGGCCTGGAAAGATGGCAGCGTGCGTGGCATCTGTGCCCGCGGTGGCATAGAGGCCGACTTCTCCTGGAAGGACGGCCAGGTCACCACACTGGTGCTGCGCTCCAAACTGTCGCAGACCGTCAACCTGCGACTCAACGGCACCACCCACACCGTTCAACTGAAGGCTAACCGTCAGACCAAAATACTTTAACACATGATGATACGAAAAACCATTACTTCTCTACTGCTGCTGGCAGCCACGGTGGTCAGCGCCTCCGTCAGCCAGCGCACCCTGCATGAGGGCTGGCGCTTCCGCCAGGGCAACTCGGAGATATGGCACCCCGCACAGGTGCCTGGCAACACACACCTCGACCTGATGCGCGAACGCATCATCGAGGATCCTTTCTATCGGCTCAACGAGCGCTCGGTGCAGTGGATCGATAAGGAGGACTGGATGTACGAGACGCACTTCCAGCCCACGGCCGAAGAACTGGCCGCCAGCCATCAGACGCTGGTATTCAAAGGTCTGGACACCTATGCCGACGTCTATCTGAACCACCAGCGCATCCTGGTGGCCGACAATATGCACCGCGAGTGGCGATGCAACGTGGAGGGTATCCTGAAGGAGGGCGACAACCTGCTGGAGGTTTTCTTCAAGAGCCCAGTGAAGATGAATGTGCCGAAGTTCGACGCCCTGCCCTATCGCCATAACACCGGCCCCGACCACTCTCAGATGGGAGGCTTGTTCGACAAGACCATCTCGCCCTTTGCCCGTACCGCCGGCTTTGAATATGGTTGGGACTGGGGCCCACGTCTGGTGACCTTCGGCATCTGGCGCCCAGTGCTGCTCGAGACGTGGAGCGGCACACGCATCGCCGACGTATGGTATATTCAGAAGGACGTGACCAAGGCCCGCGCCCAACTGCGCACCATCGTCGAGGTTGAGGCCGACAGCGCACAGAGTGCCACCATAGCCATCACCGCCGACGGCAAGCCTGCCACCACAAAGGCCGTTGCCCTCAAGCCGGGCCTCAACACCATCACCCTCGACTATACCTTGAAGAATCCCCGACTGTGGTGGACAAACGGCTTAGGTGAGCCTTATCTGACGACGATGAAACTTAGACTTACAAGACTCACCCCCGACCCCTCTCTGAGCAGAGAGGGGAGTGGTCACTCTCAAAGCAACAATCGCGATAAAAAGCTATCTACTCCCCTCTCTGAGCAGAGAGGGGCTGGGGGTGAGTCTTCCACCCGTCTCGGCATCCGCAGCCTGCGTCTCCACAACGATAAGGATCAGTACGGCCATAACCTCTATTTTGAACTGAACGGCGAACCGCTCTACGCGAAGGGCTCTAACATGGTACCCAACGACAATTTCCTCAGCCGCGTCAACGACAGCATCTACCGACAGGTGGTGGCCGACGCAGCAGCCGTCAACATGAACATGATTCGTGTGTGGGGCGGTGGCATCTACGAGGACGATGCCTTCTACCGTTATTGCGATGAAATGGGTATTTTAGTGTGGCAAGACTTCATGTTTGCCTGTCAGACCTACGAGGTTGACTCTGCTTTCCTTGCCAACATCAAGGAGGAGGCCATCTGCAACGTACGCCGCCTGCGCAACCATGCCTGCATGGCTGTTTATGCCGGCAACAACGAGGAGCAGGATGTGTGGTTTGGATGGGGTGGCAAGAAGCGCTACTTCGAAGAACTGGGACAGGCCGACCGCGTGTGGAAAATGCAGCACAGCATCTTCTACGAGGTGCTGCCCGAGGTGGTGCGCCTATATGGTGGCGGCATTGCCTACCGCCCCTCGTCGCCCTGGGCCTTTGAAGACACACCCAGCGACGGCATCAATGGCGACGACCACTACTGGGGCGTATGGCATGGCGGTGAACCCATCGAGGCTTACTTCGACCACCACGTGCGCTTCCAGTCGGAATACGGGTTCCAGTCGTTCCCCGAGTACGAGAGCGTGCTGCGGTATAACCCCGATCCACGAGACCACGACATCTACTCGGAGGTGATGATGGCCCACCAGAACGCGGGCACCTATGCCAACCACCGCATCGAGGAATATATGGGTCGCGACTACCGGGTGCCAAAAGACTTCAAGCGCTTCCTATACGTAGGCCAGGTGCTGCAGGCCGACGCCGTGAAGATGGGCATGGAGGCCTTCCGCCGCGACCGCCCGTTCTGCATGGGCGGCATCGTGTGGCAGCTCAACGACTGCTGGCCGGTGGCCTCATGGAGCAGCCGCGACTACTACGGCCGCTGGAAGGCGCTGCACTACGTCACCCGCAAAGCCTACGACGACATCCTAGTCTCCCCCCGCATCAAAAGCAGTTCAGCAAGTGGCGATGTCATCGCCACCCCCACCAAACAAGTAGCAGCCCTCCCCACAGAGGAAAACGCCAAAGCCATGCAGCAGCAAAAGCTCCACCTCCCCTCAGAAGGAGCCGACGGAAAGCTCCTGGAGCTGAAGCTCGTCAACGACCGACGGACCCCGGCCACCGGCAACCTAAAGCTACAGGCCATGACCATCGATGGCCGCATCGTCTTTGAACAGACACAGAAAGTCAAGCTACCCAAGAACGATGCCATCGATGTCCAGACATGGCGCGTCAAGGACCTGATTGGCGATGAAATGGCGGAAAACGTGATCTTCTACATCACCTACGAGACGGGCAGCAAGACCTACTACAACATTGCCTATCCCGTGCGTCAGAAGGACATGCACTATCGCAAACCGCAGCTCACCACTGCCGTCACCCCCGTTGCCGACGGCTACAACGTCAGCGTGAGCACCGACATCTTTGCACGTGCCGTGTTCCTCAAGACAAAAGGCATCAATGATTTCTTCGCCGACAACTACTTCGACCTGCTCCCCGGACAGACGCGCACCATTCATGTGCGCACATCCAAGCCGCGCGCCCAGTTCCTCAAAGAGCTTGAAACAACAACCCTAGGCGACGACTACGAGACCAACAGCATACAGTAGTCATAAATAAAGGATAATAAGAAAACGGCCCATTTCACCGATGAAATGGGCCGTTTTTGCATACAATAGTATAGACATGGCGATGCAGCACCTTAGGTTTTTATAAGGCAACACCATAGGTTTTAAGGAACAAAAGTATACGTTTTGAAATACAATAGTATAAGTTTGACAATGCAAAAGTATAGGTTTTAAGATGCAAAACCATAAGTTTTGGTGTCGATCTAGAGTCTAGAATACCTCAATCTAGAGTCTAGATGACTCGATTCTAAAGTCTAGATTGCGAGAGTCTAGAGTCTAGAATAGATGATTCTAGGGTCTAGAACCGACCCATCTAGGGGCTAGATCAAGGCCATCTAGGGTCTAGAATCGAGTCATCCAGGGGCTAGATCAGACCCAAAAGTGCCACTATTAGAAGTCAAAACTAAAGGAATAGGAACGTTATTCGGCCAGAATAACAAAACAAAACAGCCCAAACGACATTCCACTCCCCTCCCTACAGGGAGGGGCCGGGGGTGGGTCTCCCTCCCATTTCCTCCCCCTTGGGGAGGTCAGGAGGGGGTCAAATAATTGGCGGCACCTGCTTCATGGTATTGAAGCCGGCGCCGCCGAAGAATTGGTTAAGGTGAATCAATATGATGGGTTTACAAACATGCCAAAACTATCGTTAATAAGGCTAAGAGGTAAGCTCCGTAGAGGATAATCCAAATACTTTCCTGCTCGAGTATTAGCCTAATGCGCTGATAGCGCAAACTTGTCTTTTCCATGGCGCTCTGTTATTTAAAGATCGATATCACCGCTAAAGCAAATATCGCCTTGTACAATATTAATATAATAGTAACCCGAGATGTATGAAGGAATCACCACTTTGGTGGCACCCTTAGCTACATAGATGGTGTACTCCACCTCTTCGTCTTCGTTGAGCAGGTCAATCTGTCCTTCTACCAATGGTGCACTGAAGTTCAGTGTGTGTCCATCTACGGTAACCACGGGAATGACAGGCTTTGCAGGAGTTCTGCGAATAGGCTTCTTTACCTGCATGGGGTTTACAATTTGGTGTGCATACAAGCTCAAAACATAGGCTGAAGTCACCTGGGCGCTGGCAACTAGCAGCCCAGCGAACAACAGCGAACTTAAAACTGATACAAACTTTTTCATTTCTTTTTAACTATAGGTTTAAGTGATGCATTGATTTTAGTCGATGCAAAGATACGAAAACATTCTAGAAAGAAACGACACAAAAGGGAACTTTCTTTAAGACAAAATAAGTCAAAACGGGGAAATAAGCCAAAGCAGAATGCTGTGTGTCAGTGACTTACAAAGATAATAAGTCAAAATAAGTCAAAGTGGATAAACAGACTTCAAAAGCTCTTTTTTGAGACCGTGAGCGCTTTTTATGCCGAATAATTTCGTGTTGGCGCGGGTCTTTGCTTTGGTGATTGTTTGGGGTATTGAGCCGGTGAGCACACAGACAGAAGCGTCGTCGAAGTCGAGCATCAGCAGCATGCAGACGTGGAGCTCTAGGGGCGACAGCTTCTTTTCTTCGGTGAGCAGACGATACATGGCAGGCATATCTCTGGCAAACTGCTTCTCCATGCCGCGCCATCCGGCTGCGCTGGGTGCCGAGTTTTCCATATTGCAAGCCAGCCTCTTGCGGAACGCGCCGACTATCTGACTCTGACTGAACGCATAGATACCATCCTTGGCAGCCGATAGCTCGCTGAACGACTCCAGTCGCTCGATGGTTTGGCGCAGTTCCTTCTCCTTCTTCTCTTTCTCGGCAATCAGCTTTTCGAAGTCACGATTGTTGAGCGTCAGCAACTCTTCCTGCACGGTTTTATACTCAATCCTAGCATCGGAAAGCGACCTGGACAGCGCCTCGATCTCCTCTTGCTTCTTTTTCTTGTAGCTCAGATACAACTTCAGGGTGAGCGCAAGGCCCAGTACGACGGTAAACAGGATGCCAATGGTCCACATACGTGCAATGCGTGCATTGCGAGAAGCCTGCTCTGCCTGCTTTTGACTGCGGCTATAGTTATACATAGACGACATCTGATGGATGGCATCTATCTGCATCTTGTTATGAATGGAATCCAAGGCCATCTCGTACAAGAACCCATAATGCATGACCGAATCCATATTACTCTTCTTGCGGTATATGCCCATCAGACCCTTAAAGACATCGGGTGAAAAGCACGAATTAATGGCGCGGCGGTAGTCCTTTTCGGCTGCATCCACCCTACCCACGGCCAACTCGTAGGAACCGCGGATATAATAATAGCTCTCACGCCCTTTCACAATATTGCCCTGCGCATCGAAAAGCCCCGATTCTCGTTCAAAAATGTCTATGACACGTCGGGCCTCGTCCAGCTGACCACGCTCGATGTAAATAAACACCGAGGCCACTAAGGCATCGGCCGCTTCGCGGTCTTCACCAATTCGCTTCAACGAGGCATAGGTGTCGTTGATGATGGCCAGCACACTATCCTTCTCACCAAGCTGATAATATGGATTGATGAGTTGTCCTTTGGCAATGATGTATTCCTTTTCAGTATCGGTTTTGTGGATATAGTCGATGTAGTGTCGCAGCGCCCATATCTCGTCGTGTGGCAAGTTCTGATTGCCGTAGATCTGAGACATCTGCCCATAGACGGGGATCAACACCTCGTAGTCGCAGTCTTCGCTCAGCGTATCTACACTCTCGATGGCATCATAGAAGGCCTGAAGGGCCTGAGGCGCTTCGCCCATGTCGCTATAGGCGAGACCTAATAGATAGTAGGCCAGAAGGCGCTCGTTGTCGGTGCCATAGCTGGCGTAGTAGTCGGCCACCTCTTTAGCGATGGAATCGGACGAAAAAAGTATATTTGCCTTGTTCTGAGCCTTCATCTTCACCAGTTCGTAGCGCATCCTGTCGCCCTTGCGCCAGCGCTCCACGCGGCCTTCATAGGCCTTCAGCATGCGCAACGCCGAATCGGGATTTTCGTCGGCCACCAGACTGATGGCCTCGAGCTCGTTGGTGGTCTTGGGGTTGTGGCAAGCGGCAACGGCCAGCAGTGCCAGAACTATATAGGGTAGAAGAGAGAGAGTCTTCTTCTGAAAAACAATCATCATAACTAATACTAATCTATTTCAATGGACTAAGATTTGGAATGCAAAGATACAATTAAAAGTCGGAAAAACAAAATAAAAATTCAGCCCGGCCGAATAAAAACGCCATTTAATCGCTATAAACTGAAAACTTTTTCAAAATGTGCAAGTTTTTCCAGCGGAGCAAAGCGGACTTGAGGTCTTAAAAAATCACTATAAAAAATCGCAACAAAACGTACAATTACAGTTGGCATAAAATGCATAAAAACAGAAAAAGGAAAGCAAAATGGCGCAAAACAGAACAGTTTGTGCATAAATAATGTAAAGGAGTCGTTAAACATTGTAAAAATCACACCCTTTGTTTTTTATCTAAATAATTTTGACTAACTTTGCATCCGAAAATAGAATTGCTACAAAACTCTACGTTTAAGTGCAAGCATTAGTCAACCATTTAAGAATAAGTATTTTTGCTACTATTATGATTCTCGGCTTATCAAACGGATGGGCCGAGAAGATAGATACATTGCGCTACAGACAGCTGCCGGGCTACCCCTTTGTCTATGTGTCTGACGCCTATGTCAGCACGCCCCCTGCCATTAGCGATTCGCTGTTCGACATGGTGGCACGAGGCATCCGCTTCAGGGTGAACCGCACGGAATTGCTGGAAGACGATCCCTTTATCACGCTCTATAACGACAGTCTGGTGCCGCTGCTCAAGCAGCAGAACCTAGTGCTGCGACAGGTGTTTGTGAAGGGTGCCGCCTCGCCCGAGGGCCCCTACTGGAACAACATCCGCCTGAGTCGCGAGCGCACGAAGCGCCTGATCGAGTTTCTGAAGAGCAATCTGGATCAGCCCATTGGCAACTGCAAGACCGACGCGAAGTGCGTGACCGAGGACTATGCCTACCTGGTGAAGCTGATGGAACTGGCCGGCGACGAAGAGTATGAGCAGGTGCGCACCATCTGGGAGCGCAGCAAGGGCGACGAGCACCAGTGCAAGCGCGAACTGATGGCACTGAACGGCGGCAAGACCTGGAACCGCCTACTGCAGGTGTACTACCCCACGCTGCGTCAGAGCCGCGTGGTGCTGTGGTTCACGGTGAACCCCGACCGCATCCAGTTCAAGGGCTGTCCGGTGAGCACAGAGGCATCCAACCCACTGCTGACGCCCCTGCCCGAGCAGTTGAACCTGTTGCCCGCCACCTACAAGGCCTACACACGCCGCCACCTGATAGCGGCACGCACCAACCTGCTGCACGACGCCGCCTACATCCCGCAGTTTGGCTTCGCACCCAGCGCCAACATCCAACTGGAATACTACCCCCTGACGGGGCACTACACGTATAATGCAGGCTTCACATTCTCTAACCATCGCCACTGGCAGAACCACAAGTTCATGCAGGTGCGCGACGTGCAGCTGGAACTGCGCCGCTACTTCAAGGGCGGCGGGGAGTTTCTGGGCACCTATCTGGGCGCCTACGCCCAGGGCACGGTCTATGGCATCGGCTTCAGCGAGACCAAGGGATGGGAAGGCGAAGGCGGCGGCGCGGGCCTGACGCTGGGTCACACCTGCCGACTGAACAAGAAAGGCAGCCTGCGACTGGAACTGAGCCTCAGCATGGGTGCCTTCATCACCCGCTACGACCCCTACGTGTGGGGCAACCCCATCAACGGAACGATAGACGGACTCTACTACTACAACTACCGTGGCAGCACGAGTCAGTTTAAGAAGCGCAACCACCGCTTCATGTGGTTTGGCCCCACCAACGCCGGACTGCACCTGACCTACGACATTATCTACAGAAAGAAAAAGGAGGTGACAAGATGACACGTACACCTATTTATTATATAGTAGTCGTCATGACGGTTGTGCTGGGCGTGAGCTCGTGCATCGAACCACCCCTGCACCTGCCCGGACAGAACCTGGACTTCGTGATGCCGCAGGTGGAGACCGAGATGGACGTGGTGTGGGACGTGGACGTGGATATGGAGACCGACTGGTACTACGGATGGGACCTGAAGGACGACTCTATCTGGGGCTACATTGGCTATGAGCGCCCCTCGAGCTACGAGGTGCACCGCTACTACAAGGGCGACGACCCCAAGGCGAAGCACACCACCGACGAGGCGTTCTCTATTCGCGGCAACAGATTCCGCCGCTACTTCCAGTTTGGCTACTACGACATGTTGTTCTACAGCGACATCGACTCGAAAGACGGTACGCAGGTGCTGGTGATGCATGAGGAACTGGACTCGGTGACGGCCACCACCACGGGCACGCGAGGCATCTCGCGAAGCATCGTGGATCGCAGCCGCGCCAACGACAAAGATGGCTCGAGCGCCATCGGTCTGCTCAACCAGCCTGAGATCTTCTTCGGTGCCTACCCGGAAAACATCTTCATCTCGCACGACCTGGCCGACTATGAGTACGACCCCGTGGAGAATGTGTATATCAAGCACCTGGAGACCAAGTTGCGCCCGCTGGTGTATATCTACCTGGTGCAGTTTATCCTCTACAACAACGAGGATGGCAAGATCAAGGGTATCAACGGTAATGCGGCACTCTCGTCGATGGCCAGTTCGACCAACGTGAACACGGGCCACACGGGCAACAAGCCTGCGCTGATCTACTTCAACACGCGCATGAAGAAGGGCCTGACGGTGAAGGGTCGCAAGAGCGACGTGATTGGTGGCAAACTGACTACCTTCGGCCTCTGCGACAACGAGCCCTACACGCGTTCGGGTGCGAAATACATGGGATCGCGCGCTGCACTGCGCAACTTCCTGTACTATGACCTGGTGTGGAAAGACGGACAGGTGAAGACCTACGAGTTTGACGTCACCGACCAATGTCGCGCGCAAGCGCACGGCGGCATCCTGACGGTGTGGGTGGACTGCGACAAACTGACGCCACCCGACCCTGTGAACCAAGGCACCGGCAGTCTGTTCATACCTACGGTAGAGGACTACGACGAGGTGTTCTGGGAAATTGAGATATAGGGGAAAAAGCCTCCCCTAAAAGCCTCCCCTAACCCCTCCAAAAGGAAAGCCTCCCCTAACCCCTCCGAAAGGAGGGGGATATAGAAAGAACTAAGATTATTCACTCTATTATATAATATTAAAACCATTAAAATGAAAAAATTAGCATTCCTGGCAGTAGCCGCTGTAGCCCTCGCAAGCTGCAGCAGCGATGATCTGGTTGACCGATCAGCTGCCGAAAACGAAGCTCCCATCGCCTTCAGCGTGGAGAAGAAAAACATTACTCGTGCTACGAATCTGGAGAAGCTTGGTCACTACAACTTCGGCGTGTGGGCTTACAAGTATGGTACAGGCTTGACAACTCAGCAAGTGATGAACAACTACCTGGTGGGATACTCTAACGAAACAACCAAAAAGGGTTATGATCACACCAACGCTACAACTTGGGCTAGCGAAATTGGTACAGAAACTGACCACACTTCACCTTGGTTCTACGAGTATCTGGGTAAAAATGAGTACACTTACACTGGCACTGATGGTTACTACACAAAGAACGACAACGATTACATGTCAGCCAATGCTAATCAGTACCTGCGTTACTGGGACTTGAAGTACACCAACACCAACTTCTATGCGTATGCTCCTTATCGTGCTACCGGCGTTAGCTTCGACGAGGACACAAAGAAGATTACTGTAGCAAACGGTGCTCAGAAGGCTGGCTACGATGATCCCTCACTGCAGGAGTTCATGTATGCTGGCGCTCAGGCCACCAATGCAGACCTGAAGGACGTGAAGCTGAACTTCAAGCACCTGGGCGCACAAGTAAACCTGCGTTTCTACGAGGACGTTCGCGGCTACAGAGTGGAGATTATCGATGTGACCGACCCTAACACCGGCATTCAGGCAACTCCTGCGACCACAGATGGCACGACCTACACCAAGGCTGACTATTACACCACCTGTGGTGCAACCATCGACTTCAGTACTGTTGGCAATCCCACTGCCAACGTTGACCACAGCACCGCTTCAAAGACTCAGGACAACCTGAAGTTCGTGATTCCAGCCGGAACTGAAGACGGACTGACTTCATTCACCTCAAAGCTTAGCACAAACTACAACGTGATTCCCGAAGCAGTAGCAACCGGCAACACACAGAACTATGCTAAGTCTTCTACCATTTATTATCCCGTAGCTCAGCCCACTACCAGCGAGGTTGGTTTCACCTTCCACGTGTCTTACAAGCTGATTGCTGAGGACAATGGCGAGGAGATCACTGTTCACAATGCCCGTGTCTATGTGCCTGCAAAGAACGGTTCAGAGTTTATCGCCGCTTGGCAGCCTAACACCAAGTACACCTATACTTTCAAGATTACAAAGGACTCTAAGGGTACGACCGATCCTGATGATACCACCATTGATATCACCAAGCCTGATGTGCCTGCAACTCCTACTGTTTATCCTATCGTATTCGACGGTGCAACTGTTGAGGATTACACAGAAAAATCTAATGATAGCAATTTCTAATCATAAGATAAATAAAACACTAAGCTGGTGGACTGGCGCACTCCTGTTGTGCGCCAGCCTCACCGCTTGTTCTTCTGACTCTACTTTCCTGGATGAGGATACGGACGACGGACGCGTGCCCATGCAGTTCAGTCAGGCTGTGATGAGCGCTCCGGTGATGAAAGCACCGACACGTGCAGCATCAAGCAACTACCTGACACAGGGATTCCTGGTGAGCTGCTGGAAAGGCTTTGCCACCGCCAAACAGGCCGTCATCATGGATAAGTATGAGGTGAAATACAAAACAGACGCTTGGGCCAACCTGTCGAAATGGGACTATGTTGGCTCTAAGACCGAAGGCTACTACAAAACACAGATTGAGCGCTATTGGGATGCCTCGGCTTTCCCTTACCGCTTCTATGCCATCAGCCCCTGTCCTGCTCAGGACGACATTGCCAACTTCACGCTGGATGCCAGCACGTTGGAGATACCCGCCACCACCGCATACGTCTATCAGACCTGCAACAACGGTGTGCTGACTGCAGGTGCCGAGCCTTACATGCCGGCACAGGTGGCATGCAACGATGGCTCTAACACCAAAGACGTGGACCTGCTGAACGGCAGCACGTTTATCAGCAAAGACCGCACAGAGAATGGCGCTACCACCAAGTACGACCGCTACGTGGCGCTGCCCTTCCACCACCTGACGTCGAAGGTGCGCTTTGCCATCTACAACAACTACGGCAAGGAGACACCTGCCAACTTCTACTTATATAATATAAAGGTGAAAGTTGTTTCCGACAACTTCGTCACCGAGGGACACGGCTACACAGCCGACCTCGCCGGCAGCGACATGCTGCATGGTGCCTTCACCACCACGACGAAGGCCGCCAACGACAGCCAGAGACTGCTGCTGCAGACCGACGACAACAAGCAGGGCGACCTGAACAAGGCCATCGACCGCGAGCACGCCTACTACTGCGAATGCAAAGACGGCATGCTGCAGATACCACAAACGGGAGTGAAAATGACCATCTCGTTTGATGTCTATGGCTTGGACTACGAGAGCGACTTCACCAGTGCCGATGGCCACATCACCTACGACAAGGCGAGCAAGACCATCCACTACACAGACATCGCTATCAAAGACGACAAGAAGAATATCGACGCCTTCAACTGGGAGTCGAACAACATATACACGTACATTCTAAAGGTCAGTGAGTTCTATCCGTTGACCATCGACTTCAGCGCAGAGCTGATGCCCTGGACGAATGTTTACGGCGACATCGAGACCAACCTCGAGCAATAAATCTATCACAGAATCATAATTAAAATACAATAACCAAAATGAAAAATCTCTTTTTCCCGCTGTTAGCCGCTACCGCACTGGTAACCACAGCATGTTCAAACAGTTTGGAGGACGATGCAAACGCCATCGATCCAAGTAACAAGACAGCCATCTCGTTCGTAGGCGAAGACAACGCTGCCATGACACGTGCAGGCTTTGCCATTAACACCCACATTGCCATGCATATCCGTAGTAACAAAAACGGTTTGACCACTGATGGTAATGTCCGCGAGACACGTACAGTGGCCAGTGCTCTGGCAGATGCAACACTATCAGATGCTTCTTTCTCTTCGATTGAAGCTCCCAGCAACGAAAACGTGTGCTATTGGGATGATGCTTATGGCCGCAGTGCCCAGCTGTCAGTATTTGCTGTGGCTGTACCTGGAAAGGACTACACCTTGAAGAACAACAACACCACGCTAACCGACCTCCTTGCTGGCGGCAGAACCTGGAGTACTAGTGCTCTGTCTGAGGAAATCGCATGGACTGTATCTGCCGACCAGAGTGGTGCCGGCGTGATTGACAACGAGGACCTGACCTATAGCAACAACATCAGTGCTAATGGAGAGGGCGGCGCTAAGGCGTTCAACTATACCGATAATGGTTATACTACTGTAAATGACGGTTGTCTGCAGTTCCGTCTGAAGGACGCCAACATGCAGGACGGTCCTGGTAAGTTCGACCAGGGTAACCTGAAGTTCAACCACGCCCTGAGCCGCATCACCGTCAACCTGAAGAAAGGTGAGGGTTATACTTCTGCTCCTTTTATCTTTGCCTCAGGCACCAATGTTAAGATCAAGAATGTACCGACACGAGGTCAGCTGGACATTGAGAATGGTTCATGGCCTGCTGCTACTTCTGGAGACATCGAGAAGATGGCCACGACAAAACCCGCAGCGAATGCCGTTTACACTCTGCAGGCTCAGATGTTGCCTGGCTACACTTTCAATGAGGGTAGCAACGTCAACGTGCTGGAATTTATTATTGATGACAACAAGTATTTCATCACTCAGGATATGATGCTCGATGCACTGAACAAGGGACAGGGCACTTCCGAGCCTTCGCTCACAATGGCTCAGGGCAAGAACTATGTGTTTACCATCACTGTCGGTAAGAGTAAGATTATCAACGTGACGGCAACTCTGGAGCCTTGGACTGATGTGACGGCTGCCAACAAGGATATGGACAACTCGCACATCGAACTGAGCCTCTTTAAAAACGATAATGGTACTCCTGCTGACAACTTCGACCTCTATCGCTTGAACGACGAGTCTGCAGAGATTAACACAGGTGCAAGTGAAGCTAAGAACTGGAAGGGTAACTATACCGACAAGGCTGGCCTTAAACCGAATGGCAACATTTGGACTACCGACTGGTTCTTCGAGAACAACAAGTCATTCTATCACTTCCGTACCGTAAACTCAGGCATCAAAATTAAGAATACAGATAACACCGAAGATGACTATTTCGATATCACCTCTGGTGACCAAGCAAGTCACGATTATCACTGGGGTGCTCCCTTCCTCACCAGCACAACCAGTCCTATTCAGTACAGCACCACCGACGGTTATGCAGCCACGCTGAGCCCTGCTATCGGTGCTACCAACTCTACCATCAACATGACAGAGCTGCACATGATGAGTAACATCAACGTTGTATTGCGTACCACCAAGTCAACAAGTCCTGATCATGTGGAGCTGGAGGATGGTGCTAACCAGTGTGTGGTATATCTGACCTACTTCTATGTTAATGGACAGGTGAAGATGGGTAATGGTCTTGTTACCCCAACAGGCAGCCTCACTGACAGCGATGCATTCACTGCACCTAACGCCGGACTTGATAAAACTGATAAAACATATGATGTAACAGGTACATTTACCTATGCTGTTGTACCGCAGGCTCTGGTTCGTACAACAGGAGACCAAAACCATTTGTATGTTGGTATCACCATCAAGACTCCCGACAACAACCAATATTACGTGGTTAAGAAACTGAGCGAAATCGTTGCTACGGCTAATGGTGGCAGTCAGAACCAGACCGCCAACAGTCCTGTTACTTTCTGGTATCCCAACCACAACTACACCTACACCTTCACTTTGACAAAGGCAGGTATCAAGAGTGTGACCTGCACCGTGGAAAAATGGGTTGACGTAACTGCTGAAAACAAAGATATCACTCTGGAAGACTAATTCTCTGTAATGACAGGAAAGAATTTCATATATACGCTGATGACCTCATTTGTGCTGGTACTTGGTGCCTGCACAAGTGAGGACGTGAGCGATTCGTTTGACAGGACGGCTGATGGCACGATAGACTTCAATGTTGGTGTTGAGGCTTCGCCTGTCAACCGCACCATTACTCGTGGCGGCGAGTCTTCGGCTTCCAAGTACTATGCCATGAAGGCAGGTACGCAGGTGCGACTGAAGGTGGATGGTACATGGGCAGGAAAGGATCCTGAAGCTATCAGTAAAAAGACCACATGCACCACAATAGCTGCCACTGATGCCGCACCAACCATCAATGCCTTGTCGTTTACAGAGAACGAAATGCTCTATTGGGACGATTATGGCACAGGTGATCCCAACAACAAAACCAACACTGATAATGGCTTAAAAGTACTTGGCGTAGCTGTGGATGGCATGGCTGAGGTTCCTGCTGTAAAAGACACAGAGTGGGAGAGGCTTACTTGGCCTGTTATCACCGATGGCAAGGATGTCTTGAATGGCGACATCATCGTATCGAACAACCTTTATACGGATCCTTATAAGTTCGTGAAGCCAACAAAGGAAAATGTTCGTAACATGATTTTCGTTCATCCTTTGAGCAAGATCACATTCAACCTGAAGGCTGCCGATGGCTTCACAAAGGGAACCGTAGGTGCAACGAAATATAAGTTTGAGAAGGACCCCACGGTGACGCTGACCAATGCCAACACGCTGGCCGGCATTAGCAACCCAGACCACAACTATGCGCTGACCAAGGGTAAGGTGAGCATTGCCAGAGCCGTGGCAGAAAGCGACGGCACGAAGGAGACGCTCATTGCCGGCACCACCAGCACCACAGATGAAGATATCACCGTGATAAAGCAGGCAGTGGTTTACCCCGGCACACAGTTGGGCGCAACCGCAGACACCGTGATTGCCATCGTGAATGCCGACGACAACATCTACTATATCAGAGCGAAAGAGATACACGATGCTATCGATGACAAAGGCGGGCATACAGACTATAAGACCCTGGCGGGCTACAACTATATCATCAACGTGACCATCAAGAAGACAGGCATCGTGCTGACGGCTACCGTAGAGAAGTGGGTGGACGTGAACTCTGACGAGGTACACCCCGTCATCAACGTCAACACGACCGTAGGTGGTGGCAGCTATAAGCCTACTGGAGCCAACATGTTTGCCTTCTATCGCAGCGAAGCTATTGATAAGGGTTATACCAATGACGCAACGCCCGAGATGGAGGCCGACGGCACGGTGAACTGGAACAACACCACAACACTCTACTGGACCAGCCATTATCAGCACTACCACTTCCGAGGCATCTATCCCGCAACAAGAACCGTGGTGGAGGATGCTACCGACCAGACACAGTATGTAGAGGTGGCAAACGGTGACTACGATGCTGCGACCTTCCCCAGCAACTTCGTGATGGGCATGCCCGAGATTGCAGCAGGAACGCTGTGCGGCAACCCAGACCACACTCAGGTGGACATGAGCATACATGGCATCTGCGCCCGTGAGGCTGCCATCAACCTGAATTTCCGCTATATGATGAGTCAGGTGGAGGTGGTTCTCTCTTCAAGCGCTGAGGGAGCCCACGACCATGTGGACCTGAGCAACGTGAAGGTGGAACTGGTGAACGTCTATAACACAGGACACATCCTGCTGAAAGATCGCTCGGCCGTGGTCACTGGCACAGCTACCGACTTCACTCTGCCACAGATAGATGACGCCAAGCATCAGTACCTGGGCGTCATCGTACCACAGGCGCTGCCCTACACCACCGCTGGTGCAGCAACCAACCTGCGCTTCCGCATCACCGTGACCAACAGCGATAGCACGAAGGACATCTACTATGCCGACGTGGAGCCTATTCTGAAGAAAGGCACCACCGAGAAAGTAGCGCCCAAGGGCAAATGGGAATCGGGCATACACTACGTCTATAACCTGAAGGTGACAAAGACAGAGATCAAGTCCACCGCATCGCTCACCGACTGGCAAACTGAAGATGCCGAGGAGGAAGTGTGGTTCTAATTATAATATAAGGTATAGGTAAATGACAATCAAAAGATACATCATACTCGCACTATCAGCACTGACGCTGGCTGGATGCAGCAACGACGACGAGGCCTCGCTGGTGCAGGAGCGCTTGCCCCTGACATTCGAGACATCGCTCTCGGGCAGTAGTCTGGTGACACGCGCCGCTGGCAGCACGATAGAAGCCGACGACAAGCTTTTGTGCTACGTGCGCCACATCGCTGACCAACAAGCAGATCCCGTGCAGAGCAAACTGGTGACCATCATCAATGATGCGCCTACCGAGCCCCTCTACTGGGATGACTTCAGCGAATCGACAGCAGATGGCGCCAAGGACCTGCGCACCAGCGGTCACGGACTGCAGTCGTTCTACGGCTACTGCTATAATGGCGGCACGCCGACGGTGCTTGATGAAGCAACGGGTGTCCTGGGTTGGACCACCGCTGCCGACCAGACAACTACCAAGGCGCTGAAGGAGAACGACCTGCTGTGGTCGGACGCTCAGAGTATGATAACCTATCAACATGCTAAGGACAAGCATGGCACGCTGACAGTGCCTTTCTATCATGCCATGAGCAAGTTTACCATCGTGGTGGTGCTGGACAAGGGCTTTCAGGCTGACGACCTGGCAACTACTACAGTCACCCTGGCTGGTATGAACCTGAATGGCACCTTCACGGCGCCAGACTCGACGGTCACCGCCACGGGAACTACCCCCGTGAAGATGTATGCCAACGCAGCCTCAACGACAGAGGCAGGCAAGCCATGTCGCACCTACGAGGCCGTGGCTGTACCCCTGACAGCACTGACCGACGGCAAATTGCTGGCCACGATTCAGTCGGTGGATGGCAACGACTATGAGGTGGTGCTCAACTCGGACGTACTGAATAGTTGGCAGGATGGCATCAAGAACAATGCCAGCATCAGCGGCGTGAACTATAAGCTCACCGTGACACTGAACAAGCAAGCCATCAGTCTGGTGGCCACGCTGGCCGACTGGACCGACGTGAGCGCAGAAACTATTGGCGAAATCAACTTCACCGCAGACGTGAAGACCATCGACAAGACCAACAATGCCAGCCTGAAGGCCGGCGACTCGTTCTCGCTGTGGCGCTCTACCGACGATACCGAATTTGGTACGATGGCTACCACAGCGACTTACGACGGCAGCAAGTTTGTCAACACGACAATCATCTATTGGCCCAACGGCAGCACCAACTATTATTTCCGTGCATTGGCCCAGAAGACCAACGAGAAAACACTGGAGGCTGTCACCACGATGGAGGCTCATCAAGGCACCGACCTGCTGTGGGCTACCACCGCTGCGCACACAGGTACGGAAGCCGATGGCACCACCACACATGACTATGCCGAAGGCGACGCCATCAATCCCCGTACGGGCGACGTGCCCCTAGTGTTCAAGCACGTGATGAGCAACGTAAAGGTAGAGCTGAAGACCAGCAGCGATGCCTCTGCCGTTGACCTGACAGATGCCACGGTGACCATGACAAACCTGAAGAACAAGGGTGAGGTCAGTCTGGCAACAGGTGTTGTCACGGCTGGTACAACCAAAGCCACCATTCCGGTGGAGGACGAGACAATCATGGTGCCACAACACATCACAGATGCGTCAAGACTGGTCATCACCCTGAAAGATGGTACGACCTACTCAGTGCAGTTGAACCTTTGTGAGGATGACACACAACAGGTCATCACCAAATGGCTTGGCGGTAATAAGTACACCTACACCATCACACTGACGAAAGAGGCTATTCAGTTCCGTGCCCTGATCAAGGATTGGACCGAGAACACCGGCAGTGGCAATGCAACACTGGATTGGGACTAGAGGGGTGCGGCTGCGCCACAAGATGAGAGATGAGAGATGAGAAGTGAGAGGTACTTTTAAGTGAGAAGACGTGAAGAATTGGTATAACATATATTTAAGCTTTGTATTGCTGTTGGCAGGATGTACTGCTGAACAGGAGACATACGACGGCGGACAGCAGATGGAGCGCATGCCGGTGCTTTTCTCTGCCGGCAATACGGATGCGGTCATCACGCGTGCCGCTTCGGCTTCCTTTATGCCAAAGGATGGCCGCTTCGTGTGCTCGATGTTCTTCCATGCCGGTGCCAACGACGACAACGATACGGAGTTCTACTCTGAGACTAAGGAGTTGTCGGAGGATGTCAACATGACAACGGCATGGATGAAGATCAACAACACCGTGGGCAATGCCGTTTACTGGAACAGGGCCTATGAGGATGCCATCAAGACCGACAGCTATGGTTTTGACGAGGCTGCCAAGTGCTTCTACTGGCAGAACCGCCTGAACCATATCTTCTTGGCACTGGCCGACTACAACAAGCTGAACAGCGATGATGGTACGGATGCAGGCAACCTGAGACTGTATCCCAGCGTGACCACGCAGTACAAAGACCAGTATATGATGGCCTATGACCTGACCCGTGGCGACAAGACTGCCATGACACAGCAACCCGACCCCATCCTGGCTGTAGAGGTAGCCAAGCCCTCAGGTGCTACACCCGAGGCCAACCGCGTAAAACTGTTCTTCAAGCACCAGTTCTCGCAGATTCAGGTCAACCTAAAGAACTCGCAGGATGCATCGGTCACCATCTCCCCCGAACAAATATTAAGCGTAGAACTGCTGGGCGTTGCCGAAACAGGCTATGTGCCCTATTGCATACAACCAGATGGCAGTGTGCCCGCCACCACGTCGGTCCCCATCAATGTGGACGATGCTAGATACAGTGCCACGAAGAAAGACAATCCCTACGGTTCGCTCTTCAACATGTTTGAGCGCGCCACCACGACACCCGGCTACCTGAAGTCGTTCGAGGGTATTGCCTTCGGTACGCTGCAGGGCATCCGAATCACGTGGAAGGAATCAGATGCTGCCGATGCCGTGGTGCACAAGGCCACCTTCAAAGGCGTGAAGAACCTGACGCTGGAGAGTGGCAAGAAATATATCTATAATATGGAGTTGCGTCGTAGTCTGATAGCACAGGTTACAGCCGAGATTGCCGACTGGGAAACCGACAAGACGGTTTACGATGCTGATGCCACCATTCAAAATAACGATTAAGACACGTATGAATATCAACCAGCTATATAAACAGTCACGTATCGCACTCATGGCCGCACTTGCCTGTTCGCTGACAAGCTGCAGTGAGTTGCTGGACGGTCTCTTCTCTGACAATGGTTCAGAGCAAGAAGAGGTGATGTTTACCACTGCTATTCCCAATGTCACGATGACTCGCTCGGCCAAATCAGAATACGAAGAAGCCATGGGAGCCTATCAGGCCGTGAACAAAGCCTACGAGTTTACCGTAGGCATGTATGCAGCCAACGGAGAGCTGTTGGGCACCGGCATCTATCAGCCTGTGGCCGACGACGCCCTGGGCACGCTGGCTTCCAAGGAGGACGAGACACCCCTGTACTGGCCCAGCACCACCACGGCCTATGGCTTTAAGGCAACTGCCGGTACGGAGACGCTCTCTGCCAACCAATCGACAAAAGAGAGCTGGCTGCTGCAAGACCGACTGGAGGGCTACGGTTATATCCAGAAATGGGATGGCGACGACGACAGTGGCAGTCCTATTGATGACCTTGACGCCCTGAACTACCACACCGCCAAGGAGTGGCGACGACTGAATAGCGAGACAAAACTGGTGAGCGATGACGAGGACTACAAGAAGATTCCCCTCTACCTGCAGCACCAGCGCGCACTGATCACCATCATCCTGAAAGCCGACGAGGGCGTGAGCAGAAAGGCACTGAACTTCAACGTGGCCGAAAACGACCTTAGCGCCAAGATCTACTCGTACGACACCGACGCCATGGCCATCACACCCCTGGCAGGCGAGGAGTTTATTGACTACGACGAAGACAAGAACGGTGCTGCCGAGACGCATGTCAGCACCACACGCTACGATGCAATTGTTGAGCCTCACGACTACTCCCTTCAGCCCGCCAGCGACCTCATCACGCGAATCTCGCTTTCCGGTCAGCACTATTCTTTCTATGCCGGCAACGACAACGACTTCGAACACAATAAAGACAGTTACAACCTGGAGGCTGGCAAGCACCTCATCATCACCGTGACGCTGAGTCGTAACAGTCGTAAGGTGATGATGACGGCCTATATCGAGGACTGGACCGAACAGGTGACCAACACCATCTGCGACGACTATGGCAATGCGGGCGACCCCATCATGATTGAGAACCGCCAGGAACTGATAGACTTCCTCAGAAGCGAGTCGCAGAACAAGGCCGGAAACATTGCTTTGATCACCAACGATATTGACCTGGAAGACTGGTCCACGACCTACGACCTGAACTGCACGTTGAACCTGGGTGGCTGCACCCTGTTGAGCAACTATCGTTTCCTGAACAACATGCAGGATGCTGCCAGTCTGCTGAATGGTACCATCCAGATAGGCGCTACCGTCGATGCCGCCATTGCCACCACCAACAACGGAACCATTGAAGACGTCAAGGTGACAACGAGAAGCAATAGTGATGCCCATGCCACCGTGGCAGGTGCCGTGGTACACAACGCAGGTACCATCTCGCGCTGCCGTTCGTCGCTGAAGGTAGTGGGTGCCGCCACTACCGCATTCGTCGGTGGCATTGCAGCCATCTCTGCCTCTAGCAGCAACAAGATAGCCACCATCGACGCCTGTAGTGTGAGCAACAGCGTGAAGGGCGGACAGGTTGGCGGCGGCATTGCAGGTCAGGCCAACGGTGTGGTGACGAACAACACCTTTGAATACGGCATCACCCTGCTGCAAGACAAACAGACCCATAAGAACATTGTGGGCCTCAAGAATGCCGACCATACCTTCACGGCTGAAGGCAACGCCTGGCCCACGGTCGATGACGACCTCGACCTGGAGAATGTCACAGCCAGCGAACTGCGCTATGATGGTATCATCGACAATGGTGAAGAGCTGCAAGAATCAACCAAGAACGCCTATAACAGCGACACCAAGCGCTACCGTCTGGCTCAGAACATCAACGTGAGCCATCAGGTGGGCAGCATCGCCTACGAGCTGGATGGTAACAACAAGCAGATTGCTACAGAGGATATGATCTTTGGTGCCATCACCGGTCGTGTACACGATCTGACCGTCTATGTAACAAAGAACCTGATTGCCAAACCAGACGAGACCGCAGCCACCGATGCCATTGCCGCCCTAGCCTACGAGGTACATGGCGAGAATGCCTCCATAGAGCATGTCAACGTGAAGATGGCCGATGGCACCAAGATACAGGCATCCAACCCTGCTGGTCTGGTGGTATGGATATGGGATGGTGCCACTCTGAGCGGCTGTGAGGCCAAGGTGAACCTCTTTGCCGATGTCGAGGCCAACATCACCCAGGGACGTAAGTTCGCCGGTGGACTGGTATCTACCGTTTCCCGCGGCACCATCACCCAGTGTATCCTACATTCTGGCAGCACCTTTAACGGCACCACGTCAACCATCATCTTCTATGGCGGCATCGTGGGCGGTATCGAGAAAAAAGACGATTCCAACGATGTTCCCTCGCTCTGCATCACCGACTGTACCAGCTTTGTGAAGATGACGAAAGACGTACACCATGGTGCCATCCTGGGCAATGCCTTGCAGGCCTCGCAACTGGCCACCAACGACTGCCAGGGCAACTGGTGGGATGCCGACTGCAACGGTGTAGGTACCTGCACAGGGCATAGCATCGAGGAAGCCATCGGTAAGCGTAATGCTATTATCCCCACAGAAAAGGACTTTTAAGTATGAAGATGAAGACTACTTATATCTATATAGCAATGGCCCTCGCCATGCTGTCGGCTTGTACGCAAGACGAGGACCTCGCCACTGTCGATGACAGCAGCATCATCCACGTGGGAGGTGTCAGCACCGAAGCGATGATGACCACCGCTGTGGTGACACGTGCTGTCACACCCGTACCAGCAGAACAGGAAGACTGGCTGGCAACCATGCTGAAACAAGGCATGGACATCACCTATTTCACCAAGAGCGCTCAACAGAAAGCGAAGCTGCTGCTGCAGACCGACGATGAAGGAAACATCCTGAAGTCTGAAGGCGGTTTCACGGTATATAGTCTGAATGCCTATAACACCGACGGCGAACTGACAACCATCCCGGCCAAATGGCTGAACAACGGTGTGCACACCTTTCAGGGAGTCATCGTGCCAGACGGTCTGAAAGACCAGCAGAGCGCAAAGACCCACGAGGACCTGTCGCACTACACGGCCGTGCCGCCAATGGCAGACATCTCGGCCACCGTGGGACGCATCACCATTCCCCTGCAGCACCGTCTGGCGCGTGTAGAGGCCTATGTGCTAATAGAGCCGGGCATGAATGCCACCCTGAAGGGCTACGACACCAAGAATCCGCAAAACAACGAGAACGTAGAGAACACCAAGTTGCGCTTCTGCAACGTGAAGACGCTGGACTATGTCAACGCACAGGGCCAGCCCGTGTGGAAGACGGAACGTAAGGCCATCCCCCACTTCATGGGCGAAGAGGAGGTCATCCTCTACAAGAACAAATCTACCGGTGACCTGGTCTTCCCAACCGATGAAGGATGGACCGAGGCCCACGCCGACTATACGGCTAAAGGCAGCAGCAGTAAGTACACCGCTACGAACTATGGAAAGTGTCCTTACTACGACCTCATCGTGCGTCCCACCTATACCGTACGTACCGAAGGCACAAATGTGATGTACGATGAGACAACACCCACCGCAGCAGAATCAAACAATATCGACTTTGAACTCACGCTGAACAACGACCTGGAATACGAGAAGTCGTTCACCTTCGACCTCAATGCCAACGACGAGACGGTGGTCTATCTGCGTGTGAGTCCGGAACGCATCGACTATAACAGTGCCGGTTCGCGCCTGTGGAAGGAGAGTACCCATGCCGACAACTATTATGGCGTGAACAACCAGAACGGCAACAACCTCTCGGTGGCTGGCAGCGGTTGGCAGCGTGCCTACACCAACAAGATATTGAATACAGGCGTCACCGATGGTCACCTGTATGATGCTGACGAAGAAGATCCGGAAGCACAGTATGTCTCTGACGCCAAATGGATAGAGCTGTTCTTCCAAGCCTGTAAGGATCGCGCACACCACGGCGACTACTTCATTCTGGACCACGACATCACCATCCCAGCCTCAGCCATTCCCGCAGACTTCAAGTTTACCGGTCATCTGGACGGCATGGACCACACCATCACCATCGAAGGCGACTACCTGCTGACAGGACTGGACGGGACCTATCTCACCGCACAAGAAGACAATCCCAAAGCCCCGTGGGAGGCCAACGTACACCTGGAGGGCAACACATGGGTGCCCACCACAGGCTGGCGCTCTGAGATTGTCAACATCACCATTGCCGGCGGCCGTTTGCTGCAGGCTGGTGCCGATGTGACGGGCTATATCAACAACTGTCAGGATAAAACAGGTGCCATCACCCATCATCCCACCACCATCCCAACCTATTAAGCAATGAAGATAAAACACACCATATATTATTTGTTTGCAGCCATCGCACTGACGGCTTGCACCGCAGACGACGACGACATCGTGCTCTCTGACGAGCAGCAAGAGCTCATCGGTCAGGCCGTGCATTTCGATGCGTCGATGGCGGAACCTTTCACAACACGCGCCACCTATCGCCACGATGGCTCGTTCAACGAGGGCGACCAGATGCGCATCTTCCGTCAGTATGCCGATGCCACCGGCTCGACGTTCCTCACTGACGGCGAGAACTTTCGCACTTACTACCAGAAGGTGAACTACGCCGCCGGCACCTCGGTGTCGCTCGATGCCGACTGGCTTCCCATGGCAGGCAAGCTGAAGTCTGATACCCTCGGAAGCACTGCCGTCCAGACCGCAGCCGACTCGCTGACCTGGGAGAACGGTAAGATTGTGCGTTTCCGTGCCTGGGGTCGCAGCAACCTGGCTGGTGCGCTGAGTGCTGGCACCAAAGGCAGTTACTATCCAGACTATACCATCTCTGACTGGGTGACGGTGTCGGGCCCCACGAAGAGTATTCCGCTCACCATGCGCCACATCACGTGTCGCATCGGTCTGACCTGCAAGGCCGGCAACGAGTTTGGCAGTGCAGAGATATGCACAGACTGGCACGACTATAAGCGCCAGGATAATGCCGACACCAACGAACACGACGCGCTGGAGACAGACAAGAGCGACGAGCAAGCGCAGGCAGAGCTGGCCCAGGTGATGGCCGTCTATAACAAGATGTGCATGCCTGCCGGCGTTGACGACCAGACTTTCCTGTTGACCACCATGACTCAGGCTCTCTACGACGGCGCAACTACCGACTTTAAGAACCTGGAGAAATACACCGAGGCCGACGGTATCGTGAAGATTGGCACCAAGACGGCTGAGGAGATTGCCAACGAGGTGCAGCACCCCGTGTTCAATGGCAACGACGGTCGCCTGTATATGATGTCTACCCCCATCGACATGAGCAGCAGCGATGCCGGTCAGGAACTGGTATTGCCTGCCTGCACCCGCTTCAAGGTGTGGCTCTACGACGTGAACAATGGCGACCGCCAGACCACCACGGGTACCACGGGCAGCGAGAGCAGCTATCATATCTTTGCGCTGAGCGACATCAAGAACAGCAAGGGAGAGCCCCTCTTTGCCGACGGTCTGACGCTGAAGGCAGGCTATAGCTACCTGTTCAACGTGGGCTACCACTACGACAAGTTCACCATCACGCCCGCCGACAACTTCTCATGGGAAAAACAGGACCTGGGTTCACAGAATGCCGACAACAAGGCGGTGACGCAGAACGCCCTGGATTTCAGCTGGTGGACCAGCGCCTATGTCAAGGCAGCTAAAGAGGCGCTTTCCGGTGGTGACTTCCTACCAGAGTTCAGCATTGCCGACCAGACGCAGTTCGTCACCTTTATCAAACTTGTCAACGGCACTGCAGCCACTAGGATGACCGGACTGACACGTGGCGAGGTGCGCGGAACAGACCAGGATGGCTTTGAGACCTACTGGTGGATTTCCGACACCGAGACCGACGAGAACGGACAACCCAAACAATACACCAAGGCTGAGGCTGAGGCTGTGGGCTATGTGTTCTATCCCCACTTCTACCCCACGGTTTCTACACAGGCTGCTCATGTGATTGAGGACTACGTGCAGGGCCCCATGGACTTCTACGACACCGACTTTGGCAATCGCTATCGGGTGAACCTCATGAGCGATCTGGACCTCTTCGACTGGGCGTTGCCCAGCATCGGCGAGGACAACAAAAAACCCTTCCGCGGCAACTTCCTGGGCCATGGCCACACGCTGCGCAACGTGAACATGCAGCGTGGCTATCTCTTCGACCACGTCATGGATGGAGCCATCAGCAACCTGAAGATAGAAAGCACACACCCCACCTGTCTGCTCAACACGGCTGTGGCCAGTGGCACCACGGGATGGGGCTGCTATATCGCCGGCATCTCGATGCTGTGCCCCAGCACCACCAACAGTATCGCCACCAGCCTCAGCGGCACCAGTTCGGTGGTGGGCTGCATCCACGTGGGCAAAGCCGGTGGCGCACTGGTTGGTTCGGCCGACAATCTCACCATGCTGGGCTGCATGCAGGCCGCTGCAGGCATCCCCACGGGCACTGGCGCATTGCTGGGCTCCTATGGTGCAGGAGCCAAGACCAGCTTCTTTGCACCTCTGTCAAAGAGCAGTCTGACGTGGGGCACGTTTATGTGCAACTACTACGACGCGGAAAAGTCGCCCAAGACCAATGCCGTGGGCAGCACCACCGACGCCTATCTGCCCCAGCAATACATCCGCGGCAGGAAGTCGCACATCCTGAAGGCGAAGAACGACTACCTGCTCGGCTCTAGCGAGGACTACAATAAGCTGAATGCCAACATGAAGCAGGAGATCTACGGTGTGGCACCATGGAGGGCCATGAACTATGCCATCGCTAAGTACAACGAGTCGAAGCTCGGCAAGGATTATCCCTGTGAGATGAAGTACAAGGCGTCGGAGGTGGGCTACAGTCACCTCTACCCCACACTGATCAATGGTGCACCCGCCATGGATGACAGTGCGAATCCTTTGGTGCAGAACAACTGAGAAGTGAGAGGTGAGAAGTGAGAGGTGAGAAGTGTAATTAGATTTTTATGATGAGATTATATAATACATTTTGTTTCTTTGTTTCTTTGTGTGCAGTTTTCCTGTTGATGGTGGGCTGCACAGCTGAAGATGCGGAAGAGGGGGAGCAGCAGGGGATGCTGACGATTACCACGGCTGTCGAGAACTTCGATGGCGAAACGGTGACACGCACTAACTTTACGGGTAACGCCTTTGAAGATGGCGATAAGATCAAACTGAAGATTATCTGTCCATTCTCTGCACACACCGAGTTTGGCGAGACGACCTATGGCAACAGCTTCGATGCTTTCTGGCTGTTGAAATGGGATGCCAACAAATGGAGCACGCTGACCGCCAAGGATGGCTTCGACATCAATGGCGACTACAGTCCTTCGGGGTCGCCAGACATCTATGCGCGCTACGAAGCACAGCAAACGCCCTATGTCTATACGGCTCAGACCTGGAGCGAGGAACAGATCTTTATCGCGGGCAAGGGCACCCGCGTAGAACAGTATAGCAACGTGTTTCATGCCGATCAGACGAAGGCCGCCGACTATAAGGCCTGCGACCTGATGTGGGCACAAACCATCCAGCAGACAGGCTCGTACAATGTGCATCTGAGTTTTAAGCATGTCATGGCGGCACTACTGATCACGGTAGATGCCAAAGCAAACCTTAACATCTCTGACAATGCGGTGCTGACGCTCGAAGGTATGCCCGACATCGACCAGCGTGAGGTAATCGTGGGCGACTACTATGCCGCTAAAAGCAAGGTCAACTCCAGCGCCTATGGCTATATGAACAAACATAACTGCACGGTTGCAGACAATGGGAAGGTGATTGGTGTGGCAGTGGTTGACGACAGTCAGGCGAAGGCCTACGCCAAGTCGCTGGACAACGTAGATCAGACTGCCACCTATACGGCTTATAATGCCGGCAGTAAGACCTACCGCCTGATTGTGCCTCCCTGCACGCTCAATGGAAAGGCCACCTTCTGGCTGCGCGATGGCGAGAAGCGCTACAGCATGCAGCTGCCCCTGAATGAGTTTAAGGGCGGCAAGCTCTATCAAATAACAATGAAGATTCAATGATGAAAGCATATCAGTATTTCTGTCTCATCGCCATGATGGCGCTGGCCTCGTGCAGCAACGAGGACGACAGCTTCATGCCAAGCGATGCCCTGGAGATTGTGGGCATCGAGGCTACCATAGACGGCGAACAGCCCAGCCGACGTGCTGCGGCCACCCCCGCCGTGACGGTGGGCCGCACAGAGTTTGCGCCCGACGACCGCATCGTGTTCACCAGCATCAAGCGAACCACCGCGCCACTGGAGAGCTTCACCTATAGCGACATCCGCTATTACTTCACCGACAAGAAGAACTGGAAGCGCACCGAGGGCAACCTGCCGGAAAAGATCTATTGGACCGACGGTTCGTCGCCCCACACCTTCATTGGCTATAGCCTTCCTGCAGAAGACTACCACTGGGTGGATAATGACAATGGTACCTATTCCGGCGAACTGGGATATGGCAAGGATACGCTCGACTTCTCCACAGGTAACGACGAGATCAAGAAAGAGGACCTGCTGCTAAACTACAGCACGAAGACGGTGGCTGAGACCGGCGGTCTGTCCACCAAGGTCATCTTTACGCATGCCCTGAGCAATGTGCGTGTCGTGGTGAACATCAAGAACTTTGCTTCCAGCGCCAGTGCGGTAGATACCAAGGTGGGCGTCGGCAATATGGTACTGCATAATCAGCCCACCAAGTTCAAATGGGGTATTCATAGCAGTAAGGTGCAGGTGCTCGACATCAACGACAGCAAACAGAGAACAAAGGACCTCATGCTGTGGTGCCCGGCTGCTGACGGCGAGGGCACTGGCCAGAGCAAGACGTTTACGTTTTATGGTCTGACCACGCCCCAGGACGAGCTCTACCATCACATCAACGGCAACGACCAGCCGCTGACGTTCTCGTTTACGGTGAGCTACCCCAACCCCATGAATCCCGCCGAGACCCTGACAAAGACTTATTCCGGTGCGTTCAACGACCTGGTGCACTTTAACCCAGGCATGTGCACCACCATCAATATCTCGCTGAACCACAAAGACGAACAGATGTTCACCGATGTGTCTTATAGCGACTGGAACTTCGTGGCCACCCCCGACCTGGGTGAGCTCCGCAAGAAATCAACGTTCCTCGACATCAACAGCAACGTGACCATCCACACCGACGCACAGGCCACCATCTACGACGCCACATGGCTCTACAACGATGGCGCCGTGCTGAGAGACATCTATGGCAACGACGGAACGGTGGGTATGCCCTACCGCATCTCGTCGGCATCGCAGCTGCTGTCGTTTGCAAAAGAGGTCACGGCAGGACTGACGTTCAAAGACAAGTATATCCGTCTGGATGCCGACATCACCATGCAGTCTAGCTCTGCCAAGACCAACCTGGAAGACACCACCTCGACGCAGGCGGCGGTGAAATGGATTGGCATCGGCACTGCTGCCCACCCCTTCGAGGGCACGTTCTTGGGTGGCGACCGCTTTGTAAACCGTCTATACGACGCACCCCTGTTTGCGTGTCTGGGAAGTCAGGCTCGCGTCGAACAACTGCACATCACCACCATAGGAAGTATCTCGGGTGGCGGTGCACTGGCCCAGACCAACCAGGGCATCATTGGCGCCTGCAAGGTGATTGACGACGTGGAGACCACGGGTGGCGCACTGGTGGGCACCAATAGCGGCCTCATCTATGCCAGCTATCACACTGGCGACACCAAGGGCACGGCAGGCCTAGTCGATACCAACACCAACACGGGCACCATCGTCGGCTGCTATCAGGCTGGCGATGTTGCTGGCGGCACGGCCTTCAGCATTGCCAAGACCAACCAGGGCACCATTGCCTGTCCTGTACCCACATCGCTCTACGAGATTCAGCAGCAGGCATTCACCGACCAGCTGAACAAAGGCCTGAAAACCTGGTATGCCACACAGGCCAGCCGCACTCAGTTCTACTACGTTCACACGGCCGCCAACTGGCCCACCGTGCAGAGGCAATAAGTTTGGTTACACATTATTAGCGTTTATTAACTTGGGTAGTTCGTCGAAATAGCGTACCTTTGCACGCGGTTTTCGAGCCGCCCCTCTAAAGAGGGCGGTGACAGGCTAGTAAGTAATAAGGCAACCATTTTGTATTATATTCAGGATAAAACCATTAAACATGTACCAAACAAAATTCAGTGCTGCTGATATCCATGCAGCTTTTGTGAACGACAGAAACAGAGCGTACAAGGTGTTTTTCAATGAACATGTTGAGGTCAGCGGAGAGATTTCCTATATTGGTCCCGACCGTTACGATCGCCCCTCTATCGAGATGGGCGGCAACCACTACGACGGTTCACAGGTGGTTTTCATCTTCGCTTCGGGCTACGACAAGAATGTCACCGTAGAGAAGAACCAGAACGTCACCATCAGCGGCGAATGCCGTGGCGCCCTTCAGAACGGTACCGTGGTGATTGAGAACTGCAAGATTCTGTAGTCTGTCAGAGACTGCAGGACGTATTCCAACGGAAAAGACGTGATGAACATGGCCTACATGCTCATCACGTCTTTTTTTGTTGTACAGAAAAAAAAATCTGCTGCCACAGAATATTCTTCAAAATAATGATGGTCTATTAAAAGATAATTTGTATCTTTGCCGACAAATCCTTAAATAGAAAGACATGGCACTAAAAGTATTGTGCGACCGCATCCTGTCAGACGGCCGCAGTCTGGAAGGCGCCATCCTGAAGGTTGACCGTTTCATCAACCATCAGATGGACCCCTACCTAATGAAACAGATAGCAGTAGAGTTCATACGTCGGTTCAACGACATTCAGCCCAACAAGATCCTGACGGTCGAGGCATCGGGCATCGCCCCCGCAGTGATGCTGGGCTACATGATGGAACTGCCCGTGGTCTTCGCCAAGAAGAAGCAGCCCTCCACCATGGACGACGCCTATGTAGCACTGTCGCACTCGTTCACCAAGGACAGCGACTGCCAATATATGGTCAGCCGCGAGTATCTCACGGCCGATGACCGCATCCTCTTTGTCGATGACTTCCTGGCCTATGGCAATGCCGGCAAGGCCATCATCGACCTGTGCCAGCAGGCTGGCGCCACCATCGAGGGCATGGGCTTCATCATCGAGAAAGAGATGCTGGGCGGGCGCCAGCGTCTGGAGGACGAAGGCATCAAGCGCATCGAATCGCTGGCTATCATCGACTCGCTCGAGAACAACGAGATACACATCAAGGAGGATTAGGCTCGGTGGGCACACCGCGCTGAATAGATTCAGAAAGTGGCACTATGAACCGTCAAAAGCAGTCCTTTTGACTCGTTAAAGTGCCACTTTCGCTATGCAATAGTGGCACTCTTGCTCTGATTCTAGACTCTAGAAACAGGCTTTCTAGACTTTAGAAATGGTCGTTCTAGACTCTGGATTTGGTGATTCTAGACTCTAGAATTGCCTTTTCTAGAGTCTAGAATCGAAATGAGAGTTTGACTGTGGCGTGCCGAAAGGCAGGGAATAACGTGCTGAAAGCATGCGTTTTGTACCGCCATATCGGCTATTTTCTTAACTTTTCTCAAAAGCTTTGGTAGTCTCGTGCAAAAGACTTAACTTTGTAGCATCTAAAACTAAATAGTAATGATTAAAAGCCTTGACATGAGAAAATTATTTGTATTTTCCGCAATTATCGCATCTACATGCATGGTGACCATTTCTGCAATGGCACAACGACTGACATCTTTTGTTGACCCCTATATTGGCTCGGGCGGCCACGGCCACGTGTTTGTGGGTGCCAACGTGCCGTTTGGCATGGTTCAGCTGGGCCCCACCGAGAAATCGCGCGGCTGGGACTGGACCTCGGGCTATCACTATAGCGACTCTATCATCGTGGGCTTTGCCCACCTGCACCTCAGCGGCACGGGCTGCGGCGACCTGGGCGACCTGGCACTGCTGCCCATCAGCAATGTGCAGCAGCGCGACATTCACTTCAAACACAGTCAGGAGACCGTGGCACCGGGCTACTATCGTCTGAAGACCAGCGACGTGGACGTGGAGCTGACCAGCACCAAACGTGTGGGCATGCACCGCTACACGTTCAGCGGCAAGAACGGTCTGCTGCGCATAGACCTGAACGAGGGCGTCGGCGACGAGCTGACGGCTGCCGACCTGCGCCAGGTGGACGACTGCACCCTGGAGGGCTACCGCAAGTCGCGCGGATGGGCACCGCGTCAGGAAGTGTACTTCACCATCACGTTCAACCAACCTGTCCGTCTATGGGAGCCTCAGCCCGGCGAGGGCATCGTGGACCTGAAAGACACCAGTCGCCCCGTGCTGGTGAAGGTAGCGCTGTCGCCCGTGAGCAGCGAGAAGGCGCATCAGAACATGACGGCCGAACTGCCCGGTTGGGACTTCGACCAGGTGCGCCGCGATGCGGATGCTGCCTGGGAGCGTGAACTGGCGCGCGTAAAGATTGAGACCGCCAACGTGCAGGACAAGAAGATCTTCTACACGTCGATGTATCACCTCATGGTGGCTCCCTCGGAGTTCTGCGATGTGGACCGCCAGTATCGCGGCAGCGACGGCAGGGTGTACAACGGCGACTTCACCAACTACACCACCCTCTCGCTCTGGGACACCTATCGCGCCTTCCACCCGCTGATGACGCTCATTTACCCCGAGCTGCAGGCCGACTATGCCGAGACGTTCATCAAGATATTCGAACAGCAGGGCCGTCTGCCCATCTGGCACCTGTGGGGCTCGGAGACCGACTGCATGGTGGGCTCTTCGGCCGTGCCCGTGCTGGCCGACCTGGCCCTGAAGGGCTTTGTGCGCAACCCCGAGCAGGCTTTCAACGCCATGAAGACCTCGCAGTTGCAGGACGTGCGCTCGCTGGGACTGCTAAAGAAGTATGGCTTCATCCCCTACGACAAGGAACCGGCCAACGAGACCGTGGCCAAGGCGCTGGAGTACTGTCTGGACGAAGACGGACTGGCACGCGTGGCCAAGCAGTTGGGACATGAGGAAGACTACCAGTATTTCTTCGACCGCAGCCGTTCCTACAAGAAATACTTCGACCGCGACATCCAGTTCATGCGTGCACTGGGCAGCGACGGACAGTTCCGTCCGGAGTTCGACCCCATCAAGGTGATTCACCGTGCCGACGACTATACCGAGGGTAATGCCTGGCAGTACACCTGGCTGGTGCCCCACGATGTGCACGGACTCATCGGCCTCTTTGGCAGCGAGAAGCAGTTCCTCAAGAAGCTCGACGAGTTCTTCGTGACCGAGGGCGACATGGGTCCCGAGGCTTCGCCAGACATCAGCGGCTTCATTGGCCAGTATGCTCACGGCAACGAGCCCAGCCACCACATCATCTACCTCTACAACTACGCCGGACAGCCCTGGAAGGCAGCACCCAAGCTGCGCTATGTGATGCGCAAGCTCTACCATGCCGAGCCCGACGGACTTTGCGGCAACGAGGACGTGGGCCAGATGTCGGCTTGGTATATCCTGTCGTCACTCGGCCTCTATCAGGTGGAGCCTAGTGGTGGCCGCTTCATCATGGGCACCCCGCTGTTTGCCAAGGCCCAAGTGAACGTGGGCAACGGCAAGACGCTGCAAATCACGGCACGCAACCTGAGCGACAAGAACATCTACGTGCAGGGTGTGCGCCTCAACGGCAAGAAATACACCAAGACCTACGTTGATTTCGACGTGCTGCGCCAGGGTGGCACCCTCGAGTTCCAGATGGGTCCACGACCCTCGAAGTGGGGCACAGCCATTGCCGACCGTCCATAAGTGACGAGAAAAGTATAGACACCCTTTTAACATACACTTAAGAACAATGAAACGACTCGTTATTTTTTCATTTGCCTGCATGATGGCCGTCACTGGAATGGCACAGCAGGCATTGGGTATGCGCCCCTCTGTGAAATCGCCCATCGTGAATGGCGACGGCACGGTGACGTTCAACTTCTTCGGTCCTAAGGCTCAGGAGGTGAGCGTGACGGGCGACTTCGAAGAGATTCACTGGAAGACACTGCCCATGACCAAGCAAGACAACGGTGTATGGACCGTGACAACCAAGGCTCTGAACCCTGAGCTCTACTCTTACATCTTCAACGTGGACGGACAACGCATCGTGGATCCGGCCAACAGCTATGTGAACCGTGACATCTCGACACTGAGCAACTTCCTGATTGTGACAAAGAACAAGGACGACAAGGGGCACCTCTACCAGGTGAACAACGTGCCTCACGGCACCTTGGCACGCGTTTGGTACAACAGTCCCACACTGGGACAGCAGCGCCGCATGACCGTCTATCTGCCTGCTGCCTACGACGGCAAGAAGCGTTTCCCCGTGATGTACCTGCTCCACGGACATGGCGGCGACGAGACGGCCTGGGGCGACCTGGGGCGCACCTCGCAGATTATGGACAACCTGATAGCTGAAGGCAAGTGCGTGCCTATGATTGTGGTGATGCCTAACGGCAATCCCACGTGCAACGCAGCACCGGGCTGGTGGCACGAAGGACTCTACACGCCCGATGGCAACGCCTTCAACGAGCGCGGTGCCAAGGCTTCGATGGAAGAGAGCTTCATGGATATCGTGAACTATGTGGACCGTCACTACAAGACCATCCGCAAGCGCTCGGCACGTGCCGTGACGGGTCTGTCGATGGGTGGCGGCCATACGTTCAACATTGCCCGTCTCTACCCCGAGACGTTCGACTACTATGGTCTGCAGTCGGCTGCTGCCCGCATGAGTCGCGATGCCGACAAACTGGACGACCAGATGGCCCGCCTTTTTGCCTCGAAGCCCAAGCTCTACTGGATAGCCATCGGCAAGGAGGACTTCCTGTTTCAGATGAACAGCGACCTGCGTCGCTATCTGGATGCCCACAAGTATCCCTACGAATACTACGAGAACGATGGTGGACACATCTGGCGCAACTGGCGTATCTACCTGACACTCTTTGCACAGAAGATATTTAAATAGAAAAAACGAAGTGAACCCCAGAAGCTTGACAGGATGCTTCTGGGGTTCACTTCATTTTGAGACAACCTCTATTTTTTCTAACGTTATCGGTTCAGTCTGACAAACACGGGATAGTGGTCGGACGGCAGGCGTTTGGTATGCTTGCTAAAGTCTATCTCCTGAGGAGCATGCGCCCCTTTCTGCTTCTGCTGTGATGCCTCGTTGGCAGTCCAGTAGGTGTTGGTCAGCACGCCATAGCGCTCCACGGTGAACGCGGGCGACACGAAGACATGGTCTATGCGGCTGTCGGTCTTCAGCTCGGGGTCGAAAGCGTTGAAGGTGCCATTCTCGGCAAAGCGCCAGGTGGCATGTTCGTAGCTGTCCTTCAGGATGCCTGATTTGGTAAAGATGGTGTAAATCTCATTGGTCTGGTCCACATTGAAGTCGCCAGTCAGGATGACGGGCTGGCCCTTGGCAATCTCGCGGATGCGGCTCACCACCAGCTTGGCACCCTCGCGGCGTGCCACGATGCCCACATGATCCATGTGGAGGTTAAAGAAGAAGAAGGTCTTCTTGCTCACCTTATCCTTGAACTTACCCCATGTGCAGATGCGTGTGCAGGCAGCATCCCATCCCAGTCCTGGCTTCTCGGGGGTCTCTGACAACCAGAAGTCGCCATGATCCAGCACCTTCAGTCGCTGTTTGTCGAAGAATATGCACTCGTGTTCGCCCCCACTCTTTCCATCCTCGCGGCCCACGCCGATATAGTCGTAGTCTGGCAGTTGTGCCAGCATATCGTCCAACTGTGAGCGCAGCACCTCTTGTGTGCCGAAGATGTCGGGATGCTCGAAGTTCAGCTGACCGCAGATCACAGGGCAGCGCTGCACCCAGCCATTGCCCTGGCGGGCATCGTCATTGTTCTGATTACGAATGTTGTAGCTGCCCACATACAGTTGTTGAGCCAGCGCGCCGGTGGTCACCAGCAGAAATGCTGCCATCAGCAGCAGACGACCTACCGCAAGACCTCCGGTTGTGAGGTACTTGCTGTGAGAAATCTTGTTTGTTTTCATTTTTACTTCCTATTTAATAGTTGTTCTAGATATTGTTTCAACGACTTATTTCCGCTTGAGATATTCAAAGCCAATGCGACAACGCAGACAGTCTTTGCGGTCGCAATACTCCTTTTTGAGTTGGATGAGCGCCTGCGACTCACCGGCGGTGCTCACCTCCAGGCCGCACTCTTTCCACATGGTGATGATGTGGTTGCGCTCGGCTCCCAGCTGTTCCAGGAAGTCGAAGGCGCGGTCGCACAGCTCGTCTTTCTGACGGTGGCGCCCCACGGCAAAGAGCATGGGAACGGCCGTGTTGATGATGAGCAGATTCATGGACGATGCCGATATGTTCTTGGTGCTCTTCGTGCTCTCTGAACCAAAGGTGTAGTGCGTCTCCCAATAAGGGGTGACGTGTGTGGAGAGCAACTGTCGCAACTGGTCTAGCGACTCGCACTCGAGCAGGGCGCTCAGTCCCGCCCGGCGCTCGTAGTAGAGGTTGGCCAACTGCGAGATTCGCACGTGAGGGAAGTTCTGTGGGCGCAAGCGCAGAAAGCGCCAGGCAGAAGCGTTCATCGGTGTCAGCGAGAACTTATGCGCCAGGTAGGCATATTCATTTTTGAGCTTATTAAAGTAGCCCTCTTGCAAGGCCGCATCATGATAGCGGGCGGGGATTGCATCGAGCGTGAGCAGTCCGGCCTGTCCCATAAAGATGGCCTCTATCTGGAAGAGGTCGTCGCGGTGCTTGCCGACAGCATTCAGCGGCACGTATTGTGCCCACTGCTCGAAGGCATCGCCATTGATGCCGAAGCCGAAGTTGCGCGCCAGCGTGGTGAAATAGGCATCTTCCCACGAGCCGTTGCAGTGCTCCACGCGCTGCACGATGGCTTGTGTCTTCTGCTCGAGTCGCTCGGTCTGCAGGGCTGCCATCCAGGAATGGACGGTGAGGCGACTCAGGTCGGGAATGATACGATAACAAGGGGGATACATGTCAGTGGCTAACAGTTCTCGATAGCTGGTGACGACAGTCTCGGGCACCGTGATGACCAACTGTGGCAACCAGAGGCCGCTGGCCGTCTGCACCTCGCGGTCGGCCTCGGCTACTACGTGCAGCACCACATTATTATAGCGGGCATCATGCTCATGGCCGTGCAGATACCAGTCGCTGGAGCGCTGGTGTATCTCCACATTGCCCACCCACAGCGTGTCATCTATCTTCACCTTGGCATTGAAGAAGTCAGGCCCCGCATTTTGATTGTGCAAGCCCACGTCAACCACCTCGACAAGGCGTCCGTCGGTGGTCCGTAGCTCTTTCAGAGGCAACAGCTTGTGTTTCCAAGTGTAGTGCAACAGTTGTTCCATGGATGATTTTTAGTTTTTGTGGTGCAAAGGTATAAATAATTCTTAATTATGGCCTTAATTCGTAGATTTTTTTTATCTTTGCACCCGTATTAACACGAATTACAACATGAAGATTGCTTTGATAGGCTACGGCAAGATGGGTAAAATGATTGAAGAGATTGCCATCAGCCGAGGCCATGAAATTGTGAGTGTCATCGACATTCAAAATCAACAGGACTTTGACAGTGAGGCCTTCGCATCAGCGGATGTGGCCATCGAGTTTACAAACCCCACCGCAGCCTTTGGCAACTACCAGAAAGCCTGGAGCAAGGGCGTGAAGGTGGTCAGCGGTTCAACAGGTTGGATGAAGGAGCACGGCGACGAGGTGAGAAACGCCTGCGAGAACGGCAAGACGCTGTTCTGGGCCTCTAACTTCTCTATCGGCGTGGCCATTTTCTCGGCAGTCAACCGCTATCTGGCTAAGATTATGAACCAGTTCCCACAGTACGATGTAGAGCTGGAAGAGACGCACCATGTGCATAAGTTGGACCATCCCAGCGGTACAGCTATCACCCTGGGCGAGGAAATCGTGGAGGCCATCGACCGCAAGGAGGCTTGGGCCGAGGATACCACCGATCCCAAACTGCTGCGCATAGACCATATCCGCCGCGGTGAGGTGCCAGGCATCCACACCATTCGCTATGACAGCGATGCCGACATGATCAGCATCACACACGACGCGCACTCGCGTCGCGGCTTCGCGCTGGGTGCTGTGCTGGCAGCAGAATACACCAAGGAGCACACGGGTCTGCTGACCATCAGTGATATGTTTAAATTCTAAGACATGGAAAAAAGAGAAAAGAAAAAGCTAAATATGAAGGTGCAGTGGACCAAGTTCGTGATTGTCACGATCTTGTGGCTGCTGTTCCTCTATTGGGTAGAGTCATGGCTGGGCCTCCTGGTGTTGCCTTTCATCTATGACGCCTATATCTCGAAAAAGATCGACTGGCAGTGGTGGAAGGATGCTGAGGGTCCCACGCGCTTTGTGATGTCGTGGGTCGATGCCATCGTCTTTGCGCTGGTGGCCGTCTATTTCATCAATCAGTTCTTCTTCCAGAACTACGTCATCCCCTCTTCTTCACTGGAGAAGTCGCTGCTGACAGGCGACTACCTGTTCGTATCGAAGGTGAGCTACGGTCCCCGCATTCCTGAAACGCCCCTCACGGTGCCCCTAACGCAGCACACGCTGCCCATCGGCAACATGAAGTCGTATGTGGAATGGCCCCACTGGGACTATCGCCGCGTGAAAGGTCTGGGCAACGTGGAGCTGAACGACATCGTGGTGTTCAACTACCCCGCCGGCGATACCATCTGTGCTTTCATGCAGACAGAATACTACCACCTGTGCTACGGCTACGGCCACGGCATCTATGAGCAGCTGTACCCCGATGCCGTGAGCATCGACTCGCTGTCGAAGGCCGACCAGCTGAAGCGCTTCGAGGAGATCTACTATCTGGGCAGCCAGTATATTCGTCAGAACCATGCGTCGTTTGGCGACATCGACACACGTCCCACCGACCGTCGTGAGAACTACGTGAAGCGCTGCGTGGGACTGCCCGGCCAGACGCTTCAGATCGTGGATAAGGTGATCTACCTGGACGGTAAGCCCAACAAGGAGCCCGACAATGCGCAGTTCGAATACGACGTACAGTTTGTGGAACATGCCCAACTGACCGACGACCTGCTGAAGGAGCTGCACATCACGCTGGAAGACCTGAACCTGTCAACGGCCGACCGCGGCGCGCTGGACAGCAATGGCTACGTGGAACTGCTCTATTCGCACGTGATCATGCCCATGACACGAGCCACCTACGAGGCACTGAAGAAGCGCTCGGACCTGGTGGTCAACATCACACCAGTGAAAGGCGGAGACACGTGGGACATCTACCCACAGAACGGCAACTACCACTGGACGCGCGACAACTACGGACCGGTGTGGATTCCGAAGAAGGGCGAGACCATCGACCTGACACTCGACAACATTGCCATCTATGAACGCCCCATCAAGATCTACGAGAAGAACGACTTGCAGATTCGCGACGGCAAGATTTTCATCAATGGCAAAGAGAGCAAGAAATACACCTTTAAGATGGACTACTACTGGATGATGGGCGACAACCGTCATAACTCGGCAGACTCGCGCTACTGGGGCTTCGTGCCCGAGGACCACATCGTGGGTAAGCCTATCTTCATCTGGTGGTCGAAAGATCCCGACCGCGGCCTCATCTCGGGCATACGCTGGAACCGTCTGTTCCGCATGGTCGATAATATCAAGTAAATGAAATAGTGTGAGTAAAAGGAGTCTGGTTCGTTTCCTATTGGCGCTTGTCATCGCCTTCGTCCTGATGCTAGTCTTCAGGACCACTGGTGTGACGATGTGTACCATAGCAGGAAATGGACTGGAGCCTACGCTCTTGGAGGGTGACCACGTATTGGTGAACCGCTGGAGCTACGGTCTGCGCATTGGCGGAACAGGCAAGCTGTTCAGCTATGGCAGAGTGGGCCGGCAGGAGGTGAAACGTGGCGACCTGATAGCTTTTGAGAACCCCGCAGACTCTGCAAACAGACAAATGCTGATTTGTCGCTGTAAGGCGTTGCCTGGCGACACCATTACCACGGCCGAGGGTACGGTGGTGGTGCCAAGCATCAAGGACTGTGCCGACCGCGACTACTATTGGGTGGAATCGCTGCATAACGACAAGACGAAAGAGGGCCCTACGCAGGGATTTATCGCCGAGGAATACATCATCGGACGTGTCTGCATGGTTGTGTATAGCCGCAACACGGCAGATCCGATACACAAAGGATGGCGCTATTACAGAATGTTTGTTCCACTATGAGAAAGGCATTACTAGCAACAACCTATTTCGGACCAATACAATGGTATCAGAAGCTGAACCGCTACGACGAGGTTGAAATCGAACAGCATGAGTCGTTTCAGAAACAGACCTACCGCAACCGTTGTATGATAGCAACTACGCAGGGTGTTCAAGCACTATCTTTCCCTGTGGAGCATGGAGCCGACGACCGTATTGCCAACATGCGGTTGAGCGACCATGGCAACTGGCGACATGTGCACTGGCAGGCTATCGCTTCGGCCTACGGCGACTCGCCGTTTTTTGAATTCTATGAAGATGACATCAGACCGTTTTTCTTTGAGAGAAACTGGGAACGCCTGATAGACTATAACGAAGCCATCGCACAGACCATGTGCGAACTGCTAGACATCCATCCCGCAGTACGTCGCACGGAGCAATATGCGGCCAACAGCGATGCGGATGATTTCCGCGAGGTGATACGCCCCAAGCGCCCATTGCCCGACGAGAGTTTTGTGACCAAGCCCTACTACCAGGTATTCCGGGAAAAGCACGGCTTTCTGCCGAACCTGAGCATCCTGGACCTGCTGTTTAACATGGGACCAGAAGCCATTTTCTACTTATAACAATAAAAATACCAAGCTATATGAAAACAAGCCTACTAACTTCACTACTGACTCTTGTGTGTGCTACAACAGCATGGGCACAGCCCCGACAAGAAATAACCCTGCAAGACAACTGGCAATTCTCGCGTGACATGAAGTCATGGGAGACCGTCAGCGTGCCGCACGACTGGGCCATCAGTGGTCCTTTCGACAAGAAATGGGACCTGCAGGTGGTGGCCATCGAACAGAATGGCGAGAAAGAGGCCACAGAGAAAAGTGGACGCAGCGGTGCTCTGCCTTGGATTGGCGAGGGACACTACGAGCGTATCTTTTCTATTCCCGAGAACTTCAAGGGACATGCCGAACTGGTGTTCGACGGTGCCATGGCAGAACCAACAGTATCTGTCAACGGACAGCATGCCGGCTACTGGGCCTATGGCTATAACGCCTTTCGCATAGATATCAGCAAACTGATTGTGGCTGGCGACAACAAACTGAGGGTTGACCTCAAGAATCTTGAGGAGAGCTCGCGCTGGTATCCCGGCGCCGGCATCTATCGCCCGGTCAAGCTGATTCTCACACCGCAACAGGCGCATATCGACGACTGGGGCATCACCACTAAGACGGAACTGCACGCCATGAAAACGAAAAACGGGCACGACGTGACGAAGTTTACTGTCGAGGTGCCTGTGGCTGACGGTCAACTGCCCGTAACGATGGAGCTTATTGCGCCCAACGGAGAAGACCATACATTTGTGAGTCCTGCACCTATGCGCAAGGGTACATCAACGGCAGTGGGCACCTTCATGATTCCCAACGCCAAGTTGTGGACTCCCGAGACGCCCGACCTCTATACGTTACGCATCACGCTCTGCGATGGTAAGGGCAACCCCAACGTGTATGATGACTTCGGAAAGGTCATCGACCAAAAAACCATGAAGGTGGGACTGCGCACAGTCAAAGTGTCGAAGGAAGGCGGCTTCCAACTGAATGGCGTGACACGCAAGCTGAAAGGTGTCTGTCTGCACCACGACCTGGGACCACTCGGTGCTGCCGTCAACAAGGCGGCACTGATACGTCAGATTAAGATTATGAAGGAGATGGGCTGCGACGCCATCCGTACAGCCCACAACATGCCGAGTCAGATGCAGATGGAGGTGTGCGACTCGCTGGGTATGATGGTGATGGCCGAGAGCTTCGACATGTGGATTTATCCTAAGTGTAAGAACGGTTACGCACGCTTCTTCAAGGAGTGGGCCGACTGCGACATTGAGAATCTGGTGCGTGCCAACCGCAACCACCCCAGCATCGTGATGTGGAGCATTGGCAACGAGATACCCGAGCAGTGGTCGAAGGAAGGCACGGAGATTGCTGCTCATCTGCAGAACCTGTGTCACCGTCTGGACCCCACACGTCCTGTCACACAAGGCATGGATCGTGCAGAACAGGCTCTTAAAAGTGGTTTTGCGCAGGTCATGGACGTGCCGGGATTCAACTACCGTGTTCATAAGTACGAGAACAATATCAAGCAGTTGCCACAGGGCTTTTTGTTGGGTTCCGAAACAGCATCAACCGTCTCGTCGCGCGGCGTGTATAAGTTTCCTGTGGTGCCTCAGGCTGCCGACAGCCGTGAAGGAAAAGCTTTCCACCAGGACGGACAATGCTCTTCGTACGACGTTGAATGGTGCTCATGGAGTAACTTGCCCGACGACGACTGGGTGTGGCAGGACGATAAAGACTGGGTCATCGGTGAGTTCGTGTGGACGGGTTTCGACTACCTGGGTGAACCAACGCCCTATGACGAATACTGGCCCAGCCGCAGCAGCTATTTCGGCATCTGTGATCTGGCAGGACTGCCCAAAGACCGTTATTTCCTGTATCGCTCGCACTGGCGCAACGATGCGCACACCATCCATTTGTTGCCACACTGGACATGGGGCAAGGACCGCATAGGACAGGTGACACCCGTCTATTGTTATACGGACTATAACGAAGCTGAACTCTTTGTGAACGGCAAGAGTCAGGGACGCATCAAAAAGAATACAAAGGAGCGCCTGGACCGCTATCGCCTGCGCTGGAACAACGTGAAGTATCAGCCCGGCAAACTGAAGGTGGTGGTCTATGACGACAATGGCAAGGTGGCTGGAAAGAAGACTGTGAAGACAGCTGGAAAGCCTGCCAGACTGCAGGCCAACGTATGGACACAGCATGATGGCGACTTCCTGAAAGCCAACGAAAACGACCTAGCCTTCGTCACCCTGCAGCTCACCGACAAAGATGGCAACCTGATTCCCGACGCCACTGATCAACTGACCTTCGAGGTGGCAGGTGCCGGCACTTTCAAGGCCGTCTGCAACGGCGATGCCACATCGCTAGAGTCATTCACCGAACCCACGATGAAACTCTTTGCTGGTCAACTGGTTGTGATTGTTGAAGCAGGAAAGGAGCGAGGCCAGATTGAGCTAACAGTCAAGGACTCACAACGCAAGCTGTCGCAGAAGGTTCTGATTGGGGTTAGATAATCCCTCTTAACTGCCATAGGTACCCGACATAACCTCCCCTTGGGGAGGCATAAAAAGTAGTGAACCTGGAAAGTCGCATAGGCCTTTCCAGGTTCACTAGATTTTTAAAAGCCCCTCCCTTTGGAGATGCGTCGGGAGGAGACGCCAGACTAAAGTTTCTCGCCATAACACAGGTCACCGCAATCACCGAAGCCCGGAACAATGTATTTCTGTTCGTTCATGCCTGGGTCGATGGCGGCGCACCAGAGTGAGGTATCCTCGGGCAGGTTGCTCTTCAGCATCTCAACACCTTCGGGCGTGCCAATCACACTGGCAATATGAACACTGGCGGGCTTGCCGGTCTTCAACAGAGCCTGATAGGCTGCTACCATCGAACCACCGGTGGCCAACATGGGATCAACGATGATGAGCGTCTTGCCCTTGACCGATGGCGAAGCCAGGTATTCCGTATGCACGCCCACCTCTGTATGCTCACGATTCGTGTACATACGATAGGCCGAGACGAAGGCGTTGGCAGCATGGTCGAACACTCTCAAAAAGCCCTCGTGGAAAGGCAGACCGGCACGCAGCACAGTGGCCAGGACCACCTCGTCCTTCACGAGAGGTATATCGATAGTACCTAAAGGTGTAGTAACCGTTTTCGTCTTGTAGGTTAACGTTTTAGAAATCTCATAAGCCATCATCTCGCCAATGCGCTCGATGTTATTGCGGAACAGCAAACGGTTCTTCTGATAGCTCTTGTCGCGAATTTCAGCCATGAAATGGTTCATGACGGAATTCTGTTCACTGAAATTAATGATGTTCATAGTGTAAGCTTTAAAATTGAGGACAAAGATACAAAACCCATTTTAATTTTGTAAACTCCGCGTGCCAAAAAAGCAGCAAAACACTTTATTTTTTGATACTTTAACCAAAAAAAGCTTTGTGCGCGCACAAATAAGTAGCTTGATTCAAGTAGCAATTCTGAATTTATTCGTAACTTTGCACCCGTAAAAAGAATCACACATAGTAATTTTTAAATATTTAAGAAAGAAAAATGGCAAAGTTAGATTTAACGCAGTATGGCATCACCGGTTCTACCGTGATTGCTCACAATCCTTCGTATGAGACTCTGTTCGCAGAGGAGACTAAGGCTGAGCTGACTGGCTATGACAAGGGTCAGAACACTGAGCTGAACGCTGTTAACGTGATGACAGGTATCTACACCGGCCGTTCACCTAAGGACAAGTACATCGTTTGCGATGCACAGAGCAAGGACAAGGTATGGTGGACTTCTGAGGAGTATAAGAACGACAACCACCCCATGAGCGAGGACGTATGGGCAAAGGTTAAGGAGATCGCCGTTAAGGAGCTCTGCAACAAGAACCTGTATGTAGTTGACGCATTCTGCGGTGCTAACGAGGGTACTCGTCTGGCTGTTCGCTTCATCGTTGAGGTAGCTTGGCAGGCACACTTCGTTACAAACATGTTCATTCAGCCCACCGCTGAGGAGCTGGAGAACTTCAAGCCTAACTTCGTAATCTATAACGCCTCTAAGGCAAAGGTTGAGAACTACAAGGAGCTGGGTCTGAACTCAGAGACTTGTGTTGCCTTCAACACAACAAGCCGCGAGCAGGTTATCATCAACACATGGTACGGTGGTGAGATGAAGAAGGGTATGTTCTCAATGCAGAACTACTACCTCCCCCTGCAGGGTATCGCTTCAATGCACTGCTCTGCTAACACCGACATGGAGGGTAAGAACACCGCTATCTTCTTCGGTCTGTCTGGTACAGGTAAGACCACTCTGTCAACCGATCCTAAGCGTCTGCTGATTGGTGACGACGAGCACGGATGGGACGACGAGGGTGTATTCAACCTCGAGGGTGGTTGCTATGCTAAGGTTATCAACCTGAGCAAGGAGAACGAGCCCGACATCTACGGTGCTATCAAGCGCAACGCTCTGCTGGAGAACGTAACTGTTGACGCAGAGGGTAAGATCGACTTCGCTGATAAGAGCGTAACTGAGAACACTCGTGTTTCTTATCCTATCGATCACATCGAGAAGATCGCTCAGAAGGTAAATGGTAAGAGTGCTGGTCCTGACGCTAAGAACGTTATCTTCCTGTCAGCTGACGCATTCGGCGTACTGCCCCCAGTATCTATCCTGACTCCCGAGCAGACCAAGTACTACTTCCTGTCTGGTTTCACAGCTAAGCTGGCTGGTACAGAGCGTGGTATCACTGAGCCTACTCCTACATTCTCTGCTTGCTTCGGCCAGGCATTCCTCGAGCTGCACCCCACAAAGTACGCTGAGGAGCTGGTTAAGAAGATGGAGAAGAGCGGTGCTAAGGCTTACCTCGTTAACACTGGTTGGAACGGTACCGGCAAGCGTATCTCTATCCCCGATACACGTGGTATCATCGACGCTATCCTGGATGGCAGCATCCTGAAGGCTCCCACCAAGAAGGTTCCTTTCTTCGACTTCGAGGTTCCCACAGAGTTGCCTAACGTTAACTCTGGCATCCTGGATCCCCGCGACACTTACGCTACTGCAGCTGAGTGGGAGGAGAAGGCTAAGGATCTGGCTGCTCGCTTCATCAAGAACTTCAAGAAGTACGAGGGTAACGAGGCTGGTAAGGCACTTGTTGCTGCTGGTCCAAAGCTCTAAAACAGCGAAACAGCGCTGTAAAGGCGCTTGTTTAGGGCTAAAAATTGAAAGATTTGTTAAATCCTTCACAATAGAAGAGGTAAGGCTTTGCTTTACCTCTTTTTTTTGTATCTTTGCAACACCAAAAAACCTTTAAACCATTTATCATGAAGAAGAGTCGCAGTTTCGTCCTGCTACTGATGAACGTTTTACCCTCTCATCAACTGTGCCTTATTGGTGCTGCTATGCTTTTATTTCTTTCGGCTTGCAATCGCCCTCTGGTCCCTTTTGCAGCTGAAAACGGAGTTGATTCTATCTGGGCTGACTCTGCCTACCAACGGGCAAAGAAAGCCGAATTCTACTATAACAACAATCTTAAAGACTCACTGTTCAAACAGGTTGCAGAAGACATGGCCTTTGACAAGGAGCATCAACAATGGAACTGGTACTACTATTCCTGGATGCTGCTGGTCAACAAGTGCACCTTCAGCGGCGATGTCAAGCGCGCCCTGGAGGAGTCGAACCTCATGCACTCTGATGCCACCGAGCGCAACAACGCCTATGGTCTGGCACTGGCCAAATACGCCATGGCCCTGGTCTATGCCTGTCAGGAGAACTATGAAGAGGCCACCATCGGCTTTGAAGAGGCTCTGAGGCGCTATCCGAAGGACTGCGACCCCTCGGTGCTGTTCGTCATCTACTATTACTACAGCAGCACACTGGAGGAGAAGCACGACCTGAAAAGCAACGAGGAAGTGCTCACACTGTGGAAGGCCACACTTGACAAGACTTTCCAGGAAAGCGATAAATACGACGACACCAAAGCGCTGTGGCTCTATCAATACTATAAGGCCCTCTTCGGCTTTCACTTCTCGCAGCAAGACCTGGCACAGGCCACCGACGACCTTGACTCCATGCAATACTACGTGGAGCACAGCGGCAACACCGTCTTTGGTGTAGCCTACGTCACAAGTTCACGTTCAAAGCTGGCATTGGCATCGAAAGACTATGCCACAGCCATTGCATATAATAATAAGGAATACGCAGAAAGTAAGAAGCTCGGTCCTACGATCTACATGAAAGCTGTGGAACGCCGTGCAGAGATTCTGGAGGCCATGGGCATGTATCGCGAAGCGCTCAAACTGAGAAACGAGTTCGACCGCTTGAAAGACTCGCTCAACCAGGCCGACAGCCAGCACGAGTTGAACGAGATGGCCAAGCGCTATGAACTGGACGAACTGCGCACGCAGCAGGAGAAAGAGAAAGACGCCCTCAAACAGCGCCAGATGAACTTCATCAAGGCCTTTGCCGCCATCCTCTTCTTCATCATGCTGGTAGTCAGCATCATCCGTCACCGCTCAAGACTGCGTTTGGCACAAGAGCACCAGAAGTTGACCGACGCCTATAAGCAGTTGACCATCGCCAACGAGAAGGCCGAGGAATCGTCGAAGATGAAGACGATGTTCATCAAACAGATGTCGCACGAGATTCGTACGCCACTCAACATCCTCTCGGGCTTCACACAGGTGCTGACCTCAACCGACGTTGAACTGGACGAAGAGACACGTGCCGAGGTGAACGAACGAATCACGAAGAACACCGCACGCATCACCGAACTGGTCAACAAAATGCTGGAGCTCAGCGATGCCAATAGCACATCGGTCATCGAGAAGAATGACACCATCACCGTGGAGCAGATCATCATCAGCGCCGTAGAGTCTGTAGGCATGTCATCCTACAAGATGATTGACTTCCGCACAGAGATAGCCCCCGAAGCCAACAATAAGACGCTGCTCACCAACTACGACCAGTCGGTGAGAGCACTCTCGCTGATTCTGGCCAACGCCCGCAAGTTCTTGCAGAAGCCCACAGGCGAGGCCAACGGTCAGTCTATTGGTAAGATTCGCCTGAAGGCCGATCTCCAAGCCGATAACCTCATCGCATTCGCCGTCGAAGATTCTGGCATTGGTGTGCCACCATCGGAGGCCGAACACATATTTGAAGAGTTCGTTCAGTTGGATTCCTACTACGAAGGTATGGGAATTGGACTCACTGTGGCTCGCAGTATAGCACGAAGACTGGGTGGCGACATCACCCTCGACACCACCTTTACAGGCGGCGCAAGGTTCATTATGACGCTTCCTTTGAGTTAATAAGTGTCATTTTTGTACCTATAAATCTTTATTTATTTAAAATCGTGTTATAAATGTGTTAAGAAATGTGTCTTAACGATACAACTGAAAGAAATTCTTTGTACCTTTGCATCCGTAGTCGAGATGACTATACACGTTATTCATTAGGTTAGTAGTTAATAGATTTAAGGTAAAGATTATGTTATTAGATTTTCCGACGGTCATGTAAGTTTAACCAATTGGTGACTTGCATCCGTTGAAAGGAGCGCGGGGTGAGTGATTCATACCGCGCTCTTTTTTTATTTATTTTTGAAAGAACACAGCATGGAAAAACACTAAAACAACTTAAAATAGAACAAAGAATGATATTTTTTCATTAATAATAAGGTGAAAAAGTACAATAATTGAGGAATTGTTTTTACCTTTGCACCTAAATTGTTTAAACAATAAGAAATGAAAAGAGTTTTTAGGAACCTTGGCGTTCTGCTGGTGGCACCCATGTTGCTTGCCTCATGTCTGGGCGATGGCGACACGGAAGAAATAACCCCACACAGCGATGTGGCCATCACATCCTTCACCTTGGGAACGCTGAATAGAGACACCCATACCACCTCGTCAACGACAGGCAATGATACAATCATCAGGACCACGTTGACTGGCTCTGACTATAAAATGACCATCGACCAGCTGGGACATCAGATTTATAATCAGACGTCTCTGCCACTGGGTACAGACATCAAGCACGTTGTTTGTACTGTAGTGTCGAAGAACAGTGGATGGATCACGCTGAAATCCATGACCAGCGATTCTTTGTCATGGTACAGCTCTACAGACTCTATCGACTTCTCACAGCCACGCACATTCCGCATCTTCGCGATTGACAATTCGGGCTATCGCGACTACACCGTGACGCTGAACGTCAACAACACCGAAGGACTGGACTTCGGATGGACCAAGATGAAGGACGACGCAGCCCTCGCTGGTTGGACAGCCAAGAAACTGGTGCCTTTCGCTGACACCGTCAAGCTGGTAGATGATGGTGTGGTGATGAGAGCTGGCAAGGGCTATCGCATCAACGGTCAGGGTTATGTAGAGGCGTCAGAAGATCTGGAGAACTGGTCGCTGGCCGATGGCGTGGTCTATACCAATGCCAATCTGAAACAGCTCCTGGGTGCCAGCAGCAAAGAACTGTATGCACTGGGTAACGACGGCATGCTGAAAGTTTCTGCTGATGCCTATGCAAAAGACTGGACCAATGAGACACTCGACGAAGCTGCCTCGCTGCTGCCTGCCAATAATATCGCCATGATCAGCTGGCCCTATGCCTCTGCCAACAATACCGACTATGTCCTGATGGTTGGCGATGCTTCGTATGCCAACAACCAGACATCCGTATGGCGCAAGCTGAGCTGCTACGACACAGAAGCCAACAACAAGTGGGTGTTCATGGGACTGGATGACAGCAACCGCTACACGCTGCCTATACAAGAGCACCTGTCGCTGACCTGCTACAACGGTCACGTACTGGCCATTGGCGATGCCAAGACCATCTACGAGAGCCGCGACCAGGGCCTCACCTGGCGCGAGGAATCCATCTATCAGTTGCCCACATCCGTGCAGGGCACGCAGTTCAGCATGACCACCGACTCGCAGGGACGCCTTTGGGTGATTACCAATAGCGGAGAACTGTGGAAAGGCTATAAGAAATAAAAACGAAAGGAGACAAGGCTTTTGACGATGCGAATCCTGATTCTCACCACTTGTCTGCTGCTGGGCGTCCTTGGGACAAAAGCGCAGGAAGAACCTGAATACCGCATGGAAATAGGTGCTGGAGCAGGTGCACAGAGTTACGTGGGCGATTTGGATGCCAACCTGCTCAGAGGACAGAACGCCATGGCAGGAGTGGTGGCAAAATACAAGCCAAACCCTCGCACCGCATGGGCCGCCAACCTGCGTTTTGGCAAACTGGACGGTTCTTCATCCAATGCGGAGACCGTCTATCCCGTGCTGAACGGAGAGGCATGGAACTTCAAGACTAAGACGGTGGACTTTGACGTCACCTTCGAATACAACTTCTGGCCCTACGGCACAGGACAGGAATACCACGGTGCACGTCCCTTTACGCCCTTCATCGCACTGGGCATGGGACTCACCTTTGCCAATGCCGACGTCACCGGCCTCGACAACTTCAAGAAGTCATCGACCGGTTTCCAGATGCCTTTCGGCATAGGCGTGAAATATAAGGTTGCCAACCGCCTGAACCTATCAGCAGAATGGCTGATGCACTTCACAGGCACCGACAAGCTCGACGGACTGGCAGACCCCTACGGCATCAAGAGCAGCGGCCTCTTTAAGAACACCGACTGCTACAGCACCTTGCAGCTGTCACTTACCTACGACCTATGGACGAAGTGTAAGACCTGCATGAATGACGACGATTAACAATGAAATAACGATAAGCATTATGGAATATGCATTAGATATGACGCGCATCCCCCAGCACATTGCCATCATCATGGACGGTAATGGCCGTTGGGCCATGGAACGTGGCAAGGAGCGCACCTACGGCCACCAGGCCGGAGTGGAAACCGTGCGCCGCATCACCAAGGAGTGTGTACGATTGGGTGTGAAGTATCTCACGCTCTACACCTTCTCTACGGAAAACTGGAACCGCCCTACCGACGAGGTGGCAGCCCTGATGGGACTGGTACTGACCTCGCTTGAGGACGAGATCTTCATGAAGAACAACGTTCGTTTCCGTGTGATAGGCGACCGCAGTCGCATTCCTGCCGAAGTCAACAAGAAGCTTGACGAGACCGAACAGCATACAGCCAACAATAGCGCTATGACCATGGTCGTAGCGCTGAGCTACTCTTCAAAACTTGAGATCGTCAAAGCCACTCAGAGCATCGCTCAGCAGGTGAAAGACGGTCTGCTCAAGGTCGAGGATATCAACGAGACCACTATCGACCAGAACCTATGGACCAACTTCATGCCCGATCCCGATCTACTGATTCGTACGGGCGGCGAGGTGCGCATCTCTAACTATCTGTTGTGGCAGATTGCCTATTCCGAGTTGTATTTCTGCGACACCTACTGGCCCGCCTTTATGGAGGAAGACCTGCACAAGGCCATCGGTAGCTTCCAGCAGCGCCAGCGCCGTTTCGGCAAGACCGAAGCCCAGGTAGAAGAAGAGGATGTGAAGAATGAAAAGTGAACTGTAAAGATGAATAATAAGATCATATATAATATGGTGAAGAAAGGCATGAAGAAGACCAAACTGATGCTCTGCGCAGCATTCCTCCTTCTGCAGGCTCCACTATTCACTATAAATGCACAGAACGTCATTGTCAACCCCGATATCTCTTATGCGGGTACACCACGCCAGTGCACCATCGGTGGCATCAGAACCGAAGGTGTAGAAGGCTATGAGGACTATGTACTCATCAACCTGTCTGGACTTTCTGTTGGTCAGCAGATTGAAGTGCCTGGCGCTGAGATCACCGAGGGTGTGAAACGCTACTGGAAGCACGGACTGTTCTCAAAGGTGTCTATCACCGCCGACTCTATCGTGGATTCGCGCGTTTATCTGTGCATCCATCTGGCTCTGCGCCCACGTATCTCTGCCATCCACTACACGGGTGTGAAGAAGAGCGAGCGCGAAGACCTCGAGTCGAAGCTGGGCATGGCAAAGGGCATGAGTCTGACCAAGAACCTTGTTGACCGTGCAAAGATTCTGGCCAAGAAATATTTCGACGACAAAGGCTACAAGAACGCCGAGATTGAGATCACCCAACATGACGACGTGACTGGCAAGAATCAGGTTGTACTGGATGTAAACATCGACAAGAAAGATAAGATGAAGATACGTCACCTCATCCTGGATGGCAACAAGCAGCTCTCTGACACCAAGATTAAGGGTAGCCTGTTTAAGAAAGGTGCCTTCGGCAAGATTCATGAAGCTGGCAAACTGTCTTCTTTCCTGAAGTCCAAGAAGTTCACCCCCGAGCGCTATCAAGAGGCGAAAGAAAAGCTCATCGAACGCTACAACGAGCTGGGATTCCGCGATGCCACTATTGAGGAAGACTCTATCTGGAACAACGACGAGAAGCACCTCAACATCTACTTGAAGATTGACGAGGGACAGAAATACTATCTACGCAACATCTCTTGGGTGGGCAACACCGTGGTAAACACTGACTATCTGGATGCCGTGCTGGGCATGAAGAAGGGCGACGTGTACAACCAGAAGTTGATGGACAAGCGTCTGAAGACCGACGACGATGCCGTGGGCAACTACTATTATAACAATGGTTATGTATTCTCGAGCGTTGACCCAACTGAAATCAACATCGTTGAAGACTCTATCGATATTGAAGTACGCATCCACGAAGACCGTCAGGCCCACCTGAGCCACGTACGCATCTTTGGTAACGACCGCCTCTACGAAGAGGTCGTACGTCGTGAGCTGCGCACCAAACCCGGTGACCTGTTCAACAAAGAGGCCTTGACACGTTCTTACCGCGATATCGCCTCAATGGGCTACTTCGACCCTGAGGCCATCGACCCGAAGGTGGAACCCAACTACGAAGACGGTACTGTAGATATCAACTGGAACCTGGAACAGAAATCAAACGACCAGTTGGAACTCTCACTGGGTTGGGGACAGACAGGTATCATCGGTCGTGTAGGTATCAAGTTCAACAACTTCTCGCTACGCAACCTCCTGGGCAAGAACAAGCTGCACCGCGGCATCCTGCCTGCAGGTGATGGCGAGCAGATCGGCCTCAGCTTCCAGACCAACGGTCGCTACTACAGTTCGCTGAGTGGTAACTATTCTACCGGCTGGTTTGGCGGCAAGCGTCCTAACGCCTTTAACATTGGTGCCTACTACTCTAAGCAGAGCGACGTATCGAGCAACTACTATAACCAGTCATGGATGAACAGCTATATGTTGTCATCTCAGGGTTTAGGCATGTATAATGGTGGCTACTTCAACAACTACGAGAGCTTCCTTGACGACGACAAATACGTGAAACTGTTCGGACTTTCTGTTGGATGGGGTAAGCGTCTGCGCTGGCCCGATGACTACTTCCAGTTCTCGGCCACCCTGGCCTATCAGCGCTACATGCTGAAGGACTGGCGTTACTTCCTTATCTCTAACGGTAACTCCAACAACCTCAACCTGTCGCTGGCACTCACACGAACATCGACAGACAACCCCCTGTTCCCACGTCATGGTTCAGAGTTCTCGCTTAGCGTAACTCTTACCCCACCCTGGTCACTCTTTGACGGCAAGGACTACAAGAACCTGGCACTGGCATCAACTTATGAGAATGACCAAGAGCGCTACCAGGCCGAACAGCAGGAGAAATACCGCTGGGTGGAGTATCATAAGTGGAAGTTCAAGAGTCGCACCTATACAGCCCTCACCGGCGGTCAGAAGTGCTTCGTGCTGATGACCCGCGTAGAGTTCGGTTTGCTGGGTGCCTACAACCAGCATAAGAAGTCACCCTTCGAAACCTTCTATGTGGGTGGTGACGGTATGAGCGGCTACAGCACCAGTTATGCCGAGGAGACCATCGGTCTGCGCGGTTACGAGAATGGTTCGCTCTCTTACTCTGCCAACGTGAAGGCTGGCTCTACCGGTGGCTACGGCTACTACGATGCCTACGCCTATGACCGCTTCACGCTGGAGCTTCGCTATCCCTTCATGCTGGGCAATACCACCATCTACGGTCTGACATTCCTCGAAGGAGGTAATGCCTGGGCCAACACCCGCAGTTTCAATCCCTTCGACATGAAGCGTTCGGCCGGTATTGGTGTGCGCATCTATCTGCCAATGGTTGGTCTGATGGGTATCGACTGGGCCTACGGCTTTGACAAGGTGTATAATGGCTCTGGATGGAACAAGGGTGGCAGCCAGTTCCACTTCATCCTTGGACAGGAGTTCTAGGGAACTGAGAGGGTGCGGCTTTGCCGCAAGATGAGAGGTGAGAACTGAGAGGTGAGAACTGAGAGGTGAGAGATATGATTAGATTATGCGTCTGACTCTTCCCTTGAAAAGTCGCCTGAAAGAAATAAAGTAATTGTGGAACTATCAACAATGAATATGATGAAAAAACTAATTATCCTAATGATTTGTGCTGTATGCGGGCTTTCAACGGCCTCAGCACAGAAGTTTGCCTTGGTAGATATGGACTATATCTTCAAGAACATCCCTGCCTATGAGCGCGCCAACGAGCAACTCTCACAGGTATCTAAGAAGTGGCAGGCCGAAGTTGACGCTTTGACCACCGAGGCACAGACCATGTATAAGAACTATCAGAACGAGGTAGTCTTCCTCTCAAAGGAACAAAAGAAGGCCAAGCAGGATGCTATCATGGAGAAAGAGAAGCAGGCTGCCGACCTGAAGAAGAAATACTTTGGACCCGAGGGCGAGCTGTTCAAGAAGCGCACCGCCCTCATGACTCCCATTCAGGACGAGGTCTATAATGCCATCAAAGATGTGGCCGACTTCCGCGGCTACCAGCTGGTGCTGGACCGTGCCAGCGACACCGGCATCATCTTCGGTTCACCCAAGATCGACATCAGCGATGAAGTGCTGAAGAAGTTGGGCTACACCTATTAAACGAAAACATTAAATTAATAAAATCATAACAACAATGAAAAAGATTATTCTTTGCGCTATTTGCGCCATCTGCAGCTTCACCGCTGCATCAGCACAGAGTGCTCCCAAGTTCGGACACGTAAACACTCAGGAGATCATCCAGGCTATGCCCGAGTTCACCGCTGCCCGCACCGAGATCGAGAAGCTCACACAGCAGTATGAGGCCGACCTGAAGTCTATGCAGGAAGAGCTGCAGAAGAAGGCTGAAGCTTTCGAGAAGGAAGAGGCTACTCTGCCCGAGAACATCAAGACCCGTCGCAACCAGGAGCTGCAGGACCTCTACCAGCGCATTCAGCAGACCTATCAGGACAACCAGCAGGCTCTGGGCAAGGCTCAGCAGGAGAAGATGCAGGTGATCCAGACCAAGGTGCTCGACGCCATCAAGGCCGTTGGTCAGGAGGGTGGCTATGTATATATCATGGACACCACTGCCGGTATCCCCTTCATCAGCACCACACTGTCAACCGACGTAACCGCTTCTATCAAAGCTAAGCTGGGTCTGAAGTAATGAAGAAATTCCTGTTATTAATCATGATGATGGTGTCGCTGCCTCTTCTGGCTCAGGAGAGTAGCGACACCACCACCGTTGTTCCTCGCCAGCCTGTCATCTGCATTGGCTATCTGAGCTACGACGCAGCCCTGACCGCCATGCCCGAGTACGGCAACGTACAACAGCAGGTGAAGGATCTGCGTGCAGCCTACGAGGCCGAGATGAAGCGTGTGGAGAAAGAGTTCAACACCAAGTACGAGGCTTTCCTCGACGGACAGAAGGACTTCCCCCGCACCATTCTCTTGAAGCGACAGACCGAACTGCAGGAGCTCCTGGAGCGCAACCTCCAGTTCAAGAAGCAAGGACGCGAAGATATCCAGAAGGCAGAGCGTGAAGCCATGGCTCCCCTTCAGCTCAAACTGAAAGAGGCTATTGCCAAGGTGGCACAAGAACAAGGACTGGCCCTCGTGGTGAATACCGACTCAAATGCCTGTCCATTCATCGAACCCCAGATGGCCGTTGACATCACCCTCGACGTCAAGGAACTACTGAATCAAACAAAATGAAGCTTCCCTCCACAGCCGGTCCCATCGGCATTTTCGATAGCGGATATGGCGGACTGACCATCCTGCATGGCATCCGTCAACTGCTGCCCGAGTACGACTACTTGTATCTCGGCGATAATGCACGTGCACCCTACGGTCCACGTTCGTTCGATGTAGTCTATGAGTTCACCAGACAGGCTGTGCTGCGACTTTTCGAGATGGGCTGCCACTTGGTCGTACTAGGGTGTAACACGGCCTCAGCGAAGGCGCTACGCACCATTCAGCAGGTCGATCTGCCACAATGGGATGCCGACCGTCGTGTGCTGGGCATCATCCGCCCCACTGCCGAGGTCATTGGCTCGCTCACCCAGAGCCGCCACGTAGGCGTGCTGGCCACCGAAGGCACCATCAAGAGCGAGAGCTATAACTTAGAAATTCACAAGCTGCATCCAGACCTCACCGTCTCGGGTGTGGCTTGTCCTTTTTGGGTACCACTGGTAGAGTATAACGAGGCCGACAGTCCGGGTGCCGACTACTTTGTGAAGAAGCGCATTGACCAGATCATGCGCCTCGACCCGCAGATAGACACCATCATCCTCGGCTGCACGCACTACCCGTTGCTGATGCCCAAGATACTGAAATACCTACCCTCAGGCGTCCGTGTCGTCCCACAAGGTGAGTATGTGGCCGACAGCCTGAAGCACTATCTGCAGCGCCATACCGACCTAGACAGCCTCTGTTCGAAAGGCGCCACAGTCCACTATCTCACCACCGAGAATCCCCAGAAGTTCAAGGAGCAAGCGCAAATCTTCCTCCACGAACCCGTAGAGGTGGAAAACATCACCCTCGGCTGAGGCTCTTTATCGAGTAACAACTAACCAATAATAACGTACATTTTAATGAAAAAGAATCTATGGATGCTTACCGCCATCCTGATGACCTGCGGTATTTTGTTTTTCACTTCGTGTTCAGATGATGACAACACAACCGTTCCCGATGTCATAGAACAGCAACTGCAACAGATGACCCTCCGCGAGAAGATTGGTCAGATGTTCATGACCCGCATCGAGTCGCTCGACACCACCATCCACACCCATGACTATGCGCCCATAAAGACACAAGAGGTCAATCAGACGATGACCAACGTCAATGCCGATTATCCCGTTGGTGGCATCATCCTCTATGCCCACAACATCAACGACGAGACACAGCTGACACATTTCGTTTCACAGATACGCCGCTTTAAGGGTGCACCTATGCTCTGCATCGACGAGGAAGGCGGTCGCGTGGCACGCATCGGCAACAACCCCAACTTCAACGTTGATAAGATACAGCCCATGGGCACCATCGGAGCCACAGGCGACCCACAGCAGGCTTACAACGCTGCCAACTACATTGGTACTTATCTGTACCGCTATGGCTTCGACGTAGACTTTGCACCCGTTGCCGACGTCAACACCAACCCCGACAATATCGTCATTGGCGCACGTGCTTTCAGCGACGACCCCGAAGTGGCCGCCACAATGGTTGTCAGTTATCTGCAGGGACTGAAAGACGCAGGCATCACCGGATGTATCAAGCACTTCCCCGGTCATGGCGACACCAAGGCCGACACGCACTATGGCTACGCCCAGTCACTGAAGACCTGGGACGAGATTAGCAACTGCGAGATGATACCCTTCCGTGCAGGTATCAACTGGGGCTGTCAGCTCATCATGACTGCTCACATCTCACTGCCCAACGTATCAGGAGCCGACATGCCCTCTACCCTCTCCAGCTACATTCTGCAAGACAAGCTTCGTAAGGAGATGGGCTATAAGAACGTCATCGTTGCCGACGCCATGGAGATGGGAGCCATCACTCAGCAGTACAACAACGTAGAAGCCACGCTGCTGGGCATACAGGCAGGCCTTGACATCATCCTCAACCCCTACAACCTTGTAGAGGCCTTCGATGCCGTTGTCGATGCCGTCAACAAGGGCACCATCAGCGAAGCGCGCATCGATGAGAGCGTGCGACGCATCCTGAAGCTGAAGCAGAGCCTGCGTCAGCCCACCAGCAAGAAATAAGCATTCGTACATCCCACAACGGGGTGTTGACACCCCCATCATAAAAGCCTGACTTTCCCGTAACGAAAGTCAGGCTTTCAAGTAAGCAAGCTCCAGGTTTCAGGGCTCAGTAGAAATTTAGTGGGCTCAGTTGCAATTGCGTAGGTTTCGCGATGCTCCCAGAGTCTTGAATTGGCATTTCCAGAGTCTGGAGAGGGTCGTTTTAAAGTCTAAAAGCACGTATTCTTAAGTCTAGAAGAGGCATTTCTGAAGTCTAAAACCGAAGCTATCATTTCTGGTCTAGCCCCTGGATGCTCTACATCCAGCCCTTAGAACAACCGCATCCAGGGGCTAAAACGACTCGTTTCAGGGGCTGAATGCGCCACATCTAGGGGCTAGACGGACATCAAAAGTAAAGCTATTACAACGCAAAAGCGAAACTATAACAAGACGAAAGCAGCACTATGACAGTGCGAAACCGTTCCTATTCCGACCAAGAACAACCCCACCACGACTCTCCCTCTGGAGGGCTGGGCTGTTTTTTTAACCAAAACCGTGAAAACCCGCTTCTGTTGTTGATGGTCCTTCGGCCCATCGGTTTGTTGCCAATGCTTCATCGAAGTCAAGCAAGCTTGCCTTCGCCGCCGCATTACCCCCAAACCGCCTGTCGGCTGCAACAACAGAAGCGAAAAACCAAGAAAACCGCCTACGGCTTGGTAAATATTAACTGTGAGTAAGGCTTTAGGAGTCAGATTGGAAAGGACAGAATTACTCCCTCCCTTGGGAGGGCCGGGGTGGGGTTCCCCCATTGGTTTTCAGGACCGAAGGTCCGTGGTTTTTCCTTTGTGAGACAGAAAGCCCCAAAGGGGGCATGGTGTCAGTGGGAAGCTTGATGTGAACCTGTTCACAAGAAGGATTACCACTGACACCATGAAAGGCTCGACAGAGACTTCTGCCTCACAAAGGGGTATTCTCGGTTTTTGTTCAATAAACACAAACTGAAAACACGAAAGGTCTCAGAAAACTGCGTTTCTCGGTTTTGTTCAATAAACACAGACTGAAGTCGGGGCAAGCGAAAAATAAAGGATTACCCCTATGAATTTTCGCTTGAGCCTAACCAAAGTCAACGAAAGGCAGACCCAACGATTAATGTTCCTTGATATAATCCGTAGGACTCTTTCCTGTAAACTTCTTAAACTTCTTTGAGAAATAGTTGGGGTCGGAGAATCCGCTGCGATAAGCCGTCTCCGACACTTTATAGCCTTCGTCCATCAATCGGCAGGCATACTGTATGCGCTTGTGGTTGATATACTCACTGATAGACATATTGAAAAGACTCTTCATCTTAACATGAAGCAGCGTACGACTGACGTTCATCTCGGAGGTGATATCTGCCACACAAAGGTCACCGTTGCAGATATTCTGATCTATATAGGCATTGATGCGCACAATAAACTCCTGGTCCAGCTTGTTCAGATGCGGCACTTCCTTCTCCTCTTCAACGGGCGTCTTGAGCAAAGCATCCTGACGAGCCTTTAACAGCTGAATCATATTGTTCACCTGAAGGTCGAGTGCCTGCGGATCGAAAGGCTTTGGAATATAAGCCTCAGCACCACTCTGATAGCCCTCAATAAAGTCCTGCTGCTGATTCTTAGCCGTCAGCAGGATGACGGGAATGTGCGAGGTGGCCACATCGCTCTTCAACCGATGGCACATCTCTATGCCATCCATGCGTGGCATCATCACATCGCTGATAATCAGCATCACGTCGTTCGACTGTGCCATCTTCAAGCCCTCATCGCCATCACGCGCTGTGAAAACGCGGAAATGAGGCGAGAGATAGTCGGCCAAGAACAGCCGCAACTCATCGTTGTCCTCCACAATGAGGATGGCATTCTTCTTTTCCTCACCATCTTCGGTCTGTTCTGTGGTAGGAAAGAACGACGTGGTAACCTTAGCAATATGATAGTCGTCGATAGATGCGAGCGTCTTAGCATCGCCAACCAGACTCTTCTCGTCGAAAGCACGTCTGTCCACATTCACCCATACCTGGAAGTCAGAGCCCCTGTTTACCTCGCTTTCCAAACCGATGAAACCCTTGTGAATCTCCACCAGGCGCTTCACCAGCGAGAGTCCGATACCCCATCCCGTTGTACCAACAGAGACACCGCGAGGCGTCTGATAGAAGCGATTGAAGATGTTCTGCTGCTCTTCCTTCACAATGCCTATACCATTGTCTATCACCTCAAAGAACAGGTAGTTAAAGATATCGCCCTCGCGATTCTTTATCGCAGCATTAACGATCACCTCACCACCGTTCTTCGTATATTTAAAGGCATTGGTCAAGAGGTTGTTTAAGATACGCTCTACATAGAACGGCGAGAACCACACCTCCTCGCCATTATCCTCACAGCGCACATAGAAGGCGATACTCTTCTCGCGTGCCACATCCTGGAAGGCAGCTGTCACACGGTGGATGAACGCCAGCGGGTCGCCTTTCTGCAAATAAAAGGGGAAGTTGTCGCTTTCCACCTTGTTGAAGGTCACCAGCTCGTTGATAAGTTCCTCCATTTTCCCCGTGTTATGAATGGCCATATCCAGATGCTTGCGTTCATCCTCTGGAATGTTTTCACGGTGAATGCTTTTCAAGGGGGCGACAATCAGCGAAAGCGGGGTCTTCAGTTCGTGAGACACCGTCGTAAAGAAGCTCGACTTTGCCTTGTCCAATTCCTCTATCTTCTCCTTCTCCATCAGCGCCATCCTTGTCTGGTTGCGCGCCTCCATACGGTGTGTGTACTGCCGTTGTATGTAGCCCACGATGAGTACCAGTATGATGAGATAAAAGACGTAAGCCCACGTAGAGCGATAGAACGGTGGTTTTACTACTATCTTGAGCACCGTCTCCGGACACTGATCCCAGTTCTCGCTGCTGTTATTAGCCCTGAGATGCAGCACATAAGTGCCAGGTGCCAGGTTGTAGGCCATAAAGCGATGGTCGTTTCCTGCATCCTGCCACGTCTTGTGAATACCCTCCACCCATATCTGGTAATTGATGCTACTATTGTTAGCAGGGATTATCACACCATAATCGATGGCAAAAGAACGACTTTGCTCATAGGAAAGCGTTACCTCTCGAGTCGAATTCAGCTCCTTTTCGAGTGGAGAATCAACTGTTCCCGCATCGATTAGCTTACCATTGATGGTCAGTTGCTTGAGGAACACCTTATAATCCACCTTTCCGCCCTCCAAGTTTCCGGGGTTAAAATAAACCAATCCATCGACCGTTCCGAAGTAGAGATTACCATCAGAACAGCGAAGGGAGGAAGAGAAGTTGAACTGATTGGTAGGTAGTCCGTTCTCTGTGGTGAAGCGTGTCAGCGCACGTGTCTTTGAAGAATAGCGGAAAAGACCGCGGCTGGTACTTATCCATATATGTCCGAAGCTGTCGCCAATGATACTGCAAACGGTGCATTGCTGCAGCGTGGACTCGCCCTCTATCTGGCTGAACTTGCCCGTTTGCGGATGGAACGTCTGCAAGCCATTATTGTTTGTACCCAACCACACGAGGCCGTCGTCAGCCACATAGATACTTGTCACATAATTGTCCTTCAGTCCATTCCTTGTATTAGTGACATTCCATTCCGTCACCTGACCCGTTTTTCCCTCTATACGGAAGAAGCCATTAGTAGTGGTTCCTGCCCATATATTATTAGCAGCATCAGCTGTCAGCGTATAGACAAAGTGGTTATCCAGGAAATCATGTCCCATCTTCTGGAACGAATCCGTCTTGTCATCATACCAACGCAGTCCCTGCGTGGTAGCCACCCATAGCTTTCCATCGCGCTGCTTGGCAAAGCTAAAGACACTGTTGGATGTAAAACCAGGAATTATCTCATAGCGTTTCTTAGCCTTTGTCTTCAGATTATACCTGAAAAGACTATTGCGGAAAGTACCTATCCACATGTCACACGTCTGCTCATCGTAATAAAGACTATGGATATTAGTGCCTATATCAGGAATCGCCGTGAAAGGCTGTATCTCCCTCTTCTGCATGTCGCAGATATTCAATCCTCCGTCTTCCGTAGCTATCCAGATAATACCCTGTCCCACTTCAGCCATCATACGTGCCACCTTACCGGACAGGTTGAACTGTTCCTTGCCAGGTACAATCCATTGGAAGGTGTGATTATTCTGCAACAACAGGTCTACACCACCAAAGTAAGTGCCTATCCATGCATTGTTATCAAAGTCAAATAGGATATCATAGATGGCATTGTCAGAAAGCAAGTCCTTGTTCACCAAGTCCTGACGAATGATGTCTATCTGTCCGTTCTGCCGGATAATCGTCACTCCCTGCTCAGTACCCAACCAGATGTTGTGCAAAGCATCTTCGCGAATTACACGCACCGTACCATCGGAAAGCATCTGTGGCTCATAGACCCTCAACTGTTTAGTCTTCAAATCGATGACTTCTACGCCCTTTCCATTACGACCTACCCATAAACGATCATAAGCATCAAAGAGCATAGGACATATACCATCAGCTCCCGTCAGAAAGTCGTAGTATTCCGATGGCAGATGCTCTATGCGCTTCATGTCTTTGTCGTAGTAGTAAATGGAATTGTTGGTAGCCACAAAGACCCGTCCTTTCTTATCGGATGCCACAGCAAGGTTAAAGCCCTCGCCAATAGAAGGTATCGCATTGAAACGGTCGTTCTCCTCATCATAGACATAGACATCGGCTCCGGCTGCAATGATACGCCCAGAGGTTGTCTCTGTGATACAAGGTATTTGACGGTCGGGGTAGTCGTAGTTCACGAAGTCGTTCGTCGTATTGCGATATCGACTGATACCCTCTTCCGTACCTATCCACAGACGGTGCTTTCTGTCAATAAAAAGATCCTTGATGAAATTATGACGCAGAGAATGAGGGTTGCCATCATCGTGGAAATAGGTTCGCATGCCGTAGCCGTCGTAACGCGCCAAACCATTACGCGTGCCAAACCAAATATAGCCATTGCCATCCTGGGCAATGGCCTCGACCTGCTGGTGCGGCAGGCCTTTCTGACTGGAGATGTGCTGGAAACGAATACCGTCAGCCCGTATGACCATTGCCAGAAGGAGCAATGGGCATAACAGGAGTAACCGGAGTTCGTTTCTTCTCGTCATCATTTCATCATCACCTTATGTATGCTCGTAGAACCATCAGCATGCTGCTGACGCACAATGACAGGTGCTCCCCTCTTACGAAGAAGAGGGAAGCTATTGCCATTCGTTTGTTCTATTAATCGTCCTTGAAGGTCGTAGATACCGACCTTGTTTGTCTTGTTGCTTACCTTCGTATCTTGAACGGCTGATACGTCATGAGGTTGCAGATAGAAGTCCATCCACGACCACGACTCGTCGCGCTTGGCATCAGGCAGCATCTCATAGTTCAATGTTGCATCACTGGTACTGCGGTTCTGCAACATTACATTCACACGCATATGTGTGCCATTGGGACGTGTTTCCTTAGAGAATCCTAAACGTTCCCAGGGAATGGCCGCCTCAACAATATAATAACGGTCGGTGCCGCCACGCTTGTAATTCACGCCAAGCGTATCTGCACTCATGGCATTCCATTGCCACGAGCTGGTGCCATTACCTTTAGCCACTCGCATCTTCCCATTGGCCATAAATTGGAAGCGGAATGTTCCTTCTGAAATAATTTGGTCAGAAGAACTATTCTTGGTATCAATGAACAACGTGACACCATCGCCATTAGAGCCACTTGAAACCTGATCGGTGTCTGACACGCGCGAAGTGAAATAGAGCGAATCCTCATCATAGGCAAAGTCGCCTGTGAAACGCATGCCGTTCTGCAGACCCAGTATCATTTGCGTAGCCATAGCGCCATAATAGCCCTCGTTGCGCGTTTGCACACCATCAATCATCGTTTTGGCAAACGGGGCCTGCAACATTCTTACGGCATAGCCTTTCTCCATATAGACACCGCCACCCACCAGGTTTCCTACGGCCACGACGACACCCGTATCAATCACGCTGACGGAGTTCCACATATAGTCCTCGTTGGCACTGGTCTTAAACGGATTGCTCATCGCCTTGAAGCTCTGCGCCTTTTCATCACCCACATAGACCATCATCTCGTATTTCCCGTTGTAATGAGTCTGGTGCGACAAGACCGTCTCACCCCATGGCAACTTACGGATATAGGGAGCACCACCCTTGACCTGCGGATTCACATAATCGCGATCGATGGCCTGCCAACGATTTGTCGAAGGATAAGGCACAAAGCGCTTCCAGTTGTCCTTGACAGCACAGACAGCTATTGTTGGAATGAAGTCGCCAACGCCCGGCCATCCAGGATTCTCAAAACAGAGCGCAATACTGTCGTTGTCCAGAATCACAGCCGACGGCATTCCGTCGCGACTTCCAGAATGGTAGGCAACGATCTTCGGAGTCGTCCACGTAACACCTTTATCAGAAGAACGACAGATGGCTATGCGCTGGTCATCATTACTGGTAAAGGGAGTCTCGTCTGCAAAGTAAAGATGCACCTCTCCACCGGGCATTTCCAGGAAAGCCGGCTCCCAACAACCGTCCCTGAAGTCATAGTTTCCGTCAAACACCGCGATATCGTCGCTCCAAGTCTTTCCGTTGTCGGTGCTTCGCTTCAAGTGAATACCAAACAGACGATCGGCAGAATAAGGTGCCGAAGGTCGAGGGTTGTAGGCCACAAGGATGGTGCCGTCGCTCAACTGAATCAGATCGGGCGCACACTCAGGGATGTTCCCGTTCGTCACTATCTTTGTAGGAGCGGTCCACGTATTGCCCTTGTTGCTACTAAAGGCAATGTCGATACCGTGATTTTCACAAACAGCCATCAGCCTACCGTCCTGCAGCTCTATCATTCGCGGATAGCCGCCACTGGAAAAAATCTGTTTCTTGGTAGCCGTATCCCAGAAGATACGAGAACCTGTATAGGGAGCCTTACTACCTGCATACACACCTTGCAGACAGAAAAGTATCACGAGAAAAAATGAGAATATCTGTTTCATTGTTCAAAGGATTTCAAAAGTAATAATAGATGTTGCTTTCACACGACTGTTCTCTGGCGCTGTTGTTACAAGGGTATAGGTAGCCCCCTGTGTTAAGTCAATTGCGGCGCCCGATTGCATCTCGCTTCCATTAATATAAAACTTCACATTTGCATTTATATTGTATAAAAGAGTGAGATTTCTCTTATCGGTACCCTCGGGAAGCGTAAACTGATAAGTCAGCGCATCCTGATTGAAAGCATTACGAACCAACACGCCGTCAACACCATTCAGTGAGACAGAAGTAAACTCCGGATAGATAAGTGTATAGAGTTTATAATCGCGCACAGAGCCAAAGTCTGATTCCACCTTGATGCTATGCGTCTTGGTCAAGTCATAATAGGTCTTGGCTGTCCAAAGCACATCGTCAACATAGATTTTCGATGAGTCTGACTCTATGTCGAAACTCAAGCGCTGCTTTTCGGCTTTCAATGTCACCTCACGATTGTTATACACCTGCTTGGAAGGAAGGCGAAGCACCCAGTCACTACTCTCTTCCAGCAACTCTGCATAATAGACATTGGGGGTGATGCTGGAGTAAACCCTGTCGATGGTTGTCACATCATCCTTCACCACGACATCGAAAGCTATTGTGTCACTGCTCAGACTGCCACCCATATAGGTATCGTAAGTGGAAGCTACCACCACCACATGAAACTCTCCAGGCACACTATACGAATAGGAGAAATGTCCTTTGTTCATTGCAAAACCGGTATCTCCTGCCTTACGATTGGCATAGCTGTGTCCCTCATCACCAGGCCACACCACAACTTGGTCGGCTACGCCCGTAAAGGAAATCTGTGCACTTTGATTGATTTCCAGTTCCGTCTCACTGATTGTGGCACTGGCAACGGGTGTGCGAGCACTCTCGTTTTCGTCAGAGCATGCCACCAAAAGGAGACCCATCATTATAATAGCAAATATTTTCTTCATGTTCGCTTATGTTTCTATTTATTAATAGCCATGATTCTGTTTCACCACACCATTCGACACATCGACCTCCGTCTGAGGGATAGGCATCAGCTCATGCACACCTTCACGGAAGTAAGCACCACGACGAGTAGCACGATACTGAGCAAAGTTGTGAAGCGTCTTGGCAGCGATACCCTGACGAACCAGGTCGAAATAACGGTCCCACTCAAAGGCAAACTCCATGCGGCGCTCACTCCATATCTGGTCGCGTATATAGCCATAGCCACCTGCCACATAGAGTTTCGTGGAATTATTAAGCGTGTTGACCTGTGCCTTACACTTATTCAGATTGGCAAGCGCCTGCTCACGCTGTCCGCACTCGTTCAGCGCCTCAGCATACATCAGCACCACATCGGCATAGCGCAAGACGCGACGGTTTCTGCCGTTATCGCCGGCATACTTTGGTTTATCCTTCTTTGGCGTGTACCATTTCAACGACACATAGTTGCCTTCGCCACCTTGCCATATCTCTCCATCGAAGGTCTGGCCCTGGTGATGAATCGTAAAGTCCTTTCTCACGTCGGTATCAAAGATATTAGTCAACAACTGATCGGTGGCGTACATCTTCACCTGACCAACATTGAAGAATTCCAGCCCCTGTCCTTCGTTGGTATCACCACTGGTGCCATCGGCACTCTCCTTGAAGTTGATCTCCCAAATAGACCCTTTGCTGAACTCACCATCGTTGTAGAACTGATACAGATACGACAGCTTATCACCATTATGCAGAGCATTGCCATAATAGTCCTTATACTCCAACGAATATACATTGTTCATGGTTGGCAGATTCGCTGTAGGACTCTCATATTCGCTGGTGTTCTCTGTGCCGTTCTGTATCAGCGACACAGGCTTGAACCACAGACGCTCTCGCAATGTTTCCCAGTCTTCCTTTCCGTCGTATTTCAACATCTGAGCATAGGTCATTGTAGTATTGTCAACCATATACTGTCCCAGCTCCACCATCTCGTTCCATTTGTCAGAAGCCACGCCTGGCTTCGCCTCATACATCAGCACTTTCATCAGCAGGGCGATGGCAGCACCACGAGTCACTTTACCCAGATCAGAAGAACTGGTATAGACATTCGGTAACATGATAGCAGCTTCACGCAAGTCTTTCTCTACATAAGCATAGCACTCCTCCAAGGTAGAGCGAGGCACAACCAGGGAGTCCACACTTTCCTGTTCCGGTCTGATGGGCACGCCACCAAAAGTCTTTATCAGGTTGAAGTAATAATACGCACGCAGGAACTTTGCCTGTCCATAAATCCAGCGCACCTGATTATAGGTAGCCAACTGATCATTGGTGATGCGCACCCGGTGGATGTTATAAATCACCTGATTGGCGCGGTGAATACCCTTATAGTTCACGCGCCACCGCTGCAGAATCCATGTGTTCGACGTGTTGAAACGAAAGTTCACCAGCTGTCCCATCTGCGACGAGAGTCCTTCGTCTGTGCCAAACACATTGTCGCCCATAGCTTCGCCGAAGCGCCACTCCTGGTCGTTATATTCATCAGACTGCAACTCATCATAGGCCGCATCAAGTGCGCTCTGCATCTTATACCGCGTGTCGTAATAGTTCTCGTCGGTGGCATTGCCCAGCACGTCCTTATCCAGGAAGTCGTCACAGGCCGTCATCGAGAAGGCCATCGCAAGAACGGATATCTTATATAAAAGCTTGTTCATAGTTGTTCTATTCAATAATTATAAACCCAGTTTGACACCAAATGTAAACGAACGAGCCTGGGGATAGTTACCTTGGTCAACGCCCATGCTGAGGTTGTTGGTTTCCGTACCTGATACCTTACCTACTTCAGGGTCGAAGCCGTCATAGCCGGTAATAGTAAACAGGTTGTAGGCTGTCAACGACAAAGACAGAGAGTTGATCTTCAAGCGCGACAGCACACTCTGAGGCAGGTTGTAAGTGAGTTGCACCTGCTTCACGCGTAGGTAGTCGCCGTCCTGAATGAAGAAGTCGCTGGCGCGGAAGTTGCGCGGTGTATCGTTGTTCGCCAAGTCTGGAATGTTGGTATTCGTATTCTTGGGGAAGAATGTGCGTGCCTGACCTTCCAGCTGTCCAGACCAGTGGCGCGAGCGGATGTCGGCATAGACATTGCCCTCGGCGGCATTATAGAGGTAGTAGTCTGTGACGTTGAAAATCTTATTGCCCGTCTGGCCCTGCATGAAGATGCTCAGGTCGAAGTCCTTATAGCCTACCGACACAGGGATGCCGAACACAAAGTCGGGCAACGGTGAGCCCAGGAACGTACGGTCCTCGGCCGTGATACGGTTGTCGCCATTCAGGTCCTTGAAACGGAAGTCGCCGGGCATTGTGGTTTGCTCAAAGTCATTCTTTCCCACCTCATACTGTGCACTCTGCTTCACCTCGTCGAAGGTCTGGAAGATACCATCGGTTACGTAGCCATAGAAGCTACCGATAGGCTGTCCGACTGCTGTCTTTGTAACATAGTCCACAATGCTACCCTCTGAAAGGTAAGACCCCCAAATAGGCTCATTTCCTGTTCCAAGACTCGTCACCTTATTCTTAATCCATGAGAGGTTAAAACCAATCTCATAGCGCCAGTCGCGTGCAATGTGGTCACGCCACTTCACGTCGAACTCCCATCCATAGTTCTTGACTGCACCGGCATTCGTCATAGGACTGCTGTCCAGTCCGGCAGAGCTGACCGTAGGCACACGCAAAAGCATGTCGGAGGTCTTTCGGTTAAAGTATTCGGCAGTCAGCATCAGTCGGTTATTCCACAGCGAGATGTCAAGACCCACGTTCCAGCTCTCGTTCTTCTCCCACTTGATATCATCATTGCCAAGCACAGTGGCCGTGGCACCTTCGAATACGGTGGAGTTGCCAAGACCGAAGGGGTAGTTGAAGCCCGAGGTCAGATAGGTATAGCGAGAGAGTTCATCAATACGGTTATTACCCAACAGGCCCCAGCCCACGCGCAACTTGGCGTTAGACAGCCAGCCCTTGAACGACTGCATGAAAGCCTCGTTAGAGAATTTCCAACCCAAAGAGACCGAGGGGAACACACCCCATCGGTTGCGTTTCGAGAACATAGAAGAGCCGTCAGCACGCACATTGGCCTGCAGAAGATAGGTGTCGTTCAGACTATAGTTGACACGACCTATATAACCTATTGACGTCCATTCACGATCCAGGCCGTAGGCCTTATCACCAGTATAGGCACCCGACAGATAACGGAACGCCTCTTCGTTACTGGGAGTGCCAGAACGATAGCCTTCCTGCCAACTGTACTTATAGCCTTCAGCTGTCTGACCTGCCAGAACTGTGATACTATGGTGCTTATCCTGCCACATGAAAGTAAGCAGGTTATTGATTTCCCATTTATTGGTATTGCCTTGTTTCTTGTAAACAGTTGACAGAGAAGTAGGCATTACAAAATCCTCATCAAGTCCGAAGACCTCTGAATAATCATCATCAACGCGACGTATGGTATAGTATGACGCCTTGAACTGATAATCGAAATACTTCAGGAACTTAGCATCCAATGAAAGATTCAAGTCCAGACGGTCATTACGCATCTGGTTGTTATATTGATCCAGCTTAGCAATAGGGTTTGCACTATACCAGTAGCCCACATTATTATAAAGATATTCCATTGGCGACTCGTAAAGCGCTTGCTTCAAAATACCAGAAGAGCCCTCGGGCACACCGTTGCGCCGCTCATTGGTATAGGCCATATTTCCTTGCATCGTGAGCCATGCAGCCAACTTCGTGCTGATGTTCAGACGACTGTTGAAACGGTTGTAGTCCGATGTCCTCACAATACCATTCTCCTTATAGTAACTGCTGCTGGCCAGAAACTGTGTCTTCTCCGACCCACCGCTCACACTGACGCCATGCTGCATCTTCAGTCCTGTGCGCGTCACAGCATCCCACCAGTTGCCTGCCGAGTTATGGTGCAACGTGTCGAGGATGGCATATTTTGCCGGGTCGTAACTATAAGAGCCATCACCGTTCTTGCTCATGAACAGCCGTCCGTCGGCAGAATAGGTCGAAGAGCCATTGACATAGTCCATCATCAGGGCATAGTTGTCGGCATCCATCACGTCAATCTTCTTCCAAGGGTTCGACACGCCCATATATCCATCATAGACAATAGCCACCTTACCCTCCTTACCGCGTTTCGTGGTAATGGCCACAACGCCGTTAGCGGCACGCGAGCCGTAAACGGCACTTGAGGCAGCATCCTTGAACACTTCCACGTTTTCGATATCATTAGGGTTCAGATAATCGATATTGTCCACGATGAAACCATCTACCACATAGAGCGGGTCGGCATCGTTGATGGTTCCCGTACCACGGATTTTGATTGTGGTTCCGCCACCAGGCGCACCAGAGTTCTGGACGATGTTCACACCGGCGGCGCGGCCTTGCAGCGCCTGCAGTGCAGACGACACGGGGGTATTGTTGATGTCCTTACCAGCAATAGAACTGATAGAACCAGTAATATCACTCTTTTTCTGCACGCCATAGCCAATGACCACCAGTTCGTCGAGTGTGTTGGTGTCGGAATGCAGGATGACGTTCACCTTTCGTTGTCCGTTAACCGCCAGCGACTGTGTCTGATAGCCCACATAAGAGAATACCAGCGTACTACCGGCAGAAACCGTAATAGAGTAATTACCGTCAAAGTCTGTGACGGTACCGTTCGTCGTGCCCTTCTCTTTGACGGTGACGCCAATCAGGGGCTCACGAGTGTCGTCAATCACTTGACCCGTGATGTTCATTTTCTGTGCAAAGCCGAAGCTCGCACAGAAAACGAACAGGGAAACAAGTAAGCAACGAGTGAATGCTTGTTTCAACATACTAACCTAAACAATAATTATTTATAAAACGATATGTTTCTTGTTACCAATGATGTAGATGCCTTTCTTCAGGCCCTTGGCGGCCTCGTTGGCATCGATGCTGCGGTGCAGCTGTGTACCATTGATAGTATAGACATTGACGGTTTTCTCCTGAACCTTGTCGCCAGCCATGTTCTTTATGGCATCGGGCATGCTGCCAAAGTCAGGCTCCATATAGCCCTTGTCGCTTTGACCGTCCCAGTTCACCTTAGTATATTCATCAGCATAAAGGCGGTTGTTCGCACCACATACATAGAGGATTGTGCCGTTCAGGTTACGCAGCGTGTTCACATTGTCACCAGTCGTTGTGATAGTAGGAACAACAACAGGCTCGTCAGCAAGGTCATCCAGACGATAGAGTCCGCTACCCAAGCCCTGATCCACATTGTTTGCTTCGTTCATCCAGTAGAGAGAACCACCTGCTACGATAGGCTCTTTCACCCAGTTGCAGAGAGTACCAGGGAACTTTGTCTCAGTCTGGCGAGTAATGGTCTCACCATCGAATATCAGCATCTCACCACCATGCTGCACCGGATCGGCATTGGCATCAAAGCCGTCTGCACCGCAGAACACATACTTATCCTGGAAGACACAACCTGGATCGGGAAAAGAGTTGTGGTCCTGCGAGGGATTCAGCGTGAAGTAGTCGAACACCTGGTAGTCGCCCTCCTCCAGGTTCGAGCCCACAAGCTCGTAACCTGTTGACGAGCTCCATCCGCGGAACCAGATGCGGTCTTTGTAAACCTCCCAGCCTTCGCCAAAGACGCCAGGACCAACGCCCAGACCATTGTTGGGATTAATGGCAGGATTGGCATCATAAACCTGATAGGTGCCAGCCTCTGTACCATCAGAAGCCCACAACTCGTTTCCGCTCTCCATGGTCCATGCCTTGAAGAAGAGTTTACCATTCTTATAGTTCTCCATACAGTCAATGGCAGAGTCGCGCGTATAGCCATCGCCCTTGTCGGTATTGGGCTCTTTGTTGATATCCTTCACCAGATAGGTACCAGCCTCCGTACCGTCGGTCACCCACAGCTCCGTGCCATAGTGACCGTCAATGTCGTCGGCTTTGAAGAACAGACGGCGACCCACACGCACAAAGGCAGAGTGCTGGTTGGTGTTCTCCTTACCTGGGTTGTCCACCTTCACCTGCTTCACAAACTTCGTTCCCTCTTTTGTTCCGTCGGTGATCCACAACCAATACTGTGCACCATTATCGGGATCATATTCCGCACTCTCGTCACTAATGGCAGCAAAGACAGCCTGTGTCTCGTTGATCTGATAGATAGCCTGAGGATTGCCGTCGCCCATCTCGTAGGTCTGTGCAATCAGTTGTGTGCCGGCCTCGGTGCCGTCGGTCACCCACAACTGTCGTCCCTCATTATCTGTATAGGCAGAAAACAGCACCTTCTCGCCCAGACGACAGAGCCATGCCGGCGAAGAAGAACCACTACCAGGCAGAATGTCTAACACCATCTTCGTGCCATCCTTCGTACCGTCGGTCACCCACAGCTCCGTGCCATGTTCATCGTCGGTAGCGGCAAAATAGGCCTTGTAGCCTTTAGCTTCGCTACCAGCCACCACCAGATTCTTCTCCTTCACGGTTCTGCGTTCAGGGTTAATGTCGGTCGTCACTCCATTAGGAAGCAGGTCAATCACATGGTCCGACTGAGCAATTGCACTACCCATGGTCAGTGCCAAGACTGTTGAGAGTAAAACTTTCTTTTTCATAAAAGTAATAAATTGTTTAAAAGTAAGTAAAGTATAACTGATTGGTAAAATTTCCGTTGGCAAAGGTCACCAAAAATGCAGATAAAGAAGGGTAAGAATGTGCTTTTTACCCGGTACAGATGTTCAGAAGTGCCGCTTTTAAACAAAAATACCTGTTCCCAGCACAAGAACAGGTATTTTTTTTATATGATTTATGTAGAAGGATTATCGCATAATCTTTCTTACTGCTCCATTGGCATAGCGCACAATGGCGATATTGCCAAGGGTGTAGAGAATGGTGTAGGTGCCTTTTGGCGCAGACGAGGCTGGCGTGGTGATGGCGCTGGGCGCATCACGCTTCATAAAGCTGAAGCTGGCCAAGCCATTGGTCACCGCCATGTTGTAGATAGGCTTCGACATCAGCTTACGGTCGTCGGTATTAGCATTGATCAGCACCGAGGCAGGCTCACTGTTGTTGGTCAGCGAGTCGTTGTCCTCATAGGGGTAGGCCCACCCGTCAAGTTCCCTGAGCTTTTGATAAGAAGGAGGCGCCAGGACCGTATTGTTGGCGGCTATAATATAAAGGTTTTTACTGCGATTAGGCACGTTAGGCATCTCGTAGCGTTTCCATTCAGGATTGTAGTTCACGTGGAAGATGATGATGCCACTGCCCGGCAACGGCTCGTCCCACGACACCTGCTGGCGGTTCTCCACCACGTAGTATTCGTCGCGACAGGAATCGTTGCGAATGATGTAGGCCTCGGGATGCGTGGCCAGCGCGTTCATGTCCGTGATGCTGACAGGCTCTGTCAGTTCGGTAGGTGTGATCCATCCCATCTCCATACGCTCAAATGCCGAGTAGCCACAAGGACGGAATCCGCCATCGTTATAGTTGCCAGAGTCCATCAGGTCCCAATGGTCCAGAAATGTTGTATTACCATAATATATATCAGGCAATCCAAGACAATGACTGAACTCATGGCAGATGGTGCCAAAGACGCCATACGTTTTAGAGGAAGTCTGTTCCTGCACACAGCAGTAGCTGTCCACCACGCGCTGCGCACCGTCCGTGCCCACCACGATAGACTGACAGTCCTCATGCTCACTGAGCCAGCCCTGGTGGGGCCATATCAAGTTTGGCTCGCGGCTGTCGTTCATGCCCTGACCGGCATAGACCATGAGCAGCTGGTTCACCTCGCCATTGTTGTTCCAGTCGTAGGGTGTCCAGTCTATGTGGCGCTGCTCCAGTACCTCTACCACGTCCTGCACCAGGTATTTAGAGTTCTCGTCATCAAAATCCGTGCTTTTGTATTTGGCGCATGAATCACCGAGCACCACATACTGCAAGTCAAACTGCAGGTTCAGTCGTCCGTAGCTCTGATCATGGAAATAGTCGTGCACCGACCCGAAGAACGGCGCTTCGTTGAAGTGCTCCTCGTTGAAGATGCGGTTCCATATCCTCAGCGTCCTGACTTCCGTGTCCTGAGCGCTCTCCGTGGCGCTCTCCTTACTAAAGCCCTTATCGGAAAAAGCCACCAGCACCACCAGTTGACGGCGATTGCCCAGATACTGCACGGCCGTGGCCGAGTCTGCGGCTGCCGCTGCCCTATGGCGCGCCTCCGTCTGCACCTTGCGGTGGCCCGTGCGGCACATGCGGCGACGCATAGGCTGATAGTCGTCGGCCATCATTGTGACCGACAATAGCGCCAGCAATAAGAGTAAAAGTCCTTTCTGTCGTTTCATTATGAAGTAGTCGTTATGTTATTTTGACGTCAATGCCCGCCTGCTTTGCAGCAGCACGCTGAGCAGTATCAATGCAATGCCGATGTAGAACGAGAAGTTGATCTCGCGGCCCTCGCCAAAGATGAAGAAGGCCAGCACGATGGTGTAACAAGGCTCCAGGTTGTAGGTCAGGTTCACCGTGAAGGCCGACAAGCGCTTCAGGGCCTGGATCTGCAGCAGATACATGCCCACCGTGCAGAACAGCGCATGACAGAGCATGAACCACAGGTTATGACCTTCGGGCAGCACCACCACCGGCTGTTCAGAGGGGAAGAACAGCAGATAGAGCGGGATGATGGCCGACACCAGCACCAGTCCGCCCGACATCTGGTACATCAGCACCGTCCTGCTGCGCACACCCACGCTCACCTTCTTGTTGCAGATGGCATAGAGCGCGCAAACGGCCGACGACACCACGCCGATGCCGATGCCATAGCGATAGCGGGCGTCGAGCGAGAAGATGCACAGCACGCCAGCCACGGTGATGAGCGAGAACAGCAGTTCGGTCCACGACAGTCGGCGGCGATAGATCAGCGGTTCGAAAAGGGCGGTGAAAAAGCCTATCAGCGAGAAGCAGATCACACCGATAGACACGTTAGAGGCCTTGATGCTGCCATAAAACAACATCCAGTGCAGTCCCAGCAGGGCACCGCAACCGCACAGTTGCAGAAACTTGCGCCACCCGACGCGGGGCATACCGGTGAAGACCAGAAGTATCAAACTGGTGAACAGCATGCGATACCAGACGATGTCCACCTCGTTCAGCGTGATCAGTCGCCCAAACAGCCCTGTAAAACCAGCCAGCAGCACGCTCAGGTGCAACTGCACAAAACCTTGTCGCGTCTCATTCATAGTGCAAAGTTACGCTTTTTTTATCAGAAAAAGAATGCTTTGCCTACAAAAAAGCGACACGCTGCGCGACGAACAGCACCTATCATTCTTTCTTAGGAATGCGCTTGGTGAGACCCATGGCGCCCGTAGGACATACCAGTCGGCAGAGGTGACAGCCCACGCACTTCGTGCCTACGATATGCGGCTGACGCGTGGTCGTGTCAAACGTGATGGCCTGATGACCACCATCTGCACACGACAGCTGACAGCGCCCGCAACCGATGCAGCGCTCGCGGTCTATCTTGGGATACACCACCGTGTCGCGGTCCATGTCGGAAGGCTTCACCACGCTGCCCAGCAACTCGCCCACACAGTCGGCCAGTCGTGTCACGCCGCGGCGTGCCATCTCGTGCTGCATGCCCAGCACCAGGTCGTCGATGATGCGGTAGCCATACTCCATCACTGCTGTACATACCTGCACGTTGGTGCACCCCAGCTGTATGTATTCTAGGGCGTCGCGCCACGTCTCGATGCCACCAATGCCACTATACTCCACGCCCTTGATGATGGGGTTCGAAGCCATGTCGGCAATAAATCGCTGGGCAATGGGCTTCACGGCCCGTCCCGAATAGCCCGAGATGGCGTACTTATCACTGACCTTCACCTCTTCGTTCAGCGTGATACTCTTGATGGTGTTGATGGCCGAGATAGCATTAGCCCCGGCAAAGTAGGCGCCCATGGCTGGCTCGTTGATATTGGTGATGTTGGGTGTCATCTTCGGGATGACGGGAATCTTCACCGCCCGCTTCACGTAGGCTGTGTAGAAGGTCACCAGCTCGGCATTCTGCCCCACGTCGCTACCCATGCCCGCCAGTCGCATCTGCGGACACGAGAAGTTCAGTTCCACGGCATCTACGCCAGCCTCCTCGGCCATGTGTGCCAGTTCTATCCACTCCTCTTCGGTCTGTCCCATAATCGAGGCCACAATCATCTTCGTGGGGTATTGCTGCTTCAGGCGGCGCAGAATGTCGAAGTCCATGTCCACGGGGTTCTCGCTGAGCTGCTCCATGTTGCGGAAACCGGAGAATGGTTTTCCTATGGCATCAAAGCGAGGCGACACCTCCTTGATTTCCTGCATACAGATAGTCTTGTAGAACACGCCCGCCCACCCTGCTTCCAGGGCGCGCGCCACCATCTCGTAGTTGGTACACACGGCCGACGAGGCCAGGAAGAAGGGGTTCTCGCAGTGGAAACCGCAGAAGTCTATCTCGAGCGACGGCAGTGCTGCTTTTGCTGGCTGTGGCACGGCAGCCAACAGCTCTCGGATGCGTATCGGACGGTCGTAGTGGATACAGGCCTGTTCGGCACGCTCCAGGTCGGCCTCGCTGCATGCAGCCACCCATTGACCGGCAATATCGGCATTGTCAAATCGTATGGCACGAATGGCCCTGGCGGGGTCGCCCGTACCGCAAGCCTTTGTACACGGTGCGTCCTGACAGAACAGACATCGCGCGGCTTCTTCTCGGATGTTCAATTGTCGTTTCATGACTCACTAGGTTTTTAGTTAACGTTGCAAAGATAATGTTTTTCTCTGTATCGCCAACGTTTTTCGTAAAAAAAAGTTATCTTTGCATCACAATTTACTTAAGGAATGAAGCAACCTGTACTGCACAATTATCATATGGGCGAAGGTGTCACTGCCTTCAGCACCACACGCCAAGGGGGCTATAGCGAGGGGCGCTATGGCGAGTTCAACATCAACCGCTACTGCGGCGACAGCGAGGAGGCCATAGGCCGCAACCGCCAGGCGCTCACCCAACTGCTGGGCATTGACGATGCCCACCTGCTGATGCCTCATCAGGTGCACCTCACGGAGATAGCCGTGGTAGGCAATGATTTAAACATGAATCTGGAGGGCTACGACGCCTTGATGACCGACGTAGCGGGGGTGTGCATCGGTGTGAGCACGGCCGACTGTATTCCCGTGCTGCTCTACGACCGCCGTCAGCGGGCCGTCTGTGCCATTCATGCCGGATGGCGTGGCACCGTGAAGCGAATCACCGAGAAGGCTGTGGCACGTATGACGGCCGTCTATGGCACCCAGCCACAAGACGTCATCGCACAGATAGGTCCCGGCATCCATCTGGACAGCTTCGAGGTGGGCGACGAAGTTTATGATGCCTTTGCTCACGAGGGATTCAACATGCCCGCCATCAGCAGAAAATACCCAGTAAAAGATTCTTCATTTAAAAAAGATTCTTCATTCTTCATTCCTCATTCTTCATTTTACAAGTGGCACATCGACCTGCCCCAGTGCAACCGCCTGCAGCTCATCGAGACGGGCATACCGGCTCAGCAGATCAGCGTCTCTGGGGTGTGCACCTTCGAGCAGAGCGAGCGTTTCTTCTCGGCTCGCCGACTGGGCATCCAGTCGGGCCGCATCTTCACGGCCATCATGCTGTAGCTTAGCCCAGGAAGAACAGGCTGACGCCTACTACCGAAATGAAGGCACCCAGCACGGCACGCCACGTGATACGCTCGTGGAACAACCAGCGCGAGGGCAACAGAATGATGATGGGGGTGGTGGCCATCAGCGTAGAGGCAATGCCGGCAGCGGTGTACTGCACTGCCATCAGTGAGAAGCCTACACCGATGAAGGGACCAAAGAGCGTGGTGGCCATCGCAATGGCAATGCCCTTGCGGTCGCGCACCGACTCACGGAAATGCTTGGTTTCACCGCGCAAGAACAGCAGCACGCTGAAACCTATGATGCCCGCAATGCAACGATAGAAGTTGGCACTGAAGGGCACCAACCACTCGGGCATGCCGGGATCCATCTGATAATGATCCATACCTATTTTGCTCAGCACCAGTCCAATGCCCTGACACATGGCGGCGCCAACGGCAAAGAGCACACCGTTCAGGGGCAACTTCAGCGAAAAGCGGTGATGCTCGCCGCGACCCAGCACCGAGGTGCCTATACCTACCAGCGTGACCAGCATGGCAACGATGCTCATCAGCGTCATCTTCTGACCCAGCGTGACCCACGCCATCAGGGCTGCCGACACCGGCGCCAGCGTCATAAACAGTTGGCCAAAGCGCGAACCGATGATGATGTAGCACTGAAACAGACAGAAGTCGCCTATCACATAGCCCACCAGGCCAGACAACAGCATCCAGCAGGCAGCCTCTTCATCGGCACCCGCAGGCAGCATGGTGCCCGTAGTGACATAGAACAGGACCTGCGAGAACAGCAACGCCAGCGCCATGCGCATCACGTTCAGTGTCAGGTTGCCCAGTCGTTTCGAACCAAACTCACTCAGTAGTGCTGTAGCCGTCCACGAGAATGCTACACCAATAGAAATCAATTCGCCTATATAAGCCATTGTTATCCCTTGATTGTTTTTGTTTATGGGTTACAAAGAAATGCTACACGACCTGTGCCTCACCTCTTTTTCGAGCGCAAAATTACGAATATTTTCTGAATATAAAGTATATATATAGGAAAAAGTTGTATCTTTGCAACCAAACTTAAAACTTCTATCGCCATGGATATCAATGACATGATTAGCAAGGCCAAGGTTTACTTCAACCTGATGCCCGACAAAGACGACGAACAAGGTATCATCGATCAGATCAGCAGCGGCGTGTCGTTTCGCGGCGCCAACCTGTGGGTGCTCATCTTTGCCATCTTCATCGCCTCGCTGGGACTGAACGTCAACTCTACGGCGGTCATTATCGGCGCCATGCTCATATCGCCACTCATGGGACCTATCATCGGCATGGGACTGGCCGTGGGCATCAACGACCTGGAACTGCTCAAGCGGGCTGCCAAGAACTACAGCGTGGCTACGGGCATCAGCGTGCTCACCGCCACCATCTATTTCATCATCACACCGCTGGGCGACGCCCAGTCCGAACTGCTGGCGCGCACCTCGCCTACGCTCTACGATGTGCTCATCGCCTTCTGCGGCGGTGCGGCAGGCATCATCGCGCTCTGCACGCGCGGCAAGGGCAACGTCATCCCGGGCGTGGCCATTGCCACGGCACTGATGCCGCCACTGTGTACGGCGGGCTACGGACTGGCCACGGGCCACATCCTTTACTTCCTGGGAGCCTTCTACCTGTTCTTTATCAACACTGTGTTCATTGCGCTGGCCACCTATTGCGGCGTGCGCCTGATGCATTTCCAGCGCCACGAGTTTGCCTCGGCCGACCTGGCCATCAAGGCGCGGCGCCTCATCATGGGCATCGTCGTGCTGACGATGTTGCCTGCCACGGTGGTCACTGTGTTCATCGTGCGTCGCAGCATCTTCGAGAACAACGTGCGTAAGTTTGTCAAGACCGAGCTGACGCAGCCGGGCACACAGATCATCTCGTCTGATGTTGAGAAAGACAGCATGCAACTGCGCATCGTGGCGGTGGGTCGCGAGATTACCGATGTCATGCAGGCCAGTGCCGAGCGCCACATGGAGCTCTACGGCATGAAGGGCTATCAGCTGCGCATCATTCAGGGCGTACAGACCGACAGTATCCTGACGTTGAACAGTCGTCTGTCGAGCATCAATACCACGCGTGAGGCCGACCGTCAGCAACTGCTGGAGCTATCGGCCAAGAACACCACGCTGACCAACCGGTTAGAGGGTTACACGCGCTATGAGAGCATGTCGGCGGCACTGCGTCCCGAACTGAAAGTGCTGTTTCCGCAGGTGTCCGCCATCGGCTTGGCGCCCATGACCGAGTCGGTAGCCGACAGCACCCGTCAGGCGCACTTCGTCATGGCACTGGTCACCACGCCCGCCAACCATCGTTTGTCTGGCAGCGAGCGCCAGATGCTGCACGACTGGCTGCAAGCCCGCATCATTGCCGACAGCATCCTCGTGGTTGAGAAATAAAGAGATATAGAAGTTCGCACGTTCCTATATAGTTAGTTTCATGCCCCGACACAAAAAAAAGGAGAGTGTGCCCCAAATGTGAAGGCACACTCTCCTTTGATTTAATGTTTTCACCTGTTTACCATTCCAACTGTCGTGAGTCCGCCTCACTCTGCGATTTCTCGCTGTCCTGCAGCTGTAGGGTGCTGCCGGTGACGTGTACGGTGAGCGTGGCTACGGCGTAGTCGTGCTCCAGCCAGCAGTATCTCACTGGCATCTTGGTGCAGTTCACCACGATGGTGGCAGTACCGGTGTCGATACCCTTCACCAAACCGTTCTGATCAACGGTAGCCACGTTTTCGTTGCTACTGCTATACACGATGCCCTCTTTGATGGCATGCTTGGGGAAGTACGACAGTTCTATCTGCACGGTCTCCTGAGCCTTCAGGTTCACCTCGCCATTCTGGATTCCCTCGCCGCTGATGAACAGCTGGGCGGGATAGATATCTTGTTTGTCGCAGCTTGTGGCAACAGCCAGTATCAGCATTGCCATCGCAAATATCGAAAATAATTTCTTCATAATATCTATGTTTTATTGTTTTGTTCCTTATGTTTTTAACAAAAACCTTGAAAACCCCTCTGCTGATGTTTTAGCTCTTCGAGCCCCGTGCTGCTGTCATGGCTTTGTGCCTGTGAGCAAGCTCCCGCACAAGCCCTGACAACATCACTCGTTGCTGCGCAACTAAAAACATCCTCAGAGGAAAAACCGAGAAAACCGGCTGCGCCTACACCACCTATAACAGCTACGTACTGGAAAGAATGGTTTTTTAGCGAAGCGGGGTTTTTCCTTCTGCGGGCTTGAGCCACGTCAGTGGTGTGACAAGAGGCGGGGGTATGGCTGGAAAGCTCGCTTTCATAGCCAGAGACCTGCCGCTTGACACATGAGCTCTTTAAGAGCGTCAAGCACACAGAAGGGGTTTTTCTTGTTTTTGTTTTCATCTTTCTAATTACTCCCCTCCCTCCACAGGGAGGGGTTGGGGGTGGGTCTTTACTTTACCACGACCTTTTTTCCATTGAAGAGGTAAACGCCCTTCTTGGTCGGAACACTCTGCAGCTTGCGTCCGTTCATGTCGTACCAGTTGCCATTCAATTCTTCAATTCTTGAATTCTTCAATTTTTCAACAGCCGTCGTCTCTTCTACGATGCTGATCACGCGGGCGTTGGCACCTGCGATGTGCAGCACGGCCTTGCATGAACCTATCGCAGAGGCATCGTTAGCAATGGCATAGAACTTTCCGTCGTCGAGGATGTAGTAACCCTGGCCGTAGCCATAGTGCTTCTTCTCGACAACTGGCTCCAGGAGGTTGCCGGCATAGTCGTTGCCCACGCTTGAAGCGGGTAAGGCAGTGATCTGATATTCCACACCCTGCTCACCCTCGAGCAGTACGCCGTTGTTAGCCTTCACAGTGTTGCCGCTGATAGGCTCAGAGATGACCTGGTTTTCGGTGTTAGCCTTCACGATGTTGGCGGTCACGCCAGCAGGCAGTTCCACATCCACACCGCAAGAGAAAGTCCAGAAACGCTTAGTCGTCTGC
>NZ_KK211334.1:0-81573 GCF_000621725.1 Xylanibacter brevis ATCC 19188
CGTCGTCAGCGACGTCCTTGGCTGTGGGCACTGTGGCGCTGAAGGCGGTGAGTGCGGGGGCCTCGGTGGCTGAGGTGCCGATGGCGTACATCAGCGTGCCCTGCGTGACCTCGGTGCTCGTTCCGGCGAAGGCCACGATGCCGGTGCCCTCGGCGATGAGCGATGCGTCGGTGCCGGCGATGACGCCTTCAGCGGCTTCGGGCAGCAGCGGCTTCACTTCGGGCTCGGTGCCCGTGGTGGCGAATGCGGCTGCCTTGGCGTAGATGGGTGTCAGCACGACGTCGCTGCCGGGCATCGCGAAGGTGCCGGTCTTGGTTGCAGCGTTCCAAGCGACCTTGGGACCACCGGGGGTGGTATAGCAGATTTTAGCATTAAAATTTGTCTGAAACACTATAAACATTCTCCTGGCTTCTGGAGAACCATCATCATAATCATCATCGATAAATGTGCCACCTTCAAATTGAATCTTTTTAACGTTGTCGCCATCAAAACCATAGATGAGAACAACGATGCCATCTGGAACGGCCAGCGCCTTTGCCTCATCTTTGGTTATCTGCACAAAGTCTTTCGGCAGGTCGGCAGCCGATATTGGAGTCTCGTCACCTGTCCACGAAGCGGGAACGTCAAAGACTTTGGCTTCGTAGCTTTGTGCCCACGCGCCCGTGACTGCCGTGAGTAGCAGCGCGAGCGTCATTATATATCTTGATATTGTTTTCATATATTGTATTTCTTTATGTTGTTTATACCTTTTATATTATATACGCGCGAGAGGGGGATTAGCGGTTATCGGTCACGGTTCCTGCGACAGCCTTACCGCCTTTACCTGCAGTACAATCATCACAATCTTCGCCGATAGAACCGTTAGAGCCGTTATTGACTGACGTTGAGCCGCCGTTTATGGTCAGAGTGCCGCTGATGGCATCGCCGCCGTTGCCTCCAGAACAATCATCACTCGCATCGCCGACACTACCGCCGTTGCCTCCTCTGGCTGTCAGCGTGCCGCCGCTGACGATCACTGAGCCGTTGATGGCATTGCCGCCGTTGCCTCCATGAGAACCATAACCAAAAACGCCGACACTACCGCCGTTGCCTCCTTTGGCTGTCAGTGTGCCGCTGGTCAGTTTCAGTGTTCCTGTGCTGCCGGCAACGGTGGAAGCGGTGCTGTTGTCCGTGCCGTTGACTACCATCGTGCCATTGCCCTCAATGGTGAGCGTTGCGCCGCTGGCAAGGCTGATGCCCTTGTTCAGGGTGAGCGTCTCGCCGTCGGTCAGCACCAGTGTCACGTCGCCGCTCACGGTGATGGCGTCGCTGTAGGTCAGTCCGCCTGCGGGCACGACAAAGGTGCCTGCCGACCATGCGGTTGTGGTGTTGTCAAGCGGGTTAGATGCCGGAGCCTTCGCCTTCTTCTCCGCCTTCACGCCGATGACCTTGCGGTCGCCGGTGTAGGTGACGGTGACGGTCTGGCCCTTCGTCACGTCGGCATTGGGGTCGGCGGTCCACTCGTTGGGATCGGTGCCCTCGGCGAAGGTGACGGCGTAGGTGGGCTCGGCGGCGATGGTGACGGTGAGGGCGTTGGCGGACAGGATGTCGCCGTCGCTGAAGTTCTCTTCGTCGGTGTCGCTGTCGTTGCCGCGCACGTAGTAGTAGACGTAGGCCTCGCCCTCAGCGAGCTTCTCGGCGGTGGGCACGTCGGCTGTCCACTTGTCAGCGGCGAGGGCCAGCAGGGCGGCGTCGTCGAGGGGCGTCGGGCTGACGTAGTACATCACGGTGCCCTGGGCGGTCTCGGTGCTGCCGATGTTGGCCACGGTGCCGGCTTTGACGATGGCGCCGTCGGTGGTGGCGGGCACGTCATTGATGGCGGTGGGCGCTGCGGTGAGCGCGGCCTGCGGGTAGTACTCGGGCTCCAATGTCACGTTGCCGCCGGGCATGGTGAACTGGCCGGTGTTCGTCGCCTTGTCCCAGGCGACCTTGGGGCCGGAGGAGGCGGGGGCTAAGACTGTAACAGTGAGTGTTTTACTTTGGGCAGCCTTGTAATTTTTATTGCCTGCAAATGAAACTGTAATTGTGGCAGTGCCTGCACCAACAGCATCAATATAGCCCTCAAATATATAAGAGGAACTGGATGAAGCCCTAAATTTAGCAACATTATCATTACTTGATGAAATATTTACCTCACTTGATTCAGGACCATCTACATGACCCCTAAAATTCCTACTTTCACCAACGCCCATTTCAATTGAAGATTGTCCAGGATCATCAATATAAACATAGGCAAAGCCCTGATCTATTGTAAAACTTCTCTGTTCAGTACTCTTTTCACCGCCACCCTCAGGAATAAACTCGGCATACCAAGTATGATCTCCCGCATCCAAACTGTGAATTTCAGTCGAACACATGCCGTTATCAACCCTGAAACTGCCTGTGTATGACTTATCAATCCATAGGCCGAGAGTACCACTAGGCATATCGGGTCCCATAACATCACACATAAAGAAAGTAAACTCAGGATTATAAACAGGATCGAAATTTATATTAATATTATAATAACCTTCTGCCCACGCGCCCGTCGCTGCCGTCATCAGCAGCACGAGCGTCAGTATTGTTTTTTTAATTTGTATCATAATCTTATTGTTTTAATGTTTCTTTGTTCTTGATTCTATTCACTCCCCTCCCTCAGCAGGCGAGGGGCAGGGGGTGGGTCTCCTTCGCCTCTCCCCTCCCCTTGAAGGGAGGGGGGAGCGGCGAGGGGGATTACTCTGACAGGTAGAACGCGATGTATTTCACATTTGCGCCGCCGAACGTATCAGCATCCGTCAGCAGATCAACCGTCGAGTCGGCACTGTCCGTCCACGTGACTTTATATATTTCTGTCATAGAATCTCCACTATACGACCATCCAGAGCCGAGATCTGCAATGTCCCATCCCTCAGAGCCATTGAGCGTCATCTCGATCTTTGTGAAATTCTTGCCGGTCTGTTCCGTAAAGGTAAAGCCGTCGTATTCGTCCACTTGGAAACTGATGCCATCCAACGTCTGATTTCCGCTAGTAGTATCCCACCAGGCAAATACATTTTCGGCATTAGATCTCAGCGTGACGCCCTCCTTCTCATATGGGTCGCCTTCGAAGACATTAAGGTCGGTGACGTTCGTAATGTCCCATACGATGTCGGCCACGGGAACCTCAATGGCCGTAGCCGCAATCTCGCTGTCGGTGTGCGTGTCGTCGGCCTTCACGTAATACCAAACATATACCTTGCCACTGGCGGTGATGTCCTTAGCCGTGGGCACCGCGTCGCTGAAGCCAGCCGTCGAGGTAGGCATCGTGTTCGTCGTGGTCACCGCATACATCAGCGTGCCGTCGTCGGCCACGCCACCGCTAACCAGCGCCGTCGTCTTGCCAACGCCAACAATCGCCGCACCCGTCGGCGCCGTCGTCACCGTAGCAGCGGGCTTCGCCGCCGGTGCGTCGGTCGTAGCCACCTCGCAAACCAGGCGCACGGAGCAACCTCTGTTGCGCGTGGAGTTCTGAGTGAGCCCCGTAAATCTGCCAGATCCAAAGTAAAAGTAGCGGGCGGACTGTGCAGATGTGCTGGATGTACTTGACCAGTAGTTTCCCTTATCACCAGCATCGTTGACCGTTGCACCGTTTCTGTTGCCGCCGGCCGGAAGGAATACGGCGCCATGAGCCTCCAGCTTAGACGTCCAGTCAGAGGAAGAGATGACATTGTCAGTATAGGCAGTGCTATATGCATCGTTCACATTATTCAGGCTGTAGTAGTCGGCGCTCCAGTCGTCAGGCAGCAGCACAAGGCCTGGCACGTCGTTCACGGTCGCATGGGCATAGCGTACACCAGAGGGCGTAGTGCGGGTTTTAAACAAGTATTCCCACTCGCTACTATCATCACCACCAGTCAGCGTGCGCCAGCCAAAGTTGGCCGTGTTGCCACCATTAGTGATAGCCAGCGTACCCCAGTCAGACTTCAGCGCTTCGCCTGCAACATTACCATACTGAGCGGCTTGCATAACATTGCTGATGCCATATTGGGCAGCGCCCGTCCAGGCGCATGCTGCACCCACCCAACCGAAGAGGTCAACAGTACCAGTTCCGCTGATAGTGCCACCGCCATTGATGCTGGTATTGCCAGCAGCGTTGCCGATGTAGTCCCACTGGTTGGTGGCAAAGGCCCACGACCATGATGTGTTATAGGTAGCCTGCAGGTTGCCCTTCGAGAAATAAACCTGCTTCGTGTCGCTTACGCTGAAAACGCCGCTGAGGGCACCGTCGGGAACGCTGGGAGCAGCCGCGTCGCTTGTAGCCGTCACGCCCTTCACCTTCAGTCGTCCGTTGTACTTCAGCGTCACCTTGGTGTTACGATACACGCCGTCGGTCGTGGCCTCGGCGGGGGCAATAGTCCACTTGTCGGCATCCTGTACGCCCTCCTTCAGCTTGACGGTGTACTTGTTGGCGTCGCCATTGTCTTTGACAGTGTTGCTCGTGCTCTTGCTGCTCACGGCCTCGTCGCCAGTCTTCGCGGCAGCCTTCAGGTCGTTGTTCGTCACGGTGTTGTTGGCATCGGCAGCCGTCGAAGAAAGATACACGGCATACTCCTCGGTCGAGATGATGGTGTTGCCCTGAATCGTGGCGTTCTTATTCGATGCCGTCACCTTGCCCTGCACCTGGTTGCCGGTGAAGGTGATGTCGGCTTGCGACATGCTTACATTGCCGGTCACGCTGTTGCCAGTAGCGGTAGCGCCCTGCTGTAATGTCATGGTGCCAGTGACGGTGTTGCCAGTGGCGGTAGAGTACTTGATAACTGTGAAGTTGGCCGTAATCGTGTTGTTGAGGATGGTGTGGCCTTCGTCAGCAGAGGCAGGCGTAGCGGTACCATAGGCAGATGAAACGCTGAGATTCTCAATCGTACAACCTTCGATACGATGGCGCAGACCGCCAATCGCAAATATGCACATAGGGCTGGCGCTGCCAGACTTAGTAACCGTGCAACCCGTCACGGTGCAGTCGGTAGAATGAATATAATCGCCAAAGTCCGCAGGTTTGTCGTCAGGTTGAAAGATGTTGCCTAAATACAGAAGATTGCCGACGTTGCCTTCACCTTCAATGCGAGTGTCCTTGATGGTGCAATTGTTGCAGCCTATCAATAGGCAGGCAGAGCTGCCGCCGTTGTTCTTGGCATAGACGGTGCAGCCGTCCAGAGTCACATGGTCGCTCCAGCGGATACACATATGGCCCGTGCCGGAGCTTATACTCTTATCCTCTACATGCTGGGTAACGCCCGTCAGCGTCACGTTGCTGGTGTTGTAGATCCAGATACGCGTGTTCTCGAAGCGGATGCCCTCAACCGTAGTGCCGGCACCGGCCTTGTTGATGACGAAAGCCTTGCCAGGGTCTTCCTTATAGGCCGGCTGACCATTGGCCGTGTTCAGTTTCACCACGGCATCCTCGGTGGACGAGATGATGTTCACCGGCTTGTTGATGATCAGCGAGTGCGACGCATCGCCTTCCAGCTCGATCTCGCCCTGGAAGTCCAGCACGTCGCCGGCCTTCACAGCGTCGCCCAGCGTGTAGCCGTCGCCGCTGAAGATTGTGTTGACATTGTCTTGTTTCACGACGTGGGTCGATTGCGCCCATGCGCCCGTCGCCGCCGTCAAGAGCAGCACGAGCAGAAGTAATAATTTGTTTTTTGTCATAATTTTAAGTTTTAGATAGTTAATAAATTGTATGTTGTTTAGATATTCTTATTCATCACTGAGACATCTGCAGATCTGTGGCCGAAGACATCAGGGTGGACAGCCGCCCCCATGCATCTCCTGCTCCATGTCCTCGATCACGTTCTTCAGGTCGCGGTTCTCTACGGAGAGCCGGTCCAGGCGTTCGTCGCGGCTGCTGAGGGCGTAATATAAACATCAGCAGAGGATGGTGAGCAGCGCCACCACCCCTACGAGTGTAAAGTTCATAATGTCTGTCATGTTCATTAGGTTATATATTTCGGGTAAGTATTATGTTCTGTTGGCAAAGATAAGAAAAATCTGCGAAACATGCAATAGTTTCTTTACAGATTTTGAAACACATTTTGCAGATTTTGAAAGTCCCCGCCCCAAATGAGACGAATACAAAAGCCCGCGGGGAGGGGAATGAGACAAATAGAAAACAACAGTGCTCAGCACTTAAGTGCCGAGCGCAGGACGGAGGGAGCGAAGGATGGGAAAGTTATAGCGAAGGCTATGCTGGCGTGACGGTAGCCAAGTCGGCGGCGTAGGCGTTCATGTCGAGGCATTGCGCGCGGGTGATGCGGGCGGCAGCGGTCTCGGCGCTATAGTCGGCATAGGGCGCCAGCACCAACAGGAAGCCATCGGAGCAGCCCGACAGGTCTCTGCCGGAGGGGTAGTTGAACTTGCCGTCCAGACCGCGGTTGACGATATGTATCATGGGGAGCCTTTCCCGATAGCAGGCCTCAAAGACAGCCTTCTCTGCCGGCGAGATAAACGGCGAGACGAGCACCGTACCGCGGTGGGCTTCTCTCAGGTATTTCTCCACCTCCTGCTGTATCTGCTCCTCTGTCAGGTTGCGATGGCAGCGCACCTGGAGGCGCTCGGGATAGGTGACGAGGAACGTGTTGCCGACGGCGGTATAGCGGTGGCCCTTCGTGCCTGCGGTGAAATCATAGACCTTGCGCAGACGGTCAGGGAAATGCCACTTGAGCCAGAGGCGCCGCGGGTTGTCATCGAGATAGGCCACCCAGGTCTTCAATTGGCCCCTGCGGAACAGGATGCGGTCGTTGAAGCCGCGGGAGAAAAGGGCTGTTCTGTGCTCGGAACTTAAGTTTCGAGAACTTGACGAAGCACTTAAGTCCTTCGTCCCGTTCTCCGCACTTAAGTGTGGAGCACAAAACGAAGAAGCCCAAAGGGCGTGGGTGCAGGCGCTTTTCCAGGCGGCAACAATCTTACCCAGGGCGTAGTTGGCGGGCAGGGTGTCGCGGACATAGAGGATGCCGTGGAAATGGTCGGGCATGATCTGATAATGAAGCACCTGAACGCGGCAGCCGGTCTTCTTCGTCGTCTCGACAGCCGTCTGACGGAAGGCCTCCGCGACATAGGCGCCCAGCGGCGTCGGCTCGATGGCGGCAGTGGCGGCACTGTCGCCCACCAGCTTACCAAGAAGGCGCTGGCGGCCTTCCGTCGTCACCGTAATCAGATAGATGCAGGACGAGGTGTAGTCGTGCGTCTCCATTCGCCGCAGGCGGTTGTGCTTGACAGGGGCCTTTATCATGGTTCGTTTTCGCTTTCGCTTTCGTTTTTGTTTTTCGTTCTTGTTCTCGTTTTCGTTTTCGTTCTCCGTCCCGTTCTCCGCACTTAAGTGCCGAGCACACCTTAGTCTTTTTGCTTTAATACAACAGCCTTTCCCTCAGGCTTCAACACCTTCAAACGGCCTTTCACAACTCTGAAAACACGGAAATCGTCATTCAAAAATTGATAGTACACTTTAACCTGTTGGCACAACACCACAGCGTCTGCATCCTTGTCGGGCGCATATTCTGTCATCGTCAGCTCTTCTTTGGTAGGTTTTCCCCATTTCAGGTTAGGTTCTATACTGTCTGCAAAGACATTGATAGAAATAAAAGACAGCAAAAACAAGTATAGTCTCATGCGGTTTTTATGTTTTATGGTTTATTGATTGATTGTTTGGTGTTGCAAAGTTACAACTTATTTTTAAATGGTTGTAACACTACTACCTTTTTTTATACCATTCTCCCGTTTTTTGTCGGAATACCACAAAAAAACATTAAAACGACTTTTTATCTGAACAAAACCAAGACTAAAACACTATTAGATTTACAGATAGTAATTTCTGCGTGGGAAAGTGATATGTATAATGTTTGAAAGAATCTCTCGATTATATAGCAAAACTATAGAATACTCCAATTATTATAGAAATGTATCTCCATCTTCGCAATATTTGTGAATTCTGACAGAAATAGCATGCAGAATGTACTCAGAAAGGTTATATTCTTATAACCTTTTTATCATTTTGAATTGTTATAATGAAACTTTTTTGTTGCAAAAGTAATAAAAATATCATTACTTGATACGTTGATTTTGTATTCGGAACATCTTAATAAACATAAAAATTTGCCATTAAAAGAACAAAATCCGTACAAAACTACTACAATTAAAAATATTTGTAGTATCTTTGTACCGATTATCAAAGATAATAATATGAAAGAACGGAATACATATCTTTCTTCCGCCTCTGTAAAAAAGCAAGGGAGAACAGCTTACTATAAGATGCTGGAGAGTGCCAAGCAAGGAGAGCTTATCCAGGTCCGTCGTGGTGTGTATGCCAATATAGACCAACTCAGTGGCAACATGATTGACATCAATGCCGTTGTTCCAGAAGGCATTCTATGCCTTTGGTCAGCATGGAGCATTCATCAGCTTACCACTTCCATGCCACAGGCTTTTCATATCGCCATCAAAAGAGGGCGAAAAGTCTCTATTCCTTCTTTTCCAAGAATGGAGGTTCATCATTATACGGAAAATCTTCTAAAAATTGGTGTAATTTCGATGATAATTGATGGCTTCAATATTCGCCTCTACGATGTTGAACGATGTGTGTGCGATGCAGTAAAGTTTCGCAATAAAGTTGGTATGGATGTCTGCTCCGAAATCATCAATAATTATCTTGAACGTCCAGACAGAAACCTAAGCAAGTTGATGGACTACGCCCGTAAACTGAGAGTGGGAAAGATTCTTGAACAATATCTGCAAGTTAAACTATGAGTAACGAAGCCATAAAGAATTACGGAAAATCTATCCGCAGCAAACTGTTGAACATATCCAAAAAGGAAGATGTCTTCCATCAAACCATCCTGACTCGTTTCTTTCAAGAACGTCTGCTATACAGAATGTCACAGACAAGATACCGCGACAACTTCTATCTGAAAGGTGGTGCTTTGATGTATGCATACGAAAAGTTTGCAGCGCGCCCAACATTGGATATAGACTTCCTTGGAAAAAATATAAGTAATGAAGGAACTTCAATCGTTGCAGCATTCAAAGAGATTTGTTCCGTTCCATGCGATGAAGACGGGGTTATCTATGACGTCGAAAATATTACATCACAGAATATCACAGAGTTCAAGGATTATCATGGTATACGACTGAGCATACCAGTTAGAATGGACACAATTTCACAAGTATTGACGATGGACATCGGCTTTGGCGATGTAGTCACCCCAAGTCCAATAGATCTAGACTATCCTACTCTGCTTGAAAGTCTGCCAGCTGTAAACATTCTGGCTTACTCGCTTGAGACAGTTATTGCAGAGAAATTCCATGCAGTGGTTGATCTGGCAGACCAAAGCAGCCGCATGAAAGACTATTACGACCTATATCATCTGCTGTCAAAAGAAAAATATGACAGTGAGATACTACAAGAAGCTATTGTGCATACATTTGAGAACAGGCATACTTCATATGATGCTAACACTATGTTTTTCCGCGATGATTTTGCCAACAACCAACAAATGCAAGTTCGATGGCAAGCTTTTTTACGTAAGATTACAAAGAAAGAGGAGATGTCATTCTCGGATATTGTGACACACATACAAGACACCTTACGCCCTTATTGGGAGATTCTGGCACATGAATAAGTACCATACATACGATTTCCCAGACTGCAAATGTATTGTTGTCTGCGGTGACATTCACGGGGACTTCAATCTCCTCGTGAATAAAGTTTGTGTGCAATATCAGATGAAAGATACTCTGGTCATTGTAGCAGGAGATTGTGGCTTTGGCTTTGAAAGAAAAGGGTACTATGAGAATATTGTCAAGCGCAATACCAAGCGAGTAAATGAATCCAACAACTGGTTTCTTTTCATCCGTGGCAACCATGACAATCCAGCTTACTTTGACGGAAAAACATTCCGGCATAAAAGGTTTACTTGCATTCCCGACTACTCTGTAGTCAAAGCCAATGGTCACACCATACTCTGTGTTGGAGGAGCAATATCTGTTGACCGTCAGCCAAGAATAGATGCATGGGAACACTATCAAAGAAAGGCACATAGGTACAGCCATAACTCTTTTGACAATGAACTTTTTTCACCCAACTATTATTGGCAAGATGAAGCTCCAGTTTTCAACAATGACATATTATCTGAGATAACCAACTTGCATAAGATAGATACAGTAGTGACACATACTGCCCCATCTTTCTGTGAACTACAGAACAAAGATGGATTACTGCAATGGGCAATATATGACAACAGTCTGTTAGATGATGTACAGAAGGAACGTGAGACAATGGATGCAATCTATACCAAATTGAGAGCAGAGACCATAACACTTACACATTGGTATTACGGTCACTTTCACCAAAGCTGGCATTCATCTATTGATGGAGTCCTATTCAAAATGTTAGACATCATGGAACTAGCAGAAATTACCCCTTGACTAAATCAAGTTTTATAACGCCATTCTGTACAAACATACTACTATTTGACAGAAGTGTGGTAGTTTTGTACGGTTATATAAATTCGGCAATAAATACATTTTGTTGCCGAATTTATATTTCCTAGCAACCAAACATCTGTATTAAAGGATTCTGATTTCTGCCGTCAAAAAAGAAAGAGATGAGAAAGTCGGTATACTTGACCAATGAACGGTTTAGTTTATCCCCATATTAAATATCTATAACCTAAACTAAACCTTTTATCTTCGCCAATAATATTAAGCTACGCTGAAGGGACAGAATAAGAGCCTGGAGGTACACGAAGGGACAAAAGTCCCTCGACATAGTATCTGTCCCCCATAATTGGAGTGGCATGCGCTGATTATCAGTAACTTATATTTACAGATTTTACATTCTGCATCGGAAAGTAGATTCTGCGTGGAAAAAGAATTGCGGTGCAACAGTGTAGGTTTTGCATTGCAATAGTGTAGGTTTTGCGATGCAATTCGGTAAGTTTTGTGATGCAATTCGGTAAGTTTTGCTCCGCATCTAGCCCCTGGCCAGCGCCATTCCAGGGGCTAGATGCGGTCGTTTCAGCCCCTAGATGTGGTTGATTCAGGGGCTAGAAGTGACAGTTCTAGGGGCTAGAACTGAAACTATTGCTTTGGTTCTAGACTTTAGAAGTGCCATTTCTAGACTCTAGAACTGCCACTTCTAGACTTTAAAACAACCCATTCTAGACTCTAGAAATGGGGTTTCTAGACTCTAGAATGGATGCAAAAGTGCCACTATTAGATGGCAAAAGTGGCACTATTAGATGACGAAAGCGACACTCTTGACCTTCAAAAGGGAGACTGTTGGCTGGGCTTTCGACCAAGATGGCAGTCAGTATCTCAACAGCTGCTGGTCGAAATCCTTGGCACCGCCGGTTTCGCCAAAGAGGCGCTTCAGCAACTTCACTCGCATGTTGGTGATGGACTGTGGCGACGCCATGAGCAGACAGGCAATCTCGGAGGGCTGGAAATGATAGTATATCAGCAGACAGAGCGTCTGCTCGCGCACGCCGAGCGGCTTCAACAGCGTAAGCAGATTGGGGTTGAGCGAGAAGCAGACTTGCTGCAGGGTGCTGACATCCTCGTCGGCAGCAGCCTGGCCCAGCATGGCTGACTTATGCAGACGGGCCGTGACCTCTTTCAGCTGGCGCGAGTTGTCGCGCTGCTGGCGCTTCTTCTGTCGCTGCATCTGTACTAGTTCGCGGTGCGTCAGCAGGTAATACCACGCCATGAGGGCCAAGGCCAGGACCACGACGACGAGGGCCGAAAGCAACCAGATGACGGTGCGATACTGGTGGCGCTCGCGCTGCTGCTCGTCGTATTGCTTCTGCAGGTCGAGGATGGCAGCCGCCTCGTTGTGTTCATAGCGGTCGCGGTAGAGCCGGTTCAGTCGCTGGCTGAGGTGCGAGGCCATGCGGTGGGCAGCAGGATCCTGCTCAGCCAGCGTGTTGTAGTAGTCTATCAGTTTGGCATAGGCATCCATGCTGATGGCATAGTCGGGCGACTGGAGCACCTGCGACCAGTAGTCGCTGGCCTGCGCAGAGTGGCCCTCACGCGCGGCAATATCGCCCAGCAGCTTGATGGTTTTGTCGAGATAGGCAATCTGCTGCGAGGCATAGAGACACTCTTTGGCCTGCACGAGGTTGTTCTGGTGCAGATAGTAGCTGCCCATATTGGTGAGCATGGTGGCACGGATGGGGCCATCGACGCTGTCGAGCAGTGGCTGGCAGCGCTCTATATAGGCCTGCAGCGAGTCGGTCTGATTCATGACATCATAGGTGGTGGCGATGTTGTTCAGCTGTCGGGCCATCCACGACTTGTTGCCCAGCTGTCGGGCAGCCTGCAGCGAACGGTGGTAGTAGTCGATGGTCAGGGGGTGGTTGTTGGCATTGTCGTTGATGTCGCCCAAGACGGCATACAACTCATAATAGAGCGACGGGGCGTCCAGACGGGCAGCCTGTTCCTCGACCTGCTTCAGCAGTCGGAAGGCCTCGCCATAGCGCTGCTGACCGTAGAGCACAATGGCATGCTGCAGACTGGCTCGGGCGCAGCGGTGCTGGTCGCCCTGTTGCTCGTAGTAGTGCTGACTGAGGGCAATGATCGAATCGGACGAGAACGTCAGTCCGATGCGATGGATGGCCTCGGTGAACACCAAGGCATAGAGTGCCTTGTCGGCCTCAGTGCTAAAGCTGTCGATGTCGAGCCCGTTGAGCAGCAGAACAGCCGAGTCGGGCTGTTGCAGGCAGACGGTTTCGGCCTGCAACAACCGCGTATTGCGGCTCTGCTCCGGAGAGCAGGCCGCAACAGCTATTGTAATGATAAAAAAGAATAAACTAACAACCCTCATTTCAGCTTGAACATGATAGGTATGGTGTACTTGACGCGCACGGGCTCTCCCTTCTGGCGACCAGCCTTCCACTTAGGCATGGCTTTTACCACACGTACAGCTTCCGCATCGAGCGAAGGGAACACTGAGCGTAAGACTTTGACATTGCTCAGGCTACCATCTTTCTCGACGATGAACTGCACCAGCACGCGACCCTCTACCTTCTGCTTCTCGGCATCCTCGGGATACTTCATGTTGTCTTTCATAAAGGTCATCATGCCCTCCATGCCACCAGGGAACTCTGGCATCTGCTCTACCACGGTGAAGGGATCTTCTTGTTGTGCCTTCTGCGATACAACTGTTTTCTGTGCCAACAGCGTTGTGACGCCACAGAGGGTCATCAGCGCTACAATCATTAATTTCTTCATAATAAATTGTTTTTTTAAATGGTTAAACGATGATAAGTTGTCCGGACTTTCGTTTGCAAAAGTAGTAAAAGCCCGCGTTGGCGCCAAAAAATCGATTACATCATTTTACACCACCTGCTTTTTTCTAATTTTCCACCCGATGACAGCGATGAAAATGCTCATCAGCGGACTCAACAGATTGAAGAAGCAATAGGGCAGATAGGTGAGCGTAGGCACACCAAGAACGGTGGACTGCGTCATGCCACAGGTGTTCCAGGGTATCAGAACGGAGGTGACGGTGGCCGAGTCTTCGCAAGAGCGACTCAGTAGGCATGACTCGTAGCCCTGTTGGCGGTAGGCCTGCTTGAAGATGTCGGCATTGAGAACGATAGAGATGAACTGATCGCCAGTGGTGATATTGAGAAAAATGCCGGTTCCAACGGTAGAACCGACCAGCGTGGCCCTGCTGCGCACCCAGCGCACAATGACGCGCGTGAGACTCTCGATCATGCCGCTGGCCACCATCGAGGCACCGAAACACATGGCACAGAGGATGAGCCAGATGGTGTTGAGCATGCCGGCCATGCCTCCGGTAGAGACGAGCTCGTTGAGCGAGGCATTGCCTGTATCTACAGCCGTGGCGCCATAGTAGGTGATGGCCAGACCGCGCACCAGACCACCACCAATCTCGGTGAGGATGTGGGGCTGGAACAGGAGTGCCACCACGCCGGCCACGACCGACGAGAGGAAGAGCACGATGAGCGACGGCACACGGCGGGCAATGAGCACGCCAGTGAACAAGGGCACCAGCAGCGTCCATAGCGAGATGTGGAACGTGCGCTCCAGGCCTTCGGTATATTCGCCTACCTCCAACTGGGCACCATCACCATAGCCGAGGCCGGCCACCAAAAAGATGACGGTGGTGATGAGAAAGGTGGGCACGGTGGTGAGCATCATGTAGCGGATATGGGTAAAGAGGTCGGTGCCGGTGCTGGAAGAGGCCAGAATGGTGGTGTCGCTAAGGGGCGACATCTTATCGCCGAAGTAGGCGCCAGAGATGATGGCACCGGCCGTCCACGGCTCGGAGACGCCCAGGGCATGGCCAATGCCAAGCAGCGCCACGCCGATGGTGGCAATGGTGGTCCAGGAACTGCCCGACAGGAGCGACACCAAGGCACAGATGATGCAGGTGGAGACCAGGAAGAACTGGGGCGACATGACCTGCACGCCATAGTAGATGAGCGTGGGAACGACGCCGCTGATCATCCACGACCCCGACAGCATGCCCACGCATAACAGTATTAACAAGGTGATAGAAACTTCGCCTAATGTCTTCTTGATTTGTGTCTCGAAACGATGCCACGACACGCGATAAACGCCCATGGAGATACACACACAGACGGCCATGCCCATCAAAAGGGCCACCTGACTGCCACCGCTGAGCGAGTCGCTGCCAAACAGGGTGATGACTACCGATAGAAACGCAATGAGAACAGCCACCGGAATAATGGCTACAAGGGGATGGGGTATTTTTATTTTTTCTTCCACCTGATGATAGTTGATGATTTCGCGCCACAAAAATACAAATAATTGTTGGTTTTGTTTCTCGTTGCAAGGCTTTTTTATTACTTTTGCACCAAAATTACAAGTTAATCAGCAAGAAACGAAAAACAAATGAAAGAGATTTACTTAGCCGGTGGCTGCTTCTGGGGCACCGAGCATTACTTCAAACAGATAGAAGGCGTGATGAACACGGAGGTGGGCTTTGCCAACGGACAGACGGAGAACCCTACCTATAAGGAGGTTTACACCGACCAGACGGGCTATGCCGAGACGGTGCAGGTGGTGTACGACGAGCAGGTGGTGGGACTGGAGTTCCTGCTGAACATGTTCTTCAAGGCCATTGACCCCACGAGCCTCAACAAACAGGGACACGACGAGGGCACCCGCTATCGCACGGGCGTGTACTACACCTCGGAGGACCAGCTGCCCATCATCGAGAAGGTGTTTGCCGAACAGCAGGCACTGCTCTCCCAGCCTATCGCCGTGGAAAAGGTGCCACTGAAGAACTTCTACACCGCCGAGGAGTATCACCAGGACTACCTGGACAAGAACCCCGATGGCTACTGCCACCTGCCAACCGCCCTGTTTGAGTTTGCAAGGAAGGCTAAAGATAAAAAGTAAAAAACACTAGACCCACCCCCTACCCCTCCCTGTGGAGGGAGGGGAGTAAATAGACACAACCCCCTCCCAACCTCCCCAAGGGGGAGGGGAAGTTATAGAAAAGGAGTGCATAGCGACCTATCTCGTTATGCACTCCTTTTCTTTTTAGTATGTCTTTCCCCCCGTTATTCTGTCTTCACTTCGATGAAGGAGTAGCGCTCATAGCGGGTGCCATCGGTGGCGGTGAGCACGGCGTGCAGCTCGTGGCTACCGGCGCCCGTGGGGACCACCTGATAGACATAGGGGGCACGGCGACGGGTGGGCAGCTGGATGCCATCAAGATAAAGATCGACGTGGTCGATGGTCTTGGTGCGCAGACGGGCGCGGACGGTGACGTCTAACTGTTCGCCTTGAGCGATACGGAGGGCCAACGGCTTGATATATAGCGAGGCCTCTTTCCTCATAGCGGGAAAGGGGCTTCGGGCATTTCCTGCCTCAGGTGTCTGCATGTAGTGGCGCAGCCACGTCAGGGCAGGACGCTCCTGGCCATCACGTATCAGACCTGAGTTGCCGTTGTGGGTCCAGGTGCGGCCGTAGATATAGCCCCAGAGGGTGATGCCGGCGCAGTAGTCCTGTTGCCACATATAAGGAATCTGCTGCTGATACTGGGCCAACTGCAGGGAGTCGTTCTCCGTGGCGATGTCATACTCGGTGCAGTACATCGGCATGCGCAGGGCATCGTGGATGTCGGTCATGGCCTGACGGAACGCATCGAAGGGCATGTCGGTGAGCTCGTGCGACTGACAACCGTAAGCATCGATGGGCGCTCCGGCATCGCGCAGCGTGCGCACCAGCTGGATGAACTCATCCTTCTGCCAGCGGAACGTGTTGTAGTCATTATAAATCAGGATGGCATCGGGCCAGCGCTCGTGGGCCATCTCGAAGGCACGGATAATCCAGTCGTAGCCCGTCTGGCCTTCGCCACCCAAGGCGGCGCGGAAAGGAGCGGGCTGATGGCCTTTGACGGCCTCGTTGACCACGTCGATCATCGCCAGGTCGGGATAGCGGTCGCGGATGGCGTCCATCCAGGCTTCGATGGCGTGGCGCTGCTCATCGACAGAGAGCGAGTCCATCCAACGGGGATACTGAGCGCCCCACACCAGACAGTGGAACTTGAAGGGGATGCCATGGGCCTTGCAGTAGCGATAGGCACGGTCGGTGCCTTCCCAGTTGAACTGATCAGGCGATGTGCCTTGCACCGAGCCCCACTTCGACTCGTTCTCGGCCGTGAGCTGGTTCCACAGATAGGCATATTCAAGGCCGTCAGGGTTCACGCGACCGCTGGTGGTGATGTTGCCCAGGAACTTATGCGTATTGGCGCTGAGCGGGCCGTGAATAGCCTTCTCGGCAGTGGCGTTGGCCGTTTGTGCCACGATGGATTGCGCACAAAGGGCAGAAAGCGTAGTAAATAGTAGTTTTGTAAGTAGTTTCATTGTAGTTTTATGATATGAATGTGATGGCTAAGGATTGAGCACCCTATCGACACTGCCGGCGGCCAGCAGGCGGCGGCGGGCCTCGTCGTAGGACAGGTGCAGGGAGTCTTGAATCATGCGGGTGCCGCGGTCAATGAGCTTTTCGTTGGTGAGCTGCATCTTCACCATGCGGTTGCCCTCGACACGCCCTAAGCGCACCATGAGCGAGGTGGAGATCATGTTGAGCACCATCTTCTGGGCGGTGCCGCTCTTCATACGACTGGAGCCGGTGACGAACTCGGGACCTACGATGGTCTCGACGGGATGGTCGGAGACGGCAGCCAGCGGACTGTCGGGATTGCTGGTGAGGCAACCTGTGAGCAAACCGCAGGCATGGGCCTGACGGACAGCACCGACGACATAGGGCGTGGTGCCCGAAGCGGCAATGCCTATCACGGTATCATCGGGCGTGGGCTGATAGGGCAAGAGGTCGTTCCACCCTTGTTCGGCCACATCCTCGGCACCCTCTACGGCATGGCGCAGGGCATGGTCGCCTCCGGCAATGAGACCGACGACCATGCCTTCGGGCACACCAAACGTTGGGGGCAGTTCGCTGGCATCGAGCACGCCAAGACGACCGCTGGTGCCAGCACCCACATAAAACAGTCTGCCACCGCGGCGCATGCGCTGCTCGATGGCCACCACCAGGGCCTCGACCTGTGGCAATGCCTTGCGTACGGCCTCGGCCACCGTCAGGTCTTCCTCGTTGATATGTGCCAGGAGTTCGCCCACGGACATCTGTTCCAAGTGGTCGAAGTGCGACGGTTGTTCGGTAATCTTTTCCTGCTGTTTCATTGCAATGACGTAAAAACGCTACATGTTTTCAGTTGATGGTTGCTGCAAAACTAAGCAAAAAAGCTGAAAGGGGCAAAAAGGCAGCACCTTCTTTGGAATAATTTAACAGAAAGAAGACCTCCTCCCGACCTCCACCACACCCCCCTCCCGGCCTCCCCAAGGGGGAGGAGATATGGGGGGGGGAAAAAGAAAAAAGAGCGCAGCAGTCGGTGTGCTACGCTCTTTCGTTTATTGTATGCGGATTGTATTCGCATGACTTCAGATTAGATACCCAATCTGGCACGAACCAGACTGGAAGCATCGGGCTGCTGCATACCGGTGAAGTCGGAGAACATCTGCATCAGGTCGCCGGTGTTACCACGGCTCAGCACCTTACTGCAGAAGTCCAGACCGGTCTCGCGCTTCAAAGCGCCACGCTGAGCAAAGACGTCGGCAATGTTGACGGCCAATACCTCGGTCCACAGATAACTGTAGTAGCCTGCAGCATAGCCTCCACCCCATACGTGGTTGAAGTAGCTGGTAGAATAGCGAGGAGGAATCTGTGTGTCGAGCAAGCCTACCTGACGAAGGGCTTCGGTCTCGAAGGCCATGGCTTTGTCGGCCGTGGGTACATCCTTTGAGGCGAGCATATGCCATGCCAAATCAACACAGGTGGCGGCGAGGTTCTCGCCCAGTGCGTAGGCAGGCTGGAAGTTGATGCTCTTCAGCATGCGCTCTTTCAGTTCGGCAGGCATGGCCTCGTGGGTCTGGTAGTGGCGTGCGTAGTGGTCGAAGACCTCGGGGATAGAGGCAAACGACTCGTTGAACTGCGAGGGCATCTCGACAAAGTCGCGAGCCACGCTGGTGCCGCTGAGCATGTGATACTGACAGTCGGAGAGTATGCCGTGGAGGGCATGACCAAACTCGTGGAACATGGTGGTCACCTCATCCCAGGTCAGCAGCGAGGGCTGGCCCTCTGGTGCCTTGGCACTGTTGCAGACGTTGAAGATGATGGGCAGCTGGTTGCGCTGGCGACTCTGCTTCTGGAAACCATCCATCCAGGCACCGCCACGCTTGGTGGGACGACGGAAGTAGTCGCAATAGAAGAGGGCCTTAGGATTGCCATCCTTGTCGATAACCTCATAGACACGCATGTCGGGGTGATAGGTGGGGATGTCGGTGCGCTCCTTGAAGGTGAGACCATAAGCCAGGTTGGCGGCATAGAAGACGCCGTTGATGAGCACGCTGTCAACATTGAAATAGGGCTTCACCTCGTCTTCAGAGATGTTGAGAAGCTCTTTCTTCATCTTGGCAGAATAGTAGAAACGGTCGTAGGGCTGCAACTGGAAGTCGGCACCCTGCGTCTTGCGGGCATAGTCCTCGATGGCCTTGGTCTCGGCCTGGGCTACAGGCGTGTACTGGGCAATGAGGTTCTTCAGGAAGGCATAGACATTGTCGGGCGTCTTAGCCATGGTGCGCTCCAGAGAGTAAGAGGCATAGTTAGGATAACCCATAATCTCGGCCTGCTCGGCACGCAGCTTGGCAATCTCTACGGCAATGGGGAAGGTGTTGTACTGGCCCGTGCCGTTGCTGCGATTGACAGATGCCTCGAAGACTTTCTTGCGCAGCTCGCGGTTGTCGAGGCTGGCCAGAGGAGCCTGCTGGGTGGTGTTGACAATGACAATGGCATAGGGGGCCTTGCCGCCACGGCTCTCTGCATCCTTGGCACACTGGGCGATGTCGGCTTCGCTGAGACCGGCCAGGTCTTCTTTCTTATCGACCCACACCACTGCATTGTTGGTGGCTTCCTGCAAGAGGTCGCCCCACTGCTGCTGAAGCTCAGAGATGCGCAGGTTAATTTCCTTCATACGGGCCATCTTCTCGTCAGACAACAGGGCACCGCTCAGCACGAAACCTTTGTAGATCTCTTCCAACAGCTTCTGGTCTTCGCCCTGCAGACTGTCGTGCTCGCGGTCATAGACAGCCTTGATGCGCTCGAAAAGTGGCTTGTTGAAGGTGATCTCGTTGTCAAGGTCGGTCAGCATGGGCTGCACTTTCTTCTCGGTCTCGCTGATCTCGGGGGTCTTGTCGGCCTCTGTCAGGGCGAAGAACACACGACTCACGCGGTCGAGCGTGCGTCCGCTTTCCTCAAGAGCGAGGATGGTGTTTTCGAAGGTGGCAGAGTCCTGGTTGTCGATAATCTGCTTGATCTCCTCGCGCTTCTGAGCAATAGCGGTCTCGAAAGCGGGCAGATAGTCGGAGGGTTCAATCTTGCTGAAGTCAGGTGCGCCATAGGGAAGGGTGCTTTCCTGCAACAGCGGGTTCTCGTGTTTAGCGTTAGTACAGCTGCTTAGCTGCACCATCGCACTTGACAGCATAGCTGCCGAAATACCGAAGGTCATCAGTTTCTTTTTCATGTTTGTTTGTGATAATGGTAGTCTTTGATAGTCTTTGTCACTATTTCGCTGCAAAGGTACGATGATTTACCGAGAAAAAGGAAAAAACATACCATTTTTATTCATTTTTAAAACAGATCTCGGGGACGTCCCCGCGGTCGGATAGTGCCCCTTTCCCGCTATAAAAGCAGAAAGGCCACTCACGGCCTCCAAAAGGGAGACTATGAGTGGCCCATTCGGCCTATATGGCAGCACGCGATGTTTACTCCTCGCTCTGCGTGACGTCCTCTATCTGCTGGAGAATCTCCTGATAGTGCTTTGTCACTTTTCGGTCAAAAGAATAGCCTAAACCAAAACCTAAGACAACGGCGAAAATAAAGCAGATTACCGTATGAAACACCGAGGGGTAATGGGCTATGAGATAAGCGTTGTAGAAAAACAGGACGAACCATAGGAACAGAAGGGGATAGGAGATGATGTTAAAGATGCGCTCGTACTTCTTCACCTTCAGCACCTTCTTGCGTACCTCTAGCAACGACTGCTCGAACAGATGACTATCGCCTATCAGTCGGAATATCCGGCAGCGGTGCCAGGCATCGTAAAGCAGGCCTACGGTGATGTAGAGCCACATCCACACTGGCTGGTGCATATAATTACAGAATATAAGATAGAACAATGGGATAAAGATGATGTCCAGAATGAAGAGTAAACGATAGTTTCTGTTGACGTAAGAGGTATTCTTCTTCACCGACTGACGAATCAAAGCGTCGTTCACAATCTCCTGCTGGGCCAGTTTCTGCTTCAGCAGATCCATCTGCTGTCGCATATTCTCAAGTTCGAAATTATCATTCATAGTGGGTTAGCGTTTTTAATCGTTAGACATTTGCTTCAGTTGTTCGCGAATGCGATGCAGGCGCACGCTGACATTCTTGGCCGTGATACCTACTATCTGACCTATCTCTTCGTAGGGCAGATTCTCGAGCCACAGCAGTACGATGGCGCGATCGAAGGGCTGCAGGCGCGAGATGCGCTTGTGGAGCATATCTACCTGGCGGGTATCCTCGTCGCTGTTCTTGAACAGGTTGATATCCATCGTGATGTGTACCTCCATCTGCCTGCGTTTCTTCTTCCTGTTTTGCGAGATACAGGTATTCAGGGCGACGCGATAGATCCACGTCTTGATGTCGGATCGCTGCTCGAACCCTTTGAAACCCTTCCACAGGTTTACCAGCACCTCTTGAAAGAGGTCTTCCACCTCGTCGGCATCCTGCGAGAACATGTAGCACACGGTATATATCGTGCTGCGATGCTTCTTTACGGTTTGCGCAAACTGTTTTTCTAGATCATTCATTTCTTTGTTTTTTCTGTATTGCTTTACTCTTTAGACGCAGCAAAGATACAAAAACTACGTGATACCCATTTTATTTTTCAAAAAAAAGAGAGCAATCGTAAAAGAAAAAAAAGTACTTTTGTACCTAAAATTATGGATAGGAAGACATTTGAAAGCCGGAAACCTTTCGCGGGAGAGAAGAAAGCCTCGATGCAACGCCGCTGTGTGGACAACGACTACACCGAACGGCGCATGTATATGATTACGATGGTGACGGAAGAACGCAAGCCGCTGTTTGGCAAAGTGGTGGGGCAAAGCGAGGCCGCAGCGCCCGCGCCAGAGGCTCCACACATCGAACTGTCGGCACTTGGTGCTGAGATAGAGAAGATATGGCTCACCATCGGACACTATCATCCCGAGGTAAGTGTGATTGCCCTGCAGATGATGCCCGACCATCTGCATGCCGTGCTCTTTGTGAAAGAAAAAATGGAGAAGCCTTTAGGCAAGGTGCTACTGGGCGTGAAGCAGGCCTGCAACCGCGCGTTCCGCGAGATGATGCCGGAGGAATTTGTCGCTGTGGCACAGCGACACGCAGAACAGAGCAGAGACAATGGTCTACTCTTTGCAAAGGGCTTCAACGATCAGATACTGCTGCGCGAGGGCCAGCTGGAGCGCTGGCTTCACTACCTAAAGGACAACCCTCGCCGCCTGCTGATGAAGCACGAGCACCCCGATCTGTTCCGCGTACAGCGAGGACTTGCCTTTGCCGGTCTTCAGTTTTCAGCCATTGGCAACCGCTTTCTTCTGGAGCGCCCTCTGAAACTGCAGGTACAATGCTCCAGAAGCATCACAGACGGCGACCTGCTGGCCAAAACAGCCGCCTGCCTGCAAGCAGCCCGTCAAGGAGCCGTGCTTGTATCGCCTGCCATTTCCAAGGGCGAGAAAGCCATCATGCGAGCAGCCTTCGATGAAGGCTTGCCCCTCATCTATCTGCAAGAGAACGGCTTCACAGACCTGGCAAAGCCGGGCGGCAAGCGCATGGAGGCGTGCGCCGGCGGTCAGCTACTCATCCTCGCCCCTTGGGAGCACCACAACGAAAAGCTCACTATCAAGCGCTCCCAATGCCTGCAGCTCAACGAAATGGCCCGCGCCATCTGCGCGGGCCAATAAAGCATAGAGCCTGCCCCCTAAGTAGAGTCTGTCGCTGTGCCACAGCGACAAGCAGAAGAGAGCCGCAAAAGAGATCAAGGGCAGGTAAGCGCCCTATTGATTAATCACCCATACCAGCGGTATATTTAACACTTTTTCGCTTTCAACGACCAGCCAGTCTGACTGAAAACCGGGGACGTTTGCTGCGCTGTACTTATATTCGTATTCGAAACCTTCCGGCAATGAGCTTGCCCCATAATGATAATCAATCTGCTGTTCGTACTTTTCGTTATTACTAGCCATGGTAAGTCCCGTCATCTCGTGTTTGGGCAAAGTGCCAAAGTAACCCATATTCGCCAAAACAGAGATGTAGGTTCTATCATGATCCATCAGATAGTCAAACGACATGAAAGGCAACAAGGCTGTCAGCAAATGGTCATTATAATGAAAAACGGTCTCGAAGTATTTCTCACCATCCTGCGTGGCAATCATGTCTTTCAGGTCGTCACCCTGCCAGTTCAGTCGCTGTACGTACTTCGTTCTCATCACGTTGCCGTCTAATGTACCATAGACCTCATAGCCTGTCAATTTGTTGTCAGTATAAGAGTATGCAATACTGTCCCTTAGCCTGTCGTTACGGATATCGAGAGGCATGCTGCCAGAGACTATCTTACCGTCTTTGGTATAGAAAATACAATAGGGCGTAAATCTGGCCACTGGCCCCATTCTCATGAGTCGTCGGTAAAGAATCATGTGGAGGACGATTCTTCCTCGAACATAATGAAACGAAATAGTATCGGATTTTCCAGAGACTGTTTCTCCCCATGTTTTTCTGTACTCTTTCACCCGGTGTTGGGCATCATAGTCAAAATGGAAAAGGCTTTCACCGTCTGGAATATCGGGGATGCTATCAATACGCATCGCTACCTTTCCAGGCACGTCGGGCCGAGCTGTTGTATCATCACTATTGCAGCCCGTCAGGACAATGATTATTAAGGATAAATACAAAAATATCTTTTTCATGAATACAAATATCATTTGTAGTATACAAAAGCACCGCAGAAAATTCCGCGGCGCTTTTATATAATATAAATAATGTCTATTGACTTAGTCAGCTTAAAAAGCCTTGACTAAAGTCACCAACTTTAGTCAGCCATCTTTGCCTTGATCATCTCGCGGTTCAGGCGAGCGATGTTGGCGATGGTTTCGTTCTTAGGACATACAGCCTCACAAGCACGGGTGTTGGTGCAGTTACCGAAGCCCAGCTCGTCCATCTTGGCAATCATGTTCTTCACACGACGGGCAGCCTCAACGCGACCCTGGGGAAGCAGAGCCAGCTGGCTAACCTTAGATGAAACGAACAGCATGGCAGAACCGTTCTTACAAGCTGCTACGCAAGCGCCACAGCCGATGCAAGATGCGCAGTCCATAGCCTCGTCGGCATCCTCCTTAGGAATCAGGATAGCGTTGGCATCCTGAGCCTGACCGGTGCGGATGGTGGTGTAGCCACCAGCCTGGATGATCTTATCGAAGGCGTTGCGGTCAACCATACAGTCTTTGATCACGGGGAAGGCAGCTGAACGCCAAGGCTCAACAGTGATCACGTCGCCATCGTTGAAGCGACGCATGTAGAGCTGACAGGTGGTAGCGCCACGCTCGGTGAGACCGTGAGGTGTACCGTTGATGTAGAGTGAACACATACCGCAGATACCCTCGCGGCAGTCGTGATCGAACACGAATGGCTCCTTGCCTTCGTTGATGAGTTCTTCGTTCAGAATGTCGAGCATCTCCAGGAACGAGGTGTCATCGGGAATGTCGTGCATCTCGTGAGTATCGAAGTGACCCGCATCTTTGGGACCATTCTGACGCCAAAATTTAATGGTGAAACTTATATTCTTAGCCATAGTCTTTAATTCTTATAATTACGGGTTTGTACTTTAATTGCCTCATACTCCAGTGGCTCCTTAGAGAGCTCGGGCTCTACGCCCTTGCCTTTGTACTCCCAGCAGCCTACGTAGAAGTAGTTCTCGTCATCACGCTTAGCCTCGCCTTCCTCGGTCTGATACTCCTCGCGGAAGTGACCACCGCAAGACTCGTTACGAGAGAGAGCGTCGAAAGCTACGAGTTGACCCATGGTGAAGAAGTCGCGCAGGTGGATAGCCTTGTCGAGCTCTACGTTGAGACCTTCCTTGGTGCCAGGCACGAAGAGGTTGGTGTCGAACTCCTTCTCGAGCTCGTGCATCTTCTTCAAGCCTTCCTTCAGGCCCTCGGCGGTGCGACCCATACCTACATACTCCCACATGATGTGACCCAGCTCCTTGTGCAGAGAGTCAACAGAACGCTTACCCTTGATGTTGAGCAGACGAGTCAGCTCAGCGTCAACAGCCTTCTCGGCCTCGTCGAACTCAGGACGATCGGTAGAGATCTTGCCCCAGATAGACTGGTCGGCCAGGTAGTTCTGGATGGTGTAAGGCAGTACGAAGTAACCATCGGCCAGACCCTGCATCAGTGCAGAAGCACCCAGACGGTTAGCACCGTGGTCAGAGAAGTTACACTCACCGATAGCGAACAGGCCAGGGATAGTGGTCTGCAGCTCGTAGTCAACCCAGATACCACCCATGGTGTAGTGGATAGCGGGATAGATCATCATGGGCTTGTAGTACTTCACGCCATTGATCTCGTTGGCCAGGTCGCCAGGGAATACGTCGGTGATCTCCTCGTACATCTCGAACAGGTTACCATAGCGCTGCATGATAACGTCGATACCCAGACGGTTGATAGACTCAGAGAAGTCGAGGTAAACGGCCAGACCCGTGTTGTTGACACCGAAGCCCTTGTCGCAACGCTCCTTAGCGGCACGTGAAGCCACGTCGCGAGGAACGAGGTTACCGAAGGCGGGGTAGCGGCGCTCCAGATAGTAGTCGCGATCCTCCTCGGCAATATCCCAAGGATTGATCTCGCCCTTCTGCAACTTCTTAGCATCCTCGATCTTCTTTGGTACCCAGATACGACCATCGTTACGCAGTGACTCTGACATCAGCGTCAGCTTAGACTGCTTGTCGCCGTGAACGGGGATACAGGTGGGGTGAATCTGAACGTATGAAGGGTTGGCAAACATAGCACCCTTACGATAGCACTGAACGGCAGCGGTACAGTTACATCCCATAGCGTTGGTAGAGAGGAAGTAAGTGTTACCGTAACCACCAGTAGCAATAACAACGGCATTGGCAGAGAAGCGCTCCAGCTTACCTGTTACGAGGTTCTTGGCGATGATACCACGGGCGCGGCCATCAACGATAACCACGTCTTCCATCTCATAACGGGTGTAGAGCTTCACCTTACCAGCGTTTACCTGGCAGCTCAGTGAAGAGTAAGCACCCAGCAGCAGCTGCTGACCGGTCTGACCCTTAGCATAGAAAGTACGGCTTACCTGAGCACCACCGAACGAACGGTTGGCCAGCATGCCACCATACTCACGAGCAAAGGGAACACCCTGAGCCACGCACTGGTCGATGATGTTGTTTGAAACCTCAGCCAGACGATAAACGTTAGCCTCACGAGCACGATAGTCACCACCCTTTACAGTGTCGTAGAACAGACGGTAAACAGAGTCACCATCGTTCTGATAGCACTTAGCGGCATTGATACCACCCTGTGCTGCGATAGAGTGAGCACGACGGGGAGAGTCCTGAATGCACAGGTTGATGACGTTGAAGCCCATCTCACCGAGAGAAGCAGCTGCAGAAGCACCAGCCAGACCGGTACCTACAACGATCACGTCGAGCTTCAACTTGTTCTTGGGGTTAACCAAGCGCTGGTGAGCTTTATATTCTTTCCATTTCTCAGGCACTGGTCCTGCAGGAATCTTTGAATCTAATACTTTTGCCATAATAATATTCCGTTTTCAAAATCCATTAAACTAATTTACTGACAGCAAACAGCTGCAGCCTCGCAGCAAGCACCATCGGGGCAGCAGTCCAGCGAAGGAGCGCAACCGAAATAGAAGCCCAGCACTACAACCGTGAAGCCCAGCATGAGGAGGGTCACGTAGATAAGACCGAAGCACTGCATGCGCTTCAACCAGATCTTACCACTCAAGCCCAGTGTCTGCATAGCTGACCAGAAGCCGTGTGCCAGGTGGAACCAGATAGCTGCGAACCATACCAGATAGAGCACTACCAGTGGCCAGTGTGAGAAAGTGTCGATGATGAAAGCGAAGCCGTCTGCGGGGCTGTGACCGTTGGTGAAACCAGCAATCTCTGCAAACATCATGTTGTACCAGAAGTTCTGCAGGTGAACCAACAGACCGATCAGGATGATCAGACCCAGCACGAGCATGTTCTTAGAAGCCCACTCCACCTTACCGGGATTAACGGTAGTAGAAACCTCATAACGGCTGTTACCGCGAGCCTTACGGTTTTGAGCCGTGAGGATAAACGCGAAAACGATGTGAATGACAGCAAGGGCAGCCAGACCCATGGTAGCCACGAGGGCATACCAGTTGGCACCCAGCAATTCGCAAATAGTGTTGTAAGCCTCACCAGAGAAGAGCGCTACGATGTTCATTGCACAGTGGAATGTCAAGAACAGGATCAGCGCAATGCCAGTAACAGACATTACAACCTTTCTACCAATTGATGAATTTAATAACCACATAAAAGATTGAAAATTAATTAATTAATATTGATTTTAGATTTATTGTCAGCAAGACACAGGCCTTCACAGGCTAACAAAGATACTCATAATAGAGTACGTATATACGTAATGTGGGTACAAAATTAATTAAAAATAATGAATCTGCAAATCTTTACTGCAGAAAATTGGGTTATTTATACAAAATAAAAGAATCGGAATTGCAAGGCAAAAGTGCCACAATTCCGATTCTTTTGTACAGTAATTCCGTTCCTTTTAGATCGTCATTCCTGCTCTTTCATACCGAGATTAATAGTCAACCATCTTGGTATAGCTTGTGCCATTGGTTGTAAATACCACCTTGATGCGTGGCTTATACACCTTGTTCAGCTTGTTGAGAAGAGCGATTGACAATTGTCCATCGACTGCCAGCGATGGGCTATAGCTGCCAAGATTGATTGACAACGCATTGTCGTTGCCATCCAGCAGTTGGATGCTAGTGATGACGATCGGCAAGCGATAGTTGTTGACGATGACGATAGGACTCTGAGAGGTGACGACGCTGCCAACCTTTTCGTACTCGCCCGAACCGCGCTTGACGTTTACCTTATCGGTGGCATCATAGACCTTTACTTCACAATAATCAAAGTAATTAGTGTAGGTGATGCCATCCTTCGTAAAGTCGGGTATGCCTGCATTAATATGAACACTGCCCCTCGCAAGTGCAGTTACACGCCCCTGCTCACTGACAAAAGCCACCTTCGCATTACTACTGCTCCACTGAATATTTGCGCCATTAAAGGCTTTTGCCTTCAGCGTGGCGGTATTACCCACCTCCAGTTCCAGGCTCTCTTGCTCCACATAGACATACTTATGCTGTTTGACAGGGAAGGCTATACGCACCTCGTCGTTATAGAGTACCACAGAGTCTATACGCTCGAAGCCCTCTCCCCTGTAAACCGGAACTTTGACAAGGTTGTAATACTGGTCATAGCCATCTTTTATCGTCTGATCTACCGAGAACCATGAGCCATTTTTCGTTGTTTTGCTCACGTGATAGCCTGGTGTCAGCGTCTTCACAGGCAGGTTAAACTCACCGCCTTCCTTACCATAAGAAACGATTCTGCGGTTATCACTGAAATTGATGGTGATATGAGGATTGGTACGCTGCTTTACAGCCACCTTAGCCATCTCTTCGCCAGCAACGAGGAAACGCAGGGTATCAGCATACGCTTCATTCTTAACGTTCTCTTTGAACGAGAGGGTTATCTTCTCGGTGGTCTCGTCTATAGGAGTCATGACGCAGTCCACCCACGACGGGCTCTTGATCTGGTACTTCACGTTGCTGACAATGTTGAATTCCGAGGTCTGTTTCTCGTAGTTCACCTCCACCTTCTTTACGCTAGGCACCAGCTTCACCTGGAAGTTCTGTTCCACCTTGAAAGAAGTCTTCACCGAGTTCTCGTCAATGGTGTTGCCATTGGGCAGATACAGCGTAACGGTGGCCGAGCGCTTAGCCAGCGCCGTGTTGACCTGCGAGGTGAAGATGACCTCGTTGTCCTCCACCACAGCACTCAACCAGCGGGCCGACAACTGCGTTTCGTCGTCGATGATCTGGCAGCGGATGTCCTCCAAGTCGCGGGTTAGCTTCAGGATGTCCTTCGTCTGGTCGTAGCGCAGTTCGCGGTTCTCGATGCTCAGATTGTCGAAGATGTTATCATGATGCTGAGTCACGCGGAACGACTTCTGGGGTGTGCTCTCGGTGATGGTCGAGCCGCTGACATAGAGCGTCACCATGGCCGAGCGGTCGTGCTTGGTGGTGAGCTTCGAGGGTTTCAGCTCTATCTTATTGCCACTAAGCACGATATTCAGCCAAGTGGGCGTCTGCTGAGTGTCTTCGTCCACCAGCTTATACCTCACGCTGGTCAGGTCAACCTTTGTTGTTATCTCATGACTTGACGTATTCCATTCAAGACCCAGGTTGGCCACTTTCAGACTGTCTAACAGGTTATTGCCATTCTGCGTAAACGTGAATCCAGTATGTACAGTCTTTGCATCGATGGTATTGCCATTGGGCAGATAGAGCGTCACACTGGCCGAGCGCTGATACTTAGAGTAGTTGGGCTGAGTCACAAATTCCACATGCTTGCCGTTCACCGTGGCCTGTAGCCAACCTGGTGTCTGTTGGGTCTCGTTGTCCACCAACTGACAGCGGATGCCAGTCAGTTCGCGAGTCAGTTTCAGCGTGTCGTACTTCTCGTCCCAATTGACCGAGCGATTACTAAACTGCACATCGTCAAAGATGTTGTAATGTTCCTGATTCACCACAAACGACACCTGTTCGGTGTTCTCGTCGATAGTATTACCATTATTGGGCACAAACAGGGTCACCGTGGCCGAGCGGTTATCGACCGAGGTCAACTGCTGTGGTTTAAGAATCAGTTCCTGATGTTCGGCATCGAGTGTCACCTGCAACCATGTTGGTGCACGCTTGGTGTCGTTGTCCACCAGTTTGGTGCGCAACAGCGAGAGGTCCACCGTCTGTTTCAGAGCCCGAACGGTCTCGTTCCAGCTCATGGTCTGGTTCTCAAACCGATGACCGTTGAAGATATTATTGCCCGACTGCTTGAAGGCAAAGCTCGTCTTCACCGTCTTTTCGTCGATGGTGTTGCCATTAGGCAGATAGAGCGTCACTGTGGCCGTACGGTCGGCCTTCGACATATTCTCTTTTACCGTAAAGAAGACCTGCTTGCCCTTCACCGTGGCCTGCAACCAGGTGGGCGTCTGCTTCGTGTCAACATCTGTCAACTGACAACTGATTCCCGTCAACTCTCGCGTCAGTTTCAGCGTGTCGGCCTTTTCATCCCAGCTGACCACACGATCTTTATACATCGCACCATCAAAGATGTCGTCGTGTTTCTGCGTCACATAGAAACTGGTCTGCACGGTCTGTTCCGTCAGCGTATTATCCTTGCCCACCATATACAAAATTACCTGCGCTGTGCGGTTGATTTTCGATGTCAGCGTCTGCGACTTAAACACCACCTTGTTGCCTTCCACCGCGGCCTGCAACCAAGTGGGTGCTTTCTTCGTCAGCGTGTCCACCACCTGACAACGAATGTTCGGCAACTCTTGCGACGATGTCAGCGTGTCGGCAGTTTGGTTCCACGCTATGAAGCGGTCAACAAAGCGCCTTGCATCAAAAATTTTGTTATGCTCCTGTTCTACAACGAAAGAATGGGTGATGGTAGTAGAATCGATGGTCTCGCCATGGTTAGGATAGTAGAGCGTCACCGTGGCCGTACGGTCTTTCTTCTGGTTATAGATGGTCGTTGTCACCACCACCGAACTGTCAACAACCGTAGCCGTGCACCACGTGGCGCGCTCCTTGGTGGCATCGTCGGTCACCAGTGCCTTGACGCCAGTGAGCTTTCGGCCGGTAGGAATCCTGTGTATATCACCCGTGGCCTGCGACTTCACTTGTGGAATATTCAAACTGTCGAGCACAGGGTTATGGTTTTGTCGCACCAGCACCGATGCCTTCGAGAGCAGCGAGTCGTTGACGTACTGCTCACTGTTGGGCACCAGTCTCACCAGTGCTGCACGGTCGTCCTTCGAAGAATACTGCGACACACTGATGGTGAGTCTTTTGCCTTCGATGGCCGTCTTCAGCCAGTCCACCTTGTTACCGTCCAGGTCGGAAATCTCTGCCTTCACGTTTTTCAGTGTGTTCTTAAACGTCAGCGTGGTGTCGCCCTGCTCAAAGCCCATGACCACCTCGTCAACATCCAGTCCGTCGAACATAGAGTTTCTCTTCTGGGTGACATAGAACACCACCGGCTGTGCGTCCGAGTCGTCCATATCGTCGCTCTTCACGTGCAACGTCACACAAGCCGTACGTTCACTGACCGTGATGTTCTCCATCAGCGTCAGCGCAATCGCCTTTTGATTGATGTTCACATCGAGCCAGTTGGCTGGATAGTTGGTCTTGGTGTCAATGACGGTTGCCATCACATCGGTCAGTACATTGTCAACTTTGATAATGCTCTGTGCGGCACTGGCCGAGAAAGTTTGATCTTCAATATGAAGTCCCTCAAGAGGTGATGGAAAGTCTTCATGTTCTACACACGATACAATAATTCCCAAAACAACCAACAACGGGAACAATACCTTTTTCATATTCACAAAAAGATTTTTATGGATGCTAATAAACCATTATAATTTTCTGTCGGCAAAATTACGTAAAAAGAACGAATTACACAATATTAAAATGACTTTTAATTGAAAAAAAAGTGCATTTAATTGAATTTATTATCTCGTTCATAATAAATACATTATCTTTGCCAAGCAAAATAACATGTCAACAAAACAGCGACACTAATGAAAAAAATTCTACTTTATATGGCTGCCATCTGGGCCTGGACAACTGCCGGAGCACAGACGTTGAACGTACAACTGGGCGAGGTTGTCTATCAGATTCCGGCCAGTCAGGCAGGCGAGATGGCTTATGAAAACGGACAGACCGTGACCATCATGGGCAAGAGTTTCACACTCAGCGACATCAACCAGATGTACATAGACAACAGCACCGTGACGGACAATAGCGTCAACATCGACTATCAGGGCAGCGAAGCCCGTGTGACCGTGGCCGGGAATATTGCTAAGTACCTGACTATCAACACAAACAAGGCACACGTGACCGTGATACAGAGTGCAGAACTGCTCGACGAGATTACCTATACCCTGAGCGGCACATCGACCAATGGCTCCTTCTATATGGACGGCGAGCTGAAGGCCAGCATCGTGCTGAACGGTGTCGCGCTGACCAACCCCGACAGTGCTGCCATCAACATCCGCAACGGCAAGCGCATCAGCATCGAACTGGCCGAAGGCACCACCTCGACACTGGTGGACGGCGTGGGAGGCAGTCAGAAGGCATGTCTCGCCGTGAAAGGTCACACGGAGTTCAAGGGTGCCGGTACGCTGAACCTGACCGGACGCACGGCGCACGCCTTCTGGGGCAAGGAGTATGTGCAACTGAAAAAAAGCACTGGCACCATCAACATCCTGGGGGCGGTGGGCGACGGCTTCAACGTGAACCAGTATTTCCAGATGAATGGGGGCACCGTGAACATCAATAACGTGGGCGACGACGGTCTGCAGCTGAGCTATAAGACCGACGACGACGAGCAGATCATTCCGCTGACAGACGATGAAGACAACACCGCCGAGGTGATTGTCAATGCTGGCACGCTGAAGATCAGCACCACAGCGGTGGGCGCTAAGTGCATCAAGAGCGAGAACAAGGTGACGGTTCACGATGGTACACTGACGCTGAAAGGCAGCGGTGGCATAGACACCAGCGACAGCAGCGACCTGTCGTATGCGGCAGGTATCAAGGCCGAGGACTTCACCCAGAATGGTGGCACCATCGAGATGACCATCAGCGGCACGGCCGGACGCGGTGTCTCAGCCGACCATATCACCACCAATGGTGGCATACTGACCATCAACAACAGCGGCGCACCGCAGACGGTGTCCAGCGACGTGAAATCGGCCAAGGGCCTGAAGGGCGAATATGTGGCCCTGAACGCCGGTACCATCACCATCACCATGACAGGCAATGCCGGCAAGGGCATCGTGGCTGGCGACGGCACCAAGAGCACCAGTGGCGGTGGTGGCAGGATGGCTCCTGCATGGGCACCAATGAAGGCACCAATGATGGCACCGATGAAGGCACCAATGATGGCGCCGATGATGGCACCAGATGCTCGTCCTGGTGGCGGCGGCATGGGCGGTGGCACCACCTATACTAACGTTACGGGTGCTTACACGCAGGGCACTGCCGACGGCAACGGACCCACGCTGACCGTCAGCACCACCGGTAGCGCCTACAGCAGCTCGTCGGCCAAGGCCATCAAGGCTATCTGCCAGGCGGTGATCTACGGCGGCGAGACCACCGTGACCACCAAGACGAATGGTGCCGAGGGACTGGAGTCAAAGACAGGCATCTCCATACAAGGTGGCCAGCACTACTTGCAATGCTACGACGACTGTATCAACACGTCGGGAAAGATCACCTTCAACGGTGGTGTGACGGTGTGCTACTCCAACGGCAACGATGCCGTCGATTCAAATGCAGGCACCACGGGCGCCATCACCATCGGCGACGGCATCTGCTTTGCCTATACCTCGGCAGGTGGACCAGAGGAAGGTTTCGACTGCGACAACAACTCGTATATCCAGATCACGGGCACCGGCATCGGCATCAGCGCCGGCGGCGCACAGGGTGGCGGCTCCAGCAGCTCGACCATCTCTAACGCTGCTCAGGGCTATACGTTCCTCACCAGCAGCATCAGCTACACCACCGGACGCTATTATACCCTGGCCGACAGCAACGGCCAAAACCTGGTGACCTACAGCTTTGCGGCCAACGTCTCCAGTTCGCTGGCGCTGATCACAGCCCAGGGGATGACCTCTAAAGGCAGCTACAACATCAAATACAGTACCACGGCGCCCACCGATGCCACCACCGTCTTCCACGGTCTGTATCTGGGCAGCAGCGCCAAAGGCACGAATAGTGTGACCAGCTTCACAGCCAAGTAATACAGGATAACATCGTATGTGTTGACTGAACGAGGGGCAATACCGCACAATGCGGCGTTGTCCCTCTACATTTTTTAAGCATTATTATACATACTAATTGCAGAAGATTTTGTAATTTTGCAAACGAAATATTTCAAGTTACAATGACATTAAAATACGACGTAGTGGTTATCGGCGGCGGACATGCCGGCTGTGAGGCAGCTTGTGCCTCGGCCAATATGGGTGCAAAGACGCTACTGGTAACTATGGACATGAACAAGATTGCACAGATGTCGTGCAATCCTGCGGTTGGTGGCATCGCTAAGGGACAGATCGTACGCGAAATTGACGCCCTTGGCGGACAGATGGGAATAGTGACCGACCGCTCCACCATTCAGTTTCGCATGTTGAACATAGGCAAGGGCCCCGCCGTTTGGAGCCCACGTGCCCAATGTGACCGCGGCAAGTTTATCTGGAACTGGCGCACGGTCATCGACCATACGCCCAATCTGGACGTGTGGCAGGACCAGGTATGCGAACTGATGGCAGAAAAGGGCCAAGTCATCGGCGTCAGAACAATCTGGGGAGCAGAAATCCTAGCGCGTGCCGTCGTGGTGACGGCGGGCACGTTCCTCAACGGTCTGATGCACATAGGACGCAAGATGGTGGCTGGCGGACGCATCGCCGAACCCGCCGTGAGCGACTTCACCGAGAGCATCACGCGCCACGGCATCCGCTCAGCACGCATGAAGACGGGCACACCAGTGCGTATAGACAAACGCAGCGTGCACTTCGACGAACTGGAAGAGCAGCCGGGCGACACGAGCTACTACCAGTTCTCGTATATGGGCGAGGCCCGCACCCTGCAGCAGTTGCCTTGCTGGACGGTGAACACGAATGCTAAAGTGCACGAGATTCTGCGCTCAGGACTGAACGACTCCCCACTCTACAACGGACAGATACAATCCATCGGACCGCGCTACTGTCCGTCGATAGAAACAAAACTGGTGACGTTTCCCGACCGCGAACAGCACCCGCTGTTTCTGGAACCCGAAGGTGAGGACACCAACGAGATGTACCTGAACGGTTTTTCGTCATCGCTGCCCATGGACGTTCAGATCGAGGCTTTGAAGCAGATGCCGGCCTTCCGCGACGTGAAAGTGTATCGTCCGGGCTACGCCATAGAATACGATTTCTTCGATCCTACACAGTTGAAGCATACGTTGGAATCGAAAAAATTGGATGGCCTGTTCTTTGCCGGACAGGTGAACGGCACCACGGGCTATGAGGAAGCTGCCGGACAGGGACTCGTGGCTGGCGTGAATGCAGCTCTGAAATGCGATGGAAACAACGAATTTGTGATGCATCGCGATGAGTCGTACATCGGTGTACTGGTGGACGACCTGGTAACAAAGGGCGTTGACGAGCCCTACCGCATGTTTACCTCGCGCGCAGAGTATCGCATTCTGCTGCGCCAAGACGATGCCGACGCCCGACTCACAGAGCGATCTTATGCGATGGGACTGGCAAAAAAAGACCGATACGACCGCTGGATGGAGAAGAAACAGGCCATCGAAAGAATCGAGGCTTTTTGCAAGACCTTCCCGATTAAAGCAAAAGAAATCAATCCCGCGCTGGAAAAACTGGGCACCACCCCACTCCAATTTGGCGTCAAGTTGGAAGACCTGGTGGCACGTCCACAACTGAACTTCCGCAATCTATCGGAGATTGTGCCCGAACTGCGCGAATTAATCGAGAGCGCACCCAACCGCAAAGAGGAGATTGCCGAGGCTGCCGAAATACGTATTAAGTATAAAGGATACATCGAGCGCGAGAAACAAGTGGCCGACAAAATGCACCGCTTGGAGAATATCAAAATCAAGGGACACTTCGATTACAACACGATTCAATCGCTCTCTACCGAATGCCGACAGAAGTTGACCGCCATAGATCCCGACACACTGGCACAGGCCAGCCGCATTCCGGGCGTCTCTCCCAGCGACATCAACGTGCTGTTAGTGCTCATGGGGCGATAAGTTTCACGTGAAACAAATACATTAATTTAATCATATAACTAACTGAGTATGAATACCCAATTACTGTTGGACAATCTGCGTTGCATACCAGATTTCCCGAAGAAAGGAATCAATTTCCGCGATGTCACCACGCTGTATAAGAACGCTGCGTGCATGAAAGAAATGGTCGATGAACTCTATGAAATTTACAAAGACAAGGGCATCACTAAGATTGTGGGCATCGAGAGCCGAGGATTTGTACTTGCTTCGGCGCTGGCTCTAAGGTTAGGTGCCGGCGTGGTGCTGGCCAGAAAGCCTGGAAAACTACCTTGGACCACCATCAAGGAGTCGTTCTCGAAAGAGTATGGCGTTGACACCGTAGAGATGCACATCGATTCCATCGACGAAAACGACGTAGTGTTAATCCACGACGACCTGCTGGCTACCGGCGGAACAGCCAAGGCCACCTACAAATTGGTGAAGCATTTCAATCCCAAAGAGATTTTCATGAACTTCATCATCGAGATCAAGGACGAAGGTCTGCACGGACGCGATGAATTCGACGGACTTTGCGACGTAACGACACTGTTGACGATTTAAATCGCAAAAACAACACCAACCCCCTCCCCCAACCTGCGATGTGGGAGGGGATTTTTATAGGAAAACGCAGGAAGAAGAAAGCAAATACGTTTCACGTGAAACACTAAAGTATGACAAAGGAAGAGAACGAGGCACGTTTAGCCTATCTGAAGGGTATCGTTTCGCGACTCCCTGAGAAGCCTGGCAGCTATCAATATTACGATAGTGAAGGTACGATTATATACGTTGGTAAGGCGAAGAACCTGAAATCGCGTGTCTCATCCTACTTTCATACCGAGGTAGATCGCTTCAAAACGAAGGTGCTGGTGTCTAAGATTCACGACATCAGCTACACGGTGGTCAACACCGAAGAGGACGCACTACTGCTTGAAAATTCGCTCATCAAGAAGTATAATCCGCGCTACAACGTGCTATTGAAAGACGGAAAGACCTACCCCAGCATCTGTGTGACCAACGAGCCCTTCCCACGTATCTTCAAAACACGCACCATCAACAAGAAATGGGGCACCTATTTCGGGCCCTATTCCCACATCGGTTCGATGAATGCCGTGCTGGAACTAATCAACAAGCTGTACCATCCGCGCACCTGTCGGCAGCCCATCACAAAGGAGGGAATTGCCGCCGGAAAATACCAGGTGTGCCTGGAGTATCACATCAAGAATTGCGGTGGGCCATGCGTAGCAAAACAGAGCTACGAAAACTACCAGCAAAACATGCTGCAGGCACGCGAAATCTTGAAGGGAAACACGCGCGAAGTGCTGCGCCAGATGCGCGAAAAGATGCAGCTTTTGGCCGAGGAGCTACGCTTTGAAGAGGCCGAAGAGGTGAAGCGAAAATACCTGTTGATAGACTCGTTTGTGAGCAAGAGCGAGGTGGTGAGCCACACCATCAACAACGTAGATGTGTTCTCGATTACCAACGACGAGAAAATTGCGTATATCAACTACATACACGTGTCGAACGGAGCCATTAATCAGTCGTTTACGTTCGAATTTAAAAAGCGCTTGAAAGAAACAAACGAAGAGCTGTTGCAGTTGGGCATCGTAGAGATGCGTGAGCGTTTTAAGAGCAATTCCAAGGAGATTGTGGTGCCTTTCGACCTCGAAATGGAACTGGATGGCGTCACCTTCACCATCCCTCAGCGCGGCGATAAAAAGACGTTGCTGGACCTCTCGGAAATGAATGGCAAACAGTATAAGTTCGACCGCCTGAAACAGGCTGAGAAACTGAATCCAGAACAGAAACAGGTGCGCCTGATGAAGGAACTGCAAGAGAAACTGGGACTGCCAAAGATGCCCTATCAGATAGAGTGTTTCGACAACTCTAACATATCGGGAACGGACGCCGTGGCCGCTTGTGTGGTGTTTAAATCGATGAAACCCAGCAAGCAAGACTATAAGAAATACAACATTAAGACGGTGGTGGGGCCCGACGATTATGCGTCGATGAAGGAGGTGGTGTATCGCCGTTATAAGCGCCTGGTGGAGGAGGAAGAGCCCCTACCCGACCTCATCGTAGCCGACGGTGGTAAAGGCCAGATGGAGGTGATCCGCGAGGTGATACAGGACGAGCTGAACCTGGACATTCCTATCGCCGGTTTGGCGAAAGACAACCGCCACCGCACCAACGAACTGCTCTATGGTTTTCCGCCCCGCGTGATTGGTTTGAAGACCAACTCTGAGCTCTTCCACGTGCTCACGCAACTACAGGACGAGGTGCACCGCTTTGCCATCACCTTCCACCGCGACAAGCGCAGCAAACATGCACTGCACTCGGAACTGGATGATATTCAGGGCATTGGCCCCAAGACGCGCGACGCACTGATTGACAAACTGAAGAGCGTGAAGCGCATCAAAGATGCTGATATTCAACAACTTACAGAGATTATTGGCACATCAAAAGCACAAATCATCTACAACCACTTCCACCAATCATAACTTTCCACGTGGAAAAGCATCAGCCTGCACCATCCAAAGCGGCACTTTCTTCAACCGGAAGTGCCGCTTTTGCATGTCAATAGTGACAGTATTGTGATGCAATAGTGCCACTATTGTTTTCTAAAAGTGCCACTATTGTTTTCTAAAAGTGCCACTTTTGACTTCCAATAGTGGCACTTTTGGTCTGAATCTAGAGTCTAGATCACCCATTTCTAGACTCTAGAATGACTCAATCTAGACCCTAGAATGAGGTCATCTAGACTCTAGAAAGCACCTTTCTAGCCCCTAGACGAAAAACAATGGGGTAAGTATTGCATTTTGAAAGGGAAACTATGAGGGGGCAAAAGCGCTTGTTTTGGCTCGTGATTTGGGCGCTTTTAATTCCTAAAACGAGGTTCCAGGGCACAACAAAGAATGAATTTCGAAGATACTTTCGTTCGGAAAATTGCAAATAAATTTGCATTTTCGCTCACTTAATCGTACCTTTGCAACATGAGAATAGTAATACAACGCGTGAGCCATGCCTCAGTGACTATTGATGGGGCCGTGAAATCGAGCATTGGAAAGGGATATCTGATACTTCTGGGCGTCTGCGAAGAGGACACCGAAGAGGATGTAGATTGGCTGGTGCGCAAGGTGGTGGGCCTGCGCGTTTTCGACGACGAAAACGGGGTGATGAACCGTTCTATCATGGAGACGGGCGGCGAGGCACTCGTGGTGAGCCAGTTTACACTGTTTGCAAGCTACAAGAAGGGCAATCGACCCTCGTGGTTGAGAGCAGCAAGGCACGAGGTCAGTGTGCCGCTCTACGAGCTTTTCTGCAAGAAGCTGAGCAGCGAGATGGGCAAGCCCTGCGGCACGGGCGAGTTTGGTGCCGATATGAAGGTGGAACTGCTCAACGATGGGCCGGTGACCATCTGTATGGATACGAAGAACAAGGAGTGAAGACCTCACCCCGGCCCTCTCCAAAGGAGAGGGGGATATATAATTATTGATATGACGATAGAAGAGGCACAGGAGACTGTGGATAGATGGATTAAGACGTATGGCGTGAGGTACTTTGGCGAACTCACCAATATGACGGTGCTGACTGAGGAGGTGGGCGAACTGGCGCGCATCATCAGTAGGCGCTATGGCGAACAGTCGTGGAAAGCGTCAGACCCACGGGCTGTCGACAACGGGCGCGAGGCGCTGGGCGAAGAGATGGCCGACGTGCTGTGGGTGCTGCTCTGTCTGGCCAATCAGACGGGCGTGGATCTGACCCAGGAGCTACAGAAATCTATCGATAAAAAGACAAAGAGAGACGCAACAAGACATATATGTAACCCTAAACTTAAAGCATAACAACTATGGAAGAAAAGAACAAGATTGAACAAGTGCTGAGCCAGTACAACCTCGACATCACCGACGAGGAAGTACGTGAGGCCGTGAAGACGATCATCGCCGAAAAGGTGCCCCTGAACGATACACATGAAGTGAAGAAATTCCTGATGGGAAGCGTGGAACTGACCACCCTGAAGACCACCGACAGCGAGACGTCGGTGATGGCCTTCACTGAGAAGGTAAACCAGTTTGACGAGCAGTATCCCGACCTACCCCACGTAGCCACCATCTGCGTTTATCCTAAGTTTGCCAAGACAGTCAGCGAGACACTCGAGGTAGAGGGTGTCGAGGTGGCCTGCGTATCGGGCAGTTTCCCCTCGTCACAGTCGCTCATCGAGGTTAAGACCGTAGAGACCTCGCTGGCCGTAAAAGACGGTGCCACTGAGATAGATATCGTGATGAACGTGGGTGCCTTCCTGGAGGGCGACTACGACACCGTGGTAGATGAGATCCAGCAACAGAAGGAAGCCTGTGGCGAACAGGCCATGAAGGTGATTCTGGAGACCGGTTGCCTGAAGACGGCCAAGAACATCAAGATTGCCTCACTGCTGTCGATGTATGGCGGTGCCGACTATATCAAGACCTCTACCGGCAAGCTGGAGCCCGCCGCTACCCCCGAGGCTGCCTACGTGATGTGTCAGGCTATCAAAGAGTACTACGATAAGACCGGCATACAGATTGGTTTTAAGCCCGCTGGCGGCCTTAACAGCGTGATGGATGCACTGATCTACTACACCATCGTGAAAGAGGTTCTGGGCGAGAAATGGCTCACCAACAAGTGGTTCCGCATGGGCACCAGTCGTCTGGCCAACCTCCTGCTGAGCGAAGTGGTAGGCGAAGAGGTGAAGTTCTTCTAAGCGCATTTTCATGCGCTTAAACTGAGAGTTGAGAACTGAGAACTGAGAGGTTCTTATAAGTGAAAAGTGAGAGGTGAGAAGTATTATTAGTACTACTCACCTCTCATTATAATTAGAACCAGCAGGTCTAATCATACCTCTCAGTTCTCAACTCTCAGTTCTCAGTTAAAACCTACTTTCTTCTCTGAATAACATAGTCCAGATACGCCGTGAGCGCCGTAGCAATCGAGGGATCTTTTACGCAACTATCTACATACTGTTGCGCCTTGCGGTGGTAGTCCTCCATGCATTTCTCAGCATATTCTATACCACCCTGCTGCTTGGTGAACTCCACCAAGACGGCGATTTCATCGGGGTTGATAGTGCCCGCCTTCACCTTCTTGGCCAACGTCATCATCGAGTCGAAGGGCGAATGCTGCAGGGCGTAGATCACGGGCAGCGTCAGCTTACCCTCCGCCATATCATTGCCCGTAGGCTTACCTATCTCCTTCGAGTCGTAGTAGTCGAAGATATCATCGCGGATCTGGAACATGATGCCCAGGTCGTGACCAAACTGGCGGGCCTTCTCCACCTCCTCGTCGGAGGCACCGGCAGAGAGCGCACCTATCGATGAACAGGCGGCAAAGAGCACCGCCGTCTTCTGTTCTATCACCTGATAATAGACATCCTCGGAGATCTCCTCGTTCTTGATGTTCTGCAACTGCAGAATTTCGCCCGAGGCCAGCACCCTACCCAACTCTGCCAGCGTCTCGATGATGCGCTGGTTGTTGGTGAACGACACCTTCAGCAGTGCGGTGGAAAGGATGAAATCGCCCACCAGCACAGCCGCCTTGTTATTATAGGTGGCATTCACCGAGGCCTGTCCGCGGCGCTCCTCGCTCTCATCTACCACATCGTCGTGAACCAGCGAGGCCGTGTGCAGCAGTTCCAGACCGATGGCTGAGTTCAGCGTCACGTCCGTCACCGAGCCATAGTTCTTAGCCAGCAGCATCAGCAACATGGGGCGCATGCGCTTGCCACCGCGCTGTTTGATGTGCGACAGCACCTCAGACAGCAACGTATCCTCATGACTCAGAGACTGCTCGAAGAGTGAAATAAACTCGTTTAGTTCCGACTCGATAGGTCGTTTGATAAGAGATAGATAGTCCATTATGATTAATTTTGAGACAAAATTACTGAAAATATCGGAGTAATACCAATTTTTTTAGTAATTTTACCGAAAAATCTGAAATATACATGGAGAAACTGTTTCTTTTAGATGCCTATGCCCTGATTTACAGGTCGTACTACGCATTCATCAAAAACCCACGCATCAACTCCAAAGGTCTGAACACATCGGCTATCATCGGCTTTGTGAACACCCTCCAGGAAGTCATAGAGAAAGAGCAACCCAAATACCTGGGTGTGGCCTTCGACCCCCATGGACTGACCTTCCGCAGCGAGGCGTTCCCCGCCTATAAAGCACAACGCGAAGCCACCCCCGAGGATATCCGCAAGGCGGTGCCCATCATCAAAGACCTGCTGGCAGCCTACCGCATATCGGTGCTGCAGGTGGATGGTTTCGAGGCCGACGACGTGATAGGCACTCTGGCCAAAAAGGCCGATTCTATCGAAAACATCGAGACCTACATGCTGACCCCCGATAAGGACTACGGCCAATTGGTGAGCGAGCGCACCAAAATCTTCCGCCCGCGCCATGGTGGCGGCTACGAGGTGATGGGTCCACACGAGGTGTGCGAGAAATATGCCATCGAAAACACCACGCAGGTCATAGACTTGTTGGCACTGATGGGCGACTCGGCCGACAACTTCCCCGGTTGTCCGGGCGTGGGCGAAAAGACGGCTGCCAAGATCATTGCCGACTTCGGCAGCGTGGAACAGCTACTGGCCCGCACCGACGAACTGAAGGGTGCACTGAAGAAGAAGGTGGAGGAACACGTGGACGACATCAAGATGAGCTATTTCCTGGCCACCATCCGCACCGACGTGCCCATCGAACTGAAACTCGACGAACTGCAACTGCAGCAACCCGACGAGGAAAAACTCAGCGAACTGTTCACCGAACTGGAGTTTAAGGCACTGACACAACGAGTTCTTAAAAAAGTTGAAAAGAAGCCAAAATCTAATAATTCGCAGCTTTCTCTCTTTGAAGAATTTGCCACCGACGATGCGGAAACGCCAAAATTTTCGAGTTTTGAGACCATTAAAACGGTGGCTCATAATTACAAACTCGTTGAAAATGAGGTAGATTTAAAAAATCTATATGATTTATTTAGGACAAAACAAATTCTTTGTCTAGACACGGAGACCACTTCCACCACCGCCATCGACGCCGAATTGGTGGGTTTGAGCTTCGCCGTGACCGAACATGAGGCGTTTTATGTGCCCATTCCTGCCAAACGTGAAGAAGCGTTGCGAATTGTTAATATCTTTAAACCTCTCTACGAAGACCCTTCGATTTTGAAAATCGGTCAAAATTTGAAGTACGACCTCGAGGTGCTGAGAAATTATGATGTGCATCTGGACGGCCCGATGTGGGACACAATGATAGCCCACTACCTCATCCAACCAGAGTTGCACCACAACATGGACTACATGGCCGAGACACTGCTGAACTACCAGACGGTGCACATCGACGAACTGATAGGACCCAAGGGAAAGAACCAGCGGTCTATGCGCGACCTCACACCACAGCAGGTCTATGAGTATGCCTGCGAGGATGCCGACATCACGCTGCAACTGAAAAACAAGTTGGAGGGTCTGCTGAAAGAGCACCACTGCGAGGAACTGTTCTACGAGATAGAGATGCCACTGATGCCCGTGCTGGCCGAGATGGAAATGAACGGCGTGTGCCTGGACACCGAGTCGCTGCAGGAAACGGCGAAGGCACTGAACGAACGCATGGCAACCATCGAGGCGCGCATCTACGAACTGGCTGGTCAGCAGTTTAATATTGCCTCGCCAAAACAGGTAGGCGAGATATTGTTCGACAAGCTAAAGATTGTAGAGAAAGCCAAGAAGACCAAGACTGGACAGTACGTGACCAGCGAAGAGGTGCTGCAACAGCTGAAAAACAAGCACGAGATTGTGGCAGACATCCTGGAACACAGAGGGTTGAAGAAACTCATCGGCACCTATATAGAGGCACTGCCCAAGCTGATAAACCCACGCACAGGCCACATCCACACTTCGTTCAACCAGACGGTGACGGCCACCGGACGACTCTCTTCGTCAGACCCCAACCTGCAGAATATTCCCATTCGCGGCGAGGACGGCAAGGAAATACGCAAGGCCTTTATCCCCGAACCGGGCTGCCTGTTCTTCTCGGCCGACTATAGTCAGATAGAACTGCGCGTGATGGCGCATCTGTCGAAAGACGAACACATGATCGAGGTGTTTAAAAACGGAAAAGACCTGCATGCTGCCACCGCAGCCAACATCTATAAAAAGCCTATCGAGGAGGTGAGCCGCGACGAGCGAACCAAGTCGAAGCGTGCCAACTTCGGCATCATCTACGGCATCACCGTGTTCGGACTGGCTGAACGACTCGACATTCCTCGCGAGGAAGCTAAGATGCTGATAGACGGCTATTTCGACACCTTCCCACAGGTGCAGCAGTACATGGAACAGTCGAAAGAGGTGGCACGCCAGCAGGGCTACGTCACCACCCTATTCGGACGTCGCCGCTATCTGCCAGACATCAACTCGCAGAACGCCACCGTACGAGGCTTTGCCGAGCGCAACGCCATCAACGCACCCATCCAGGGCACCGCTGCCGACATCATTAAGGTGGCGATGATACGCATCTTCCAGCGCTTCAAGGCCGAAGGCATCAAGAGCAAGATGATACTACAGGTGCACGACGAACTGAACTTCAGCGTCTTCCCCGAGGAGAAAGAGCAGGTGGAGAGCATCGTGCTGGAGGAGATGCAGCACGCCATGAGCCTGGACGTGCCACTGGTGGCCGACTCGGGCTTTGGCAAGAACTGGCTGGAGGCGCACTAAGAGCAACAAAAAAAGTGGGCGCGATCATCAACTGAGGGCGCCCACTAATGAAAAAATAGTAATAATAAAGTATTAAACAGCTGGGATGTTAGCAAGACCTCCCAGAGAACCATGTTGCATAATGGGCAACATGACGTTATTTATCTCGTCGATCAGCTCATTGAGTTGATGACACATGCTCGAACGTATATGCTCGTTGCGACCGTAGGTAATCATCTGGCGTTCGGCCTTCACCAAACTGCCATGATACCACTCCTCTACAATGCGCCACTCGCCATTATACTCGTCGAAGACGTGACTGATCCACTGATCGTGCGGACGACCATCTTCATCGAGATAACCATTAAACCTGTACCCATGCAGAAAACCGCTGATCTCGCCTACCAGGCGACGGCGGTTGACCGTGAATGTGAGACAGGTTCGCGTAGGCACACTCGAAATGTTGGTAGAGTCGAAAGTCTCAAACTGCAGTTTGCCGTCAATCAATCCATTGACAAAATCTGCGTTCAACTTCATACGCTTCTGATCGCTCTTGTAAAAGTAGCACCAACCACCATTCTTCAAGCCATCGATGAAGTTGCCGCGAGCCATGCTCTGAACCTCCTTGCCATAGCGGTTGAGTGAGCTTAAACGCAAATGAAAAGGACCATCAAACACACGGAGGTTGTTGTCGTCCACATAGTAAGAGTAAGACGACTTTCCTCCATGGTAAGGTCCCTCGTATAAACGGTGCTTCTTGATGCCACCATTAAATACTCGTTTAAGCCTCAGTTTCATTTTTGTAAACTGATTCATTTTCCTGTGTTAATTATAGTGTTAAATAGGTTTGGTTGAATCCCCTAACAATCTTTTCGACTGCAAAGTTAGTAAAAAACGGAAATAATCATGCCAGAAATATACAACGATTACTTTCCTTTAATGCTTATTGTGTCACTTTAACACTTGTTCGTATCTTTAGCTTCAATAAAAGTACTACCGCTCGACAAAAAAAGAATAAATTCTTTGCTTTTGTTCTCGCTTATTCGGCCACCTTTGGCTGCGCCAAAGGTACTCTCGTTCGGAAAATTGCAAATAAATTTGCATTTTCGCTCACTTAATCGTACCTTTGACTTTCGTCTTAGGTACTGGCGCTCGACAAAAAAAAGAATGAATTCTTTGTTTTTGTTCTCGCTTATTCGTACCTTTGCACTCAGAAATAAACGTTTATAGAAAAAAATGGCATTAAAATGTGGTATTGTGGGACTGCCTAACGTGGGCAAGTCCACACTTTTCAACTGTCTGTCGAGCGCTAAGGCGCAGGCAGCAAACTTCCCTTTCTGTACAATTGAACCCAACGTGGGCGTAATCACCGTTCCCGACGAGCGACTCACCAAACTGGCTGAGTTGGTTCACCCCGGACGCATCGTGCCTGCCACCTGCGAGATCGTTGACATCGCCGGTTTGGTGAAGGGTGCCTCTAAGGGTGAAGGTCTGGGAAATAAGTTCCTGGGCAACATCCGCGAGACCGATGCCATCATCCACGTGCTGCGCTGCTTCGAAGACGAGAACATCACCCACGTAGATGGTAGCATAGATCCCATACGCGATAAGGAAATCATTGACACCGAGCTGCAACTGAAAGACCTGGAGACCATCGACTCGCGTCTGGCCAAGACCGAGAAGGCCGCTGCCGCTGGCAACAAGGATGCCAAGGTAGAGGTGACGGTGCTGAAGGCCTATAAAGAGGTGCTAGAGCAGGGAAAGAACGGCCGTATCGTGGAGTTCGACAGCAAGGAGGAGCAAGAGTGCGCCCGCAACCTGTTCCTGCTCACGTCTAAGCCCGTGCTCTACGTGTGCAACGTGGGCGAGGCTGAAGCTAAGAGTGGTAACGACTTCACCAAGAAGGTAGAGGCACTGGCCAAGGAGGAAGGTGCCGAGGCAATGGTGATTGCTGCCAAGACCGAAGAAGATATTGCCGAACTGGAGAGCTACGAGGACAAGCAGATGTTCCTAGAGGAGCTGGGCCTGGAGGAGAGCGGCGTGAACCGACTCATCAAGAAGGCCTATGCCCTGCTGAACCTGGAGACCTTTATCACCGCTGGCGAGATGGAGGTGAAGGCCTGGACCTATAAGAAGGGCTGGAAGGCACCTCAGTGTGCCGGTGTGATCCATACCGACTTCGAGAAGGGCTTTATCCGTGCTGAGGTGATCAAGTACGAGGACTACCTGAAATATGGCTCAGAGGCTGCCGTACGCGAGGCTGGCAAGATGGGCGTAGAAGGTAAGGAATACGTGGTACAGGACGGCGATATTATGCACTTCCGTTTTAATGTATGATTAACCTACTTAATTATATTATCTGGCATCCGGGTCTCGAGGCCTTCCACCTCGGACCTCTGGCAGTGCGCTGGTACTCATTGTGCTGGCTGATAGGTCTGCTGTTGGCCTACTTCGCCGTGAGAACGCTCTACAGACAACAGAAGATAGCCGAGGAGAAGTTCGAGCCGCTGTTCGTCTATTGCTTCCTGGGCATCCTGATTGGTGCCCGCCTGGGCCATTGCATCTTCTATCAGCCCGACTACTACCTGACGTCGGTGAAGGGCTTTGTAGAGATGCTGCTGCCCATCCACTTCATGTACGACGGCAGTTGGAAGCTGACGGGCTACGAAGGACTGGCTTCGCATGGCGGCACGCTGGGACTGATGATTGCGCTGTGGCTGTATGTGAAGCACCACAAAGTGCCCCTGTGGCAGGTGCTCGACAACATTGCCATTGCTACGGGCATCACCGCCTGCTTCATCCGTCTGGGCAATCTGATGAACAGCGAGATTATTGGTAAGGTGACCGATGTGCCCTGGGCTTTTGTGTTCGAGCGTGTAGATGCCCTACCCCGCCATCCCGGACAGCTCTATGAGGCCATTGCCTATGCCCTACTCTTCTTGTTGATGATTATCCTCTATAAGAAGATGCCACAGAAGGTAGGCACCAGCTTCTATTTCGGTCTCTGTCTGACCTATATCTTCACCTTCCGCTTCTTCATTGAATACACCAAAGAGGTGCAGGAGGCCTTCGAGAATTCCCTCCCCATCGATATGGGACAGATTCTCTCTATCCCCTTCATCATCATTGGCACGTATTGCATGGTGAAAAGCTTTACTAAGTGAGAGGTATTTTTAACTGAGAGTTGAGAACTGAGAACTGAGAGGTATTACTAAGTGAGAAGTGAAAAGTGAGAGGTGAGAAGTATTATTTGTACTACTCACCTCTCATTATAATCAGAACCAGCAGGTCTAATCATACCTCTCAGTTCTCAACTCTCAGTTCTCAGTTAAAAGCAGTTCTCAGTTAAAAGCAGTTCTCATTTTCCCGAGACTATTTTCTTGATTTCATTGAGTTTGTTGAGCGCCTCAAGAGGCGTCAGGTTGTTGACATCGAGGCCAAGGATCTCGTCGCGCACCTGACAGAGCACGGGGTCGTCGAGCTGGAAGAAAGATAGCTGCATGCCTTCACGACTATGGGCAATCTCGGCCGTTGGCTTAGCTGCTGCGCCCACCTGCGCATTCTCGCTCTCCAGCTGTTTCAGAATGACGTTGGCACGCTTCACAATGCTGCGCGGCATACCAGCAATCTCGGCCACGTGGATACCGAAAGAGTGCTCGCTGCCGCCACGCTCCAGCTTACGCAGGAAGATGACCTTGCCATCGACCTCCTTCACACTGACATTATAGTTCTTGATGCGCGAAAAGGTCTTCTCCATCTCGTTCAGCTCGTGATAGTGAGTGGCAAAGAGCGTGCGTGCCTGTGCCTTGGGATGCTCGTGCAGATATTCCACGATGGCCCAAGCAATGGAGATGCCATCGTAGGTAGAGGTGCCACGGCCCAACTCATCAAACAGCACCAGCGAACGCGGCGTAGCATTGTTCAGGATGTTAGAGGCCTCTGTCATCTCGACCATAAACGTAGATTCACCCAGCGAGATATTGTCGCTGGCACCCACACGGGTGAAGATTTTATCCACTAGACCGATTTTCGCGGCCTCTGCGGGCACAAAACATCCCACTTGGGCCAACAATACTATCAATGCCGTTTGACGCAACAGCGCCGATTTACCGGCCATATTCGGGCCCGTGATGATAACTATCTGCTGTCGCTCCTGATCCAGGAGGATATCGTTGGGCACATATTGCTCCTCTACGGGCAACTGTGTTTCGATGACTGGATGGCGCCCCTGACGGATGTCTATCACATCGCCATCGTCCACCACCGGACGGATGTAGCGATGCTCCTGTGCTGTTTTGGCAAAACTGAGCAGACAGTCAATGCGTGCCAAGATGGTGGCATTGGTCTGCACCTTTTGTATAAACGCCTGTACGGCGATAACAAGCTCGTTGAAGATGCGAGCCTCGAGCGAGAGAATCTTTTCTTCGGCCCCCAGAATTTTCTCTTCGTATTCCTTCAGTTCCTGGGTGATATAGCGCTCGGCCTGAGCCAGCGTCTGCTTGCGCACCCACTCTTGCGGCACGCGATCTTTATATGTGTTTCTGACCTCGAGATAATAGCCGAACACGTTGTTATAGCCAATCTTCAGCGACTGGATGCCTGTTTGTTCAGCCTCGCGGTTCTGTATCTGCAGCAAGTAGTCCTTGCCACTATAGGCGATGTGGCGCAGCTCGTCGAGTTCCTGGTTGACGCCATTGCGCACCACCCCACCCTTCTGCACCAGCTGTGGCGGGTCGCTGACAATCTCGCGCTCTATGCGGTCGCGAATATCGCGGCACTCGTTCATGCGTTCGCCCAACTGACGAATCACTTGGTTGTCGGCCTGCAGACAAGCCTGCTTGATAGGCTCCACAGCCTGTAGCGCACGCTTCAGCTGTACCATCTCACGAGGAGTCACTCGTCCTACGGCCACCTTCGAAATGATACGCTCCAGGTCGCCCACCTGTTGCAACTGTTCGTCGATCAGTTCGCGGAAGTACGGCTCGCGGAAGAAATAGTCCACGATGTCCAGTCGGCCCTCGATGGCTGCCTTCTCCTTGAGGGGGAACACCAGCCAGCGGCGCAACATACGTCCACCCATGGGCGACACGGTGCGGTCTATCACGTCGAGCAGCGAGCGTCCACCCTCCTGCATGGTCTGTATCAGTTCCAGCGAACGGATGGTGAACTTATCCAGTCGGACGTATTTATCCTCTTCGATGCGCGATATCTGCGTGATATGACCAATCTGCGTGTGCTGTGTCTGTTCCAGATATTGCAGAATGGCGCCAGCAGCCACCACGCCACTGTGCAGATGATCCACGCCAAATCCCTTGAGCGACTTCACCTTGAAGTGCTTCAGGAGCTTCTGCATGGCAAACTGTTCGGTGAACACCCACTCGTCCATCTCGAACGTCACGTAGCGCACACCAAAAAAGCGCTCAAAGTCCTGACGGTGGTCGCGGTCGTAGAGCACCTCCTTAGGCTGTATGCTGGCCATCAGCTTCTCCACATAGTCGTAGGTGCCCTCTCCCGTCAGGTATTCGCCCGTAGAGATATCGAGGAAAGCCACGCCACAGGCCGACTTGCCGAAATGTACAGCACACAGGAAGTTGTTCTCCTTGTAGTTCAGCACATTGTCGCTCATAGCCACACCAGGAGTCACCAGCTCGGTGATGCCACGCTTTACCAGTTTCTTAGTGAGCTTAGGATCTTCCAACTGGTCGCAGATAGCCACGCGCTTGCCGGCACGAATCAGCTTAGGAAGATACGTATCGAGTGCATGATGAGGAAATCCAGCCATCTCGTCGCCCTTTCCACTATTGCCATTATTGCGTCGGGTCAGTGTGATGCCCAATATCTGTGAGGCCTCCACAGCATCGTCGCAATAGGTCTCGTAGAAGTCGCCACACCTAAAGAGCAGCAGCGCCTCGGGGTGCTGTGCTTTCAGGTCGAAGAACTGTTTCATCATCGGGGTCAGTTCCCCGTCTTTCTTTGCCATTCTTTTACTTTTATTATCGCAAAGCTATGCTTTTAGAATAGTAAAGTGCCACTATTCCACCTGTAAAGCTATGCTTTTCTCGTTGCAAAGTTACGTTTTTTTTCTGTAATAACAAAAAAAGCGAGGCAAAACCAATAGGTTCTTGCCTCGCCGATATAGGTATTATCAACGAATTACTTCACGAAGCACTTCTTGCCGTTGATGATGTACAGACCCTTCTGTACGCTCTTCACGCGCTGACCAGCGAGGTTGTAGATTACCTTCTTAGCACCTTCGTTCTTCATGTTGTTGATGCCAGAGGTAGCACCATTGATGCTAACGATGTAGCTGTCTTTCAACTCAGGAGTAGTAACATTATCCTTTACATACTTCTGGAGTGAACCCTGAATAACTACCTCATCACCATCCTTGAGGGCTGTAATGTCGTCTTCACCGAAGTTCTTATTGTTAAAGAACTTACAACGGTAAACTGTCAGAGTGTTAGAACCATTCTTCTCAGCAGCAATAGTGAAAGTGGTATTTCCAAAGAGAGAATTATCTTCAGTTTTACGATCGAAGGTAGGATCACCACCCACGACGAAGCCCTTCACCTGATAAGCTGCAGTCGTTGCATTATCATCAAGAGCATTGATGAGCTCCAATGCCTGTGCAACACCAATGAGCTCTACTTTTTGCTCTGTATCACCATTGACAGATACAACATATCCACTTGTAATCTCAGGGATAATCTCAACAGGAGTAACGTCGGTCTTCTCATACTTCAGCAGATTACCGAACAACACAACAGTATCACCCTTCTTAAACAGACCTGTAGCAGCGTCCTTATTGCCAAGACCTTTCAAGTTGTAAGCCTTCAGAACGGCTGTACCTTCAGCTGTATCAGCAATGGTAAAGGTTGCACTGCTATAGTTGATCTCAACTTCAGAAGTAGCAATACCCTTCACATAGTAAGTGAAATCAGTTGACTTACCAGTTTCAAGACCATTGATAATCTCCAAAGCACGAGCTACGGTAATAGCTGTCTCTGCTGTCTGACCCTCTGTGGGAACTTCAGGAATTATAGCATCGTCGTTGACAGCAATTGACTTAATACGCCAGTGACCAGCACCTTCAGGACGTGTGAACACAACCTCTGAAGCCTCACCAGTCCAGTAACCGCCAGCTACATTATAAGTACCTACGTTTACAACATCTTCACTTTCAGGCTTGTTGGTACCATCATAAACAATGACAATCTTCTTGATAGTGCCTTCCTTAGCGGCAATCTTCATAGTTCCATTAGCATACAAGCGAATACCAGTACCAGTATTATAGTATTTACCGTTATTACCACCACCAGCAAAGGTCACGGTAAAGTCGCCACCATCGAATGGATCAAGATAGGCTACAGCATTCTCCAGTTTAGGAGTAATATCGGCAAACACGATTTTGCCAGCATTTGCATTCATGCCAACCATAGCCAACATGGCTACCAAAAACAAGCGTAATGTTTTAATCATAATCTTTCGTATCGTTTAAAGTTAATATAAAATGAATCTGTATGCAAAAGTAACTTTTTTATTTTAAACAGCAACGTTTTTAAGCATTAATTTTATTAAATAATGTGATTTGAAGGTATTTTTTTGGAGAAAAGAATAATTCTCAGTAACTTTGCACTCTTGAAAACATAAGAAAATAAAAGCAAAACAAAGATATGGAATACAATTTCAGAGACATTGAGAAAAAATGGCAGAAACGCTGGGTGGACAATGGCACCTACCGCGTAGTGGAAGATGAGAAAAAGAAGAAATTCTACGTTCTGAACATGTTCCCCTACCCTAGCGGCGCCGGACTTCACGTGGGTCACCCCCTCGGCTACATTGCTAGCGACATCTATGCACGCTACAAGCGCCTGAAGGGTTTCAACGTGCTGAACCCCATGGGATACGATGCCTACGGTCTGCCCGCAGAGCAGTATGCCATCCAGACGGGCCAACACCCTGCCATCACCACCGAACAGAACATCAACCGCTATCGCGAGCAGTTGGATAAGATTGGCTTCTCGTTTGACTGGAGTCGCGAGGTACGCACCTGTGACCCAGGCTATTACCACTGGACACAGTGGGCCTTCCAGCGTATGTTCCGTTCTTACTACAGCATTTCTTCGCAGAAAGCACAGCCCATCATCAAGCTCATCGAGCACTTCGAGCTGATGGGTTCTAAGGACTGCGGTGCTCAGGGCAGCGAGGAGCTGCACTTCACGGCTGCCGAATGGGCCGCATTCTCTGAGAAGAAGAAGCAGGAAGTGCTGATGAACTATCGTATTGCCTATCTGGCCGAGACCATGGTGAACTGGTGCCCCGCACTGGGTACCGTGCTGGCCAACGACGAAGTCATCAACGGTGTCTCTGAACGTGGTGGCTATCCCGTAGAACAAAAGAAGATGCGCCAGTGGTGTCTGCGCGTATCGGCCTATGCACAGCGCCTGCTCGACGGACTGGACACCATCGACTGGACCGACTCGCTGAAAGAGGCTCAGCGCAACTGGATTGGCCGTAGCGAGGGTACCGAGGTTGAATTCAACGTGGCCGACAGCGACAAGCACTTCACCATCTTCACCACCCGTGCCGACACCATGTTTGGTGTGACCTTCATGGTACTGGCTCCTGAGAGCGACCTGGTAAAAGAACTGACCACCGCCGACCAGCAGGCTGCCGTCGATGAGTATCTGGCCTATGTGAAGAAGCGCACCGAGCGCGAGCGCCAGATGGACCACAGCGTAACTGGTGTGTTCTCTGGCTCATACGCCATCAACCCATTTACCGGCGACAAGATTCCTGTATGGATCTCTGAATACGTATTGGCTGGCTACGGCACTGGCGCCATCATGGCTGTGCCTGCTCACGACTCGCGCGACTATGCCTTCGCTAAGCACTTCAACCTGCCCATCATCCCCGTCATCGAGGGTGCCGACGTCAGCGAGGAGAGCTTCGATGCCAAGGATGGTATCATGTGCAACTCTGCCAGCGATAAGTTCTCGCTCAACGGTCTGACCGTGAAAGAGGCCATCGCTGCCACCAAGAAATACGTCACCGAGCAAGGCTTGGGCCGCGTGAAGGTGAACTACCGTCTGCGCGATGCTATCTTCTCACGTCAGCGCTACTGGGGCGAGCCATTCCCCGTTTACTACAAGGACGACATGCCCTATATGATTCCAAAGGAGTGTCTGCCCCTGGAACTGCCTGAGATCGATGAGTATAAGCCCACCGAGACCGGCGAACCCCCATTGGGTCGCGCCAAGAAATGGGCTTGGGATACCAAGACCAATAGCGTGGTCAACGTGGCCGACATCGACAACGAGACCGTGTTCCCCTTGGAGCTGAACACCATGCCTGGCTTTGCAGGTTCATCAGCCTACTATCTGCGCTATATGGACCCCCACAACGACCAGGCGCTGACCGACAAGGAAAAGAACGAATACTGGCGCAATGTGGACCTCTATGTGGGCGGTAGCGAGCACGCCACTGGACACCTGATCTACTCACGCTTCTGGGATAAGTTCCTCTATGACTCAGGCTACACCTGCGAGGACGAGCCCTTCAAGAAGCTGGTGAACCAGGGTATGATTCAGGGCCGCTCTAACTTCGTATATCGCATCGAGGACGAGGGCGCCGACAAGGGTAAGTTCGTGAGCCTGAACCTGCGCAAGAACTACAAGGAGACCACACCCATCCACGTGGATGTGAACATCGTTTCGGCCGACGTGCTCGACATCGAGGCCTTCAAGGCTTGGCGTCCTGAGTACAACAATGCCGAGTTTATCCTCGAGGATGGCAAATATATCTGCGGCTGGGCTGTGGAGAAGATGTCTAAGTCTATGTACAACGTGGTGAACCCCGACATGATTGTAGAGAAGTATGGTGCCGACACCCTGCGCCTTTACGAGATGTTCCTCGGTCCTGTAGAGCAGTCAAAGCCTTGGGATACCAACGGTATCGACGGTTGTCACCGCTTCCTGAAGAAGTTCTGGAACCTCTGCAGCTCTGCATGCTGCGATGGCACCGCAACAGACGCAACACCCGAGAACCTGAAGAGCGTGCACAAGCTCATCAAGAAGGTGTCGCAGGACATCGAGCAGTTCTCTTACAACACGTCGATCTCGGCCTTCATGATTTGTACCAACGAGCTGTCGCAGCAGAAGTGCAAGAACAAGGAGCTGATAAAGACACTCGTCATCCTCATTGCACCTTTCGCACCCCACATGGCCGAGGAGCTGTGGGAGATGCTGGGCGAGCAGGGTAGTGTGTGCGATGCACAGTGGCCCGAGTACAACGAGCAGTACCTGGTGGAGAGCAGCGTGAAGATGGGTGTAGCCTTCAATGGTAAGACCCGCTTCGAGATTGAGCTGGCTGCCGATGCCGACAATGCTGCCATCGAAGCACTGGTACGCGGCGACGAGCGCACGGCCAAGTACGTGGAAGACAAGCAGATAGTAAAGGTTATCATCGTCCCTAAGCGTATGGTGAACATCGTTATCAAATAAATGACTATCAATCACAAAATCATCATGAAAGAGGTCCAGGATTATGTTGTCATAACCCTTGGCCTCTTTTTGTATGCCTTCGGTTTCACCTTTTTCCTCATGCCCTATGAGATCGTGACTGGAGGCGTGTCGGGTATTGCTGCTATTGTGGAGTATGCCAGCGGCTTCCCCAACCAGTACACCTATTTCCTCATCAACCTGGCGCTGCTGGTCATCGCACTGAAGATCCTGGGACTGAAGTTCCTGATGAAGACCATCTATGCCATCATCGTTCTCACCTTCCTGTTGGGACTGATGAAAGAGCTGGTACCACGCGATGAGACAGGCGAGATGGTGAAGATATTGGGCGAGGGGCAGAACTTCATGTCGCTCATCATCGGCTGTATGATGACAGGTTCAGCGCTGGGCATCGTCTTTCTGAACAACGGCTCTACGGGTGGTTCCGACATCATCGCGGCCTCTGTGAACAAGTACTACAACATGTCGCTGGGCACGGTGCTGTTCATCCTCGACTTCATGATTGTAGGCTCCTGTCTGTTCATCCCGCAGTTTGGCGACATGCTCGACCGCACCCACATGGTGGTGTTCGGCTTCTGCACCATGCTGATAGAGAACTTCATGCTCGACTATATCTACAACCGTCGCCGCTCGTCGGTGCAGTTCCTCATCTTCTCAGAGAAGTGGCAGGAGATAGCCAACGCCATCGGCACCCGCATGGACCACGGTGTCACCATCCTCGACGGTCACGGCTGGTATTCGGGTAAGGAGCGCAAGGTGCTTTGTATTCTGGCCAAGAAGAACGAGAGCACCGACATGTTCCGACTCATCAAGATGATCGACCCCCATGCCTTCGTGTCGCAGAGTGCCGTCATCGGCGTCTTTGGCGAAGGTTTCGATGCCATCAAGGTGAAGACACCCAATAATACCAACATTGACCCTACGGCGCCCAAGACGCCCAAACTGAAGACCACATGAAGATAGTTTTTGCTACCAACAATGAGCATAAGCTCAGCGAGATACGCCAGATACTGGGCGATAGGGTAGAGGTGCTCTCCCTGAAAGACATAGGCTGCGACGTGGATATCCCAGAGACGGGCACCACGCTCGAGGCTAACGCCCTGCAAAAGGCACGCTACGTCTATGACCACTATCACCTCAGCTGTTTTGCCGACGACACTGGTCTTGAGGTAGAAGCTCTCGGCGGTGCACCAGGCGTCTATAGCGCCCGCTACGCCGCCACCAAGAATCCTACGGCAGAAAGCCACGACAGCGAGGCCAACATGACCCAGCTGCTCCAGGATTTAGCAGAAAATAACAATCGCAAGGCACGATTCCGCACCGTCATTGCGTTAATACTAAAAAAGGATGTCTGTCCCTGTGGTTGCACCAGCATCAAACAGGAGTACCAGTTCGAGGGCATCGTCGATGGCGAGATTACCCGCGAGCGGAGTGGGGCAGAGGGCTTTGGCTACGACCCCATCTTCCGTCCCGAAGGCTACGACAAGACCTTTGCCGAACTGGGCATGGAGGTAAAGAACACCATCAGCCATCGTGCCCGTGCCACCCAGAAGTTGGCCGACTTCCTACAAAAGGTATAAGATGAGAAGAATCGTTGTTCTATTACTACTCACCGTGTGTGCACTCGTGTCACTGCAGGCACAGGTAGGTTCGTGGCAGGCATACATGTCGTACCACGAGCCCCAGCAAATTGCGAAAGGTGGCAACAACCTCTATGTGCTGGCGTCCAACAGCTTGTATCAGTACAACCTCAACGACCAGAGCATCACCACCTACGACAAGATCACAGGTCTCAGCGATACCTATATCACACATATTGCCTGGAACAACGACGCCCGTAAGCTCATCATCATCTATCAGAACTCCAACATAGACCTGCTAGATGCCAATGGTAACATCACCAATATAGCAGCACTCTACAAGAAGTCTATGACCGACGATAAGACCATCGACAGCCTGACCATCGATGGCATCTACGCCTACCTGTATGCCCGCTTTGCCATTATCAAAGTCAACATGCAGCGTGGGGAAATCAGCGATACCTATCGTCCCAACCATCCGCAGTATCCCACCTCGCTGCCCATTCTTAAGACCGACGACTACGACACCTACCTGCCCGTGGTCAAGACCCTCCAACCAGGTGGTCCAAAGTACAACTACTTCTATAACATGCAGTTCGTTGGCAATCGGCTCTATACCGTGGGTGGCTATTACCTGGCAGGCTCCATGGACCTGCAGCGCCCAGGAACTGTTCAGCAGTTTGATGGTGATGAATGGAAGATTTACGAAGATGAACTTCAAAACAAGACGGGCTTTTCATATCTGAACAACAACTGCGTTGCAGTAGATCCTACCGACCACAACCATGTCTTTGCTGGCGGACGCTGCGGCCTTTACGAGTTCCAAGAAGGACAACTCGTGAACTATTACACCCAGGACAACAGTCCACTGCACAACGCCTTCAGTAATGGAAAGACACTGGGCAACAACTACAACATAGTGGACGGACTGCAGTTCGACGACCGAGGCAATCTCTGGGTGCTAAATAGTCATGCAAAAGGTGTCAACCTGCTGCTCCTAAAAGCCGACGGACAGTGGGAAGACCATTATCAGTCGTCGCTTAATAACTATAAAGGCGTGGGATATAACTCGTTACGCCATGCCATGATAGACAGTCGAGGCTATCTGTGGTTTGCCAACGTCAACTGGGTAGACCCAGTCGTCTTCTGCTACGACATCTGGATGGATGTGCTGAAACCCTATTATTCATACACCGTCAACAACGAAAACTATTTCACCAATCAGGATGGCGTCAGCTATAACGTGAGCCATATCAACGCCATCTGCGAGGACCACGATCACAACATCTGGTTGGGCACATCCAGAGGCCTCTTCATGATCGACGCCAACGAAGTAGGACAGTCGTCGGTCACCTTCCAGCAATTCAAAGTGCCACGCAACGACGGCAGCAACTTTGCCGACTACCTGATGAATGGTGTCAGCATCAGCTGTATGGTTATTGATGGCGGCAACCGCAAATGGATTGGTACCGATGGCAATGGTGTCTATCTGATCAGTGCCGACAATATGGAGCAGATACATCACTTCACCACCGAGAATAGTCCTTTGCTCAGCAATAATATCGAGTCGATAGCCATCGACCCCAACAGCGGCAAGGTGTTTTTTGGCACCGACAACGGCCTCTGTTCTTATATGAGCGATGCCACCCAACCAGCCGAAGAGATGGAGAAAGACAATGTCTATGCCTATCCCAACCCCGTAGAACCCGGCTATACCGGTCTTATAACGGTTGTAGGCCTGTCTTTCGATGCCGACGTAAAGATACTCAGCCCCAGCGGTAAACTCGTCTCACAAGGCCGTTCTAACGGTGGCACCTACACCTGGGACGGCTGCGACCTTCATGGCAACCGTGTGGCCAGCGGCGTCTATATGATTGCTACTGCCACCAGCGATGGCAAGGCCGGCGTAGTGGCTAAAGTGGCGGTGGTGAGGTAGTTCATAATTCATAATTCATAAAGCATAATTCACAATTGAGGGGTGAGAGAACATTATTGAATTTTTCTGTAGCCTACTTCGTTTGGCTGCTGATGGTATGGCTGGTGTTCGGCTATACCCCGACCAATGATGGGGAAGGGTATCTGGAACTGGCACGGGTATGTTTGGCTGAAGGACAGCCTTATCCAACTATCTCACTGATGCACTATGATGAACTGCCATTCATTTGGAACATCGGAATCATCAACCTTACCGCCCTTTCACTCCTGCTCAGCAATTCAATCATTCCATTGCTGCTACTGATGTGCTTGATGAAAGCGGGAACAGCCTGGCTTGTTGGACAAGTGAGCTGCCACCTGTTCAATCACAAGACAGCCGTTATCGCCATCCTGCTATACATTCTCTATCCCAACAACTGGGGACAAAGCACGATGATCAGCAGTGAGATACCATCCGACTTTTTCTCCCTGCTGGCTGTTTTCCTGTTCATCAAAGCAGTTTTCTCTAATATTTCTTCTTGGAAAGAAAACAAGAAACTCCTCATCCTCTCAGGTCTTGTCCTGGCATTTGGCAATTGGTTCCGCCCCACAGCAACTATCATGGTACTGGCGCTGGCCATCTATGCCATTGCGAGACTGAAGAAAGAATCCTGGCGCCCCTTCCTGCTGATGGTTGGCGGTTATATCAGTTTCATCATTGTGGTGGGCAGCAGCACCTATATGCGCACCGGACATTTCGTCTATCAGGCCCGTTCATTGTGGTTTTCCATGGTCGATGAGTGCTATGACGGTGCCGAGGTAGCTCCCCATTGGGGACAGCCTATCTGGCCGGAAGGCTATCCACGCTATATCGAAAACCACCAGCAACTGGACTGCTTTGAGTGCGAACGCATCTGGCAAGAGCGCAGCATGGACTGGCTAAAGAACCACAAGGTGGAATACTTGAAGAAGATTCCCGGTCGCATCTACTATATGTACCAGAGCGACTACGACAATCTGCCTGCTTTCCTCGGTCATAAAGAACATGCCGAAGACAACTATATCACACTGCCGTTCCGCCATTTGCTCAGTGAAGCCTCTACACTCAGCTTTGCCCAATGGATGGCGTTGTTCACGATGATTTTTTATGGACTGCTGTTGCTGATGGCTGCAATGGGCATCATCCGCCTGACTCTTCAAGGCGAATTTCAGAAACTGGCACTACCTCTGTTCATCATCGTTGGCGGCACCCTGATTCTCACCCTTGTGATGCATGGCGAAACACGCTTCAAATCACCTTTCATGCATTGGATATTCATCATGGCCGCAACATTCTTAGCCATGAAAAACTGGAAGAACAAGGCATTCACCCAACTATTTGGAAAGAAAACAAACCTCTCCGTCCTGCTTCTGCTTCTTTCTTCCAGTGTTCAAGCCGAAGATATACACAGTAAAATCAGTGCTTTAGGTCTTCCCGTTCTCTCCATCACCACCGTCAACGGCGAGGAACCCACCTGCGACTATGCCTTCGCTCCGGAAGGAGCTTTTGGTATTACAACAACCAATAATACCAAAGTGCCGGGCCGCTGTGTGCTCACCCTGTTGGGCGACACCCTCTTCGACAGTGGCGAATACCTGAAAGACCAGAGCGGCATGACCTTGAAAATACGTGGCAACACCAGTTCCTACTATTCTGAGAAAAAACCTTTCAAACTGAAACTGGAAAAGAAAAACGACCTACTGGCTCGGGGCGACTCCTGCTATTACGACAAAAACTGGGTGCTACTCACCGAAGGCGATGTGCTCTACACCCTTCTTGGCCGTAAGGTCAACGAACTGATAGGTATGCCGTGGACCCCCGCTGCCGAGTATGTAAACCTCATTATCAACAACGACTATCGCGGTATCTATCTGCTTATTGAACAGGTGAAGCGTAATGCCGACTGCCGTATCAATATAGACAAGAAAAGCGGTTATCTCATCGAGCGCGATGCCTACTGGTGGAACGAAGACCTGTATTTTAAAACTGAAAAACAAGGCAAGCAGTTTACCTTTAAATATCCGGAACCCGAAGACATTACGCCCGAACAGCTGGCCTATATCACCGACTATCTGAACAACTTCGAAACCGCCATCGACGAAGGGCGCTATGATGAATACATCGACCTCCGCTCATGGGCTGCCTGGCTGCTTGGCCACGATATCTTGGGCACCTACGACAGTGGTGGTGCCAACCTCTACCTTACCAAACACGACGATACACCACAGAGCCGTCTGCAGATGACCACCCTGTGGGATTTCGGATCTATTATGCGGAATGTGGAAAAGTGGCCGCGCATACACGACGACGCGTTCTTTTACTATACCTGTCTCTTCAATAGTGAGAACAAATCCTTCAATGACACTTATATAGCACTCTATGATGAATTGGCACCCACTATTTTCAGCCGTCTGAGCGCTTTTCTCAACGAGTTTGAACAATCTACCACCGCTGCGGCCATTCAACGCTCACGGCCCTACGAATACGCCCGTTGGGGCGATTACGACAACACCTCAGTGGCCCAGAACATTGAAGAGATGCAGCAATGGCTCGTTCAGCGCCAGCAATGGCTCAGTGAATCGATAAAAAACATACCCACCTCAGCTTCCGGAATAAGCAACTTATCGCAACCACCTGCTATCTATCAACAGCCCATCAACCTACTGGGACAACCCATAGACCCACGTTACTATCGCGGCATTATCATTCAGAATGGGAAAAAGGTGATGCGATGACCATAGCTGACATCTTAATAAATAACCGTTATGACCGAAAACGTAACCCATCGCGACTCGAACATGGAGCTCTATCGCATCCTGGCAATGGTCTTCGTAATGCTGTTCCACGCCAGTGGCGAGATAGACCTACTAAATAAAAACGTTGACGCATCGCCTATCGAATCGATAGGCATCACTTGGTTTACAGCGGCAACGTTCACCTGTGTCAACATGTTTGTACTGCTGTCAGGCTGGTATGGCATCAAGGCACGGTTCGAAAAGTTATTGTCGTTTCTGTTTCAGGTGCTGTTTTTCTCCTTTCTGGTTTATTTCACCACCTGTGCCCTGTTCGATGAAGTAGTGTTCAAGTGGTCTTACATAGCCCGTATTGTCACCACCGACATGTACTGGTTCGTTCCTGTCTATCTCCTGCTCTACATTGTCTCTCCGGCACTCAACACGTTCATCACACAGAGCACCCGACGGCAGTATCAGCTCGTACTGGGCGGCATGCTGCTCATGCAGTGCATCTTCGGCTGGCTTAACACGCAGGATGAGGGCTATAAGGATGGACGTTCGCCCATCTCTTTCATCATTCTCTATCTGTTGGGAGGCTATCTGAGGCGATTCCCCGATAACCTGTTGAACCGCCTGTCGCGAACAAAACTGCTGCTGTGCTACATCCTTTTGGTCAGTGTCAATATGGTCATAGCCAAGATGGCGAATATATTTAACAGTGAGTATCTTATTGAAGTGACTTGGCGCTATGCCTCACCCTTAGTTATCGTCGCAGCCGCCTGCATGCTACTCGTGTTCACAAAGACCAAGATGGGCTATAACAGGACCATCAACTGGATAGCTGCATCATGTTTCGCCGTATTCCTCGTTCATTGTTTCCCAACACTCTACGAAACCATCTTCAGTCCCACTATCGTCATGATTTGGGAAGAACTGCCCGTATGGACTGCCGTTCCAGCCATTCTACTATTCCTCACGGTGATATTTTTTGCCAGCATCGTAATAGACCAAGGAAGAATATGGCTATATGACAAGTTTTTTAAGAAACTATACAATTAAGAAAAGATAGAAAAGAATGCCGGAGTTATTAACTCAACTCCAGCATTCTTTCTATGGGCTTCACAGCATCTTTGGCTATCTCTGGGTCAATCTCTATCTGAGGCCATTCGTACTTCAGCGTGTTGTAGATCTTCAGCAGGGTGTTCATCTTCATATACTGACACTCGTTGCACGAGCACTCCAGGCCGCTCTCGGTAATCTCTGGTGGCACAGGTATAAACTCCTTATCCGGACACATACGTTGCAGCTCGTGCAGAATACCGGCCTCTGTGGCCACAATAAACTGCTTAGCCTCACTACTGCCCGCATACTTCAACATATCGGCTGTAGAACCCTTCACGTCGGCCATAGCCAGCACCGGACCCTTACACTCCAGGTGAGCCATCACAATGGCATCGGGATATAGCGCCTTCAACTTCACGATGGCTGCTGGCGAGAAACGCTCGTGCACATGGCAACCGCCATTCCACAGCAACATCTTTCTGCCCGTCACCTCGTTGATATAGTTGCCCAGATTATAGTCAGGACCGAAGATAATCTTCGCATCCTTAGGCAACTGATCCACCACCTTCTTCGCATTACCACTGGTCACCACCACATCGGTCAGAGCCTTCACGGCAGCCGTGGTGTTCACATAGCTCACCACCTGATAGCCCGGATGCTCCTCTTTATATTTCTTCAGGTCCTCAGCCTTACAACTGTCGGCCAGCGAACAACCAGCATTCAGGTCCGGACACAGCACAGTCTTTTCGGGCGACAACAGCTTGCAGGTCTCTGCCATGAAGTGCACGCCACACATCACCATCATCTTGGCGTCGGTCTCGGCAGCCTTGCGTGCCAATGCCAGCGAGTCACCTACGAAGTCGGCCACATCCTGTATGTCGCCCACGGTGTAATAGTGTGCCAATATCACGGCGTTCTTCTCTTTGCAAAGACGACGAATCTCTTTCTTCAAGTCTGTTCCCTCAGCCACAGCTTCATCAATGAAGCCTTGCTCTGTCCACTCCTTTTTCAACATCTTATATTTATATTCTTCTTTTTATTTTTTCTTTTAAAATAGAAATGAGTAGTATAATATCCCGTTGATAAGTTGGTAAATAATAGCCACTTTACTTGCTCATTTCGTTTTCCCCACGGAATACATGGTTATTCACACCCACTGTTTGTTGTTTCTATTTGAGAATGAACACTATAGATGTTTTATCCACAATTCCGTAATTCGGTGCAAAATTAATAAGTTTATATCTTTTTCACAAGAAAAACTGTGGAAAAGTGAAGTAAAAGCCCTGAATAAGGGTGTTGATATCCACCCGTCTCTGTAGCCCCTTTGATAATCCACAACTTATTCCAAAGTTATTCTATAGTTATTAACAGGGTTATCCACCAGCTTATCCACACCCTTTTTCTCATTAAAAAATCACCTCTCAGTTCTCAGTTCTCATCTCTCAGTTAAAACCACTTCTTACTTCTCACCTCTCACTTCTCACTTAAAAAACCACTTCTCACTTTTTACTTCTCACTTAAAATACTTATCTTTGCAGACGAAATGAGAAAGTTACGTACTATAGAGATGAAGCGCCTCTCGGTAGAGGAGTTTCACGAGGCCGAGAAGTTGCCACTGGTTGTGGTAATGGACGATGTGCGCTCGATGCATAATGTAGGGTCAGTTTTTCGCACCTGCGATGCCTTTCGAGCTGAGGCAGTCTATCTTTGTGGCATCACAGGTTGTCCGCCACATGCCGAAATCCACAAGACAGCCTTAGGTGCCGAGGACAGTGTAGAGTGGCGCCATTTTCCTACCGCCCTCGAAGCCGTTCGCGAGTTGCAGAGTAGGGGAGTGGTGGTGCTCAGCATCGAGCAGTGTGAGGGCAGCACCATGCTGAATCATTTCACGCCCGATCCCACCAAGCGCTATGCCATTGTGATGGGCAACGAGGTGAAGGGCGTCCATCAGGAAGTGATAGATGCCAGCGATGGCTGTTTGGAGATACCCCAGTTAGGCACCAAACACTCCATGAATGTCTCAGTGACAGCGGGAATCGTTATTTATCAGTTTGCTGAACCTTATTTAAAATAGCATCCACCTTCCCTACGATCATCTCGGGGGTGATGCCTGTCATGCAGTGATAGTCGCCAAAGATGCAAGGCTTTTGGCCATACACGCTGCATGGGCGGCAGTCCAGGTTCAGCTGCACACAGTTTTCCTCTTTCTGTTTGTAGCCCATAAAGCCGGCCATGGGGTGTGTGGCGCCCCATACGCTGACCACGGGTGTGTTGGTCAGTGATGCCAGGTGCATATTGGCAGAGTCCATCGATATCATCACATCCAGATGGCTCATCAGTATCAGTTCCTGATGCATGTTTTCCAGATGCCAGCCCACGAACACGCATTGTGGCATCTCCTTCACCCATTTCTTAAAGTAGCGGTCTTCCTCCTTGCCGCGTCCAAAGAGGAAGATGCGGCACTTAGGATATTTCTCAGTGAGCTGTTTCACCACCAGTTCCATCTTCTCGGGTGGATAGATCTTGCCCTGATGGGCAGCAAAGGGTGCAATGCCTATCCACTGTTCCCAGTAGCATTTTGGTCCGATGGCCTTTGGCAGCATGTTCAGATTGCCCCCCTCTGCGGGGAACACCGATTTGAAGGTCAGTTCCTTGATGGGGAATCCCAGCTTCTCAAACACCTCCATATAGTTAGTCTGCTGTGCAGGCAGTGGTCGGCGCTGCTTGTTGTGGGGCTTCACCAGTCGGCGGCGGTCCTTGCGGTGCTTGTCGATGTGTTGCACCTTGAAGTGGCCCATCAAGAAGCGCAGTCTGAGGTAGTTAGAGCGCAGCACCGAGTGCAGGTCGGCCACGTGTGTGAACTGCTTTGCCACCAGTCGGCGGTAGAGCGAGTTCAGTCCCTTCATGCCGTTGTATTCGCCTTTGATGTCGGCCGCCATGAAGTTCACGTTGGGTGCCAGGTCTTCAAAGAAGCTGCGTGCAAATGGCTTACTCAGCACCGTGATTCTCAACTCAGGATACTGCATAGCCAACGAATAGACCACGGGCACCATCATGGCTACGTCGCCTAACGCTGAGAATCGGATGATGAGTAAGTGTTGCTTCATTTGTTGTTGTTATACAGCACGGGGTTGGTGCTGGGATCGTTGTACATCTTCATCTGTCGGTACACCTTCATATATTTGCGTCCGGCCTCGATGTCCTCCAGCAGCTGGTCGATGGCAGTCGAGAGATCCACCTGCTGTTCCAGCAGCACGTTCAGTTTGGCCTGACAGCGCTGGCGGTGTTCTTCGTCGGCATCCTCGCGTTCCACCTGTTCCTCCATGTGGTATATCTTCAGTGCCAGTATCGACAGACGGTCCACGGCCCAAGCAGGGCTCTCGGTGTTCAGTCGGGCGTCTGGCAGGGGCTTCACGTCGCTGTAGATGTGACGGAAGTAAGAGTCGATGTTCTCCACCAGGTCAGTACGGTCTTGGTTAGAGTGGTCTATACGGCGCTTCAGCGACAGAGCCTCGTTGGGGTCAATGTGTGGGTCGCGTATGATGTCCTCATAGTGCCACTGTACGGTGTCTATCCAGCATTTCAGATAGAGGTTATACTCTATTGACTCGCGCTCATAAGGGTTTCTCATGGGCGTGTCCACGTTGTCTGTCAAGTGATAGTCGCGTATCGCCTGTTGGAAGATCTGATTAGCTTGTTCAGTAAATGTCATCACTAACTTTTTTTTATAGTATTATTTCAAACTGCAAACTTACAAAAACTTTCTGACACTACCAATTATTTTCTTTTTTATTTTCAATTATTGCCGTGTTTCGTCAGAACTCAAAGCCCAGGTTCAAGTAGAAATAGAGCTGACGGGTGTGGTTGCTATAGCCCATGGTGGCGCCGGCCGGTCCCAGCAGTGTGCGGTAGTAGTAGGCCAGCTGTGTGCCCAGCAGTGTCTGTCGGTCCAGCAGGTCTTTCAGTTGGTGAGCCTGTTGTCCGCCGCCAATGCGCAGCATCACATAGTGGTTGCTGCCTATGCGCTGTTGCGCCTGCAGTTGGGCGGCCACAAACTGATTGTCCACATACTCCATGTTGCCTATGCCGGCAAAGGGCATCTGCTGTTCCAGGTAGTGGCCAAACCACTCGCCACCGATGGTGTTGCCCAGCACCAGCGGCACGTTGGTGCCCAGCAGGATGCGTCCGTAGAGCATGGGTTGCAGGGTGAAGCGGCTGCCCATGGTGAACGAGATGCGCCAGTTGGCGTTCACGTCGCTGACGCCCGGCTTATTGTTCAGCTTGGCAAAGTTGTCGGTCAGGTAGGCATATTCAGCCTTGAAGCGAGCGCCGCGGGTGGGGAAGTACCAGTTGTCCTCGCTGTTGTAGTCCAGCTGTGCGCGGTAGCTATAGAAGTGTTCGTTCTTCAGTGCTATCAGTGTCGATGACTCCGATCCCAGTTTGTTGCGGTAGTGCATATAGTCCCACCTCACGCCCATCTTCAGGTTGAAGTGGCGCAGGTTGAGGTTGATGGGTGTCAGCTCCGCTTGGAACTGGTTGTACAGGATGTTATAGTCGCGGTCGCCCTCCGAGTAGATGTCAATATCGTTGCGATAGTAGGTGCAGCGCAGGGTGGGGCGCGTGAAGTTCAGCGGGTGGATGGTCAGTTCGCCGCGCGCCATCAGTCGTTTGCCCAGCCTCAGTGTGAAGTCCGTGTTCATTGGTATGGCAGTTTTCATCGGCACGTCCAGTCCCAGTTGTACGGCAGCATACTCCTCCGTGTCGTATCGGGCACCGGCATGGAAGCGGCTGCGCTTGCGCTGTCCGGCCACGATGCGCAGCACCTGTCCCTCCTTGGTAGGCTCCAGCTGGCATTCGGCCGTCTGGTAGAACAGGTCCACGCGCACCGACGTGGTGATCTGCTGTTCCAGTGTGGCGTTGATGCTGTCCAGCTTGTCCAGGTGGAACTTCTGTCTGAGGAAGCGCTCGTCCTGGGGTGTCATATCCACAAACACACAACTGTCTATCTTCTGCTTCATGGTCATCACCTTCGGATTCAGTGGGTGCAGGATGGTAGGCTTGAACGAGTTGCTGATGCCAATACGCTTTTTCAAGGCGATGATCTCGTCCCAGTGGCGCATGGCTTCATCCTCGCCGCGGCGTATCAGCGTGTCGATGGCCGTGGCCGAGAAGCTGGCGGCGGTATAGCCGTCGGGATCCACATAGAGGTAGAGATCGGTGGCCTCCTTGTTCTCGTCGAACTTGTTCTTACAGTTCATGTTCACAATCTGGTTCACCACGCTCATCGTGCCCCACACGTCGTCATAGCCCATGGGGTGGTCGTTCACCGAGACGCCTATCACGATGTCGGCTCCCATCTCGCGGGCAATATCCACGGGGAAGTTGTTGCGCAGTCCGCCGTCCACCAGCACCTTGCCGTCCAGTCTCACGGGCGAGAACACGGCCGGTATGGCCATCGAGGCGCGCATGGCCTGTGGCAGTCGGCCACTGTGGAAGTCATACTCCTCGTAGTTGATAATGTTGGTAGCCACGCAGGCAAACGGTATGGGCAGGTCGCGCGAGAAGTTGAGCGAGTCGGTGTATCCCACGCAGAGCTTGTTAAACAGTTCCGAGATGTTCTTGCCGGTGATCAGTCCGCCCGCCAGTTTGTTGCGCTTCGTCTTTGTGACGTTGGTCGAGATGAAATAAGTGTTCTGCTTCTTGCGGTCGCTCAGACTCTGGTTTTTCAGGTTCTCGCGGTCGGTGATCACATAGCTCCAGTCCTGGTTGCGCACCAGCGAGTCCAGCGAGTGGGCGTTGTAGCCGATGGCATACAGTCCGCCCACGATGCTGCCCATCGATGTGCCGGTGATGATGTCAACGGGTATGCCAGCCTTTTCCAGCACCTTCAGCACACCGATGTGTGCCACGCCTTTGGCGCCGCCGCCACTCAGCACCACGGCCACTTTCTTCCGTCGTGCCTGCTGTTCAGCACCGATGGTGCTTATGGTCAGTATGCAGGCAAGTAGTAATATGAATCTTTTCATCTGCGTGATGTTTTTGTTATAGTGTTTGTAGTTTGATACCCAGCGAAAGCCCGATGATGTCTTTCAGCTTGACGCTGCTGTCCTGGAACATGGCGCGTATGTAAAGGTCGCAGGTGCTCACCTCGTAGAACAGCGATACGCGGCTGTGTCTGACGCGCAACTTCTCGGGTATGTTCATCGTGATGCGCTGTCCCAGTGCCACGTTCAGTCGGAACTTCGTCGACATAAACTCATAGTATTTGTCGGGGTAGCGGTTGGGCTGGTTCTTCCAGAACTCGTCGCCATAAACGGTGTTGATGTAGAGACTGGCTGTCAGCGGTTCCACGCTCAGCAGCTTCTGTTTGTTGAAGTCCGCGCGTGGTGTGATGCTCCAGGGGATATAGTTCTCCTTCAGCGTCATGGTCATCTTGGTGCGTGTGGACTGGTGTTTGGGTATGAATCCCACCATGAGGTCGGTCTCCCACTGTCGGCGGCTGCCGTAGTTCCATCCCAGTCCGGCCGACAGCAGTCCCATGTTGCCAGCGTTCTGGATGACAAACTGTGTGGGGATGAGTCCCGCCCAGTGTTTTCTATAGCGGCGTATGCGCATGTCGTATTTACTCTCGTGTGACTGTTGCACAAAGATGCTGTCGCCTGCGGTTATCTGCAGTGAGCATAGCAGCAGGAGGAGGCTAGTAATCAATCTGCTCTGTTTCATAACCGTCTGCTGTGAAAGTGAATATTCTGTAGTTGCGACCCTCGGCACTGTCAATGCCGTAGAACAGCAGGCCATCGTTGTAGATGTCCTTAACCTCGTTGCGATGCACGTGGCCGTAAACGCAGCATATCAACCCCGGGAAGAAGTCCAGGTAGCGCCTGAAGGCCTTGACCACGTTGTCGGGAAACTGGTCGCTGTAGGGTGGGGCATGCATGATGATGATGGTCCTGTCGAAGCGGTCTGCATCCTTCACCATTTCCTCTTCCATGAAGTTGAAGTCGGGCACGGCAGCCATGTAGTTATACTCCGTGGCGTTGGTGTTGATGCATACAAACTTGATGCGGTTGGCTATAAATGAGAAGTTCTTCTCGCCATAGATCACGTCGTAGGCCTGGTCGCCCGTGCCCAGAAAGTCGTGGTTGCCGATGAGCGTCACAAACGGGTGGTTCAGCATGCAGAGTATGTCTCTCGACCACTCAAACTCCTTGTTGGTGCCCGTGTCTGTCAGGTCGCCGCAGTGCACCACGAAGTCCACGTCCGTGCGCTTGTTCAGGTCGCTGATCTCGTCGCGAAAGTCCGATTGCCAGAGGTGGTTGTCGCTGATAAAAGCCACGCGCAGCGGGTTCTTGTTGGCAAATGCCTCTTCTATGATAGCCATGTTCTTGGCGTTGAGGTTCTTCTCGCCTTTGATATTCACATCGTAGGGATGTGTCTGAAACACGTCATCGCAGGAAAGGTAAAGCAGGATGCTCAGTCCTATGAATAATTTTCTCATGCTTTTCGTTTTTTCTCATTATTGATTTTCCTGTTGGCAAAAATATAAATAATCCTTGAAATAATAAAAAAAACAGAACATTTTTTTCAGTTTTTCTCTATTTGTTGCCACAGCGGGTGTGGATTGTTGTCCAGCAAAAACAAGTAGCGATCCATGTAGGGACGGTTGCGGAAGCCCTGTCGCTGGCGGCCCTGCGCAGCATATTTATAAGGGTTGCGCGGCATGCGCACGTGCAGCACCTCGCAGGCACTCTGCACGATGGCCGTGAACGACATGTATTGTCCCTCGTCGTTGGTCAGCGTGTTGGTCAGGAAGGCAATGTGCAGTGCCTCCATCAGGTCCACGGTCGAACCCTTCCAGTGCAGTTGTTCGTCTTGACTGTGATTTCTCAGAATTTGTGCCACCTCTGAAGCCAGGTGGAGCCGCGCCTCGCGGCCGGTGAAGGTTTGATTCATTGTTTTAATATCATTGATTGTTATAACGGCGGCAAAAGTAGAATCTTAGAGTGCAATATATGTTCAATCGAGCCAGTAAATGTGTTAAAAACCGCAGAATTTAAAATCATTTAACTACTCCGGTTTCCGGTAGTGAGGCATCTCCACGAGGCGGGTGCCGTCGGTCAGTGCGTGTTTCATCACGCCGTTGCGCGTGCGGTAGGTGTCGGGTCGAAACACCACGTGCACGTCCACCACGTCGCGGTCGGTGCGGAAGTCCTTGGGGCGGTCGCACCCGCGACTGCTGATGCCCAGCATAAAGGTGCCGATGCCCTCCAGATGCACCTTGCGTCCGCTCTGCAGTTCGGTGGTCATGGTCTCGGCCAGTTCGCTCAGCACGGCCAGGATGTCCGAGCGCTTCACCGTGCTGTTGCACTGCATCTGCTCCGACAGTTCGCGGATGCCCACCGTCTCGGTGTGAACAGCGCGGGCAAACCACTTCTTGTAGGCCTTAGGTTTGGTGTTATCATTGTTTTGCCTGAATTTGTAAAATAGTGCCATAATTGTGTTTTTAATGGTTATAAATAGTCGTTCTCTGTATGTATGGCGATCTTGTCGCTTTAATTTTCCAGTTGCAAAGTTACGCTTTTCGCATCTAATAGTAAAACTTTAACCGGGTAGAATGGTGGGTATATAAAGCTCATAGTTTAACTCTTGCATCATTTCTAGAGTCTAGAAACGCCCTTTCTAGAGTCTAGAATGACCCTTTCTAAAGTCTACATCGACAGATTCTAGAGTCTAGAATTGATGTTTCTAGACTCTAGATCGACACCAAAAGTGCCACTATTGCGAGTCAAAAGTGCCACTCTTGCTGCATCATAGTGCCACTCTTGCGCACCGAAACAGCCCTCATCAACAATTTAAAAACACGATATTATTTGTTCGTATCACCAATAAAGCGTAACTTTGCACACCAAATAATATAGCATTATGAACAAACTAGTTTATCATTTCACAGCCTTCCTCGTGGTAGCCATTTGGGGCACCACGTTCATATACACCAAACTGCTACTCATGGCCGGACTCACGGCAGCCCAGATCTTCACGCTGCGCTTCATCATAGCCTACGTGCTGCTGCTGGCCTATGCCATGACGCGCCGCTCGTTCCGCTGGTTTGCCGCCTCGTGGCGCGACGAGTTGCTCATGGCCCTGCTCGGTCTCAGTGGTGGCACCCTCTACTTCCTCACCGAGAACACCTCCATGGTCTATACCACCACCACCAATACCTCGCTCATCGTCTGCCTCAGTCCGCTGTTTGCCACCGGTCTTATCAGCCTGTTCTATCGCTCCCAGCGTCTGCACGGCATCCAGATCGTAGGCACCCTGATGGCCGCCCTTGGCGTCGTCGTCGTGGTGCTCAATGGCCATTTCGTGCTCCACCTCTCGCCTTTGGGCGATGCCCTTGCCCTGGGCGCCTGCCTCTGCTGGGCCTTCTATTCGCTGCTCATGATACCCGCCACCCATCACTACCGCACCCTCTTCATCACCCGCAAGGTGTTCTTCTACGGCCTCGTGTTCATGGTGCCCTATTTCATCATGCGCCCCGAAGAGGTGTGGATCTTCACCCCCCGCGTGCTTCACGTGTTCACCCCCCAGATGGTGCTCAACCTGCTGTTCCTGGGCTGCGTGGCCTCCATGATCTGCTTCATCGCGTGGAACTGGGCCCTGAAGAAGCTTGGTGCCGTCGTGGCCACCAACTATGTCTATTTCAACCCCGTCACCACCGTCCTCTTCGCCTGGCTCATGCTCTCCGAGCGCATCACCCTCTACTTCCTCATCGGCACGATGCTCATCCTCACCGGCATGTTCTTTAGTAACAAGAGGTAGCTTTTCAATCCTTCTTCCACACCCTGTTTAGGTTTCTGATTTTCGACTTAGCCTTCTGTCCGCTTACCATCAGTTGGTCATAGATGAAGTCAGGGAACACCAGTGTTGACATGATGACCGAGCCATCGTCGGTAGTCACCTCAATATTCGACTGATCTACATACAGGCAGAGTGTCACCTCTTCCTTGTTTGAGAAGATAGATGAGCGCATGTCGGGGATGGCGAAGTTGGGATGGAAGCCCGTGTTTCCTGTCTTGGCACCACGGTTGATGACAAGTTCCCTCGTTGCCGCCAGATATTTCACGGTGTAGGCCTGTTCCACGCTGTTAGACAGCTTTATCTCGCAGTCAGCACTCGTGTCTATCGTTACATTTACCTGATAGGCATCGAGCGATGGTTTTGTGCCATTCATACCCATAGGAAGTGCCCCAAGCAAGGATGATATAGAGGCTGTCTGCCCCTTCACCGAGTGCCAGTCATCGGCGATGCCTTCAATCTCGCTGACGATGGTGGTCTTCAGCAGTGGCTGTCCATCGTATTCCTCCAGCACCATTTCGCGAGGCAGCGTCATGCAGCAGCGCCAAGGTGACACCGGATAACCGCCATACGCCTGGTTGTTCATCCAGCCGATGCACACCGTTCTATCGCCCGTATTGCTCCAAGTCACGCTGGCATAGTCGTCCATGCCGTGGTCTTCCCAGAGGGGGTAGTTATAGTGGTCAGCTATGAAGCGTTTGCCGTTGAAATCACCCACAAAGTACATGGTGCCCGAGCCAAGGACAGGGCCGCCGCCGCTGATGTTCACCGTGAGCACCCATTTGCGTTCGCCTTTGTACTGCATGGGAAACAGGTCGGTACATTCCCATATACCATCGTTGCATTTTGGATATGCGCTGGCATTGAAGGTGCTGCAGATGCTCCATTCCCTGAGGTTGGCCGATTTCCATATCTGCGCGGTGTGCTCTCCGCCCAGCGCGAAGACGCAGTACCACATGCTGGTCACGTCGTCCCACACCACTTTGGGGTCGCGATAGTCGCCATGGGTGGTGTTTTTGATGACAGGGTTACCTTCATACTTAGTGAAAGTCATGCCCCCATCGGTGCTGTAGGCGATACACTGCTGTTCGTGAGCACCATGCGCGGTGTACATCGCCACGATGGCATTCTCGCCAAAGCCGGCGGTATTGTTTTTGTCGAGCACGGCCGATCCTGAATAGATATAGCCCAGCTCGTCGGGTTCGAGCACCACGGGCTGTTCTTTCCAGTGAAACAGGTCGGTAGAGGTGGCGTGGCCCCACGAGATGTTACCCCAGTCGTGTCCGTAGGGGTTGTATTGGTAGTAAAGATGCCAAATGCCGTTGGCATACACCATGCCGTTGGGGTCGTTGATCCAGTTCTTTTCTGGTGTGAAGTGTATCTGTGGACGGTTTTTCTCCCTGTACCATCCGTTGTCAATGGTGGGAATGTTTTGTTCCACGTTCACTGATGTTCCGCTCACGAATGCGCGCTCTTGTAGTATCACATTCGGATCTTCTGTCTTGCAGGCCACTGCGATGAGAGCCATTGCTGCTATTATTATATTCATTTTCATAAGGATTTATCGTGTTTTAAGGTACTCTATTGCGTTTCTTGCCATTTTTAAAACATTTGACTGGTACTGACTATTGTGCGGATAAGCATTCTTGTCGGGCGTGCCGTCGCTATTCTTGTAAGAGAACTCACAGCCACCGTTGCCTATGCATAGCAGCGTGCCCCGACACTCGGTATTGCCCTGACGGGCTTCCCATACGTTGAGCTGACTCACCCAGTCTATCTGTGAGTCCCATACCCCCAGTGGGTAGATGCCGTAAATCTCAGTCAGTGCATCGTAGCAGCGGGGGTCCTGGTTGTTGTAGCCTGTTATCAGACTTGGCAGGTTATGGAACACAATATTATGGTCTTCAGTCCATGCCGGTCCTTTCACGGTCACATACTTAGAACGTCCGTCGGTGCGCACATCTACATCCTTATAGAGAGGATGAGAGGAGAAGTCCTCCACGAAATAGCTGCCAGGGTTTATCTGTACTGCCATGTGCCAGATGCCTCCATTCCAGCTGCCGTTGCCTATGGTCACCCGGTGATCCACACTGCGCATCATGTCTCTGTTCATGCGTCCCAGGTCGGTGATGAATGCCACGGCGTGCTGCCACAGTACCATGTTTCCACCCGCCTTATACCACTCGCGTATATAGGGCGTGGCCTGCTGAATGCTGACTGGCTGGTTCCATGCGTCGTCTTCGTTTCCGCTGTCTATGTCGCGTATATAGAATAGCACCCGATAGTCGGCAAGATCCTCTGTCGCTTTGATGTCGGAAGCGCTGAGAAACTTGCTGTTGGGATATGTTTCGTGAAACCACAGCCATGCGCTGGCTTCATCGTCGTCGCCCATGTTCACGCACTCCTCTGGTGAGGCATACTGGCTCAGAAAAGCCACCTTTTGTTTGCCCGACTTGAAGATGGTGGTCACAGGCAGCGAGCTACCCTTTTCATTGAGTGCCGTCAGTTCGAAGGTCCACGTCTCGTTGTCGGTAATTTGATCTATCGTATATGTGGTGGCATCGCCTTTCAGTGTTTCCTGTACCATTCGGGTGCCATTGGTTCCTTTCAGCAGAATCTCGGTTGCGTCGTAGCTCGGTGTCCAGCTGACCAACAGTTCGTAGGCGTCGGTACCCTCTTGCTGTTCAACGCAGAGCTGTTGTGGTTTTGTGGCTCCCTGGCGGGTGTAGGTCTTCATGATAGCATCGCTGTAGTGGGTGCCGTCGAAGAGTCGGAACAGGTAGTCGTAACGCACATTAGTATCAAGATCCTTTTGAATGAGGGTTGTGGCGCGTGTAGTTTCATGGCTGTAGGGAATGCCGTTGCAAGTGATGGTGATGTCCATCTGCATGTTGTCAGGAAGGAGTGACCACGTCCAAACCACCCCATTGTCCTGTTCTGTGCTACTGATGTAGCCCGTGTAGAAAGCATCAAGAGTAAGTGATGCTGGTGGAATGATGATGTCGTCGGCCGCTTTTGTGCAGCCCATCAGTGCCATACAGATCATCGCTAATGGAAAACCGAAGAACCGTTGTCGGCAGAAATAATAAATGGTTCTGTTCATGATTAATTTAGTTATTGCGTAAAAAACAAAAGAGTTGTAAAATCATTGCAAAAGTAGTTTCTGTCATTTGAACTGTTTGAAAATAACAGGTCAAATAGGAACGTGATTTTTCCAATGAACGAAATATCATAGCATATGAAACATTTTTGCTAAAATATTAGTATCTTTGCACCGTACATAAACAACTTAGTGAACACTGTGATTCCGTCACGGGATTAATAACAAGCTAATCATATATGCCTAAGAAATTCGAGATAAGAAACAGTACAGCCGAGTTCCTGATTTTCCAAATAGAAGGTAAAGAACAGGGTGTTGAGGTGTACTATAAGGATAAAACCGTATGGTGCACCCAGAAGGCCATGGCGGCATTGTTCGATTGCTCAACTGATAACATTGGACTGCATCTGAAGCACATCTTTGCGAGCGGTGAATTGGAGAAAGATTCAGTTACCGAGAAAATCTCGGCAACTGCTTCTGACGGCAAGAATTACCTGACTCAATTCTACAACCTCGACGCTATCATCAGCGTGGGCTATCGTGTGAACAGCATCCGTGCCACTCAGTTCCGCCAATGGGCTACAAGCGTGCTTCGAGAGTTTGCCATCCGTGGCTATGTGCTTGATAGGAAGCGCATGGAGAATGGAACCTTCTTGGGCGAGGATTACTTTGAGCACCTGCTGGCAGAGATTCGAGAGATTCGTCTTTCCGAACGTCGCTTCTACCAGAAGCTGACAGACATCTATGCCACCAGCATGGACTATAACAAGGATGCACCCACCACGCGGCTGTTCTATAAGCGCATTCAAAACAAGGTGCACTATGCTGTGCACCAGCATACGGCAGCGGAGCTCATCATGGAGCGGGCCGATGCTGAAAAAGAGCACATGGGACTAACCACCTGGGAGAATGCGCCCGACGGCAAAATAGTAAAGACGGATGTCTCTATCGCCAAGAATTATCTGAACGAGGTGGAACTTGAAGATATGGGGCATATTGTAACGGCTGTGCTTGATTTTGCCGAGAGCCGTGCCAAGCGCCATATCCCTATGACGATGGAGGATTGGGCTAAACGTATTGATGCCTATCTGAGCAGCGACGAGCGCCCTTTGTTGAACGATGCTGGTAGTGTAACTCATGAAGAGGCTGTGCTACATGCTGAAACTGAGTTTGAAAAGTACCGTATCGTGCAGGACCGCCTGTTCCAAAGCGACTTTGATAAATACCTAGGCGAACTGCCATTTGAGGAGAAAGACTCCGAATAAGAATTTAATTAGTCATTTAGACCCTACGGAGATAGAGCGTATAGATCGCTAATCTACAATAGTAGAAATTTAATTAGTCATTTAGACCAGAAGCAGAGCAGCCAAGGATCACCGATCTACAATAGTAGAAATTTAATTAGTCATATAGACAAACCCTTTAAAACGGATAAGAAATGGATCTACAATAGTAGAAATTTAATAAGTCATTTAGACTCTATTTGTATGCAAAGGTATACAAAAAATACCGATAATACAATACTTTTGCGAAATTTTATATTCGACAATGATATACCATTTTTACCACGCCTATTTATGAATAAACTACATAAATCATTAATTTACAATAATTTATATATATTTGTATGTTATGTAAAGACCAAGGTTTGCAAGTTATAAATACACAATATCAGAATCTCTATGGATGGCATTTCCAAACTTTTGAACTTTTGCGTTGGGAGCATCGAAAATCAAAACACTATCAGCGCCAGCGAATAGTTTGCTAAACTTGTCAACGATATTAATTTTGATATTGTCAATAATGCGTTGTGTATTATTAACTTCATATACGGAGAACTGAAGACGGATTGCGCCTTGACCACGAAGCATTTTGGCAAACTTAGTCCGAATCTTATCATTCTTGATGTCGTAGCTAATGATTATCATATGGTAAATTGTGGGTATTGTTCTGGTGATCGGTTATTCATAAAACATCTATAGTATTGCTGTACGTATTTGAAAATGTCATTCAATCCTTCGTCCGATTCCATATACACATTGTGCAAGTATATGGAATACGGACAAAAGATGAAGTCATTCAAAGTTGATATGGAAATATAGTCTTCTTCCATTAATCTTTGAGATATTGTTTTTTCTGAGCGAATTGGAGCCATTCCTTATTGGTGATGGCAAGCTTAACGTCTGATAGGTCATTGGCATTTTTGATTTGTTGAGCCAACCATAGACCTTTACGTGCGATGTTATAGGCTCCGTTAGCATCGGCATTGACAGGTAGCCCTTCTTTTACTTTTCTACTATCAAAGAACTCTCCACACTCGTTGGCTACTGGTGATACCATATAGTCTATATCTGTACCCGTTACACTATTGCGCATTTGTAGGGTAAGTTTCATCAGGTGTAGTATGTCGGTGTAGAAATTCTTATTTGCTTGTAGCAGTATTGCCTCTTTTAGGTTAGCATTGAGTGGAATATTGTGCTGTGTAAATAATGTCTTCCATTCTGTGGTTAAATCAATCTCTCTGCTATCCCAATTGCTGTTCTTCTCTGCATTACGGAATGTCTCTATACGAGTGCCATAGGTACAGAGAGTCCACTGGGTACGAGTATCCTCGGCTTTTGCAGTAAAGTTACTATAGTCAAACTTGAATTCGAAGCGGTCGTATTCCTTGTTGTAACGTATGCTATCAAATTTTTTAAAGAAAGCTTGTGCTTTAGCTACGTTTTCATAGCGTGTATCAAGAAGGTTAACGAAACCCGTGACAGGGTCAATCTTACTTGTATTCCATGCTGGCACATAGAATAGGAAACCGGATTGTTTGCTATTTTTATTAGGCAGTTTCGGGTCATTCGTAAGCTGATAGGCATGTAGTAAGCCTCCAATCTCGTTGGCATCTTTATTCTTATCAACAAGGTAATTGAGTTTATCTATGAGAGCCTTCTCAAACTGCTGATAGACAGAACTCTCCACCTTTTGCCTGCCTCGCTTGAAGCCCATATTGAGGTCTTCGAGCAGGACAATGGCATTGTATTTTATCATCAGTTGGGTTATCTTGTGTATTACCTGACTGAGATAGCCCGATTTCAGTTCTTTGATACCCTCGATGGTTTGCCAACTGGATCGCTCCTCCTTACGCTTCTTGTCGCGCTCACTGAGCAGGGTGTGATAGTCTGTTTTGTATTCTGTACCTTTGTAATTGTTGACGATTTCGTTAAGGGAATATTGCTCTACTATTTCACCCTTACCATTGATGACACAGATATATAGAAGATGGCGCTCTCCACGGTCTATACCGATAAAATGAAGATCGTCAGTTGTTTTTATGTATTCACGCACCTGCATATTTATGTCACCGTTACCCATGCCTTTAAAGTTCAGTGTAATGGGTACGTGGAACATAAATTTGTCTACTGTATATCTCTTATCCTTTATTAGGTCGTATTCAAAGTTACTCTGTTTCTTAGGGTTGTTGACATTCTTGTTGTCGATAGGCTTGTTAGCAGGGTGTGTAGGATGTTGGTAGGTAATACTCTTCTTACGGTAAAATACCTCGGCCTGGCCGTTAAGCTTATATACTACATCGTTGAGATTAGATTCATCAAAAAGCATCTTCCAATATAGAGTGTGCATATTGGGAGTTCCCTTGCTGTATGTAGAGAAGTCCTTGTTGTATATCATGAAAAGGTACATTTTGTCCTCGTCTACCAACTGATGAATATAATCAACCGAAACCTTGCGATAGGTAAGATTGTAAAGCAGAAGATTAACAGCTCCATAGAAAGAATTAAGGTCATTATAGCAGCCAATATTTTTTTCAATAGATGAAAAGTCATATATTGAAGTGCTCTTGTATGCCTTTAGGAATTTCAAACAGAATGATTTCCATATCTCTACTGCATGATTATATCCGAAACTATCACCTGTATTATTAAGATAACCTATTTGGAATTTTTTAACGCCATTATAAAGCACATTATTCAAATCAAAGATTTCCTTAGTAATAACAACTGGAGCAATAAATTTATCCTTTTCAAATAGAGTATAATCATCATTACTATTAGAAAAATGCTCTTTTACGCTCTTCATCTGAGTTGTGCATTTAGGCACCATTGTGGTAATGTCCTTGAAGAACTTGTATACAACTTTATCGTAGCAATCACCATCGGATGGCATAGGTTTAGTTAGGATGTTGCGATATTCTTTCTTCATGATGCCAAGATAGTACATGCCATTTTTACGTAAAATGATAGATGCATTGGTGCTCTCCTTGTTTTCGTCCCATCCATCAAGTAGTTGAGCATTCTCAAAATTAACTTTAATTTTTTCAGTAGAGAATGGCTTACGAGTACAATAATTGCGCACCTTATTATAAAGAGGCGTGATACTGTCGATCACTTCCCATAGCTGCATCAATTCACCATAGAATTTTTCATCCTTCTCTGCCTCGTCACCATTGCCAAGTAGTGGTTTAATAAAGTGTTGCAATGCCTTAAAATCATCAAGAAGATCTTTTAGCTGCATCACCGTCAACTTATCCTGAGAGAGATTTTTTTCACGCGGATAGTCTGTATCAAGAATTGGTTTAAGAGCATTGTAATGCACTTGGATACTAGTTGGTATGCTTGGTTCCTGTTTGCTTTCAGTATTAATAGCACCAAGGGTTGCATAATAGTCTGCTATGTCAATACCGTTCAGTTCACTAATACATTCATTGATGTAGCCCAAAGAATAACTCTTAGGCAATTTTTTCAACTTACTGATACGATCAGAATACTTCTCCTCTTTTTCATTTGTTTTTTTGGGATTATCGCTTCTCAAACGCTGCTCTATGGCATTAGGTATGATGCTCCATTCGCCAAACATACGCTGAGAAACATCTGTTAGCGCAAGGTCGTTGGTGATGTATATTTTTGATAAATCATAGTCACTGATACCAGTAAGCAACACTTTTACAGATTCTTCAACATTATCGAAATAGGATGTGCAATACTCTTTAACTGCATTAAGTACATCAGCACCAGTATTGAACTCCTCCTGTAACCATGATAATTGTACCCTGTCACTGAGTATCTGCTTAAACAGAGGTTTCAACTTGGGTAAACGATCTTTCTTGTTTGCCAGTTGTTGGTTGTACAGGTTGACAAACTCATTAATACCCTGTATTTTAGTATCATCCTCGAGTGTTCGACCACCTATAATACTATTGTAAACCTCTATTTGCGTTTGGGTGAGCACAATATTATAGTAGTCAAGTGAAAAAATCTCATCGATACTATTCACATTAAGGTATTCTTCAAAGTTCTTGTATATAGTAGAAAAATTATCAGCGACTGATGTGTTGGCTATTTTCTTAAAAACAGCTATGTTATCAATAAATTTTGGTAGGTTGTCATGTATCAAGCGATAAGCAATTGCTGTAGATTTTGCTTCATCGGAATACATATTTTTGCGGTTTTCATGATATCCCGTAAAATAGGTAGTAAACTCGTAAAATTCGTCGAGAAGGGCCTTGTCAGTATCCTTTTTAAGGAACGTCTTCATATCTTGACGAATAAGTTCCTTTTTATCTATTGTCTTATATCGATCATCGCCTTTCAGTGCACTTGCAATGGATTTTCTTAGTTTGTCCTGTATGTCTTTAAATTGTTTATCTTTTGTGTCCTGAGAATACAAGTCAAAATATGCCTGAAGATACTCCCCATTCAACTTGAAATTGTTCAGTACGTTTTCAATATAGTCTTTATGATAATCATCAATAAGCTTTTTAACCTTTTTATAACTTTCTGCTCTGTGAGCATCGTTGTCGATAAAACCATTAGCATTAATATGCTCCAAAGTTTTTCCGATAGGCTTTAGTTCAAATCTTAGAGTTTTTGATAACTGATACAGGTTTGTAAATTGTTTCATACTAATACTTTTTAGTTATTGTCTATGCTTTAATATATGCCGAAAGTCAAGTGGAATATATCGACACAAAGTTACTATTATTTTTGTAATATAAGATGCATTCATAGAAAAACTTTATCTTTGCATCACTAATTTTTAGCAAATCACAATAAGGATTATTCCGTTGTGAAAACATTAGGTCCCGGCCCATCGTCCTTCAACGGTGGGCCTTTTTTTCTTGCGGGGAAACCGCAAGACACACTAGGGGCGGTTGCGGGTGTTTGTGG
>NZ_KK211334.1:81883-127261 GCF_000621725.1 Xylanibacter brevis ATCC 19188
GCAAGACACACTAGGGGCGGTTGCGGGTGTTTGTGGTGCTTTGGTTTCTTCTTGCGGGGAAATGGCAAGACATGCTAGGGGGCGTATTGGTTGTTTTTTATGGGGTATCTGCATTTTTTTTGATGATGATGGGCGGTGGTTTGCAGGAAAACAGGTAACTTTGCGGCTCTAAACTAAACTTGATAATATATAAAAAGGTGTATGGAAAAGGGGCATAATATGAAACGGCGATGTGAGTTTCATGACTATAGACGGACGGGCATCTACCATATTACTCTTGTACTAAACGATAGAAGAACGCAGGTTTTGGGACGTATCGTGGGTGATCTGAATAGGGATGATGATGATCCGAATGGTCCTCATGTGGCTTTGTCGGCTATTGGCTTGATGGTGCAACGAGAATTGCTGAATAGTATCTCTAAGTACTACTCGATGGTTGAGATTCAGGATTATGTGATTATGCCAGATCATGTGCATTTTATTGCTGTGGTACATAGGGATGTGGTTAGCAGAAATGGTCATGTGACGCATCTGGGACATGTGATTGCTGGTTTTAAGAAGGGGTGTAATAGGCTCTTTTGGGAAATGACTGGGATGGAAAGGCTGACGGATGGCTATGTGGAAGGTGAAAAGGTGCCATCGAAGGCGTGTAGTGACAGACCTCCTCTTTTTGACTCGGGCTATGTGGACGTGATGCCTCTGCAAAGCGAACAGTTGGAGCAGCAGCGGCAATATATCAGGAAGAACCCAAGAATGCGCTTGATTCGTATGTCAAGCAGTGGGGGACTGAGGATTCAGAAGGGTGGTGTTGATACTGCGTTGACATTTCCTGCTCTGCATGGCTATCTGGAACGGGAGTGCGATGCCTCGCAAATGGATAACGGGACTTGGCTGATGCTGAAGGAACGGTTGCTGGATGAAGGTGGAAAGGTGGGTTGTAACACTTATGGTCACAGGAGCTTGTTGCAGAAACGGCTGTTGCCAGTGGTGTGTCATCGTAAGGACAAGTCCCTCTTTGAACGACAGAAGCAGCGGTGTCTGCAGGCGGCCAGGGATGGGGCTGTGTTGGTGTCTGCCCGCATAGCCAAAGGCGAGCAGGATATTATGGCGGCAGTGATGGCGCAAGGCTCTGCTGTGATTATTGTGCTAGATAATGGTTTTGCGGAGATGTATCATCCTTCGGAAGAGAAGATGCAGGCCTGCCTTGAGGGTCGGCTACTGTTTGCGACGCCTTGGCATTATCGCTACCATCGCAGGGATGAGAAGATATCAGTGGCAGAGTGCAAATCGATGAACTGTATAGTGCAGGCATTATGCCGCCGACGTGACGACTGGTGGCAATATGATGAATAGTGTAATGCCGTGGTTCCCCCACGGTATTTTTTTTCTACCATTATCTCTACCATACAAGGACTTGATTTGGCTGGCGAAATGTTGTACCTTTGCAACGTCGAAAGGAATAAGAGACATCCCGACAAGGATTGACCAACCTTTAATACCTTAATAATTATAATAGAAAAAACCATGAGAACACAAACACAACTGACGGAGCATTTCACGCTCCAAGAAATGATGGCCTCGGGTACGGCCATCCGACTGGGACTGAAAAACGAACCTGGCGAGAAAGAGGTGGAAGCGCTGAGGCATCTGTGCGAGGAGGTGCTGGAGCCACTGAGACAACGATTCGGACGCATCATCATAGCGAGCGGTTATCGCTGTGAGGCGCTGAACAAAGCGGTGGGCGGCGTCAAGAACTCACAACACATGCGGGGCGAGGCGGCCGACATTCACTGCGGCTCGCAACAGACAGCACAGCGCTACTACCTCTTTATCAGCAAACACCTGGTGTTCGACCAGCTGCTGCTGGAACGACGACTGAGCAATGGCTGTTGCTGGATACACGTGAGCTACATCTTCCAGCCGGGGCGGAGGGCCAACCGACAGATGGTCAAGGAGCTGAATGTATAAAAAAAAGAAAAGACCGTGTGCAGAGGCACACAACATTGATAACACAACAAATTTTTTATTAACCATTTAAAACACACAAAAAATTATGAAGCTGTTTTTTAAGAAGTATGTTAACGAAGTGAAGAATTCTAAGATGTTCGGTAAGTGGTATGCCCGCGTGGCCATCACCGAGACCGTGGGTATCGAGGAGATTGCCTTGAAGATGCAGGATAACTGTACGGTGAAGCGTGCCGACATCCTGGCGGTGCTGAGCGAGCTGGGTCCCACCGTGCGTGACCTGCTGCAGGACTCTAAGCGCGTGAAGCTGCCCTATCTGGGTGCGTTTAAGTTGTCTATCAGTACCACCGGTGCAGACAGCGCCGAGGAGTTTACTGCCAACAACGTGAAGAGCGTGAGGGTGACTTTCCAGCCCGAGACCCGCATCTCGTCTGACAAGCACCGCGTGAAGGAGCTGACCAGCGGTTGTCGACTGATGGAGATGCCCATGTATGGCTTCTCGAAGAAGGAGGAGACCGAGAACGAGGATTGATCAGCGAGTATGAACGAAACAATGTATAGATGATGAAGAAGATAGACATTTGGAAGTTTGTGCTTCAGACCGCCATTGCCGTGCTGACGGCTATTGCCACCTCGCTGGGCGTGATATCGTGTGTGGCTGCATAGCGGCGCGCCACCAACCTGCCAACCTGGATCATGATGATGGTCCAGGTTTTTTGTGCTTTGGGGCGTCCCGGAGGTGTTTTGGGTGCATGATAGGTGGCTTGGAAATTTGACATAAATCAATAATAATTCAAGTTTAATGGCCGATAATTCTAAAAATTTACTTACCTTTGTGCCCGATTATATATTTATTGCGAGCTGTCCTTAGTTTCATTACAGTCATTATCATGCTTGATGGTAATCTATAGACACATAGCTCAATTCAATTCAAACCTAATTAACAAAAAAAATGAGATCAATCAACATCCTTGGAACAACTTTCAAGAAAAGAGTAATTTTTATGGCTATGATGACTCTTATGGGGGCTTTTGCTGTGAAAGCCAGCACACCACGAGCAGAGTATCCGCGTCCGCAATTTGAGCGCAGTCAGTGGTTGAACCTGAACGGCACATGGACCTATACCTTCGACTTCGGAAAGTCGGGCGACGCACGCGACTTCCGCAACAGTAAGGGTTTCGACGACAAGATCCTGGTTCCCTTCTGTCCTGAGAGTAAGCTCAGCGGCGTAGAGCACACGGACTTCATCAACTGCATGTGGTATCAGCGCACCATCAGCGTGCCTGCAGCATGGGCTGGCAAGAAGATTCTGCTGCACTTTGGTGCCGTGGACTATGAGGCCACGATATATATTAATGGTAAAGAGGTGATGCAGCACTTCGGCACAGGAAGCAGTTTCGAGATGGACATCACGAAATATGTGCCTGCCGGCCAGAGCGCTAACTTGGTTGTGCGCGTTGTGGACAACCTGCGCAGCGGTATGCAGCCTGGCGGCAAACAGTGCTGGAACTACTACTCTGGCGGTTGCGACTACACCCGCACAACGGGTATCTGGCAGACCGTATGGTTGGAGCCCGTGAGTGCGCAGGGACTGAAGAATGTGTTTGCCATTCCCGATATCGACCAGCAGCAGCTGGTGGTACGTCCGGAGTTCTATGGCGAGGCTAACGGCAACACGCTGACCGTACAGGTGCTGGACGGCAAGAAGGTGGTTGCCACCAAGACAGCCAATGCCGTGAACGGCAGCAACCTGGTGCTGAGCATTAAGAAGCCCAAGCTGTGGAGCCCTGAGAGTCCTTTCCTCTACGACGTGAAGTACATCGTGAAGGATGCTGCCGGCAAGGTGATTGATGAGGTCAGCTCGTATGCCGGTATGCGTAAGATCCACTGTGCCGATGGCTACTTCTATCTGAACAACAAGCCTTACTTCCAGCGTCTGGTGCTGGATCAGGGCTACTATCCCGACGGCATCTGGACAGCTCCTACTGATGAGGCTCTCAAGCACGACATCGAGATGAGTAAGGCCGTTGGCTTCAACGGTGCCCGTCTGCACCAGAAAGCCTTCGAGGAGCGCTACTACTACTGGGCCGACAAGCTGGGTTACATCTGCTGGGGTGAACAGGCTTCGTGGGGCACCAACGTCAACAACCAGGAGGCAACAGGAAACTTCCTGCGTGAGTGGACCGACCTCGTGGTGCGCGACCGCAACCATCCATGTATCGTGACCTGGACACCCCTTAACGAGACCTGGGGAGCACAGGCCGGCACCTATGTTCGTTTTGTGCAGGACCTGTATAACCAGACAAAGGCCATCGACCCCACACGCCCTGTGAATGACGCCAGTGGCGACGGTCATGTGAAGACCGACATCTGGAGCGTTCATGACTACACACGCGAATACGACAAGCTGGTGGAGAACCACACCTTCAGAAATGGCGCTCCCCACTATCGCAACATGGCTGGCAAGGACTATTTGGCAGAATGGGAAGGTCAGCCTTATATGATCGACGAGTTTGGCGGACTGGGCTGGATTCCCAAGGCTGAGCGCAGCAACTCATGGGGCTACGGCGCTCAGATTGAGACCGAGGACGAGTTCTTCGAGATTCTGGAGAAGGAGATTGATGCCATCAAGGCTTGTAAGAACGTGGTTGGATTCTGCTATACGCAAATCACCGACGTGGAGCAGGAGAAGAACGGTGTTTACTACTACGACCGTCGTCCTAAGTTTGATGCAGCCAAGTGGAAGGCTATCTTCGAGAAGATTCCCAGCATCATAGAGAAGTAATAAGACAGATTTCTGGTAAAAACAAAAAGCTTTCCGCCGTACTTGTGGGCGGGAAGCTTTTTGTTTTTACAGATGAATGACGAACGGTCCCGTTGAATGTTAAAAATCAATAAGAATACGGGACGATAGTAGGGGTTGTCTGTGGTTTAAGCTACTTTTGTATGAAAAGTAAGTGATAACTATATATTGCTGATGAGACTGAAAATCATTCGCCTATTATATCTGTTGCTGTGCCTGCTTGGTGGCGTGGCAACTGCTGCAGAATATCAGTTCAGACATTACGACACCAACAACGGGCTGTCGCAGAACTCGGTGATGTCTATTGTTCAGGACAACATGGGTTTTATGTGGTTTGGCACCAACGACGGCATGAACCGTTTTGATGGGCGTTCGTTTAAGGTTTATCATAAAGGCAACGGTGCCAACCAGTTGGGCAGCGACCGTATCTGTGTGATGTACGAGGCACCTAACCACGAGTTGTGGGTGGGTACGGATCATGGGGTTTATATCTATTCGCCAACGACCGACTCTTTCCGTCGCTTCTCGACCAAGACGGCGGCGGGCGAAAGCATAGAGCGCCAGGTCAACGTGATCACGGGCGATGCACAACGGGTGCTGATAGGGTGTAACAACGAAGGTATTTATATCTACGACCTGCAGAAAGGCAAGTTGCAACACCATAAGCTTGAGGGCTATCCGGCGGTGTCGAGTCTGTATATGGACAGTGACCATACCATCTGGATAGGTTTCTACGAGAGCGGCCTGTCGTTCACACGAAACCTGTTTAAGACGATTGTCAGCTTCACGGGTGTTAACGGCAGGAACATCCTGGAGCACCAGACCATCATGGGGATGACATCGACGGAGCAAGGACGCTTCTTTATCTGCTCGTCGGCATCGGGACTGTCGGAACTGAACATACCCGAGAAGCGGCTGATACCCCTGATCTCTTCTGTTGACGGCAAGGAGCTCTATGCTAGAGACCTAATCAAAAACGATGACCAGCTGCTCATGGCTACGGAGAGCGGACTGTTTGCCTACAACATGAGCAGCAACAGCTATACACACTATAAGTATGAAGCCACCAACCCCTTCTCGCTGTCGGACAACTCGCTGCAGAAGGTGTTCCGCGACAAGGATGGCGGCATCTGGGTGGGCTCTTATTTCGGTGGCGTGTGCTATGCACCCCGCATGGCCTATGCCTTCAACAACTATATGCCGCGCGTGGATGTGGAAGGCTCGTTGCATGGAAGGCGTGTGGGAAAGCTGGTGGAGTCGCCCGATGGCAGCATCTGGGTGGCCACGGAGGATGGTGGACTGAACCGACTGGACCCCGCGACAGGACGCTTTGAACACCTGGCAGCCAGTGTGGCCTTCCCCAATGTGCAGAGCCTGTGTCTGGTGGGCAACGAGGTGTGGGCAGGCACACTGAACAACGGTTTGAAGGTGATGGACGTCAACACCGGGCGCTTGTTGCGCAGCTATGAGTCGAGCAGTGAAGACGGACAGTTGCACGACAACTTCATCCTGACGCTAGAAAAAGCCAGGCAGAGCAACAATGTCTATGTGGGAACGCTGGGCGGCGTGTATTGCTACGACCCGGCACAGGACAGATTCAACCACCTCAAGGAGTTGCCGCAGCAGATTGTGAAAGACATTATGGAAGACAGACGTCACAACCTGTGGGTGGCTATCTATGACTGTGGCGTGTTTCTGCGCAAAGCAGGCAGCAAGCAGTGGCAACATTTCCGTGAGGCAGATGGCACGCTGGCCAGCAATAATGTGGTGGGCCTCTGCGAGACATCGCATGGCGATATATGGGTTTATACCGACTGTAACGGTGCCAGCCTGTATGACAAGAAGAAACGCCGCTTTGAGCACGTGCCCATACCCAGCTTCTGTTCGCAGCGCATGGTGCAGAGCATGGTGGAAGACAGGATGGGACAGCTATGGCTGACCACCAACGAAGGACTGATGTGCTACAACCCCGACGACCGTTCTACGCGTATTTATTCCACAGTCAACGGACTGCTGGACAACAACTTCAGCGGCAACTCGTCGCTGTGCAGCTCGAAGGGACAAATCTATCTGGGCTGTCAGTCGGGACTGGTGGCCTTCTCGCCCGAGAGTTTCCTGGGTGTATCCTCAGCCCCGGTGATTATTGCCACCGAGCTGATGCTACAAGGCAGCGTGGTGGACAACTTCACACCCGAGTCGCCCCTCACCGAGAGCATCACGGTGACGCGCGAGCTGACCCTGAACCACGATCAGAATGCGTTCTCGCTGAAGATATCGGTGCTGTCGTACCGCGATGCGCAGATGCGACAGATAGCCTATTACCTGGAGGGCTTCGACCATGAATGGCAAAACCTGTATAGCGACAACTATATCAGATATACCAACCTGCCGCCAGGCAATTATGTGCTGCACGTGCAAGACATGTCGAACATCGGTAAGACGGCCGAGCCCTATACGTTGCGCATCACCGTGTTGCGCCCCTGGTATCAGCGCTGGTGGGCATGGCTGCTCTACCTGTTGCTGATGACGGGTGTAGGACTGCTGGTCTATCGCTATATGAAAGAGCGCTCGCGCATGAACAGGCAATTGGCTATGGAGAAGTTCGAGCACGAGAAGCAGCAGGAGCTGTACCAAAGCAAGATCAGCTTCTTTACCAACGTGGCTCACGAGATACGCACGCCGCTGACACTGATAAAGGGTCCGCTGACGGACATCCTGCAGAAGGACATCGATGATGATGATGAACGCGAGAACCTGCACATCATGGACCAGAACGTGACACGACTGCTGGACCTGACAAACCAGTTGCTGGACTTCAGAAAGATAGAACGCGACGGACTGCGACTGAACTTCCAGCACTGTAACATCGGACAGGTGGTGAAGGATGTCTATAAGCGCTTCAGACCACTGATGCAGCAGCGTGGCATAGCCGACAATATCATACTGCCGGAAACACCGCTGATGGCTTGGGTGGACCGCGAGGCACTGACAAAGATTGTGAGCAACCTGTTGACCAACGCCACGAAGTACTGCGAACAGCAGGTCTGCGTGGAGGTGACGGCCCGCGAAGAACAGGTGGAGATTACCACCCGCAACGACGGACGACTGATCGATGCACAGATGCGACAGCAGATTTTCAAGCCTTTCTTCCGCGCCGACAATGCCGAGGCGAAGACGGGCACCGGCATCGGTCTGGCACTGGCGCGTTCGCTGGCAGAGCTGCACGGCGGCAAGCTGGAGATCATAGACGATGACACACTCAACGTGTTCCGACTGACGCTGCCCATCGAACAGCAAGACTATGTGATGAGGCTGGACGAAGAGACCGTCATCGCCGACACGACAACAGCAGAGGCCGACGAACAGACAGGTCAGGAGCAGTTGCCAACGGTGCTGATAGTAGAGGATAACGCTGCCCTGCTGGCTCATGAGAAGAACCACCTGCAGCGACATTACCGTGTGCTGACGGCCACCGATGGCGAACAGGCCCTGAAGGTGCTGACCGACCATGATGTGGACATCATCGTATCTGACGTGATGATGGAGCCGATGGACGGTTTTGAGTTGTGTCAGCACGTGAAGGGCGACGTGAACTTCAGTCATGTGCCCGTGATACTGCTGACGGCCCTGACGCTGGACTCGGCCAAGATACAAGGCATGGAGAGCGGTGCCGACAGCTACATCGAAAAGCCGTTCTCGATGGACTACCTGCTCAGCGTGATTCAGAATCTGCTGCGTTCGCGACAGAGCATCAAGCAGGCGTATGCCACCTCGCCATTCCTGCAACAGGACACGGTGTCGATTTCGAAGGCCGACGAGGCATTTATGCAGCGACTGGAAAAGGTGATGACCGACCATGTCAAGGACAGTGACTTCGACATCAATGCGCTGGCCAGCGAGATGTGTATGAGCAGAACGAACCTGAACAGAAAGATGCGTGGTTTGTTTAACCTTACACCGAATAATTATATTAAGGTGGAACGACTGAAACGGGCGGCACAGTTGCTGAAGCAGGGCGAGACAAAGATCAACGAGGTGTGCTACATGGTGGGATTCAATTCGCCCAGCTACTTCACACAGTGCTTCCAAAAACAGTTTGGAATGTTGCCTAAGGAGTTCGTCAATCAGAAAAATGTGTAGGAATAGTGCTTTTGGTTCGTTTTTAATGCTTTTGTGTTCTTTTTTGATAGCCCAAAATAGGAATAGTAAGTACTTTTGCAACGTGTTTTTACCAAAATTATTAATTAACTCAAAACTTAAAACATTATGCAAAAGATTTACTTTTCAAAGGTACGCAGAATGGTGGCTGCAATGGCTCTCTGCGTGGTGGCAATTAGTGCACAGGCTACTCCCTACAAAAACATTCATGTGCAATTGGTGGCCAACGAGACCGGACGTGGTGTTGTCTATATGAAGACTGAAGACCCGTCTAACCAGCAAACTCGTAAGGGTGAGACAGCTACTTTGAAAGCAACAATTGGTGAGAATGGTAACGACCTGACTCGTGAGGAAGGTGATCCGCTGCGCGGCTTTTACATGGTGGGCCTTTTCGGTGAGGCTGAAGAGGGCTATGAACTGGCTGGCTTCAGTCTGGTGAAGAAAGCCGACAACGAGTACACCAAGGCCGACCTGCTGGTGGCCCCAACAACCGACAGCAACGGATGGACCGACCCTTATGTTGCAGACGGCGGACTGGTGTTCAATGCTAACTGCTCTCGTGATGTTGATGCCCAAACAGATGAAAATAAAGGATATACTTCTGACATGGCGCGTGAGGATGCCCGTGCCAAGAACAACTGGAACGAGGAGCCCGACCATCTGATCTATGCTGTGTTTGTACCCGAGGGTACTGTATTGCCTGATGGCGAAGAAACTGACGGCATTGCAAGTGTACAGCGTCAGACTTCTAAGGCGCAGGTCTTCACACTCAGCGGACAGAAGGTGACCTCTATGCGCAAGGGTATCTATATTATAAATGGTAAGAAAGTCATCAAGTAAATGATATTAAGGAAGGTTTTTATTCGGCTCATCGTCGTGGCAACAGTCTTGTGGCTGTTGCCGGCGATGAGCTTTTCACAAACCGACGACGACGGGCTGGCCACAGATATCAAGGTGTCGCTGCTCAGCGTGGCACCGGGCTATACCATCTATACGGCACATGGTCATTGTGCGTTGCGACTGCAATGTCCGTCGGCAGGATTAGACCTTTCTTTCACTTATGGACTTGACGACACGGCAGCCAACCGCCTGGCTTTCTTTACTGGCGAGGCCAGGGGAGAGTATGCCGTTGCGCACAGCCGTGATTATCTGCAGGACTATATCGACGAAGGACGACAGGTGGTGGAGTATGAGCTGAACCTCAGTCTGCAACAGAAAAGACGGCTGTGGGAACTGCTCGACAATGAACTGGCACGCGGGGCCTACCGTCGATATAACTACCTGACAACCAACTGCGCCAGCATGTGTGCCAGTGCTGTGAACAGCGCACTGCAGGACGATACAAAGCTGGTGTATGATTCTATATCGCCCATTCTGAATGGCACCTACCGCCACTTTGTACACCACATCTCGAAGGACCGTCCGTGGGTGGACTTCTTCTGGAACACACTATTGGGTGCCGAGGGCGACGAGGTGGGGCAGAAGGGACTGAAATACTCGCCATCGCTGTTGGTGGAGACATGGCAGCATGCGTCTGTGATGGACACGATAGGCAGCCGACGCCCGTTGCTGTTGGAGAAAAACGGCCATGTGCTGATAGCCGGCGATGACGGTAGCGGCACTTCGTGGCTGACCCCAACGGTCTGTTTTGCCATCGTGCTGCTGCTGGTGGTGGTGCTCACCGCCGTAGAACAACGAGGCAGGCTGCGCCGGTTGGCTGCCGGCGTCGATGCGTTGCTGCTACTGACGCAGACCGTGATAGCGCTGGCACTGTGCTACACCACGTTCTGTTCTTCGCTGGAAGGCACATCGGGCAACTGGTATGTGGTGGTGTTCAACCCGCTGCCACTGCTGCTATGGCTGTGGCTGCGCCGGTGGAAGGGCTACCGCCGACTGGTATTTTGCTATTTCTTATTATTGATTGTATTCATACTGCTCACTCCTTTTGTGTCGCAGATTGACATCGCTCACAGTCTGGTCGTGGCGATACTGGCCGTAAGATGTCTGCGGAATGCGAAGGGACTGAAGGCAGCAAATGGATGAAGACCGATGATGACACGACGACTGAGACTCTTTTTATGCGCGATGCTGGTGGTGACCGCCCAGGCACAAACCAGCAACTTCTTCGTAGATGGCTTCCATGGAGGACTCTACGGACATTATCCGCTGGACACCTACACACAGTTTATGGTGGATCAGCTGGAACGCTATCCCGACTGGCGCATAGGTCTGGAGATAGAACCCGAGACATGGGACACGGTGGCGGTGCGCACCCCTGAGGCCTACCGCCTGTTTAAGCAGAAAATGATGAGTTCGCAGGTGGAGGTGACCAACCCTACCTATGCGCAACCTTATTTATATAATATTAATGGCGAGAGCATCATCCGCCAGTTTCAGTATGGCATGCAGAAGCTGCGCAGCCATTTCCCTGGCATCAGCTTTAATACCTACAGCAGCGAGGAACCGTGTTATACGAGCCAGTTGCCACAGTTGCTGAGGCTGCTGGGCTTTAAGTATGTGGCACTGAAGTGTCCTGACACCTGTTGGGGCGGTTATACCGAGGCGCACGGCGGACAGCTGGTGAACCTGGTGGGACCTGACGGCAGCAAGATGATTGCGGTGCCACGCTATGCCTGCGAGAAACTGCAGGAGGGGTCGGTGTGGCAGACCATTGGCTGGACCAACTCTGAGGAATATATCAGGGCTTGTGAGAAGGCTGGCATCGAGAACCCTGTGGGCATGTGCTATCAGGATGCTGGTTGGACCTACGGTCCCTGGTTGCGTGACCGTAAGGGACAGACGCAGTATGTGAGATGGACGGACTATATAGACCGCTATACGCAAAAGAAGAACGTGGAGGAATGGCGCTGGTCGCAGGAGGACATACACCCAGGACTGATGTGGGGCTCGCAGGTGATGCAGCGCATTGGCCGACAGGTGCGACAGGCCGAGAACCTGTTGGTGCAGGCCGAGAAACTCGGTGTGCTGACGGGGCATCGTATGGACCAGTGGCAGATGGACGAGGCATGGCGCACGCTGATGTTGGCGCAGCATCACGACTCGTGGATTGTGCCTTACAACAACTTGAAGGACTACGGCACGTGGGCAGATGCTATCCGCATGTGGACCGACAGCAGTGTGGCGACGGCACGCAAGATGATGAGCGACGCCATTGCCGTCGGGAAGCAAGGTGGCCCGTATGTGACGTTCTATAACACCACGGCGCACCGCCGACAGGAGGTGGCCACGACGGCCGACGGCCGACTGCTGTGGGTCGATGTGCCGGCCTTCGGACAAACAACGTGTCGCGTGGATACTGCTGTGGCAGCGCAGGCTCGTGAGGACAGATGGCAGGGCGAGACAACGGCAGTCCTGGAAAACGACCAGTATCGGTTGACGTTCGATTTGAAACGAGGCGGCATCGTCAGTAGCTGGATAGACAAACAGCAGGGTGGCAGGGAACTGGTTGACCAACGGAGCACATCGCATTTTGGCGAGTTGAAAGGCTATTTCAATCAGCACGGCGGTATGCGCTCATCAACAGAGAGTGTAGCCACGGCCACCTGTTTGGCAGACCATCCGCTGAAACAGCAGATACGCATAGACGGCCATGTGGCAGGGGTGCCTTTCTCGCATACCATCACACTGACACAGGGACAGCGGCGCGTGGACTGTCAGTTGACTATAAACTGGACGGAAGATACCTCTGTGGGTGATCCCTTCCGCTATCGCAGTAATGCCAACCGCACGCCTTACTATGACACGCGCTACATGTTACGAATGCTCTTCCCTGTGGCGCTGCAACAGCCTCGGTTGAGCAAGGATGCACCTTTCGACGTCTGCGAGAGTCGGCTTGATGACACGTTCTACAACCGTTGGGACAGTATCAAGCACAACGTGGTGCTGAACTGGGTGGACCTCAGTGAAGGACGGAAAGGACAGGGTTTTGCATTGTTGTCGGACCATACCACCAGCTACTCTTATGGTGCCGACGAACCGCTGGCACTGACTGTGCAGTATGCAGGCGACGGACTATGGTGGCGCCGCTATCCAATCAATGGTGCTACGGAGATGAACTATGCCTTGGTTCCGCATCAGGGACGATGGGACCAGGCACAGCTGCAGGATATGGTGGACGATTGGCACAACCCGCTGGTGGCCTCGGGCTGTCATGCACAGCAGTACCCCACACGCCAGTTGCTCGCAGCCACCTGTCAGCTGAGCGCTGCCATGATGCAAGACGATGGTGCCATGATACTGCGACTTTTCAATGCCGACGGCAAGGGTGGACGTGAACAGCTGAGGCTGGGTTTCCCCGTGAAGGATGTTGTGGAGGTGGACCTAAACGGAGAGCCATTAGCACACCATCGACCAGATGCGAAGGGCACCATCAGCATGAAGATGCCTCGTTTTGCCATTAAGACACTGAAAATATATCCGGAAAGATAATCCATATAAAAATAGTTATGTACACACGAAAATACTTATCACATTGGACTCTGATGTCTATTGTGGGAAGCTTGCTATGCTTGACTGACATCAACGCTCAAACCCCTGCGGATGCAGTGAACCCCTTTATCGGCGCATCGACGAATGTGGATGCTGCAGGTGCCTATCATGGACTGGGAAAGACTTTTCCTGGTGCAACGACACCCTACGGACTGGTACAGGTGAGTCCGCAGACCATCACGGGGGGCGACAACGGCTCGGGCTATAGTTATGAACACGAGACGATAGAGGGGTTTGCCATGACGCAGATGAGCGGAATAGGCTGGAACGGTGATTTGGGCAACTTCCTCGTGATGCCTACGACGGGACCGATGAAGACGATTGCCGGTATTGAGGGAAAACGACAGGGCTGGCGCTCGCGTCAGGATAAGTCGGCCGAGGTGGCCGGCGCCGGTTATTATGCGGCCTTGCTGACCGACTATGACATTCGTGTGGAGACCTCTGCCACACCTCATGGTGGTGTTCTGAGGATGACATTCCCAAAGAACGACCAGTCGCGCATTCAGATAGACTTGGCACGAAGAGTGGGTGGCACGGCCGAAGAGGAGTATGTGCAGGTGATAGACGATCGCACCATAGAAGGGTGGATGCGTTGCACGCCCGATGGTGGCGGCTGGGGTGACGGTCAGGGAAAAGGTCGCTATACCGTGTTCTTCCATGCAGAGCTGTCACGACCCATGAAAGACTACGGTTTCTGGTCTGCTAGGATTCCCGATGGGATGAGTCGTCATAACGATGATGTGGTAAGCGATAAGTATCTGGACATCGTGGAGAAGGCCGACATCATCCGTGGCCGACAGTCGTTGCAGGGTCGTCATATCGGTTTCTTCACGGAGTTTGCCACAGAACATAGCGAGCAGGTGGAACTCAAAGTGGGACTGTCTTTTGTGGACATAGACGGTGCGCGCAAGAACTTCGACGCAGAACTGAAAGGCCGACATTTCGAGTATGTACGCCATGCCGCCAAGGCACTGTGGAACAAAGAGCTGAGTCGGATAGAGGTGGAAGGCGGTACGGATGATGAGAGAACGGTTTTCTACACGGCCCTCTATCACACGATGATAGACCCACGCGTCTATACCGACGTGGATGGCCGCTATGTGGGTGGTGACTACCAGATACATCAGAGCGACGGCACCTTTACCAAACGTACGATTTTCAGCGGATGGGACGTATTCCGTTCGCAGATGCCCCTGCAGACCATCATCAATCCTACGTTGGTCAACGACATGCTGGGCTCGCTGATTTCTCTGGCAGAACAAAGCGGAAAAGAATATTATGAACGCTGGGAGTTTCTGAACAGCTACTCGGGATGTATGTTGGGCAACCCTGCCATCTCTGTATTAGCCGATGCCTATGCCAAGGGTATCCGTGGTTATGACATTGAGCAGGCTTACCGGTATGCTAAGAACTCCTCTGCAAAGTTTGGCAATGACAAGCTGGGCTTCACACCAGGTACGCTTGGCCTGTCGCATACGTTAGAATACGCCTATACAGACTGGTGTGTGGCTCAACTTGCAAAGGCCCTGGGAAAGAAGGCCGATGAAAAGGAATACCTGAAGAAGAGCCAGGCCTACCGACTGATGTTTGACAAAGAGAAAGGATGGTTCCGCCCGAGGAATGAAGACGGCTCGTGGGTGGAATGGCCCCAGCAGGGACGCCTGCAGGAATGGTATGGCGCCATGGAGAGCAACGCCCTGCAGCAGGGATGGTTCGTACCTCATGATGTGAAAGGCATGGTCAGCCTGATGGGTGGCAGAAAGGCGGTGTTGAAGGATTTGCAATGGATGTTTGAGCAGACACCGCAGGATATGTTCTGGAACGTGTATTACAACCATGCCAACGAGCCCGTGCATTTCGTGCCGTATCTCTTTAACCAATTGGGTGCTCCTTGGCTCACGCAGTATTGGACGCGCTACATCTGTGCGCATGCCTATAAGAACAAGGTTGAGGGACTGTGTGGCAACGAGGATGTGGGACAGATGTCGGCATGGTATGTGTTGACAGCTGCCGGTATTCATCAGGCTTGTCCGGGCGATACGCGTTTCGAGATAACATCGCCTGTGTTCTCGAAGATCACCTTCCATCTGCCCAGCAGCAAGACGTTCACCATCATTGCCAATGACAATGCTCCTGAGAATGTGTATATCGGGAAGATGACCCTCAACGGGAAACCTTACAATCACTATCATATTGACTTCAAGGACATAGAAAAAGGTGGTGTTCTGGAGATGGAGATGAGTAACAAAGCTAATAAGAAATAGAAAGGATGAGAAAGAAAGATTTACTGGCTTTCGTGTGTGCGATAGGGATGACTCTTCCTGCAGTAGCACAAGTGCGCATGATGTCGCTGAATTCTGCCGACAAGCAGGTGGTGTGGACCGTCACTCCGCAGGACGAGGTAGGTGCCAAGGGACAAGACGTGTCGCAGGCTGGCTTTACGTTCAGTGATGGTGTGGTAGCCACGGTGCCAGGTGTCGTCTTTGCGGACTATGTGAATGCAGGTCGCGAGGAGAACCCTGACATTGCCGATAATATCTACCGTGTGGATGAGACGAAATACAGTAAGCCCTATTGGTATCGTACGGAGTTCAACGCGCTCTCTTTGCAGGAAGGGCAGCGTGTGTGGCTCTGTTTCGACAACACCAACCGTTATGCCGACTTCTATTTTAATGGACATAAAATCTCGGGCACCGAGGAATCGACCAAGGACGTCAGCGGACACATGCTTCGTTCGCGTTTTGACGTGACTCCTTATTATAATAATAGGGGAAAGAATGCCGTGGCTGTGCTGATTTATGATGCCGACCAGAAAAAGACACGCAAGGCAGAAGGACCTTATGGCGTGGCTTGCAGTCCGAGTTATCTGGCAGGTGCCGGATGGGACTGGATGCCTTATGTGCCGGGACGATTGGCTGGTATCACGGGTAATGCACGTATAGAGATTACGGGCGATGTGGTGATGGACGATCCTTGGGTGCGCTCTTTCCTTCCTTCGTGGGATGAGGCGGAAATAACCGTTTCCAGCGAACTGCGCAATGTCTCTTCAGAGAAGAAGACGGTTGTGATGGAAGGTGTTATTCAGCCAGGCAATATCCGTTTCCAGAAGCGCATTGAGATGGGTGGTGGTGAGATGCGTACACTCCACATAGACCGCAACGATGTGGAAGCTCTTCTTGTCAAGAAGCCTAAGTTGTGGTGGCCCAACGGATATGGTGAGCCCAACCTCTATACCTGTCATCTGACTACCGTTGTTGACGGCAAGCAGACCGATCAGCGTACCATCCGTTTTGGCATTAAGAAATATGAATATCGCATAGAGAAGAATGCGGTCAATATGCCTGTGCTGACCTTCTATGTCAATGGACAGCGCGTCTTTGTGAAAGGCGGAAACTGGGGCATGAGCGAGTATCTGCTGCGCATGCACGGACAACAATATGAAACGCCTATCCGATTGCATAAGGAGATGAACTACAACATGATTCGCCTGTGGACAGGCTGCGTCACGGATGATGAGTTCTATGACTATTGCGACGAGTATGGTATCATGGTGTGGAACGACTTCTGGCTTTATGTGGCATGGAATGATGTGGCTGAGCATGATGCCTTTAAGACGAATGCACGTGACAAGGTGCGCCGACTGCGCAACCATCCCAGCATTGCCCTCTGGTGTGGAGCCAACGAGACACATCCTGTAGCTGATATTGACGAGGCACTGCGCATGATAGTGATGGAAGAGGATGCAAATGATCGCCTTTATACCAGCTGCTCAAACCAGGATGCGAAGTCGGGCAGTGGCTGGTGGAAAGACATGCCGCCACGTCATCATTTCGAGACATCGGCATCCAATCTGGCGTTCAACACGCCCAGCTATCCCTACGGCAACAATTATGGATATGGCTGTCGCTCGGAGATTGGTATGGCTACATTCCCTACTTTTGAGTCGGTGCGTGAATTTATTCCGAAGAAGGAATGGTGGCCGTTGCCTACTGACGAGCAGTTGGAAAAGGACGACGAAACGGTGTGGAACAAACATTTCTTTGGTAAGGAGGCTTGGAACGGCGGACCAATTGACTATAAGAAGTCGGTGAACGAACGCTATGGCGCATCTGAATCGCTCGAGGCTTTCTGCGAGAAGGCGCAGTTGATAAACCTGGAAGACATGAAGGGTATGTATGAGGCTTGGAACGATAAAATGTGGAATGATGCCTCGGCTCTTCTTATCTGGATGAGCCATCCCGCTTATCCGTCGTTCGTGTGGCAGACCTACGATTACTATTATGACCCTACGGGCTGCTACTGGGGGGCAAAGCAGGCATGCGAACCTCTTCATGTGCAGTGGAACTGTCTGACGAACAGCGTGAAGGTGATAAATGCTTCGAGTCAGCCATTGCGGGATGTGGTGGTCACGGCACGTATCTATGATATCAACGGACGTGAAGTGACGGCATTGACTACCACCAGGAGTGTGCCTCTTGTTGAGGCTTCTAACATCAAGGAGGCTTTTGTGCTGGACTTCGCTGATAAAGGGCTCTCGCCTCTGCACTTCATTCAATTGGAGATGACCAGTCAGGGGCAGGTGTTATCACGTAACTTCTATTGGCGTAATGGGGAGAAGGAGCTTGACTATCGTGCTCTTCTCACACTGCCTGAGGCAAAGCTGAAGGTCGTTGCGGATCAGCCCGTGGTGACGGAGAGGTCGGGATATGCCGCATTCAACATCACACTTACCAACACTGGTAGGTCGGTGGCTTTTGCTAACCGGTTACGCGTGGTGAACAGCAAGACCGGCAAGCGTGTGCTGCCTGCCATTATGAGCGACGGCTATGTGACGTTGATGCCTGGGGAGCAGCGCACACTGCGTGTAGAGGTACCCAACGAGAAGATGACCGACGGACTGAATATTCTACTGAAACAATTTAATCAAAAGGAGCGCGTGTGCGCTAAGGTGAAATACAAAAACAAACAATGAAAAACTATCTATTATTATTTGCAGTCTTTATGACACAGGTTGCTGCTGCCGACGTCATAGAACTGCGCTGCGAAGGATTGAAAGATCCTCTCGGTATCGACACTACAACGCCGCACTTCAGTTGGCAAAACACACTGACACACCGAGGACAGCGACAGACTGCCTACGAAATAGAGGTGGCAAAGGATAGCTTTGCTCTGAGTAAAGGGCAACTTCTCTTGTGGAAAAGTGGTCGTATGGAATCGGCCAACCAGGTGATGGTGGCCTATGGGGGACCAGTCTTACAGCCGCGACAGCTCTGCTACTGGCGTGTACGCACATGGGATGAGAAAGGGCGTTGCTCTTCTTGGAGCCGTATAGCGCGTTTTGCTGTTGGTGCTCTTGATGGCATGAAAGGACAATATGTCACAGCTGCGTCGGGTCAACAGATAGCGCCTACGTGTAAGGTAAGAAGCGCTTTTGTCGTTAACGATGTGGAAAGACCTGTTTTTGCCTATGTCAACTCTTTAGGTTACCATGAGCTTTATGTGAACGGTCAGCGGGTAGGTCGTCAGGTTCTTCAGCCGGCCATGTCGCAATTGGACAGGCACTCGCTGGTGGTGACCTACGATATCACGCCTTATCTGCATAAAGGCAACAACGAGATGATGCTGTGGATGGGACAAGGGTGGAACAGAGCTATCACTTTCCATACGTCATTCGAAGGTCCGCTGGTGAAGGCAGAGGTGTCGCAGCTAATGAATGACCACTGGCAGACGCTGCTGCAGACCAATGGCTCTTGGCAGGCAACGGCATCGCCCTATAGCTATACTGGCAGTTGGTTTCCTCTGCAGTTTGGCGGGGAGCGTTATGATGCTAATGTTGTTGACACATGGAGCCAAGCAACGGTATTCAATGTGGGAAACATGCGCACCACACCACAGCTTTTCGAGGGTAATGAGATAACTGACAGACTGCTGCCTAAGACTATCAGTCGTCTGGCTGACGGCTCTCTTCTGATAGACTTTGGACGTGTGATAACGGGATGGCTCACGGTGGATTTTGAACATCTGAAGCACAAGGAAGAGGTGCAGATAGACTATACCGACTACATCCCCCGAGGCGCTTCCTTCACCAAGCAGGCGAATAGTGATAATGGCGATGTGTATGTTGCATCGGGCAGCATGCAGACAGAGCATTTCGAGAATAAGTTTCATCTTCATGCCTTCCGCTATGTGAGGGTTAGTACGCAGCAGGTGAAGCGCATAGAGGCACTGCAGATTAGTGCTTTACCGAAAGAGGGCAGCGAGGTGTCGGCGTTTGCTTGTTCTGACCAGCGCCTTAATGCCGTTCACAACATGATTCACTACACGATGCAGTGCCTCACCATGTCGGGCTATATGGTGGACTGTCCGCATTTGGAGCGCATGGGCTATGGTGGCGACGGCAATTCCTCGACCATGACGTTGCAGACGATGTATAATGTGGCGCCAACCTACATGAACTGGCTCTCGGCATGGGAAGACGTGATGGACGAGGACGGTTCTTTGCCGCATGTGGCACCAGCTGGCGGCGGTGGCGGCGGTCCCTACTGGTGCGGCTTCATGGTGAAAGCTCCTTGGCGCTCTTATCTGAACTATGGCGACATACGATTTGTAGAACGCTACTACCCCTTGATGAAGCGATGGATGTCGTATGTCGAGAAGTATATGGTTGACGGACTGTTGCAGCCCTGGCCAGACACCCAGAACCGTGTGTGGTTTCTTGGTGACTGGTTGGCACCAGATGGTGTTGATGTGGGTGGAGAATCTGTGATTCATGCCAACAATTGCTTTATCAGTGACTGTCTTGGTAATATGGCAGAGATGGCACGATGGCTGAATAAGCCTGACGAAGCCCGTCTTTTTGCTGCTAAGCGTGAGCGTCTGAACAAGCGTATCCACGACTCTTTCTACCATGCAGAAACACATACCTATGCCAACGGCACTCCTCTCGACATGTGCTATGCTATGTTGGCTGGCATTGTTCCTGACTCACTCTATGACAAGGTGAAAAGTCAGCTTATAGCAGACTCTTATCAGAAATACAACGCACATATTGCTGCTGGTCTTTTCGGTGTACCTGTTTTCACCGAGTGGGCTGTTCGCAACCAGCAGTCAGACCTCATGGCCACCATTCTCAGGCAACCGGATTATCCAGGTTATCTGCATATGATTAACAACGGTGCCACCACTACCTGGGAATATTGGAATGGTGAACGAAGCAGGGTGCATAACTGCTATAACGGTATAGGCACTTGGTTCTATCAGGCCTTGGCAGGCATCACCATAGACACGCAGCAGCCAGGCTATCGCCACATCACCATTCGACCGCAGCAGACAGAAGGTGTCAGTTGGGTTCAGGCAAGAGTGCCCACACCATATGGTGATGTCTCGGTTAGATGGAAAAAGAAAGCACTGCGCGTGGAGTTGCCCGTCGGCGTTACGGCCGATGTGATATGGGGAGACAAGAAGCATACTATTGGCAGCGGAGTATGGCGTTTTAACAAGTATTAACGTGGTGACCTAGTGGTTGGCGGCAACTTAATCGTGATGTTAATGTAATCTCTTTGATTCGTAAAACCAATTAACTAAGAAAACTATAAATGTAAGTAATGAAAGCAAAAGGAAATCTTTTTGTACTATTGCTGGGGATACTTGGCATAGTCTCGTGCAACGACAGTTTCCTGGATCAGACGGCTACAACTGATTTGGACGAAGAGAGTGTCTTTGCCGACAGTGCTTATGCGACTGGATTCCTTACGGAGATCTATGCCGACATAGGCTTTGATACCGATTTGGATCGTTTCGGTAATGGTGGACTACAAGTTGCAACCGACGAGTCGGAGGCACGTGCGTCTTCAACAATCTCGTCGGGTGTGGCCTTCGCTACAGGCACCGTCAACCCAATCATTGTGACCAATGATGTATGGGGTAAGTGTTATGCCAACATCCGTCGCTGCAACAAGTTCTTGCAACTTGCCGACCGTGCTCCTATCGCTGCTGCAACACTTTTGCAGTATAAGGCCGAGGCACGTTTCCTGCGTGCATGGTATTACTATATCTTGTTGCGCCACTATGGCGGTGTGCCCATCGTTTATGACAAGATATATGGTGCCAACGAGAAGATTGACGCCACGCGACAGAGCTACGAGACTTGCGTAGAGTATATCATCAGTGAGTGTAACGCCATCGTCAATGACAATGTGTTGCGTCCACGTAACGCAGGTCGTAGTAATGGTCGCATCAGCCAAGCTGCCTGTCTGGCTCTCATCATGCGTGTGACGCTCGATGCTGCCAGTCCCCTGCATAATGGTAGTGGCTTCGGCACCGACAAGACGAAGTTGTTGTTAGGCTATGCTGACAAAGACCCTCAGCGTTGGGGTCGTGCCTACGAGGCTGCCAAGCGTTGTATGCAGATGCAGGGCGATTATCGCTTGTTCGAGTGTCATACCCGTCATAAGTTCCCAGACGATGGTCCAGAACCCGGCTGGGGCTTCTATGCCGTACAGTCGCCTGCCGAGTTTGTCAATGTCACTTCTGACAATACATCCCGCGGCACATTCACCTATCCCTATGCTTCTTACCAGGAGATCATCCTGATGAAGAAGATGCCTCTCAAGATCACAACCTGTCAGTTGCTGGACCCACCATCATGTGGCGGCAACGGTGGTGCTGGCTATGCTTACTATGACCTTGCCAAGTGTTTCCCCATGATAGACGGTAAGCCCATTGGTGAGAGTGCCTATACCTACAATCCTTTGCAGCCGGCTCAGAATCGCGATCCGCGTTTTGACATCTCTATCATATATAATGGTAGTCGTATCTGCAACCAGCAGGATTACAAATATCCCGTTTATACATACCAGGGCGAGAATTCTACGTCAGACGCTGTCCACTCGGGAACACCTACCGGTTTGTACACGCGTAAGATGTTGCCACGTGCCGCATCGGGCAACTGGTGGATTGAGCCACCTCAGTCACGTCCGCTGATTCGTTTTGCAGAGGTGATGCTCGACTATGCCGAGGCTGCCAACGAGTGGAAAGGTCCTGACTTCCAGGAGACATTGGCCGATGGCAATACTTATGGACCACTGGAAGTGTTGAAGCTCATTCGTCGTCGTGCAGGTATTGACGCTGGAGCCGATGGCATGTACGGACTGAAAGTTGGCATGACGCAACAGGAGATGCGCGAGGCCATCCAGCTGGAGCGCCGCATTGAGCTGGCATTCGAGGGCTTCCGCTTCTTTGACGTACGTCGTTGGATGATTGCCGAGCAGACCGAGAATCAGCTGATGCATGGTATAGAGATTACACGTGTCGTTGACGAGGAAACGGGCAAGGTTTCCTATGAGCCCCGTGAGTTTGATGTGCGTCCACACATCTTCCGTCGTGCCATGTATTTCTGGCCTATTCCCTATGCCGAGACTGTAAAGTCGCCAGAACTCATTCAGAACCCTTACTATGATGAGATGGTTTCAGAATAATTAGTCAATTAACAGAATACGATTCCGTATGAAAAATATAATTAAGAAAACAGGTAGTGTCCTACTGATGGCTTTGGCGCTGACGGGCTGTTCGCAGTTCAGTGACGACTCAAACCCTTATGATGTCGCTGAGGCGGTAAAGAGTTTCGGTGGGGTGTGGAAACTGAAGTCTGTGACCCGCAATAATATCGACATCACTGCCGACATGGACTTTAGCAAGTTTGAACTGCATATGGGTGACGATGGTCGTTACCATATTGAAAACTACTTGCCATTCGTTGTTGAGAAGGATGGCACGTGGCATACCGACGACCCTCTCTATCCCTTCCAGTTGTCATTCCTCGAGGATGGAGCTGCCAGCAGTGTCGATGTTAACTTCAACTTCCCTGTTGTTAATGGTCAGCGCTCGTTGCTCATCACCCTCTCGCCTGGATGTGCCAGCAATGTTTATACTTACACCCTTGAACGAACAGATAATTGACAATAGACTATGAAAAAGAAGATGTTCTTCAAACATATCACATATGTGTTTATCCTAGCTACCGCTGTGGCTCTGTCTGCTGCTGACTGTGTCTTCATCGACAGGTACGACATCATGCAGACCGACGAGGAAGGTCGTCAGCTCAATTCTGTCAAGGCGGGCAGTCCTATGACTTTCTCTGTCGTGGGACACTTGGAACCTCGTACTACCGATAATAATGGCGTCACTTCGAAGCTTGTTTTTGCCATGTTGGCTCCCAAAGACTGGGATGTGGCGCATCAGGCAAAGGTGACCTATAAGACAGGCTATCATGATGACCCTGAAGAGGAATTGTCCATGTCGGTTATTCCTGAGTCGCAGTTGCCAAAAAATGGTGAGGGCCGCACCTGGGCACAGTGCTTGACCAGCGACTATGGCGTTGGGCCTAACGTGCTTGACGATATGGAGTGGATAGTCTTTCAGACAGACAAGACATGGGTTGTGCGCAACAACGAAGACAAACCTTTTTATATCTTCGTACGTACCCGTGCAGGACAGCGTAATCTGAAGTGTAAGCTTGGTTTCTTCATCAACCATACCGACGATGGTTTCAGTGGTGGTACTGATCATAGAAAAGTGGTTTTCGCTAACGACTGTTTCGAGGTGACGGGCGGAAAAGGTATGACGATCGACTTCTGTAACCGTCATTTCAACCGTTTATCACCATTGACGGCTCTGCAGAATGATTATGTGACCATCAGCTATCAGGCTGATGTCGATCCTTCTGTGTCTTCCAATCCTTTGGCTGCTACCGACGAGATCTACCTGCAGGGCAAGGCAGTGACCGTCAGTGGAAAGACATATGATGCCCCTGCCATCGGTGCGCAGACCTTGATGCGCAGACAGTCAAACCTGGGACGCTCGTTTAGTCTGACCATCTGGCCCGCAGGTTTCTTTAACGTGCCTACTGACGAAATCATCGACCACATCGACTACTATTTCAGCAATGCCGATGGTTCTGCCATCGTCAATCAGTCAACTGACGATAAAGTTCAGCTTGGCGCATCTGATGGTGACGACACCCCCTTCAACCTAAAGCTTGAATGTGAATAACAACCAATACCAATAACACAATGAAAGCAATATCCCGAACAACACTCATGCTTATCGCTCTGGCTGCTATTTGCTCTAAAGCCTATGGCCAGTCGGCTGCTCAGCGAGGCGACTCGACAACCGTCGATTTTGTTTCGGCTTCGGCTCCTTCGGTAAGCGGAAAAGATATGGAGAAGTATCTCTCCACAGATATATTGACCTCGTTACAGGGACGCATCGCTGGTTTGAACATCAGCCAATACCGTGGTAGCGACCTGCCCCGCATCTCGGTGAACACTTCCGCTGACCTCATCGGCTATCGTCCTGCCTCTTACGGTCAGCTTCCCTATGGCGACAACACCCGTTTCTTGATATCCAGTCGTGGGTTGGCACCTGTCATCATCGTTGATGGTATTGAGCGCGACATGGTGTCGCTCGATCCTGAAGCTATCGAGAGTGTCACCATCAAGCGCGATGCCCTGTCATCCATGTTCCTTGGCATGAAGAGCTCACGTGGCGCACTGGTCATCACCACTAAGATGCCTACGCACGACCGTTTGCATTTCGGTTTCACGGCCAAGTGGGGAATCCATAGCAACGTCAAGGACCAGAAGCCTCTTTCTGCCAGTCAGTATGCTTATCTGCTGAACGAGGCTCTGCAGAACGATGGTCGTTCGCCCATCTATAACGCGCAAGACCGTGATGCCTATAGGCACCAGACTTCACCATTCACTCATCCCGATGTCAACTGGTATGATGAGTTGATGAAGAAGAATGCCCTCTCACAGTCTTACAACCTGAATGTGACTGGTGGCGGCAAGGTGGCTCAGTTCTTCGTGTCGTTAGGCTATACCGGCGAGGAAGGCCTGTTTAAGACCAACAGTGACAATGGCTATAATACCAACTTCGATGTGAACAGATATATGATCTCGTCGAAGATCAATGTTAACATCACTGAGGACTTCACTGCCACGATGACTGCCATAGGCCGTGTCATCGAAGGTAATCAGCCTGGTGGTTCTGGTTCTGGCTATAGTGACTTGTTGCTGAACATATGGCGTACGCCAAACAATGCTTATCCTGTGCATAACCCTGACGGAAGCTGGGGCGGCACCATCGCCTTTACCAACAACCTGGCATCACAGGCATGGGAGTCTGGCTATATCAATGATAACATGCGTGACATCATGGCTACGCTTTCGTTGAAGTACGACTTCGATAAGCTTGTACGCGGACTCTCTGCTACCTTTACAGGAAGTGTGGCACACCAGACACGTACGGCCATCGTGCGTACCAAGCAGAACCCTGTTTACAGCTATTCTCTTGTTGACGGTGTTCCCACCTATCTTCGCTATGGTAACTCGGTATCACAGGGCAACAGCTTCACCGCTGTGTCAACCTATCAGAACCTCTACGGACGTTTGTCACTCGACTATACCCGCCAGTTCGGTCTGCATCATCTGACGCTGGGCGCCATGGGTGATACCCGCCATGAGGTGGTACAGTATGACCTACCTATGATTCCATCAGACATCATGGAGAGTATCCGCTACGACTATGATAAGCGTTACTTCTTGGAGGCAGCTGCCACGCAGAGCTATTTCAACCGCTATGCACCCGACAATCGCTGGGGCAGCTTCTTCGCTGTGGGTGGTGCATGGAATATCACTCGCGAGAACTTCATGCAGTCCACCTCCACTTGGCTTCAGGAACTGAAGTTGCGTGCCACCTATGGACATACCGGCAACGGCATCGACAACTCTGGTTACTACCAGTATCGTCAGCGCTTCTCACAGAATGCCACGGCGGCTTATCCTCAGGGAACATCCATGGGTACCAACGGCGGTATCTTTACCAGTGAGACCATGCCCATGGCCAATCCTTTCATCACCTACGAGAAGGCACACAAACTGAACATTGGTGTGGACGGTGTCTTGTTCGATGGAAAACTGTCGGCCACAGCAGAGTTCTACTATGACAAGTACCTCGACCTGTTGCAGACACGTGGTAAGAGCATCGAACTGATTGGCGCAAACTATCCTACCGAGAATATCGGCCGCTCACGCCGTTCAGGCTTTGATGTTAGCCTGAGTTGGAATGACCATATTGGTCCGGTCTCTTATTATGTGGCACCCAACTGGAGTATCGAATATACCAAGTTGCTGTTCATGGACGAACAGGAGCAGCCTTTCAACTATCTGCGCCAGACTGGCCGCCCCCTCGGTGTGGTCTATGGCTTGCAGGCTTTAGGTTTCCTGACGGCTGCCGATATTGCCGATGGCTATCCTGTCATGCAGGGTGTTGAGGTACAGCCCGGTGATGTGAAGTATGCTGATTTGAATGGTGATAATATCATTGATGAGTACGACCGTACCGTCATTGGAGGCGACAAACCTCTGCAGTATTTCGGTCTCGACATGGGACTGAAATACCGTGGCTTCGAGTTCTCTATGCTTTGGCAGGGCGTTTACAACCGTGACCTCTATGTGGACGACCGCACCCTCGTTGAGGGATTCCAGAGCATTGGTAACACCTACGGACAGGCTTACCAAAACATCCTTGGACGTTGGACACCAGAGACAGCCGAAACAGCTACTTACCCACGTCTCTCGGCTGGTGGCAACACCTATAACTACGGTGGTTATTATGGATCATCACTCTGGATGCATAATGGCAACTTCATCCGTCTTAAGAATGTGCAGTTAGCTTATAATCTGCCCGAAAATCTCTGTCGTAAGCATCTGGGAGGGGTGGGCGTCAAGGTGTTCGTCAACGCACAGAACGCGCTCACTTTCTCTGCCTGCGATTTGGTTGACCCCGAGGTGTCTTTCACTTCTTCACCCTTGCAGCGCTGCTTCTTTACAGGTATCAATCTCAACTTCTAAACTCAGACAGTTCAATGAAAGCAATTAAATATTATATCTTAATATTTGCAGGGTCTATCATGACGCTCACGTCCTGTATGGATGGCTATGAGCCGCTTCCTGCTGATGAGTTCACCTACGATTATCTGTTTTCTACCACCGACTCGTTGGGTAAGCAGGCACGTCAGTACCTGAACACCATCTATGATATCATGGAGAATGGCCACAACCGTGTGGGCGGCGACTATCTGGATGCTGCCTCTGACGATGCCATCAGCATTGATATGGATGGCGAGCCCGATGTGCTGCGCCTCGCCACTGGTCGTTACACGGCCAGTAACGGTGTGGGCGGCGACATGCGCTGGGGACAGTATTACACCGGTATCCGTAAAGTGAACATATTACTCTCGGGCATCGACAAGGTGCCTTATCGTGCCACTTATACGAATGCGCTCGGGCAGGTTCGTCCGTTGGGCGTTACCTTCAAGGCCGAGGCCCGTTTCCTGCGTGCCTGGTTCTACTTCCAGCTGTTGCGCCGCTATGGTGGTGTGCCTATCATTGGCGATCGTGTGTTTACGCTCAATGATGATGTGGAACTGCCTCGTAACACTTTTGCCGAGTGTGTTGACTATATCGTCACCGAACTCGACGATATTCAGGACTCTCTCCGTTCTGTAGGTACCATGAGCAATGTGGCTGAGTTTGGCCATGCACCCACCAAGCAGGCTTGTCAGGCTTTGAAATCGCGCGTGCTGCTCTATGCGGCCTCTCCGTTGTTCAATGGAAACACACTGGAGAGTGGCAACGAACTGGTGGGCTACGCATCCTATGACCCTGCACGCTGGAAGCGTGCTGCCGATGCAGCCCGTGACCTGATCGAGGGCGAGGGACATAAGGGTAAGGACAGCCTCACACTGACTGAGGATATGCGTGATGTCTTCCTGAAGTTCTACGACTATGGTGGAAATCCAGAACTGATCTTCTTCCGCCAGGGTGGAAACAACACCAGTGTTGAGGTATATAATGGTCCACTCGGATTCAGTGGCAGTCGTATGGGTAACGGCCGTACGTGTCCTACCCAGAACCTGGTCGATGCGTTCCCCATGGCCGATGGTCGTATGCCTGGTGACAGTCCTGCCTATGCTTATTCTGATGCTGATCCCTATTCCAATCGTGATCCACGCTTGGACATGACTGTTCTTCACAACGGCTCACAGTGGTTAGGCACTCAGTTGGCCACATGGCAGGGTGGTACGCATAACCCTGCGAATGGCAGTGACTATTCGCTCACCAGCTATTACATGTGCAAGTTCATGGGTAAGTTCCAGACGGCCAGCGAGTATTCTTCTGTCATCCATGTATGGGTCATGTTCCGCTATGCGGAGATCCTGCTAAACTTTGCTGAGGCTGAGAATGAGTCGGTAGGACCTACTTCCGAGGTTTATAATGCACTCTATCTCCTGCGCAAGCGTGCTGGTATCAAGAAAGGATCTGAGGCCGGCTACAGCTATGGTCTGAAGAACGGCATGACGCAGGATGAGATGCGCCAGGTGATTCGTAACGAGCGCCGTATCGAGATGGCTTTCGAGGAGCAGCGCTACTATGACATCCGTCGCTGGCGAATCGCAGAGCAGGTCTTTGCCAAGCCTTTGCAGGGTATGCAGATTGTTCAGAGCTCGGGTACTACCACCTACAGCCGTGTGGATGTGTTGAATGTCAACTTCACCACGCGCAACTATCTCTATCCCATCCCCTTCAGTGAAGTCAACAAGAATAGGAACATGGTTCAGAACCCCAATTGGAAATAAGTTATGAAACGACTCATATTTATCTTTGCGTGTCTGTTTACATGCATGCTCATCTCAGCCCAGTCGATCACGGTGAGCGGTGTTGTTACCTCAGAAGATGATGGTGAACCGATGATTGGCGTCACTGTCAAGGCTGGTACTTCGGGCAAAGGTACTGCCACCGATATTGACGGTGCTTATACGCTCACGGTCAACAAAGGCGAAAAACTCACATTCACCTATGTGGGCTTCCGCCAGTACTCGGCCGTGGTAAAGGGGCCCAGACTCGATGTCGTGATGCAGGCCGACAATAGTCTGCTCAACGAAGTGGTGGTTGTGGGCTATGGCCAGGCGAAGCGTATCACACTGACCGGTGCTGTCAGCGCTATCAATGGTAAGGAACTTCAGAAGGTGCCTGTCAGCAGCGTGCAGAACGCGCTTGCCGGTAAGCTGCCTGGTTTCTTCTCACAACAGCGAAGCGGTCAGCCTGGTAAGGATGCCAGTGACTTCTTCATCCGTGGTGTCAGCTCGCTCAACAGCGATGGCAACAAGCCTCTTATCATTGTCGATGATGTGGAATATACATACGACCAGTTGTCGCAAATCAACGTAAACGAGATTGAGAGCATCTCTATCCTGAAGGATGCTTCTACGACAGCTGTCTATGGTATCAAGGGTGCCAATGGCGTACTTGTGGTTAGAACCCGTCGTGGTGAGAGCGGTGTGCCCAAGATCAATGTGCGTATGGAGACGGGTGTTCAGATGCCGGTACGTACGCCCAACTTCCTGGGTAGCTACGAGACTGCTCAGCTCGTCAACGAGGCTCGTGCCAATGATGGCTTGACTCCTCGTTTCACAGATGCCGATATCGAGCACTTCCGCACGGGCGATGACCCCTACGGTCATCCCGATGTCAACTGGTATGATGAGATTTTCAAGAAGTCTGCCCAGCAGTCTAACGTCAATGTCGATGTGTCTGGTGGTTCCGAGCGCCTGAAGTATTTCGTGTCTGTTGGCTATTTCGGACAGAATGGTCTGGTGCGCGACTTCGACTCTGGCGATGATCTGAACAGTAACTATCGCTATCGTCGTTTCAACTTCCGTTCTAACCTCGACTTCCAGGTCAGCAAGAATCTCACCATGCGCCTGGACATCACCTCTCGTTTCATGAACATCAACGAGCCACGAGGCATCAATGCCACGGGCGAGATCTACAACTTCTCGGCCATGCATCCCTATTCGGCTCCCGTCATGAACCCCAACGGTACTTATACCTACCTCTATGACACCGACTCACGTCGCCCCACACTGAATGCCCGCCTGGCTAACGAGGGTTATGTGCGTTCACGTCGTAATGACAACAACCTGCTCTATCAGGCAACTTGGAACATGGACTTCCTGACCAAGGGACTGTCGTCTAATGTGCGTCTGGCCTATTCTACCATCGACGAAAATGCCCGTTCTGCATGGCGTGGCGAGTACCCCACATGGCACTACAACTCAGCCAATGGCACCTACACCATTAACCCCGACAATGTGTTCACCAAGGGCGTGCCTGCCATCACCGTTGAGCCTCGTACTGCCATTAAGGATATGAACCTCATGGCCTCGCTCAACTACCACCGTGTGTTCAACGAGGCTCACGATGTGGAGGGTATGCTGTTCTACAACCGCGAGAGCACTACCACCGAACTGAATACTCCCGCTTTCGTCGGACAGCCTAAGGTGCCCGAGAAGTTCATGGGTTCTACGCTCAAGCTGAGCTATAAGTACAAGAACCGCTATCTGTTCGATTTCAACGTGGCATACAATGGTTCTGATCGTTTCCAGGAAGACCATCGTTTCGGCTGGTTCCCCGCTGTCGGTGCCGGTTGGGCCATCTCTGAGGAGCCTTGGTTCCGCGACCATGTGAAAGGTGTCGAACTGCTGAAGATCCGTACCAGCTATGGTCTCGTAGGTTCCGACGTGGCCATGGGCAACCGTTACCTCTATAACCAGGTTTATGAAAAGGGCAACAGCTACCAGTTTGCCGAGTACGAGGAAGAGTGGTTCCAGGGCTATCGCGAAGGTGCTCTTGGCAATGACCGCGTGACATGGGAAAAGGCCAAGAAATTCGACCTCGGTCTTGACATCAACCTGTGGAACAGTGTGTCTATCACGCTCGACTACTTCTACGACAAGCGTTACGACCAGCTCGTTTACCGCAATGATATCCCCCTGATGCTGGGTATTGGTACCTCGCCCATCAATGTGGCTCGTACCACCAATCAGGGCTTCGACGGTCAGATTGGCTATCGCAACCACTGGGGCGACTTCAGCTTCAACACCAACCTGGTGTTCTCTTATGCTAAGAACAAGATTGAATACATGGCTGAGGCTCAGCAAAGATATGCCTGGTTGGCACAGACGGGCCACAGCATCGGACAGCAGTTCGGTTATACGTGGATTGGCTACTACACCCCCGAGGATATCGCGCTCATACAGGCCGGAGCTGAGGGTGCTCCTGCCGTGCCCAACACCGACATCCCTGTGCAGGCAGGCGACCTGAAGTATAAGGATCTGAATGAAGATGGCGTCATCAACGACTATGACAAGAGTGCCATCGGACTGCCCAACCTGCCTAACACCACATTGGGTTATACCATCGGCGGCTCGTGGAAGGGTCTGACCCTGAGTGTGCTGTTCCAAGGCTCATTCAACTACAGTTTCAGTGTTGTAGGTACTGGTATCGAACCTTTCAAGAGTCAGTTCCAGCCCTTGCACCAGAAGCGTTGGACATTGGAGCGCTACCTGAATGGCGAGAGCATCGAGTTCCCACGTCTGACCAGCAACCCCGCAACCATCAACAGTGCTTCGGCTTATATGTCTGACTTCTGGTTGATCGATGCTTGGTATGTCCGTCTGAAGACCATCGACCTGAGCTATGATATGCCACGTAAGTGGACCCCCAACTTCCTCAGTTCGCTGCGTCTGTATATGAATGCCTATAACCTCTTCACCTGGACCAGCTACGACAAGTATCAGCAGGATCCCGAGATTCAGACCAACTCTGCTGGTGATGCTTACATGAACCAGCGCGTGCTGAACTTCGGTGTGTCTATGTCGTTCTGATTCCATTAGATAATATTAAAAGAAAAAGATATCGTCATGAGTACGAAACGAATACTATGCTTGTCGCTCTTTGCAATGGTCCTGTTCTCTGGCGTGCATGCCCGGAGGGTCGATCTGACCCGCTTTGTGGATACCCGCCAAGGTACAGCGTCTGATTTCGGATTGAGCCACGGCAATACTTTCCCGGCCACAGGCATGCCTTTTGGCATGCACCTGTGGTCACCACAGACTGGAGCTAATGGCGATGGATGGAAGTACCAGTGGCAGGCTAAGACCCTGCGTGGACTTTGTCAGTCGCATCAGTGCAGTCCATGGGTGGGCGACTATGCTGTCTATTCGTTGATGCCCGTTGCCGGACAGTTGCGTACCGATGGCGATGCGCGTGCCACGGCTTTCTCTCATGACGACGAGACGGCGCTTCCTCATTATTATCGGGTGCGCCTAAGCGATGGCACCACCGCCGAGGTGGCGCCCACCACGCGTGGTGCCCATTTCCGTTTCAGCTATCCCAAAGGTCAGCAGTCATGGCTGGTGCTCGATGGCTATACCGGTCAGTTTGAGTTCAAGGTCGATGCCCCCCATCGTCAGATCGTGGGCTGGGTCAACAACCAGCGTTTTGTCAATCATGCAGAGACCTTCCGTTGTCATTTCGTCTTGCAGTTCGACAAGCCCTTCACCTCGCATGGCCAATGGAGTGGGGGCATCTATGTTGGCTTCGCACCAGGCACCAAGGTGCAGGTGAAAGCGGCCTCGTCGTATATCAGCGAGGAGCAGGCCCGTTTAAACCTGCAGACCGAACTGGGCAACGACCATCGGCTGGAACAAACCCGTGAGCGCGGCCGTCAGACGTGGAATGCCCTGTTGGGTCGTGTCTTGATGGAGGGTGGCACAGACGAGCAGTTGCGCACCTTCTACTCCTGTCTGTTCCGTGCCAACCTCTTCTCGCGTAAGTTCTATGAGCGCCGTGCCGACGGTTCCCCTTATTATTATAGTCCCTACGATGGCCGTGTGCACGATGGCTATATGTTCACCGACAACGGCTTCTGGGACACCTTCCGCTCGCAGTTTCCGCTTATCTGTCTTCTTCACCCTACCCAGCAGGGCCGCTATATGGAAGCACTCCTTCAGGCCCAGCACGAGTGTGGCTGGCTGCCATCCTGGTCTTTCCCTGGCGAGACCGGCGGCATGGTGGGCAATCACGCCATCTCTCTTTTGGCCGATGCTTGGGCCAAAGGCATCAGAACGGTTTCTGCCGATAGCATTCTGAAAGCCTATGCCCACGAGGCGATGAACAAGGGTCCCTGGGGTGGTGCTAATGGTCGTGCAGGATGGAAGGAGTACTTCACCATGGGCTATGTGCCTTTTCCCGAGTCGCATGGCAGTGTCACCCAGACCTTAGAATATGCCTACGACGATTTCTGTGCGTGGCAGTTGGCACGTTCTGCGGGCCTGAAACATTGGGAACGTGTGTTCGGGCGTCAGATGATGAACTATCGCAACCTGTGGGATCCCGCCACGGGTTTCATGCGCGGTCGTGGTGCCGATGGCACCTTTGTCGAACCGTTCGATCCGCTGGAGTGGGGTGGCCCTTATACCGAGGGCAATGCCTGGCATTACATCTGGTCTGTCTTCCACGATGTGCAAGGTCTTATCAACCTTTTTGGCAGCGATCGCTCCTTTGTGGAAAAGATAGATAGTGTTTTCACGATGGAGAACACCGTGAAGCCCGGATGGTATGGCAGTGTCATCCACGAAATGAAAGAAATGCAGTTGGCCGATATGGGACAATATGCCCATGGCAATCAGCCCATCCAGCACTTGCCCTATCTCTATAGCTATGCCGGCGCGCCCTGGAAGACTCAGTATTGGGTTCGCCAGATCATGAACCGTCTCTACAACAGTGGTCCACAAGGTTTCCCAGGCGATGAGGACCAAGGTGGCATGTCTGCATGGTATGTGCTCAGCGCCATGGGTCTCTATGCAGTCACTCCAGGCACCGATCAGTATGTGATAGGAAGTCCCCTTTTTGGTCGTATGACATTGACCACCGAGGATGGTCATCAGTTTGTGGTCGAGGCGCTGAAAAACAGTCCAGAGAATGTCTATATCGATTCTGCCACATTGAATGGACAGCCTTTCGAACGCAACTACCTGACCTACGATGAAATCAGTCGGGGCGGCCACCTTGTCCTTCACATGTCGTCAGTCCCCAATTGTCAGCGAGCCATTTCCAAACAGGCGGCACCGTTCTCGCTTTCCAAGGCCAGGACAAGAAGATCACGCTGAGTTGATTCAAAGATTAATTATAAAAAGATTGTATGCATAAAAAACTATTTGTTGTTTTCCTCTTAGCTGCCCTCGGACAGACCTTATGGGCGGGCTCTCGTGCACGTCTTGTCAACCCGTTTATCGGCACGCAGGGCGCAGGCCTTACCTCTGGCTATCTCTTTCCCGGAGCCACCTATCCTGGTGGTATGGTGCAGTTCACCCCCACCTATTTTGCCAAGAACGCCGGATTCGTTGTCAATCAGAATAGTGGTGGCGGATGCGAGCATATGGGCAACTTTCCCACATTCCCTGTGAAAGGTGCTCTCAAATCCTCTCCCGACAAGATACGTAATGCCCGTTTTCAGGTGACGGGCGAGAGTGGTCATGCTGGCTATTACGAGGCCCATGTCAATGGCGATGTGAAGGCAGCGCTCACCGTCACCGAGCGCACGGGCATGGCAGAATATGTATTCCCCGACTCTTCCCGTCAGAATACCATCATCATCGGCGCCGGTATTGCTGCCACACGCATCACCGAGGCTGCACTTGTCGTCACGTCGCCCCACAGTGTAGAGGGCTATGCCGATGGTGGCTATTTTTGTGGCATCCGCACACCCTATAAAGTCTATATGGCGGCAGAGTTTGATGCCGATGCTGTTGTCACCGGTACGTGGAAGGGCGACCGCCTTCATCCTGGCGATACCTTTGCCGAGGGCGAGTTCTCGGGCGTCTATTTCACGTTCGACACCCGTAGCAAGTCTGTTGTCCACTATAAGGTGGGCATCAGCTATGTCTCTGTAGAGAATGCCAAGGAGAACCTGCGCCAGGAGAACCCCGGCTGGTGCTTTGATGCTGTCTGTCAGCAGACGGAGGATGCCTGGGAAAAGATGCTCTCGCTCATCGACGTAGAGGGAGGCAACAGCAGTCGCACCGCGCAGTTCTATACCCACTTGTATCGTTCCTTCATTCATCCCAGTGTGGCCAGCGATGTCAATGGCGAGTATATGGGAGCCGATTTCAAGGTGCACCAGACCAATGCCAAGTACTATTCCCAGTTCAGCAACTGGGACACCTATCGCACCCAGATTCAGTTGTTGGCCCTGCTACAACCCGATTGGGCCAGTGATATCGTGGTCTCTCACCAGTTGTTTGCCGAACAGTCGGGTGGTTCCTTTCCTCGTTGGGTGCTGGCCAATATCGAGACCGGCATCATGCAAGGCGATCCCTCGGCCATCCTGGTCAGCAATGCCTGGGCATTTGGTGCCCGTCGCTACGACCCCAAACCTTTGTTCGACATCATGCGTCGTGGTGCCGAGGTGCCAGGCGCCAAGTCACAACAGGAGGAGACACGCCCCCACCTGAAGCAGTATCTGGAGAAAGGCTATTGTCCTGCATCCATCCAGCTGGAGTACACCTCTGCCGACTTCGCTATTGGCCAGTATGCGCTTCATGCTGCTGGCGATGAGTTTGCCTCGTGGCGCTATTTCCACATGGCGCGTTCATGGAAGAACCTGTACAATCCCGAGACGGGATGGCTGCAATCCCGCAATGAGGATGGCTCCTGGAAGCCCCTCAGCGAGGATTTCCGCGAGGCCACCTATCAGGACTATTTCTGGATGGTGCCTTACAACCTGAAGGGGCTCATCGACATCATTGGCGGACCTGCCAAGGCCGAACAGCGTCTCGACACCTATTTCAGGCGCTTGGATGCTGGCTATGGCGACACCTGGTTCGCCTCAGGCAATGAACCCAGTTTCCAGGTGCCTTGGGTCTATAACTGGGTGGGCTGCCCTTGGAAGACGTCGCAGGTGGTACGCCGCACCCTCAACGAGCAGTACACCGACCGTCCCGATGGTCTGCCTGGCAACGACGACCTGGGCTCCATGGGTGCCTGGTATGTGTGGGCGTGTCTTGGCATGTATCCCATGATCCCCGGCGTGGGCGGTTTTGCGCTGAGCACCCCCGTCTTCCCCCATGCCACCATCCACCTGCCTCATGGCGATGTCATCATCAAGGGTGGTTCCGAAAAGAAGATATACACGACTGGTCTTACCGTCAATGGTCGGGAGCACCTGTCCACCTGGTTAGACCTGAAGACCATCATCGATGGCGCCACACTCCAATATCAAACCGCTGCCAGTCCTCATCGCAAGTGGGGCACGCAGATAGCACCTCCTTCTTATGAATAAGTCACTTCTCTTTACTGTAGCAGCCATGCTGACCTTGATGGGCTGCAAATCCTCGTCCGAACAGTCCAAGTCATGGGCGCTCGGTCCTTTCAAGCGTCCGGTCAATGTGGGGGCCGTCATCTCGCCCGACACCAACTCCGTCTTCTTCTGTCCCATGCGTGGCGAGGCGGTGAAGTGGGAGGGCAGCGACACCTTTAATCCTGCGGCTACCGTTCTCAACGGCCGCGTGGTGTTGCTCTATAGGGCCGAGGATAACTCAGCCATCGGCATTGGTCAGCGCACCTCGCGCATCGGCTATGCCTCGTCGCCCGACGGACTGTTCTTCCAGCGGCATGGAGCACCTGTGCTCTATCCCTCTCAGACTGACGACCAGGCCGACCTCGAGTGCCCCGGCGGTTGCGAGGATCCCCGTGTAGTCATGACCGAAGATGGCCTCTATGTGATGATGTACACCCAGTGGAACCGCAAGCAGGCACGACTGGCCGTTGCCACTTCTCGCGACCTGGTCACCTGGCAGAAGCACGGTCCTGCCTTTGCACAGGCCTATGGCGGTCGTTTCAAGGACGACTTCTCCAAGTCGGCGTCTATTGTCACCTGTCTTAAGGACGGCCGTCAGGTGGTGGCACGTATCGGCGATAAGTACTGGATGTACTGGGGCGAACAGTTTGTCAACGTAGCCACGTCGGATAACCTGATCGACTGGACCCCGTTGCTCGACGAGCATGGTGAACTTCTGCGTGTCATGGAGCCGCGCAAGGGCGCTTTCGACAGTCAGCTCACCGAATGCGGACCGCCCGCCGTGCTTACCCAGCAGGGCATCGTGCTGATCTATAATGGCAAGAACCTGGATGGCCCTGATGGCGATGACCGCTATGTGGCTAACACCTATTGCGCCGGACAGGCCCTTTTCAGTGCCGAAGACCCCACGCAACTGCTCGACCGACTTGACGAACCCTTCTTTGTTCCCGAGGCCGATTACGAGCGTAGCGGGCAGTATCCGGCTGGCACGGTTTTTGCAGAAGGGTTAGTGTATCATAAGGGGCGTTGGCTTCTTTATTATGGTTGTGCCGACTCGCGTGTCGGTGTCGCTGTGTGTAACACTAAGTATTAATAATAGTAAGTAAAAACCAGAATGAAAAGATTAATTCTCTCGCTGTTGACGGCACTGTCGCTCACGGCTTCAGCCCAGGTGTCCACGATGGTAGGCGACCGTGTGGCTGTCTTCTATCCCAAGAACTACGATGCTGCCAACCACCAGCCATCACCTATCTTTGTTCATGAACTGACGCCTACAGCCACCCAACTGGCTGCCAACTGGCAATTGAAACCTGTGTTCACTCAGGAGAACGGTCATAGCATTGCCACCATCAATGTGGGCGATGCCGACCTCTACGGCACTGGCGAGGTCTATGGCGACCTGCGTCGTAATGGCGAGACCATCGGCATGTGGAACAAAGACAACGGTCTTTATATGACCGAAGGCGGTAAGCGTCTCTACCAGACCCATCCCTGGGTGCTTGGTGTCAGAAAGGATGGCACCGCCTTTGGTATCATTGCTGATAATACATGGAAGTCAAAGCTGACCACGGGTCGCGAGGTGCGCTTCGACAGTGAGGGCCCTGCCTTCCGCGTGATCATCATCGAGCGCCAGACCCCTGCCGAGGTGCTGCAGGAGCTGGGCCAGTTGAGCGGCACCATGGAGATGCCCCCGCTCTGGTCTCTGGGCTTCCACCAGTGTCGTCACAGCTATGTGCCCGATACCTGGGCTATGGAGATTGCCGATACCTTCCGTGAGAAACAGATTCCTTGCGACGTCATCTGGATGGACATCATCTATATGGATGGCTTCCGCATCTTCACGTTCTCGCCCGAGCAGATGCCCGATCCCAAGAAGTTCAATGACTATCTGCATAAGAAGCACTTCAAGTCCGTGTTCATGATTGACCCCGGCGTGAAGGTCGATTCCACCTATTTCGTCGATCAGCAAGGTATGGCCGGCGACTACTATGTGAAGAAGGCTAATGGCGAGAACTTCGTTGGCAAGGTATGGCCCGGCGATTGCCATTTCCCCGACTTCACCCGTCAGGATGTTCGCTCTTGGTGGAGCACACTCTATAAGGATTTCATGGCCACCGGTATCGATGGTGTATGGAACGACATGAACGAGCCTGCCGTCTTCGATGGTCCCGACAGTTCGATGCCTGAGGACAACCAGCATGGCATTGCCTCGCCCGCAGGCGCTGTCGAGGTGGCCGGTTCTCACTTGCGCTATCACAATGTCTATGGCTACAACATGGTGCGTGCCACACGTCAGGGCATCCTGACAGCCAATCCTCAGAAGCGTCCCTTCGTGCTGTCGCGTTCCAACTTCCTGGGTGGTCAGCGCTATGCTGCCACGTGGACAGGCGATAATGCCTCTACCTGGGAGCACATGAAGGCCAGCATCCCCATGACCTTGAACATGGGACTCACCGGTCAGGCGTTCAATGGTCCTGATATTGGTGGCTTTGCCCGCGATTGTAATGGCGAGCTGCTGGCTCACTGGACGGCCATCGGTGTCTATTTCCCCTTCGTGCGCAACCATTGCAGTCTGGAGGAGGTGCAGCAGGAACCATGGGCCTTTGGCGAGAAGGTAGAGAAGGTGTGCCGCACGGCCATCAACCGCCGTTATCGCTTGCTGCCCTATGTTTACACCCTCTTCCGCGAGTCTTCAGAGACCGGTCTGCCCGTCATGCGTCCTGTCTTCATGAGCGATACCGAGGACCAGCGTCTGCGCAGCGAGCAGCAGGCCTTCATGTTGGGTGCCGACCTGCTCATCGTGCCACGTTGGGCCGAGAACCCCGCACTGCCAAAGGGCAACTGGAAGACCTTCACCCTGGAGCAGGGTGACGATGGCTATCAGGCTCGCCTCTCATTGCGCGAGGGTGCCGTGCTGCCTTTGGCCAATCTGAGTCAGAACACCGAGGAGTATAGCACCGACTCGCTGACCGTCCTGGTCAACCTCGATGCCAATGGCAAGGCCTGCGGTCGCCTGTATGAGGATGCTGGCGAAGGTTTCGGTTATCGAAATGGCGACTATGCCGATTATGAGGTGCAGGCCAAGGCCGAAGGAAAGCTGCTCACCGTCTCTCTCGAGCAGAAGGCTGGTCGCCGCGAGCACCCCGTACGCTGGTTGCGCATCGGTCAGTTGGTAGGTGGCAAGGTCATCTATTCACCCTGGCAGAAAGGCACCTCGGCCACTGCCAAGCTGAAGAAATAAAAATATAGCAATCTAAGCGAAAATCGAACCAAAAGGCCTTTTGACAGGCAGTTTGGTTCGATTTTTGCTTTTTTGTGTTCGATTTTTATGTATCGTCATCGGCTTATTGGCTACCTTTGCCAGCGAAAACCAATAAGCTAAAAACTGCATTGATGGATTATGATCAGCTCTACACGGAACTCTTCCCTCGACTGGTGCAAATGGCATCGGCCTGGATAGCGCGTGAGGATGCCGAAGATCTGGTTCAGGATGTGCTGGTGAAGCTTTGGGAGCGCCGCGAAGGGTTGTCGTTCGTCGCCAACATCCGCACCTATGCCAATGCTGCCGTGCGCCATAAGTGTCAGGACTACCTTAAGCATCTGGCTTATGTGCGCGAACATCGTCGCAGCCAGTGGGCCAACCTGTGTTTGGCATGCGAGTTGGAGAGCCCTATGCGCTATGTGGAGTATCGTGAGTTGTCAGCTCGGGTGGAGCAGGCCGTCAGTCACCTGCCGCGCCAGAGCAGGACCGTCTTTCAGCTAAGCCGCTACGAGGATAAAAGCAATGCTGAGATTGCCCAGCAGCTTGGCATCTCGGTCAACACGGTGGAGTGCCACATGACCAAGGCGCTGCGTCGTCTTCATTTCTATCTGAATGTATCTTAAAAAAATATCAATATCAATATGAAAAAGAATATCTTAATCTCTCTGCTGCTGTTGGCTAGCATGCCTCTGGCTATGAAGGCCCAGCAGGTAGCCCCCTTCAAGAAGGGAGACCGCGTTTGTTTCGTTGGCAACAGTATCACCGATGGCGGTCATTACCACTCTTACATCTGGCTTTACTACATGACGCATTTCCCCTTCGAAGAGATGTGGATGGCCAACTGTGGCGTGGGTGGCGACACCAGTCTTGAGATTCTGAACCGTTTGGATGGCGACGTATTTGCCAAGCGGCCTAATGTCATCACCCTGACATTCGGTATGAACGACAGCGGTTATTTCGAATACAACGGTCCCGAGCCCGAGAAGTTTGCAGCCGAGAAACTGGCCACCTCAAAGAAATACTTCTATCAGATTGAGAAGCGACTGCAGAACCGTCCCGACACACGTATGGTGATGATTGGCACTTCGCCCTACGACCAGACATCCACCTTCAACGATAACATCTTCCGCAACAAGAACAACACCATTGGCCGTATTGTGGCTTTCCAGGACTCGGCAGCCAAGGCCAACCACTGGGAGTTCGTGGACTTCTGGGCACCTATGACCAAAATCAACGAGGAGCAACAGAAGCTCAATCCTAAGTTCACTATCTGTGGCAACGACCGCATCCACCCCGACAACGACGGTCATCTGGTCATGGCCTATCTGTTCCTGAAGGCGCAGGGCATGGCTGGCAAGAAGGTGGCCGACGTCGAGGTCAACGCCAAGAGCAAGAAGGTGCTGAAGAGCGACAACTGCACCATCACCAATGTCGAAAACCGTAGCGGTGTGGTCAGCTTCGACTATCTGGCCAACTCGCTGCCTTTCCCCATCGACACCATCGCTCGTGGATGGGAGTATAAGCGCCAGCAGGCCGACGCCCTGAAGGTCATTCCTCAGTTCATGGCTGAGATGGACGATGAGGCTTTCGCTGTGACGGGCCTGAAGGGCAACTACCAGTTGCTCATCGATGGTCAGCTCATCGACACATTCTCGGCAGCACAGTTGGCTCAGGGCATCAACCTGGCCACCTATCGCCACACACCTCAGTACCAGCAGGCCAAGACCATCATGGAACTCAACGAGACCCGTTGGGAGATTGAGCGCCAGTTCCGCGACTACGCCTGGTTGCAGTACAACTTCTTCATGAAGCATGGCATGCTGGACCAGAACGACGAACAGGCTGCCCGCACCTTCCGTGCCGGACAGGACGATGGTTGGGTGGCTGCCAAGCGTGGCCTCTACGACAAGATGATCCATAAAGAGGTGCGCGACATGCTTCAGCGCCAGATGGACCTCATCGTGGAGCGCATCTATCAGATCAACAAGCCCCAGGTGCGCAAGGTGGTGCTGACGCCAGTCAAGCGATAATCAAAAGTTTTAAAGTTAGTATATCTACAAGTTTTTTTCAGAAGTTATTAGTTTATAGTTATTATTAATGATGGTAAAGAGGTTGTTATCTTTTGTGTCCTGCCTGGCTGTCGTGATGGTAGTCAGTGCGGGGCGCATTGATTCTAAGAAGGTGTTCAGCAAGGCCATGAACCGCGATGTAGAGGTGACCGTGGTGATTCCCACCAAGGGCGAAGGCCCTTGTCCTGTGATATACCTGTTGCACGGTGCCTACGGTCACGAACGGTCGTGGCTCGAGATTCGTCCCGACCTGGCCGATGTGGCCGACCGTGAGCACGTCATCTTCGTGACGCCACGTGCCTATAACACGTGGTATTTCGACAGTCCCCAGCATCCCGAGGTGCGCTATGAGACCTTCCTCTCCTCCGAACTTATCAGCTACGTCGATAGCCACTACCGCACCATCGCCAGTCGCGAGGGACGTGCCATCACCGGACTCAGCATGGGCGGTCATGGTGCGCTCCACACAGCCCTGCGCCATCCCGACATGTTTGGTGCTGTGGGCAGCACCAGCGGTGGCGTGGACTTCCGCCCGTTTCCTCAGAACTGGAACATCCAAGACGAGTTGGGCGAGATGGCTGCCAACAAGCAGCTATGGGACGAGCATGTCGCCGTGAACCTCATCGACCGCATCCAGAACCATCAGCTGGCCATCATCTTCGACTGTGGCGAAAGCGACTTCTTCCTCGAGGTCAACAAGAACCTGCACCAGCGTCTGCTGGGCCGTGGCATCGACCACGACTTCATTCAGCGTCCCGGTGGTCACAACAGTGAATATTGGGCCAATGCTATCGATTATCAGATCTTGTTTTTCCAAAAGTTTTTTCATCATAACAAACGCTAACTTATGAATCGCAAACGTTTCCTGTTTATCAATGTTGCCTTGTTGGCTGTGGCTGCCTGTCTGTGCTGGTCGTGCTATAAGATCACGCTCGTTGTTCAAGCTCACAGCATTGTCAAGGGCAATGTGTTCAATGGCAAGATGGTTATCAAGGACACCAACAACACGGCCGGTGGCGTGGAGCATGTCTATGGCCTTTTTGGTATTCGTGTGCCCGAAGGATGGGAGGTCGATGGGCAAATCGTGATGACTCAGGTGGCCAAGGCCACGACCGATACGGGCGACCCTGACTATAACCAAACCATCACGCGTAGCCTGCAGTCGAGCCAGGCCTATACCGACCTACTGAACCGCTGCTATCCGCGCGCGGGTTACACATGGTTGGGATTCGTCACCTCCAGCGACTTCAAAACCCTGCTCAGTGGCAATGATGCGACAAAACGTGTGGATAGCATCTACGTGAACTACACCATTGCTACTTCAAGCGACAAGACCGGTGTCTATTATCTGGACTATGTGGCTGGTCATATAGCCCACGATAAGGTCAACCAGATAGGTGCCGTGGACCGTGATTGGGCCACCCGTGTGGCTACCTTCCAGGCCGACAGCATCACCAACTTCTACCTCACCGACACCAGCATCCGTGTCACCAATGCGGATGGCAGCATGGACGGACCTGGCGATATGGAGTGGGCCACACCTGTTGAGTGGGACTTGGAGGCTATGCCCAATGCCACCTATGCCGGAACGGCACGGGCCTATAAGGACTTGAAGTATAACGGGCTGTTCACACGCACGCTCGGATGGAATGGTGGTGATGGCGTGCTCACCGTGGGCCTGCCCAATGGCGATGTGCTGTGGACCTTCAACGACAGCTTCTATGGCGTTGTCAACGAACGTCTGCGTGCGCGTGGCAATTGCAGTTTCCCGCGCAACAGCATCATGGTGCAGAAGTGTCGCGACGGTGTGCTGGGCGAGACGCCTCAAGACCTGGTATGGCTGGCCGACTATGTCAACTGGACCGATGCCAGCGCTGACCGCTATTTCCATGCCCGTACACACCTGCGCCACCCACAAGGCGAGAAGACCGCTGCCGAGATCGCTGCTGGCGACATCGACCAGACGAAGGTCTATTGGTCGGGCGATGGCACGGTCTATAACGGAAAACTGCAGATGATATGGGTGGGCGTGGAGTCGGCCGAACTGCTCAACCTCGACGGTTCGCTGGCCACCTACAGCCTGGATGGCAACGAGCCCGAGGGTTACTATCTGCCCACCATTCCCGACTACCTGCCTCACGAGGGCGACTACCTCTATCGCGAGAGTCACACACCCAACAAGTTTGTGGGTCCTTGTGCCTATGGCTCCACCCTGTGGGAGGACGAAGATGGTCACTGCTATCTCTATGCCGTAGAAAATATGGGCACGGTGGTGGCACGTTCGCAGACCCGCGACCTCTATAGTCCTTGGCAATACTATATCAAGGATGCCAACGGACAGTGGAACTGGCAGGACACCTATCCTACTGAGGAGGAGCGCCGTCGGTCCAACATCATGGCATCCAGCAGCTATGCCATCATGTTGCCATGGGTGTTCAAGCAGGGCGACTGGTATTTCATGACCTCGCAGGCACCCATCTTCTCTACCGATGTCTATATCTATCGTTCCAGAACGCCTTACGGTCCTTTCGACGAGCGCAAGCTGCTGTTCCGCTTACCCGACCATCTTGACAAGCTTGGGTCGCAAGCCTATCACTGGCTCTATATGGTGAACCTCCATCCAGCCCTCTCGCGCCAAGGCGAGCTGGTGTTCTCGACCAATAGCGACCCCGACGACTTCTGGATGAACTTCAACGCCAGAGGTTCGGCCGACTACTATCGTCCGTTCTTCTATCGCGTGTTCGACTGGCAGAAAGTCTATAGCGACTTGCCCACGTCAACAGCCGGTGTGGCACCAAGTATTCCCGAACGACTTCAGGATAACTCCTATTATAATCTCCAGGGTCAGCGCATCGATCATCCCCGTCGCGGACTCTATATTAAAAACGGTAAAAAGGTCTTCATCAAGTGAAGACCTTTTTTTGTGTCATTTTGGTTAATTAATCGTAATAATTTTACAAATTCTTGCATTTCTCTTACAACCAATCACATTGTTTTATATATTTGCAGCAAACTTTTCGAATAGACGAAAGCAGACATGAATAATAACAATACTGACCCCACCCCCTGCCCCTCCCCTACAAGGGAGGGGAGAACCGCAGAGGAAGCCGCCTCTCTCCCCTCCCTTGTAGGGGAGGGGCAGGGGGTGGGGTCAGTAACCTCAGTTATATAGAAGCATTAATACAATAATTAAATAACATAAACCTAAAAATAAGTAATAATGAAAGCCAGAATTCTATTAACCATGACCTGCCTGTTTGGTATGGTTTCTATTGCGAATGCCCAATTGTCGATAGATAGTCTTCCATCAGTTTCCGACTGAATTAAGAACCCCAGATTCTTCATGA
>NZ_JHXM01000017.1 GCF_000621725.1 Xylanibacter brevis ATCC 19188
TCGGCCGTCGAGCTATACCTTCCCGACGTAGGCGGCCTCAATCGCGGAAGTTTTAGCCTGCTGCGCAGGGAAATTTTTCAAAATCTGATTCAAAATTAAACAGGATCTTTTATCCATTCGGCTTGTGTCAGGCGAGAAAAAAAAAATAAAAATGAAAAATTTTGTTTTCAATTCTGGAAAATTTCCCGCCGACAGGCGGCTCACAAATTATTAACCAAATTAATTTAATACTATGAAAAACAAAATTGAAACTTGGAAATTTATCGTGCAGACCATCATCGCCGTGCTCACGGCGATTGCCACTAGCCTCGGCGTGGCTAGTTGTATGAACTAGGAACCCCTCCCCATCCCTCCCAAGGGGAGGGGGTTGGTTGACTACGTAGGCACTCCCCTCCCTTCAAGGGGAGGGGCAGGGGTGGGGTCTGTATCTCCATTGGCAGTTAGAACAACACTGACCCCACCCCCGACCCCTCCCCTACATGGGAGGGGAGAAAACAACACAATCCAACATCCCCTCCCCGACCCTCCCGAGGGAGGTGGGAATCCAGTCCTTTTTCTATCTGATTTCTACTTTAATTGGTTTCAATCTAAAGAATCTGCTGAGCCTCTACTGAAACGCAAAAAAAGGATTACCCTTAGATTTTTCGCTTGACCCCTAAATTTCTACTGAGCCCTTTAAATTCATTAAACAATTATTATTGCACAAGAAAAAGCGTAACTTTTCTTCTCTTAAAGTGGCACTTTTCTCTTTTTATTTCGTACCTTTGCACCAACCTAACTAAATAGTATTACAAAATGAGAACAACCATTATCACAGTTGCTATATTGCTGGGAGCCTTAAATAGTATAGAGGCTCAAGAAAAAGTGATGAGCATACTGAAAACCAACGGTAGCAGTAGTAAAACACGAGTAGCAGAACTAGACCAAATCAAGTTTCTACCATTTGACATTAACCATCTGCAACAACCTTCGAGTGAAACCCAGAGCCAGCCTGCAACCATGATCATGAAACTGATCAACGGTGCACAGATGCGCACCAGTGTGGACGAGGTGAAGGACATTTCGTTTGCTGACACACTCTATCATACCAACAGTATGGGACAGCACATTCTGGAAACAGACGAGCTGATTTGGCCCGACGATCGACTGCTGCCACATCTGTTACCACCGGCCTCTACGATCAAGACGCTCGACATGCCTGCCGCACGACTGGGCAATGCCGAACGCGTGATGTTCTGCACACTGCAAGGCATCGTCAACCGCACCTGTCCACGTATTCTGCTCTATAACCACAATGAAGAGCCACAAAGCACATGGCCATCTGCCAACGGACTGAGAACGAGTGCCATTTCAACAGGGAATCCCTACGAACTGGTGAAGTCTTATATGGAAGAGCTCAACGGACTGGTGCTCTATAGTAATCAACTGAGCGACCACTATGCTAATCTGGCCGTCACTATTGGTGGACTCGACAGGTTGCTACCGGTGACATCAGAAATTAAAGAAAAGCTGGAAGCTAATGGCATTCAACTCCCTGTGGTGGTTAATCTTACACAACTCACCATGAGTACTGCCGCAGACATCTATACCTACCTCTACGACAACTACTGGCAGCGCTGCAACCATCGACTTCTGATAAGCCTGAATCCCACGATTCCCTATGTGCACGACATCGGTGCTGCGTGCGGATCTGCTTGCATCTGGCTAGACCCACGCCAAAAGGACGAACGTGAGGTGATGGACAAGATGTTAAAGGACATGACCCCTGGACGCGACATCGTGCTGGGATGGTATCCCGAAGAACGATCGGGTGTTGGCGAAGCTACCAAATACGGACTGTCAACCGTGCCTGCCGACTTCTTTGAAAATGCTACTGTCTATTCTGCTGTCAACACTCCTATCAAGATTGCTCCTGTGCCCCAACGTCCCAAGCTGGAAAATAAGATTTATGCAGCCGTATATATCAGTGATGGCGACAACATACAGTATTGCCAGCATGCAATGGCAAAGATTTTCGAGCAAGGCGGCCGAGGACAGATGCCGATGAACTGGACCATTAGCCCTGCTTTGGCAGACTTTGCGCCAGCCATGCTGAACTACTACTATGGTAAGGCGTCAAACAACGACTGCTTTGTCTGTGGCCCTTCAGGACTCGGCTACGCTATGCCTTACGATGCCCACAATAATAAATATTATAGCCACATTGTCAAGACTGAACCGTTTAACAAATACACGCAGCTCACACAACGATACCTTGAGAAAACTGGGCTACGCGTCATCACCATCTGGGACAACATCCACAACAACCATGGCAGCTGCTATGCCAACAATTGCTCGTACCTTTATGGATTGACCATCAACGACTGGGAACGACAAAACGGCCGACTCCAGGGATCGATTCAATCGGGTACACTGCCTATTGCGCCACAATATCCATGCTACGCCAATAGCACAGATGTGGTCACAGACTTCTTCAATCGAGACATTAAGAACTTTGACGGCACCAAACCTATGTTCGTCACAGGACAGGTCACCGTGTGGGACGTAGGCCCAGATAAGCTGGTAGCTCTTAAAGATAAGCTCAATACGCTTTCGCCAGGCAACGTTAGCATCGTGCGTGCCGACCATTGGTTCAGCTACTATCGCGAAGCAAATCATCTACCATTCAACATCACCATGCTGCAAGACATGAAGATCACCTGTTCCTCTGCCAAGACGCCTGCAAGATATGCTGCAGACGGGTCACCATCATCAAGCAACACATGGATTTCAAGACAGTCGAAAAATCAAGGATGGATACAGATGGATTTTCAAGAGCCCTACGAAATCAGCCGCTATGTGATACGCCATGCAGAGACATCTGGACTCGACCCAGAACTAAACACACGTGATTTCACTATTGAGCTCAGTATGGACGGTGAGACATGGACCACCATTGGCACCTATACCGGCAACACAGCCCCTGTGACCGAAGCCAACATCACGCCCACACAGGCACGATATGTACGACTGAACGTCACTAACGGCGGTGCAGACGGATATGTGCGCATCGGAGATATTGAGATAGAAGGAGCGCATTAATAAAAGAGGGAGCACATTGAATTTTTTAACTCTGCGCTCCCTTATTTTTCTTTGCAATTTCGATCCATGTTCTCTAATTTTTGACATAACAACCAAGAATAATGAGATGTGGTTTGGTTAATAGCAAAAAACTTAGTACCTTTGCAAAGTATTCAAAAAACAAACCTGACCGCTATTAACTAATTATAAGAATCAACCCTTATTGTAGTTAGTATATCTTCAACTGAAGACATTTGTGTGTCAAGCAGTTAGCAACGAGTATAGTGGTATATTATAACCTCTATCTTTATCTCAAATTATTATACTAGACTATTTTCTTATATGAATAGCTGTGCGATGCCTCCCAAACGAAAGAGGCATCGCACAAGTGTTTTTATTCACCCTTATAGAGCGACTCTAGACGGATGTCGCGAGCTTGACGCAGGTAGGCATTACGCTGAACAACAGCTCGTACCCACTCGTCAGTCAGCAAGTTGGCTACAGGCAAGTTAAGCTGCCATCGTCCTTGTGCTTCCAGCCGATCTACCATCACACCCACGCTCAGGTTGTCAAGACTTTCGGCTGGAAGATAGCGCGACTCATCACCTTTCTCATCAGGAGTGATCTCTATCAACAGACGCGCTTCTTGCAATTGATACAACAGGTCATAAACCACACGAATGGGAATGCCTGACGACTGTCGCAGTTCTTCGGCTGTAGGCCCACGGCGCCCGTCGGCAAAACGGCGGCACACGATGCTCATGAGCAAGGCACTAAGCATGAGCTGATAGCGATGGCTAATATCCTCTGTACGACCATTATAGACATAGTAGTCAAGGTTCTGCGAAGTATAAGTCAACTCGGCTCCAAAAAGACAGATGGTCCAGGAGATTTGTACCCACAACATAAACATAGGTAGCGCAGCAAACGAACCATAAATGGCATTATACCCCGTGACCCACATCTGAGAATGAATATAGAAGAACTGAACCAGCTGCATGGCTATGCCCGACAATATGCCTGGGATAATTGCATTCTTAACTTTGACATGCGTATTGGGCATAAACACATATAACCCAATGAACAATAGCGACATGAGGATATAGGGCGACATATCTATGAGTTTCCTGACAAACGATCCCAATAATAGGAAATCGGTCATCGAATCGGCCATCGTGGCTAAGAAAAGGCTGAGACCGGTAGAGATAACAATAAAAATGGGAAACAGGAAGAACATGGCGAAATAATCGGTTACAGTACGAAAAATACTGCGCTTTCTCTTCACCTGCCAAATCTCGTTGAAAGCAATCTCAATGTGATTTACCAGCAGCATCACGGTGTAAAGCATAAAGATAAGACCTACGCCCAAGAAGATACCACTCTTGGTGTGCACCAAGTAGCTATTGACAAAACCTATGATAACCTCAGCCACTTGGGGTTGCGACGAGAAGGCATCGCGAAACCATAGCTCTATATAACGATTGTAGCCAAAACCACGGGCTATGGCAAAGATAACCGCCATGATAGGCACAATAGCCAACAGCGTACTGTATGTCAGAGCCGAAGCCTGATTAACCACACGCTCCTTCGTAAAAAAGCGAATAGCCAGATAGGCTATTTTATAAACGGGCAACTGTTGAAGATTTCTAACTTTTGATTTCATCGAGGTTAATCATGTAGCGTAAAGAGAAAAAACGAAAGCAGCGCCCCTATAAGCCGGGTTCTGTACTGACAAAAAGTCAGCGCCTGCCATTTATCTACTACGTACGTCACCATACGTCTCTAGCGTTCTACCCTCCATCGCATCCTCAAAGGAACTCGAGCGGGCAACCCTCAACTGGCGATGGTATACATGAACTTGCAGTCTCCAGATGGAACAGCCCAACGATCACCCGCTGGCTGGTGGTCTCTTACACCACCTTCTCACCCTTACCTTATATAAATATGAGGCGGTTATTTTCTTCTTCCATATCCAGCTGTCGCCAACTGCTTCTACTTTCAGAAGTGGAGCACCCTATACTGCCCGGACTTTCCTCTCGTCTCTCCTTTCAGAAACACCAGCGGCAAGCCGGAACGCTGCTTTCGCGTGTGCAAAGGTAATACTTTTTTTTGAATGATGCTAATTTTTGTTTAATTTAAAGAATTAAATGAATGTAAAAATACTGTTGGCAGTCGCAAACGGACATTAAAGGCGTGGCACGAAATGTTAAAATCAAACAAAAAGAACGGACATATTGTCAGTTTTTAAACTTTTGCCCATATATTTGCATCAAAGGATTACACGAAATTATAAACATTAACACTAATATGAAGATTATGGATAAGAAAAAGATTGCTAATTATGTTATCCCGGCCCTCAGCTTGACGGCCATCGTATTCTCGGTAGCAGCTTTTAACCAGACAAACGCAGCCAATGTGCTGGCTGCAAATCCGGAGACCACAGAAATCTCTAACCTGCCGGCCGCACAGCCAGTAGATTTGACATACGCTGCAGAAAAAGCGCTCCCAACTGTTGTACATATCAAGTATGTGCAGAACTCAAAAATCCAGACCGTAGAGGTGCAAAGCGACCCCTTTGAGGATTTTTTCTCTGACCCATTCGGCGGATTCTTCGGACGCGGACAGCGCGGACAGGGAGGTACACACAAACAGAAGGTGCAGACACCTAAAAAAACTGCCACAGGTAGTGGTGTTATCATTTCAACCGATGGCTACATTGTGACCAACAACCACGTGGTGGACGGTGCCGACGAACTGACCGTCACCTTGTCTGACAGTAAGGAATATTCAGCACGCATCATCGGAGCCGACAAGACCACCGACTTGGCTCTTATAAAGATTGACGGTAAGAACCTGCCAGCCATCCGCATAGCCAATAGCGACAATGTGAAAGTGGGCGAATGGGTTTTAGCCATCGGCAATCCTCTGGGACTGAACAATACAGTGACCGCTGGTATTATCTCAGCTAAGGCTCGTACACTGGGCGCCAATGGCGTAGAGAGCTTCATACAGACCGACGCAGCCATCAATGCAGGTAACTCGGGTGGTGCCTTGGTCAACACCAATGGTGAATTGGTTGGTATCAACGCTATGCTTTATTCACAGACTGGTTCTTATAGCGGCTACGGATTCGCCATTCCTACTGCTATGATGAACAAGGTGGTAGAAGACCTGAAGAAGTATGGCACCGTACAGCGCGCCATGATTGGTATTGGCGGACACGACGTCAAGGCCCAGGTGGACCTCGAAAAAGAAGAAGGCAAGGAGCCTACCGACTACGGCACAATGGAAGGTATCTATGTAGGTGAAGTATTAGAGGAAAGCGCTGCTGCAGAGGCAGGTATCGAAAAGGGTGATATCATCATCGAGGTGGACGGCAAGAAACTGACCAAATATGGTGAGCTCACTGGTATCCTGGCTCAGAAGCGTCCTGGCGACAAGGTAACCCTGACCTACTTGCACAACAAAAAGAAACAGACGAAGACTGTCACTTTGCGCAATGAGCAAGGCAATACCAAGGTAGTGAAGAATGCCGACATGGATGTACTGGGAGCAGACTTCCGCGAAATCACGAAAGCACAGAAGGAACAGCTTGAGATCAGCTACGGATTGGAGGTACTGAAAGTGAATGCTGGCAAAATGAAAGAAGCAGGCATCCCCAAGGGCTTCATCATTCAGCGCGTAAACGACGAACAAATTAAGTCTGTCGAAGACCTTCAAGAGGTAGTTAAAGAAGCTTCAACTTCGAAAGAGCCTGTGCTGATCATCAAAGGTCTGTTCCCCACAGGAAAACGCGGCTATTTCGTTGTACAATTGAGCGAGTAAACGCATTGTATTGTTAAAAGTTATTAAAAGGAGGAAAAAAGTTAAGACAAAACACTTTTTCCTCCTTTCTCTTTACTATCTTTGCGCTCTATAGACTTTAACACTGGTACCTGATGAGACAACTTAAAATTACCAAATCAATCACTAACCGTGAGAGCGAAGCTCTCGACAAATACCTCCAAGAAATCGGCAAAGAGTCGATGATCAGCACGGAGGAAGAAGTTGAACTTGCCCAACTGATTCGCAAAGGCGACAGGAAAGCGCTAGAGAAGTTAACAAAGGCTAATCTGAGATTCGTAGTCTCGGTAGCTAAGCAGTACCAGAACCAGGGACTGTCCCTACCCGACCTCATTAACGAAGGTAATCTGGGACTCATCAAAGCCGCCGAGAAATTCGATGAGACACGCGGATTTAAATTCATCTCCTATGCTGTGTGGTGGATTAGGCAAAGCATACTGCAAGCCATCGCTGAACAGAGTCGAATAGTGAGATTGCCACTAAACCAGGTGGGCTCGATGAATAAGATAAACCGAGTGGCTAGTAAGTTCGAACAAGAGAACGAACGCAGACCTTCTGCTCGTGAGTTGTCAGAACACATAGATTTGCCCATGGAGAAAATTGATGAAGCCATCAATATTTCCGGAAAGCAAGTGTCGGTAGATGCCCCTTTTGCCGACGGAGAAGAAAGCTCATTGCTGGATGTACTAGTGAACGACAATTCACCATCGGCCGACCGCGAACTGGTAAGAGAATCGTTACAGTCGGAAATAAGAGATGTGCTGAAGGAACTGAACGAGCGCGAACGCAATATCATTATGGCATTCTTTGGCATAGATCAGCCAGAGATGACATTAGAGGAGATTGGTGTGCGATTTGGTTTGACGCGCGAACGAGTGAGACAAATTAAAGAAAAAGCTATTCGACGGCTGCGTTGCAACGCTAAGAACAAGGTCTTACTCAGCTATTTAGGGGCATAAAAGCGATTTCAATAGAGTATTAACACACAAGTAAATAGAAAGTTTTGAAACATCTAACACTCATTATGATGTTGGCAGCCTTATTTGGAACTGCCACAACTATTAAGGCGAAAAAAGTAGTAGTGCCTAAGATGTATGTCTTTGGCGTAGCAGCGTCTTTCAACGACACAATTGTACACTTCACAGACATTCAGGAAGTTGACAGCGCTTGGATAGACAAGAAAACAAAATTTCTGGCTGGCCGAGACAACTATTCATATCAGCTGCGTGATTACTTGGAACAGCAGCAGATGCCCCATCGCACTTGTATCGTATTCTATAATAAGCAGCGCTCCAAACTTGAGAAGAAATATCTCAAGATGAAGCGTCTATACATGCCTGGCAAGGACGGAAAGGCACACTTCGACCTGCGTCATCTGAAAAGTGGCGACTTCAAATTCATGGCATACGACGCCAGCGAAGATGAGAAATAGTCACTATTTCACAATAGCTGAACACAACATCTGCATCAACTTTACTGATGGGCAGAAGAACACGATGGAACTGTTGCCATCGTTCTGTCAGTTTAGTACAAATGCGCCACAAGAAGAACTTCTCTTCACATTAACCATTGACGACACGCTATCGCCTAGAAAGGACAAAACGCTGGTACGAAAGTTTGACACAGGAAATGGCGACACAATTGTTTATCAGTTGAGTGACGGAGGTTATCAGTATGTCATACGAGATACACATGGTCGCGACTGTTGCTTACTGATAAGCAACAGAACATTCAATGAGTGCCAATGTGCACTTAATGGTGATTGGACCATGCGCTCATTCGGACTGAATGATGCGTTGATGCTCATTTATGCCTTCGCTGGTGCCTATCATCACACCATGCTGATACATGCATCATGTATTAAATATGGAGCATGGGGATTCCCTTTTACTGCTAAGAGCGGCACTGGCAAGAGCACACACACGGCACTTTGGATGAAGTACATCGACGGAGCAGAACTGCTGAACGACGACAATCCCATCATACGTATCATCAATAACAAAGCCTACATTTACGGCTCACCATGGAGCGGAAAGACACCCTGTTATAGAAATGTGAAAACGCAATTAGCTGCCATTACCACTATTTGCAGAGCGCCCGAAAACTCAATTCAAAAGCTAGGACCAGTACAAGCATTTGCCTCTCTTTTGCCTGCATGTTCAAGTATGATGTGGGATTCTGATATTCACAATTTTCTCTGCGACGACCTCACACAGTTAATCGAGAAAATACCTATCTACACGCTTCATTGCCTACCAAACGAAGAAGCAGCTCAGCTATGCTACAAGACCATCGTACCATAACAACAATCCAAATGGACAACGACCAGTTCCTGCCTCAGGTGGTGAATCTGCTGCAGGAAGGACATACGGTCACTCTGCCCCTTCGTGGTCGTAGTATGCGACCATTCTTGGAGGACGGACGCGACAAAGCTCTCTTGAAAATAGCCAAACACTATGCCGTAGGAGATGCCGTGCTTGCTGAAATAGCCAAAGGTAGTTTTGTTCTGCACCGCATTATCGTTATTGATGGTGACGATGTGACATTAAGGGGCGATGGTAATTTGAACAACGAATATTGCAAAATAATAGACATACGCGCTAAAGCTATCGGATTCTATCGAAAAGGACGTAACAAACTTGACAGTACCGACGGTTGCAAATGGCGTATATACTCATGGTGGTGGACACGTCTCTACTCCATTCGACGCTATCTATTGTTTGCTATGCATCCACACATACCACGTAGATGGAGAAGACAAACATCTTGACTGATAATAAACGAATAAAAAGGATATGAAAACAAAAAGAGGATTTAGACTTCGCAACATATGCGGTGAAAATGTGATTGTAGCTGAAGGTATAGAGAATATTGACTTCAGTCGTATCATCAGCATGAACGAATCGGCTGCATACCTGTGGAATAAAGTTCAGAGCATTGACTTTACAGCCAACACTCTGATAGATTTACTATTAGAAGAATACGAAGTCAGCAGAGAAGATGCCGCTCAAGATGTTAACCAGCTCATTGAACAATGGCAAAAGGCGGGCATCGTAGAGGATTAGAGTTTTAAAATCTGCTTGAACATCCCATCAAATTCAGATTCCAGCGATGGCTCATGACTGAAAATGCCAAATACAGCACTTCCACTGCCACTCATTGCGGCATATTCAGCACCCATATCGTAGAGACGTTGTTTGATAGCACCAATTTCAGGATGTAAAGCAAAAACACTCTTTTCGAAATCGTTTTTCAAATCATGTCGCCATGAACTGATTGGCTGCTGGACAACATCCCTACAGTTCTTTTCTGGACGAGCGGGAGTGATCAACGAAAATGCTTCTTTCGTTGGTACGGGAATATCTGCACGTACCACTGCTAGCCAATAATCATCTAAACTGAGATCAATAGGCATAAGTTGTTCGCCTATCCCCTCGGCATAAGATGGTGTATTCAACACAAAAAATGCGCAATCGGCACCCAAACGGGCCGCATAGCCAATAAGTTGTTGCTCGGTGAGTCCAAGCTCAAACATTCTGTTCAGCAACACTAGCATTGCCGCACAGTCGCTACTACCTCCACCCATTCCGGCTTGCGTAGGTATAGCCTTATATAAATGAGCATGCACGCGAGGCATCTGAGGAAAATCTTGTTTTAGTAGGTTATAGGCCTTAACCACAAGATTCTTTTGTTCATCTCCCTCTATCGCAATGTTCGACACCTTTAAGTCACAATCATAATCAGATGGAAATGCTTCGTCCATCACTGTTACCTCGAGCGCATCTTTCAGCGCAACAGGAAAAAACACCGTCTCCAGATTATGATATCCATCTGTACGACGTTCAACCACATTTAAACCAAGGTTTATCTTTGCTATAGGAAAAATAATCATCTTATATTTATTTATTGGTGCAAAAGTAATCATTTTCACGGAAAAAGACAAACCATATCAAAAAAAATACGTACCTTTGCAATTCAAACGCTATAATTAGTATGCCAGAACAAAATACAACCAAAAGACGTAGTAGAAAGCAACAGCCAGTGGACAACACCTATGCACACCTGCAGCCACAGGCACTTGACATAGAGCGTGCCGTACTTGGTGCCTTGCTCATTGACAAAGATGCATATTCGGTGGTTTGCGAGATGCTCTTCCCTGAGAGTTTCTACGATCCACGTCACCAGATGATCTATACTGCTATCCGTGACCTCGCGATGGCAGAGAAACCGGTTGACGTACTGACCGTAACTGAGCAAATGGCAAAGAACGGACAACTGGAAGAGGCTGGTGGTCCGAGCTATATTGCTGAGATATCGACACGTATTGCTTCTTCTGCTCACGTTGACTACCATGCTCGTATTGTAGCTCAGAAGTTCTTGGCACGTCAACTCATCCAGTTTGCCGGTGATATTGAAACAAAAGCGTTCGATGAGACAATTGATGTTGACGAACTGATGCAGCAGGCAGAGGGTGCCCTCTTCGAACTTTCTCAGAAAAACATGAAGAAGGACTACACCCAAATTGATCCAGTTGTAGGTCAGGCAATGCAAGCCATACAGAAAGCAGCTGGTAATTCTGGCGGTTTGACGGGAGTGCCCACAGGTTATCATAAATTGGACGATATGACCAGTGGCTGGCAGGCCAGTGACCTTGTCATCATTGCCGGACGACCTGCCATGGGTAAAACGTCATTTGCGCTCTCTATGGCCAAGAATATTGCAGCCGACTATCAGGTTCCTATGGCATTCTTCTCACTTGAGATGTCGAATGTGCAGCTGGTAAACCGTCTGATATCGAACTGTTGTGAAATTCAAGGTTCAAAAATTCTAAACGGACAACTTCAACCTGACGAATGGGATCGTTTGGATAAACGCATCAATGGTTTGCTAGGTGCCCCACTCTATGTAGATGACACCCCTGGTCTTTCTGTATTCGAACTACGTACTAAAGCTCGCCGATTGGTGCGCGAGCATGGCGTAAAAATCATCATGATTGACTATCTTCAGTTGATGAATGCAAATGGCATGCGTTTTTCTTCACGACAGGAAGAAGTGTCGACCATTTCACGTTCGCTCAAAGGATTAGCCAAAGAGCTTGACGTGCCTATTTTGGCTCTGTCACAGTTGAATCGTGGCGTGGAAAGTCGTGAAGGTTTGGAAGGTAAGCGCCCGCAACTGAGCGACCTGCGTGAGTCGGGAGCCATTGAGCAGGATGCCGATATGGTATTGTTTGTCCATCGTCCTGAATATTATCATATTTTCCAAGATGACAATGGACGCGACCTACATGGCATGGCACAAATTATTATTGCCAAGCACCGTAAAGGTGCAACAGGTGATGTGCTATTGACCTTCCGCGGTGAATACACTCGATTTGAGAATCCTGAAGACACACGTTTGGAAAACCGAGCGCCACAAGATGGTGGAGGTGAAATTCTTGGATCGCGCGTCAATGGTGAGAATAATATTCCAGATAATTTTGACCCCTTTGGAGGAAGTCCACTACCGCCACCACCTGGGGACGCACCCTTCTGATTGGCAGCAACTCATACCTTCATGAGTTCTGCCATAATCATATCGCTAACGAAAAGCCCCTCACGCGTCAGTATCAAATGGTTGTCAACTAATTTAAGCCAACCATTCGAAAGGTATTTCTGAGACATGCTCAAACAGTACTGGCGCTGTTGAGGTGTGAGTAGTTGCAACGAGAGCCCGTCACAGGTACGTAGTGCTGTCATTACCAAGTCATTATAGCGAGTTGACTCATCTAACTCTTCGAAGTCCACATGCTGTAAACCGCTCTCAATTCCTTCCAAATATTCCGAAAGGCTTGATACATTCCATTGGCGTTTGAATCCATCATAGCTATGAGCCGCAGCCCCAAGTCCTATATATGGTGTTTGATTCCAATAACTGGAATTATGGCGTGAGCGACAGCCTATACGGGCAAAATTACTGATTTCGTAATGTTCGTAACCCGCAGAAGCAAGGCGATCAATAAGTTCAAAATACATTTGACGCTCTAATTCTTCATCAATCTCGTTCACCTCTCCTTTCTCCAGCATTCTATAAAGTGCTGTTCCCTCCTCATATTGCAGGGCATAGGCCGACAAATGTTCTACATCAAGAGATAATGCCTTGTTAATATCGAGGAGCCACTCAGAAAGAGTTTGCTGAGGGAAACCATACATCAGATCAATACTTATATTGGAAACACCGGCCCTTCGCAGCAACTCGACAGATGGAGCAATTTGATCAGCATTATGACGGCGACGCAAAAAGCGCAGACGATCATTATTAAACGTCTGTACACCCATTGACACTCTGTTGACAGGCAATTCGCTTAGCGACTCTATAAACTGTTGTGTTACGTCATCTGGATTACATTCCATCGTCACCTCTGCTAAAGGGTCTACACGATACACCTTATATATATATGAAAAGAGCTGCTTAAGTTGCTGAGAAGAGAGTTGCGAGGGTGTACCACCACCAAGATAAATGGTAGAGATTATCTGCTGAGATTGTCTGCATTGCATCTCTTTACACAATGCATCTACGTATCTCTGAGATAAGTCAAGTTGCGTGGTCGAAAAGAAGCCACAATACACACAACGACTCGCGCAAAAGGGAATATGAATATATAGTCCTGCCATAATCGCTACAAAATTACTAATTTTGTTTAATTTTCAAAAGTTTTTTTTGGTATTTAGGCAGAAAATGCGTACTTTAGAGGCCTCAAACCTAAGGGCGAGAAGAGAATTACCAATAAATTATTAATAACTAAAACCTGTAACACTAATGAAAGTTTATCAGACCAACGAGATTAAAAACATTGCATTGCTTGGCAGTGCGGGTAGCGGCAAGACTACTCTTGCCGAAGCAATGGTTTACGAGGCCGGCATTATTAAGCGTCGCGGCACCGTAGAGGGTAAGAACACCATGAGCGATTATTTCCCCGTAGAACAGGAATATGGCTACTCGGTGTTCTCTACTGTTTTTCATGTAGAATGGAACAACAAGAAATTAAATATTATAGACTGCCCAGGTTCCGACGACTTTGTAGGTGGTGCAATCACAGCACTGAACGTCACAGACCAGGCTGTCATTCTGATTAATGGTCAGTATGGTCCAGAGGTTGGAACACAGAATGCATTTCGTTATACTGATAAGTTGCAAAAGCCTGTCATCTTCCTGGTAAACCAGCTTGATAAAGAGCATTGCGACTTCGATACCATTCTGAACAACATGAAGGAAATCTATGGCGAGAAATGTGTTCCTGTGCAGTATCCCATATCTACCGGTCCCGACTTCAATGCAGTCATTGACGTACTTCTGATGAAGAAATACTCATGGAAACCTGAAGGTGGTGCCCCCATCATTGAAGATATTCCAGCTGACCAGATGGAGAAAGCTAAAGAACTTCATGCCGCCCTCGTAGAGGCAGCTGCTGCCAACGACGACACTCTCATGGAGAAATTCTTTGAAAGTGAGAGCTTGACAGAAGACGAGATGCGCGAAGGTATCCGTAAAGGACTTGTGACCCGCAGCATCTTCCCTGTATTCTGTGTATGCGCAGGCAAGGATATGGGTGTTCGACGCCTGATGGAATTCCTAGGCAACGTGGTTCCTTTCGTTAGCGAGATGCCAAAAGTGCGTAATACACGCGGCGAAGAGGTTACCCCTGATGCCGCTGGTCCTGCTTCACTCTATTTCTTCAAAACTGGTGTTGAACCTCATATTGGTGAAGTACAATACTTCAAAGTGATGAGTGGATCGGTAAAAAGTGGTGATGACCTGACCAATGCCGATCGAGGTTCTAAAGAACGTATCGGTACCATTTATGCTTGTGCCGGAGCCAACCGCATTCCTGTTGACGAACTAAAAGCTGGCGATATCGGCTGTACGGTAAAACTTAAAGATGTCAAAACTGGCAATGCCCTAAACGGCAAAGATTGCGAGTGGCGCTACGACTTCATCAAGTATCCTAATTCTAAGTACTCACGTGCCATCAAAGCTGTAAACGAAGCAGAAACAGAAAAGATGATGGTTGCTCTTACAAAGATGCGTCAGGAAGATCCAACTTGGGTTGTAGAGCAGTCGAAGGAATTACGCCAAATTATTGTTCACGGACAGGGCGAGTTCCATCTGCGCACTTTAAAATGGCGTATGGAGAACAACGAGAAAATCAAGATTGAATATTTGGAGCCCAAAATACCATATCGTGAGACTATCACCAAAATGGCTCGTGCAGACTATCGTCATAAGAAACAATCAGGCGGTGCCGGACAGTTTGGTGAGGTACACCTGATTGTAGAGCCATATGCAGACGGTATGCCCGATCCCACATCATTCAAGATCAATGGCCAGGAGTTCAAGATGAACATCAAAGGTAAGGAAGAGATTGACTTAGAATGGGGCGGCAAATTGGTATTCATCAACTCTGTAGTAGGTGGTGCAATTGATATGCGTTTCATGCCTGCCATCCTAAAAGGTGTGATGGAACGCATGGAGCAAGGACCACTGACAGGTTCGTACGCCCGTGATGTTCGAGTGATTGTTTACGATGGTAAGATGCACCCAGTAGACTCTAACGAGCTCTCATTTATGCTTGCAGCTCGCAATGCTTTCTCGGCTGCATTCCGCGAAGCAGGTCCAAAGGTTCTTGAACCTATTTATGACCTTGAGGTATATGTACCATCCGATTATATGGGCGATGTAATGAGCGACCTCCAAGGACGTCGTGCCATCATTATGGGAATGGACTCAGAGGCAGGCTATCAGAAGTTATCTGCCAAGATACCTTTAAAGGAGCTTTCTAACTACTCTATCGCACTAAGTTCGATCACTGGTGGTCGTGCATCCTTTACAACAAAGTTTGCTAGCTACGAACTCGTGCCAAACGATATCCAACAGCAACTTATTAAGGAGCACGAAGCTGAGCTCAAAGACGAAGACTAATAATTCACTTCATACGAAGTTATCATACAAAGAGACCTTAGGCATTATAAGCCCAAGGTCTCTTTATTTACATCAAGGGTACAATATTTAGTAATATATAAGCAATCAACAATATTGTTTCGTGTTAATATTGTTAAAATTAACAGAAATAATTAACTTAAAAAGAACTATGGTGTTGAATTTCACTTATCTTTGCGACATCGTTATTAAATAGCAGAAAAGATGAAGAAATCTACGATATGGATTATAGCAGCCGTGATGGGAACTTCGTTCTTAGGATTGCTTTATTTGCAAATCTCCTACATCGAAGAGATGGCGAAGATGAAGAAGGAGCAATTCGACGAGAGCGTGACACGTAGCCTCTATCAGGCATCACGCAACTTGGAGCTGAATGAGACACTTCGCTATTTGGAGAAGGACGTTAACGAAGTAGAACGAAAAGCATTCACACAAGACTCCGTCATTGTAAACAGCCTTGATGGCTCCATCCAGCATGCTCATCAATTCTCTGTTTCTGCTGACGACGGTACATTCTATTCTGCTTTTGAACTCAAGACTTTTACAACAAAGCCTGCCTCAGTGCCAAAAGCAATGATAATGCATTCAGACAAAAATCAGAAATCTGAAGCAGCCAAGACACTCCAAGAGATTGTGCGCAATCGATATGTCTATCAGAAAGCTCTGCTCGATGAAGTGGTCTATAATATCTTATATACGGCAAGCGAGAAACCACTAAAAGAGCGTGTCAACTTCAAACTGTTGGACCAGGACATCCGCTCCGAGCTCATGAACAACGGCATCAGCATCCCCTATCACTTTACTGTATCTACAGCCGATGGACGAGAGATATACCGTTGTCCTGATTATTCTGATGAAGGTGATGAATATACCTATACGCAAACGCTCTACCGTAATGATCCCTCATCGAGAATGGGCGTAGTAAAGATACACTTCCCAGACATGAGTTCGTACATATTCTCGTCAATCAGATTCATGATTCCTGCGTTAATATTCACGATGGTTTTGCTGCTAACATTTATCTTTACTATAGTAGTGATCTTCCGTCAGAAGCGCTATACAGAGATTAAAAACGATTTCATCAACAACATGACTCACGAGTTGAAGACACCTATTTCGAGCATCTCGCTGGCTGCTCAGATGATGAACGATGACAGTGTGACTAAGAGTCAGTCCATGATGAAACACCTCAGCGGTGTGATTAACGACGAGTCAAAGCGTCTTCGCTTCCTTGTAGAGAAAGTGCTCCAAATGTCGATGTTCGACAGAAAGACTGCCTCGTTCAAGAAGAAAGAACTGGATCTCAACGAACTGCTTGAACAAACTGCTAGCAGTTTCAACCTGCGCGTAGAACACACTGGTGGTAATATAACCACAGAAATAGAAGCTATCGACTCTGCAATCTACGTTGACGAAGTTCATTTCCAGAACGCTATCACCAATTTAATGGATAATGCAGTGAAGTATCGTAAACCCGACGAACCCATTAATATCCATATACGTACTTGGAACGAAGGAACAAACCTGCTATGTTTCAGTATTGAAGATAACGGACTTGGAATAAAGAAAGACAATGTCAAAAAGGTATTCGACAAGTTCTATCGAGTTCATACGGGTAACGTACATGATGTTAAGGGCTTTGGACTTGGCTTGGCTTACGTAAAAAAGATTATTAATCTGCACGATGGTGAAATCAAATGCGAAAGCGAAATCGGGAAAGGCACCAAGTTTACAGTCAAGTTGCCTGTACTGAAAGAGGATAGTACACAATAGCCCGACTAATATAGAATAAATATAAATAAATTATAGTATTAACTCGGAGGAAAGAACTCTGTTCTAACCCCCATCCCCTAATACAGGGGGCAAAAAAAGAAAAGAATATGGAAGACAAACTGAAAATCTTACTTTGCGAGGACGATGAGAACCTCGGAATGTTGCTTCGCGAATACTTAGCAGCTAAGGGATTTGAGGCAGAACTCTGCCCTGATGGAGATGCCGGCTTTAAAGCATTCATGAAAACGAAGTTCGACATCTGTGTGCTTGACGTGATGATGCCTAAGAAAGATGGTTTTACATTGGCACAGGAGATACGTAGCGCAAATGCTGACATGCCTATTATTTTCTTGACAGCAAAGACTTTAAAAGAAGATATCCTCGAAGGATTTAAGTTGGGTGCTGATGACTACATCACCAAACCATTCTCAATGGAGGAACTTGTATTCCGTATTGAAGCAATCTTGCGCCGTGTACATGGTAAAAAAACAAAAGAGTCTACCCTCTACCACATCGGCAATTTTATATTCGATACACAGAAGCAACTGCTCACAATGGGTGACAAACAGACCAAGCTGACTACCAAAGAGAATGAACTGCTTGCTTTGCTTTGCTCGCATGCCAACGAAATCCTTCAGCGTGATTTCGCCCTGAAGACCATCTGGATTGATGATAATTATTTCAATGCTAGATCTATGGATGTTTACATCACAAAACTACGCAAGCACTTGAAGGACGATCCACAAATTGAGATTATCAACATTCATGGCAAAGGCTACAAACTTATTACTCCTGAAGAGCAATAATAACTCTTTTTGAGAAATTGGAATTACAATAAAGGCGGAGATAAAAGAAAAAACATCCCCGCCTTTTCTTTTTTACTTATTTAAGCCTAAAATTTGCTTATATCGGAAAAACTTAGTATTTTTGCGGGCTGAAACAATTTTGAATACAGAGAAGAAGAAGATATGAGGAAACGGTTTGTAATTACCTTGTGGTCAATATTGACTTTCATCGTTCTGTCAACTGCAACATGTTTTTGGGCCATCTCAAACGGATATATTGGCTACATGCCTCCCATAGAAGACCTACAGAACCCTATCAGCCGCTATGCCACACAGGTACTTTCCTGCGACAATAAACTACTGGGGACATGGAGCATGAGTCGCGAAAACCGCGTATTGGTCAACTATTCCGACCTACCAGAAACTCTTGTTAATGCATTAGTTGCAACTGAAGATGCACGCTTCTATGAGCACTCGGGAGTTGACTTCTATGCACTAGGACGTGCCATCATTAAGCGTGGCATATTGGGACAGAAAAATGCAGGTGGTGGTTCTACCATCACCCAACAGCTGGCCAAGCAGCTATTCAGCGATGTTGCTAAGAATAGTATGGAACGAGCTTTCCAAAAGCCTATTGAGTGGGTTATTGCTGTCAAACTTGAGCGATACTACACAAAAAATGAGATTATCGCCATGTACCTCAACTACTTCGACTTCCTGCACAATGCTGTAGGTATTAAAACTGCTGCCAACACTTATTTTTCGAAGGAGCCATCAGAGTTGACACTGACAGAGGCTGCAACACTAGTTGGCATGTGCAAAAATCCTTCTTACTTTAATCCACGCCGCTATCCAGAGCGTTGCATTGAGCGTCGCAATGTGGTATTAGGGCAAATGCTCAAAGAAGATTATATCACTCAAGAGGAGTTTGATAGTTGTTGCCAAGTGCCCCTTAACCTACGTTTTCATGTAGCCGATCACAATGCAGGAAGCGCCACTTATTTCCGCGATTTTCTTCGCCGATACATGACGGCCAAGAAACCCCAGCGCGACAACTATCCAGAATGGGGATATGTGAGTTTCTACCTTGACTCGCTGGCATGGGAACAAGACCCACTATTTGGTTGGTGCAACAAGAACAAGAAACGTGACGGCAGTTACTACAACATTTACACCGATGGACTGAAGGTCTATACCACTATTGACTCACGTATGCAACAATATGCGGAGGATGCTTGCTATCAGCACGTGGTTAACTATCTACAACCGGCCTTCAACCAATCACTGAAATACAAGCGCAATGCGCCATACTCAAGTTCTTTATCAGATGAAGAAATACAGCGCATTCTTCAGCGCAACGTGCGCCAGAGTGAACGTTATCGAGTGATGAAAGCTGCAGGTGCTTCACAGGAGGAGATTGACCGGGCTTTTAACACCAAAATTGAAATGACGGTCTTCACATATCGGGGCGAGAAAGACACGATTATGACTCCAATGGATTCTATCCGCTATTATAAGACTTTCTTGCGTACAGGTTTCTTCAGTATGGAACCTAAGAATGGCCACGTAAAAGCATATGTGGGAGGTTTGAATTTCCAGCATTTCACCTATGACATGGCAACAGAAGGACGTCGTCAAGTGGGTTCCACCATCAAGCCTTTCCTATATTCACTAGCTATGGAGAACGGCATGACACCATGTACAGAGGCTCCTAACGAGCAGCGTACCTATTATACCGATGCCGGACAGGCCTGGACCCCTCGCAACGGCAGTCGCACACGTTATGGTGAGATGGTTTCATTAAAGTGGGGTTTGCAACAGTCTAACAACTGGATCTCAGCCTACCTTATCGACCGCTGGGGGCCACGTAACTTTGCCGAACTGCTAAAACGCTACGGCATACGCAACCCAGAGATTGTTCCATCATTAGCACTTTGTTTGGGACCATGTGAGATTACTGTTGCAGAGATGGTCAGCGCCTATACGGCATTTGTCAATCATGGCGTACGCTCAGCTCCGCTCTACGTCACCCGTATTGTCGATTCCGAAGGCAACGTGGTAGCAGAATTCAAACCACGCATGAACGAGGTTATTAGCGGCGAGAGTGCCGATAAGATGATAGACATGCTGCGTGCTGTAATCGATGGCGGTACAGGTGGGCGACTGCGCTTCCGATATAACATCACAGCGCCATTGGGAGGCAAAACCGGTACAACAAATAGCAACAGCGATGGTTGGTTTATGGGAATAGCCCCGAAACTAGTTTCAGGTTGCTGGGTAGGTGGTGACGACCGTGACATCCACTTCGATTCAATGACTTATGGTCAGGGAGCCTCAATGGCTCTGCCTATTTTTGCCATTTATATGAATAAGATTTATGCAACACCCGAACTGGGCTACACCCAGCAAGATCAATTCGACCTTCCAATTGGTTTTAACCCATGTGGTAGTGAAGACGACATGATGCCCGTTGACGAGGAACTAGAAGGACGTAACTCAAATATAGGCGATATGCCACAATAGAAACAAATATAAATTACACGATATAACTAGCTAGAGAGATATGAAGCATCCATTGAGAAGTAGTGTCTGCACAGAAGGCAGACGAATGGCTGGAGCCCGCGCATTATGGGTAGCCACAGGAATGAAACACGAACAGTTTGGTAAGCCCATAATTGCTATTGTCAATTCGTTTACTCAGTTCGTGCCAGGTCACACTCATCTGCACGAGATTGGACAGATTGTTAAAGAAGAAATTGAAAAAATGGGCTGTTATGCAGCCGAGTTTAACACCATAGCCATCGATGATGGTATAGCGATGGGACACGATGGCATGCTATATTCGCTGCCTTCAAGGGATATCATTGCCGACTCAGTGGAATATATGGTTAATGCACACAAAGCCGACGCGATGATTTGTATCTCAAACTGCGACAAAGTGACGCCTGGCATGTTGATGGCCGCTATGCGCTTGAATATCCCTGCTGTTTTCTGTTCGGGCGGTCCTATGGAGGCTGGACGTTGGCGCGGAGAAAATGCCGACCTCATCACTGCGATGGTGAAAGGAGCTGATTCCAGTGTTACGGATGAGGAAATGGAACAGATTGAGAGTTGTGCCTGTCCAGGGTGCGGATCTTGCTCTGGCATGTTTACAGCCAACTCCATGAACTCACTCACTGAGGCCATTGGACTTTCACTGCCTGGCAATGGAACCATTTTAGCAACCCATAGCAACCGTATAGAACTATTTAAAAAGGCGGCACGCCAAATTGTAAAGAACGCACTTGCCTACTACGAAGATGGTGATGAGAGTGTGCTGCCACGCAACATTGCTACACGTAAAGCATTTATGAATGCCATGGCACTTGATATTGCCATGGGAGGATCAACCAACACCGTTCTCCACCTATTGGCTGTGGCTCAGGAGGCAGAAGCTGACTTCACGATGAAAGACATCGATGCTCTGAGCCGCCGTGTGCCTTGTCTATGTAAGCTTGCCCCTAACACGCAGAAGTATAGCGTACAAGAATGCAATCGTGCTGGAGGTATTTTAGGCATCTTAAACGAGTTAAGAAAAGGCGGACTTATTGACACTAGTGCACCTCGCGTTGACGGAATGACACTAGGAGAAGTTCTAAAGAAATATTCTATTGTTGATGGTCCCATAGATACAGATGCCAGCCATATCTATCACTCAGCTCCAGGCAACCGTTTCTCTACCAAAATGGGATCGCAATCAGAACGATATGATACACTAGATACCGACCGAATCGGTGGTTGTATTCGAGATCTCGAACATGCCTACACCAAAGATGGCGGGTTAGCTGTGCTCTTTGGTAACATTGCACAGGACGGCTGCGTTGTAAAGACCGCTGGCGTAGATGAGGCTTTATGGCATTTTGAGGGACCGGCTGTAGTATTCGACTCACAGGAAGATGCCTGCGAAGGAATTCTGGGTGGTCGTGTAAAAAAAGGAGACTGCGTAGTCATCACACATGAAGGACCTAAAGGTGGTCCTGGTATGCAAGAGATGCTCTACCCTACATCTTATATCAAATCAATGCATATGGGTAAAGAATGTGCTCTAATCACAGACGGTCGCTTCTCTGGTGGCACTAGCGGACTAAGCATTGGCCATATCTCGCCCGAAGCCGCTAGCGGTGGCAACATTGGTAAAATCAAGGATGGCGACATCATTGTTATAGACATTCCTTCACGAAGCATCAACGTGAAATTGAGCGATGAAGAACTTGCTGAACGAGAGCAGCAGCCATTAAAGCGAAAGCGTTTTGTTTCTAAAGCTTTACGCGCTTACTCACAAAGTGTCTCGTCAGCCGACAAAGGTGGCGTTCGTCTTTTAGACCCCCTAAACTAAACGAAGTTGATAATGAAAGACAAAATAACAGGAGCAAAAGCACTAATGCGTGCACTCAAAGCCGAAGGCGTGAAAACAATATTCGGCTATCCGGGTGGTTCTATCATGCCCACCTATGATGCACTCTTTGACTATACTCGGGGTGAAAAAAAATGTTTTGACCACATTCTAGTGCGCCATGAGCAGGGGGCCACTCATGCAGCAGAGGGCTATGCCCGTGTCAGTGGCGAAGTGGGAGTCGTACTGGTCACTAGTGGTCCTGGCGTTACTAATACTTTGACGGGTATTGCCGATGCTATGATGGACTCTACCCCTATAGTAGTTATTGCGGGCCAAGTACCTACAAGTGCACTTGGTACTGATTTCTTTCAGGAAGTAGATCTTGTAGGTGTATCGCAACCCATTTCGAAGTGGAGCTACCAAATACGCCATGCAGCCGATGTGGCATGGGCCGTCAGCCGCGCATTCTATATAGCTCGCACAGGACGACCAGGCCCCGTGGTTCTTGACTTTACTAAGAACGCCCAAACCGAAGTGATAGAATGGGAACAATCCAAATGCAACTTTATCCGTTCATATGTTCCCTACCCGACTTTAGATAATGATGCTGTGCGACAGGCTGCCGACCTTATCAATCACGCGAAACGTCCCCTTGCCCTGGTAGGACAAGGTGTTGAACTTGGTAATGCACAAGAGGAGTTGAAAGAGTTTCTTGAGAAAGCCGACATCCCAGCTGGTCGAACTATGTTAGGACTTTCTGCTCTGCCTTCTAACCACCCGTTGAATGTGGGCATGCTAGGAATGCATGGTAACTATGCTGTCAATCTAAAGGAGCAAGAGTGTGATGTTCTTATTGCTATCGGCATGCGTTTCAGCGACCGCGTAACAGGCAGCCTGAAGACCTATGCGAAACAAGCAAAAATTATTCATTTAGACATTGACCATTCTGAAATAGATAAGAATGTGAAGACCGATGTGGCTGTAGTTGCAAACTGCAAGGAGTCTTTGCCAGCACTAACTGCGTTGATAGATAAAGCTAACCACGAAGATTGGCGTTCTTCATTCTACGAACTAGACGAGAAAGAACGTCAAAAGGTTATAGAACCAGCCATTCACCCCACCAATGGTCCCTTGTTAATGGGCGAAGTGGTTAATGCAGTGGCCAACCAGGCTGATGACGATGCCATACTAGTCACTGATGTAGGTCAAAATCAACTCTTTGCCACTCGATATTTCAAATTTCATCATCAGCGCAGCATATGCACTAGTGGTGGTCTCGGTACAATGGGATATGGTATGCCTGCCGCCATTGGAGCAACCTTCGGAGCACCACATCGTCAGGTGTGCTGTTTCATGGGCGATGGTGGATTCCAAATGAACATTCAGGAATTAGGCACTATTATGGAACAGAAGGCGCCTGTGAAAATGATTCTTTTGAACAACCACTATCTAGGAAACGTACGCCAATGGCAAGACATGTTTTGGATGCGCCGCAAGTCATTCACTAAGATGATGAATCCTTGCTATGAGGCCATTGCACAAGGTTATGGCATACCCTATCATGTCGTTACTGACCGCAAAGATCTTGAGACTGCCATTAGCAAAATGTTAACGACAGAAGGACCTTTCATTCTGGAGTGTGCCATTAAAGAAGACGATGACGTGCTACCAATGACCCCACCAGGAATGAGTGTAGAGCAAATGAAGTTGGAGATTTAACATAGTATAAATAATAAGCATCATGAAGAATGAAGATTATATAAAGGGAGCTAAGCTCTACACTTTACTAGTCTATTCTGAAAACGTGGCAGGACTACTGAATCAAATCACAGCAGTATTCACCCGTCGGCAGGTCAATATCGAAAGTCTTAACGTTTCAGCCAGCAGTATAGAGGGCGTACACAAGTACACCATCACTGCTTGGAGTACTGAAGATCAAATTAAAATTATCACCCATCAGATAGAGAAGAAAATTGATGTTGTAAAGGCTAACTATTTCACCGATGACCAACTGTTTATTCGAGAAGCCGGTTTATACAAGCTTTCCACTGAGAAAGTGCTCTCCAACCCAGAAATATCACGCACTGTTCGCCGCTATGACGCCACTATTACTGAGGTAAACCCGACTTATACCATAGTAATGAAAAGCGGGCAGACGGATTCTATTATAGAGCTATTCCGTGCACTTGACGCCTTCGATTGTGTGCTACAATACACTCGAAGCGGCCGAATTGCTGTTACCCGCGGAACCCAAGAACAAGTAAGTGAATTCTTGGAAGAAAGAGAATCAAGAAGTAAAAAATAAGGGTATGATCGCATTGCGATTGAGAACGAACAATACGCCGTAAGGATACTTCTAGTGATATATTTCTGGAACGAGTAAAACTTAACGATAGAGAAATTTCGTCAATAATGGATATGAATAAAATAGGAAAGTACGAATTCTTGGCTGAACCCTTCCACTGCGATTTCAATGGAAACCTCTTTATGGGTCATTTGGGCAATCATATGCTAAATGCTGCAGATTTCCACTCATCAGCCCGCGGTTTCGGTATGAAATACCTTATGACCATCAAACGCTCGTGGGTACTATCAAGATTAGCCATCGAAATAACCGAAATGCCTAGCCAATACAGCAAGTTTAACGTAGAAACTTGGGTAGAGAATGCAATGAAGTTTTTTACTAGTCGTAATTTCAAGGTTAGTGACGAGAATGGGCACATATATGGCTATGGACGTTCTATATGGGCCATGATAGATACGGAGACTCGTCAACCCACCGACATTTTCGCCATTGATAACGGGGCAATCAACAACTGGATAGAAACTGATTACCCATGCCCCATCGACAAAGGTGGTCGTGTGAAAATGAGTACTGACGCTCAATTTGTTCATACCATTAACACATACTACAACGATGTGGATATCAATGGTCATATCAACTCAATAAAGTATATAGAGCACGTGCTGGATTTATGGCCAATATCATGGTATCAAGAACACACGATCCGTCGCTTCGAGATAGCTTATGTAGCCGAAGCGCATGCGGGTGACACTCTATCGTTCTTTCGTGAACAGACAGCCGAAAATGAGTATTGCATACGCATCGTTCGTACCGACGGCACCGAGTGTTGTCGTGCAAAAATAACATTCAAGTCATAAGTATTTGTATCATAATAATTGCACTAAACGAAAACAACGCTGATCTGAAATTAGACAATATAAATATGAATGATAACAATGTAAGAAGGGCAGAAATAAAAGACACGGCACGAATCATCGAACTGCTACATCAGGTGAACATGGTGCACCACAGGCTGCGACCAGACCTGTTTAAACCCTACACAACGAAATACAACGAGAAGGAACTTCAGACACTGATGCAGGACGACAGCAGCCCAATCTTCGTGTTTGAACAGGGTGAAGTAATAGGCCACGCTTTCTGCCAGGTGACAGAAGTGCACAACCACCAGTTGCTGGAAGATATAAAGACACTATACATTGACGATATCTGCGTAGACGAAGCTGCACGCGGACAGCACGTTGGTAAGGCGCTATATGAGCATGTGTGCCAATATGCACGACAGATTGGTTGCCGCAACGTGACACTGAATGTGTGGGAAGGCAACGATGCCGCCATGGGGTTCTACCGCAGTATGGGAATGAAAGTGCAGAAAATAGGTATGGAGATACTTCTGTAATAATACACAAGAGGGGGAAAAGAATGACTTTCCCCCTCTTTTCTTGTAGTATTAAGAAGAAATAGCTATCTTTGCAAATGTAACATCAATATACATTATTTCTATTAACTAACAAAAACATCACAAAAATGAAGGTACTGATTCTACAAGCTTCACCACGTACAAATGGTAGTACGGCCTGGATGGCTGAGGAATACAAAAAGGCTGCCGAGGCAGCTGGACACGAAGTAACGGTATACAACGTGGCTCACAAGAAAATAGCGGGCTGTATGGCCTGCGAGTATTGTCACAACAAAGGCAACGGCGCTTGCATACAGAAAGACGACATGCAAGAGCTCTATCCACTGATGGCCGAAGTCGAAGCATTGGTACTGGCAGCACCTATCTACTACTTCACGCTGAGCGCCCAACTGCAAGCCCCCATTCAGCGCATGTACTGTGTGAGCAAGCCTGCCAAAGTGCAGAAGATGTCACTGCTCATCTCGTCGCAGTCGCCCAACGTCTATGATGGTGCGATGGCACAGTTCCGCGACCTATGCAACTACTGGGGCGCGTTCAACCTGGGACTCGTTACGGCCAAAGCCGACGAGCAGAAGACCGAGGAGACCCAAAAGAAGATTGTCGCACTGGTAGCCAGACTATAATTATGAAGAACAGAAATCAGAAAATCATACGCACTAGCTGGATAGGCATTGCCAGCAATGTGCTATTGGCTGGCTTTAAGACTGCTGTGGGCCTGCTGGCCTCTTCAGTAGCTATTGTGATGGATGCCGTCAACAATCTTAGCGATGCACTGTCGAGTGTCATCACTATAATTGGTGCCAAACTATCGCAACGCCCTGCTGACCGACTGCATCCATTTGGTTTTGGACGTATAGAATACTTCAGCGCAATTATCATTGCCGTCATCGTGCTGACTACCGGTATTACCTCACTGATAGAATCAGTAAAGAAGATACTGGCGCCCACTGAGCCCGAATACTCCACCTTGACGTTGGTAGTGGTGAGCATAGCCATCGTGGTGAAGCTGGTGCTGGGTCAATACGTGAAGCGCCAGGGAGAAGAGCTAAAGAGCGATGCACTGATAGCATCAGGCTCAGACGCCTTGTTTGATGCCATAATCACGCTGGCCACACTGGTGTCAGCCGGTATCATGCTACTATGGAACGTGTCAATCGACGGACTGCTAGGTGCACTCATCTCTATAGTCATCATCAAGGCGGGCATCGACATGCTGGCATCGCCCATCAATCAGTTGCTGGGCACCAGCATTCCGGCTGAGTTGACGCATGAAATTGTGAGGGAAGTGTCCGACTTTGAAGAGGTGCACGGCGTTTACGACCTGATACTGCACAACTACGGCCCTGAGGTGAAGATTGGTTCACTGCACGTCAACGTGTACGACACCATGTCAGCACACGACATCCATGGGCTGACCCGTCGCATCACCTCACTACTGTACGAAAAACATGGCATCATCATAACCGTGGGCATCTATGCCATAGCAACAGGACAAAACCGGCGAGCCGAGTTGCAATCCATAGTGATGCAGGCACTGGCGGCCCACAAGGAGATTGTTCAAGTGCATGGATTCTACTATTCGGAGAAAGACAACATGCTGTCTGTGGATATCGTACCCGACATCAACGTACACAACGAGGCGTCACTCACCCAACAGTTGGTGGAAGAGATAAAGAAGCTGGTACCCGACATGGAGGTGAGCATCGTTACAGATCATAATTATACAGAATAAGAGGTAAAGACAAAGATGACAATACTAACAATAGGACTACTATTGCCGCTGCTGGGCACCATGATAGGTTCGGCATTCGTGTTTTTCATGAAAGAAGAGATGTCTGTAAGGCTGCAGAAATCGCTACTGGGGTTTGCTTCGGGCGTAATGGTAGCAGCAAGCGTGTGGTCGCTGCTAATACCTGCTATGGAGATGGAAACTGGGAGCGGCAAATGGGCAGTTCTACCAGCAGCCATTGGTTTCTTAATGGGCATGGGCTTCCTATTGCTAATCGACGAACTGACGCCCCACCTTCACATAGGCACCAACCAGCCAGAAGGCATGCGCTCGCACCTGTCGCGAACAGCTATGCTAGCACTAGCCGTCACCATCCACAACCTACCCGAAGGTATGGCTGTAGGTGTGGTGTTTGCCGGAGCCGACAGTGGAACATCGAGCATTTCGCTGGCCAGCGCTGTAGCTGTATCCCTGGGTATAGCCATACAGAATGTACCTGAAGGAGCCATCATTTCGATGCCGATGCGTGCAGCTGGCAACGGTCGTTGGCGCTCATTCCTGATAGGATCGCTGAGTGGAGCTGTAGAGCCCCTGGGCGCAGTAGCCGTGCTGATGCTAGCTTCTATGCTGACACCCGCTCTCCCCTATCTATTGACTTTTGCTGCAGGCGCCATGTTCTATGTGGTGATAGAAGAACTAATACCAGAGGCTTCGAGTGGTGAGCACTCTAACCTCAGCACCATCGGTTTTGCCATTGGCTTCGTACTGATGATGGTGCTTGACGTAGCGATGGGCTGAAAGTTCAGTATCACTTTCTCACAATTACGCTGCCGCTGGCCTGATGAGTAGCAAGAATAAGTACCTCGGCTATCTGCACATGTTCGGGGGCATTAGCTGCATAGACAGCAACATCGGCAATATCATCGCCAGTAAGCGGTTTGATTCCCTTATAGACAGTGGCTGCACGATCGACATCGCCATGGAAGCGAATGTTGCTGAAATTGGTCTCTACAAGTCCGGGCTTCAAATTGGTCACTCTGATGGGTGTATTGGCCACATCAATGCGTAAACCATCAGTGAGAGCTTTCACCGCAGCCTTGGTGGCACAATACACATTGCCACCAGCATAGGCAGCATCGCCAGCAACTGATCCCATGTTGATGATATGACCTCGATTGCGCTCTACCATACCTGGCACCACCAGACGTGTCATCAACAACAAACCCTTGACGTTAGTGTCTATCATCGGCTCCCAGTCTTCCATGCAACCTTCATACTCGGGTTCTAGTCCAAGCGCCAATCCGGCATTGTTCACCAACACATCAATATCCTTCCACTCGGCTGGCAGCGACGTGATACACTGAGTGGCTGTCTCGCTGTCTCGCACATCAAAAGCCAGCGTTAGCACCTCGGTGCCCTTATGCTCAAGTTCCTGACGGATAGCAGTCAATGCTTCAAGATTTCTGCCCGTAAGAATCAACTTATCACCGTTCTCGGCAAACTTTCTAGCACAAGCCTGGCCAATGCCACTTGTAGCTCCCGTAATTAACACTATTTTTTTCATTATCCTAAAATTTATATTCCTTATTATATTTATCACTGCGAAATTGTATGCAAATATAATAATAATCCAAGAATTATCAGCACTATTCACTTTATTTATGAATTATCGACTATCATTAAAAAACTTGCCATCAATGAAAAAATGGCCAAAAAGTATTGTTTGTTAGAAATATTTATATATCTTTGCGACAGGAAATACCTAATGACATTGTCTAAATAATAATACGTGAACCATTTTTTTAATAATAACTAACTACAATAATGAATAAAAACAAAGCTATGAAAAAGATTTTCCTGTGGATGCTGACCGCCATCCTGACCTGCGGTTTGACACTGATCTCACTAACTTCGTGTAGCGACGATGATGATTCTACCACCATCAAGGATACAAACCTAAGCGGATCTTGGTTTGCACAGATAAAAGTGGACGAGAAATCACCTGATTGCGAGAATTATGCGCTGTTAACATTTGATAAGAATGGGGTCGTTACTACGCGCAGTTATGAGATTTATCCCAATGAACCCATTAATTACAGCGAACGCTTTCGCCGCCATGAGTTTTATAACGTTAACGAGGCTGCTGGCACTTTCACCATACAATATGATGACGCTGAAGAAGAAGACGCATTGTACTACTACAGCTTTAACAAAGAAGGCATGGTCCTCAAGCAGGCTGGAAGCGATTTAATAATTCAGTTACATCGCCCAACGTATAGCGAACTGAAGATGCTATCGGTCTTTGATAAGGTGATTAGCAGCGATGATTATGTGGGCAAATGGATCAACGAAAAAAATGAGGCTGGCATCATGAAATACACCGTCATGACAATAGACGAAGATGGTATCATGGATTGCAAGGTTTATCTTACAAATGAAGATAAATGTCAGTGCGTTCCTTTTAAATTCTATTATTCCGAATACGACACCAAAGAACATAATGGACAGGTGATTGAAATGCACCCCTACGACAATTACAAACAAGTAAGCTACTGGTGGTGGACTGTGAAAGATAATATACTTACGACAGGACCAGCAGACATCGAAGGCAATGGTGATAGCGATGAAGATGAAGATGAAGATGAAGATGAGATAGTAAGCTATCGAGCCTTCACACCTTCAGACAAAGTGCTTATAGACAAACTGGAAAGCATGCTTGAGTAATAGCCCTGTATTAACTAAGAAATTTATTATTATATCGCAAGCGACATTTGTTAAATACATATAAATTATTAATTAAATCGCTTGCGATATATTTTTATTTTCTTATCTTTGCATCGCAAACAAGAAGTTAAACGAAAACTTAGATAAAATAATTATGAAATATGTAAGACTCATTGCACGTCTGATTTTAGGATTCTTCATGACGTATGCAGGCATAGCCCACCTTACGGTTGCCCGTCAGGAGTTTGTGGCACAGGTTCCAACATGGATTCAATTTACCCCAGCCTTCACCGACTTCGTAGTTTTGGCATCGGGAGTAGTAGAAATTGCATTAGGACTGAGTATGCTGTTCATGATCAAAAAATACCGCCCTATGGTTGGTGCTCTACTGGCCTTATTCTATATATTAATATTCCCAGGCAACATCAACCAGTATGTGAACCACATAGATGCATTCAACCTGAATACAGATGATGCCCGCCTGATCCGCTTATTCTTCCAACCCGTACTGATTGCCTGGGCACTATGGTCAACAGGCGGCTGGAAATACTGCAAACAGATGATACAAAAACAACAATATAAGGAAAACGAGAACTAATATGAAGAGAATTATGGTTATCGACGGCGGTCCCCGTAAGAACATGAATACTGCCGCCATGTGTGAGAAATTTGCTGAGGGAGCACGAGACGCTGGTGCTGAAGTAAAGGTTGTGCGCCTCTACGACATGGACTTCAAAGGATGTATGTCGTGTATGGCATGTAAGCTGAAAAACAAAGCTACCAACATCTGTAAGTTTAAAGATGCAATATCGCCCGTACTTGAGGAGATTGCTACTGCAGACGGATTGGCACTGGCATCACCCATCTATTTTGGTGGTATCACTGCCGAGATGCACGCCTTCCTAGAGCGTCTGGCTTTCCCTTGGCTCTCATACAACGACTACAGCCTGACTGCACCCAAGAAGATGCCTGTAGTACTGATGGAGACTATGAATGGCACCCCCGAACAGAACAACAGTCAGGGTTTTGGTACTAAGGAGATGTGTATTGCTGCAGCACTTGGACAGCCCGAAAAGCTGGTAGCATACAACACCTGCCAGGTGAAGAACTACGACAATTATGAGTTAGGTATGTTCTCTAAAGAAGCTAAACTGCAATGGCGCGACGAACACTGGGAGAATGGCCTACAGAGCGCATACGAAGCTGGTAAACGAATGGCTTCTGCAGATTAACACAAAAACAAAGATTTTTATTGGGAATTAATGGTATATACAAAAAAAAATCAAAATATTAACACAATGAATAAGATTTATGATTTCAAAGCCCTCTCTAGCAGAGGTAAAGAGATAGATTTCGCACAGTTCGAAGGTAAGGTGCTGCTGATTGTCAACACAGCCAGCAAGTGTGGTTTCACCCCACAATTTGCAGGACTTGAGGAACTGAACCAGAAGTATAAAGATCAGGGCCTGGTGGTCATTGGCTTCCCTTGCAATCAGTTCAAGGAGCAGGATCCAGAGGGCGATGCACAGATTGAGGAGTTCTGCCAGGTGAACTATGGAGTTACCTTCCAGATTATGAAGAAGACCGATGTCAATGGTGCTGCCGCAGAGCCTATCTTCGAATATTTGAAGTCGCAGGCGCCTACCGAGGAGTACAAAGGATTGAAGGCAAAAGCCACTCGCGCTATGCTGAAGACACTGAGCAAAAGCGTAGAAAAGGATAGCGACATCCTGTGGAACTTCACCAAGTTCCTGATTTCCAAGGATGGCACTACCGTTAAGCGTTTTGCGCCAACCACAGATCCTAAGGACTTCGAGAAGGACATCGAAGCAATGCTTTAAGAAAGCAAGAATAGAACAGAAAGAATGGATGTTCAAAGAACATCGTATTTAAAGTAGAACAGTAAAAGAAAATGCACGCAGAATTACAACTTAAAAATCAGATTTGCTTCCGTCTTTACACGGCTGCCAGACTTATCACTCAAGCCTACACGCCGATGTTTAACACGATGGGCATCACCTATCCGCAATATCTGGTGTTGATGGTGCTGTGGGAAAACGACAGTCAGCCGGTGAACGATATCGCTCGCCGGCTGTTGCTTGAGACGAACACCGTCACTCCCCTACTACAGCGCATGGAGAAGTTGGGCTTGGTGATTCGCCAACGTGGCAAAGAAGACAAGCGCCAGCAAATAGTTAGTCTTACGGAGAAAGGACGCGACATGGAGGAGCAAGCCATCAACACGATTCCTGCTGGTATGGGCGAGGAGATGAAAACCTGTCCGCTGAAACTCGAAGACTATCAACGCTTGGCAGAAGATTTGGATGCCATTATTGAAACACTTAAAAATAAATAAAAATACAGGTTTGGATCGATTATTATCATACATTGTGCGCATAGTTGTTGCGCTGTCGAGATTTACCAAACAACTATCGCTGAATAGTTACGGCGGCGAGCATCCATGTTAATTCATGCAACTTTCTCATCGTCGTTGTGTTTTATGAAACATTACTAATCTTAATTACCAGTCAGCACTTCAGTGATGCGCGGCACAATCTGCTTGCGTGAGAGATTCTCGGCTGTATAGCAGACGCCCTCACGCAACGACGCTCCGAAGATGGCCTCAGCCATCTGCTTGGCGCCTTCACCATAGTATATAAAATAGGTGCCATTCTCCACGTAAGGCCGTTCGGCACGGTCGTCACCCGTGTTCTCCACCTTGTTGTCGATCTTTGCCACAAGCATCTGCCGTCCTCGCTGCTGCATCACTTCGGGCATGACTGCCAGCATGCGGTCGATGAAGGCTTCCATCTGGCTCTGCTTGCAGTCGAGACTGCCGAAGCCAAGCTTATGGCCGCTGATCTCGTACTCCTTGTAGTCGGAGAGGAAAATCTCGGCATCGGTCATGCCGGTATAGTCGGTGGCGGCATCCTCCATGCCGCGGTTCAGGCTGACCACAGAGTCGGGGCTGATGGCCAACTGTGCAGCAAGGGCCTGTAATGCCGTGATGTCGATGTCGCGCGTGGTGGTCTTCGACAGGTTGCGCGTGTCGCTGATGATGCCTGCCAGCATGATGCGGGCGGTCTCGTCATCGATGGCGATGCCCTGTTCCTTATACATCTCGTAGATGATGGTGTTGGTAGAGCCAATCATCTCGCGGCGCACGAAGGGGATGCCGCTGTCGGCTATGTCGCCCTCCACATGGTGGTCTATCTTCTGCAGGATAACGGCCTCACGGGCACCGTCCACACACTGGGCATAGTCGGTGTGGTCGGTCAGGATGAGCCGTGTCTGCGGCACCACGCTCGACTTCAGTTCGGGCAGCGCAAAGCCGAACACGTGGGCAATATAGGCCGTCTCGCGGTTCATCCCGCTCGACACCTTGGCCTTGCAGTTGTAGCCCATCAGCCGCATCAGCCTGGCATACGACAAGGCCGAGGTGACGGCATCCACGTCGGGTGTCTTGTGACCATAGACGAAGCATGTGTCCGTGCCCCAGTCCAGTGTTTTCAGCAGTGCGCCGAACTCCGTTTCAGGGCCGGGCTGCGGAATCACCGCATTGTCTTCGTTCGAACAGGATGTCCATACAAAGAGGCTGCTTGTCAGGGTGGCAGCCACCATCCATTGCATGATTTTTCTCATCATCTTTCTGACTTTTAAATTATATTATGCTATTTGTTACGTAAAACCATTACTTACCCAAGAACCTATCGTCCAGAAAACGCATGAAAGCTTCCTTATACATATCACCTACAGGCAAAAAGGTATTCTCGTCCATCACCACCCTACACTTGTTCACTTCTTTAATCTCATTCAAATTAATAATATACGAGCGGTGAATGCGCATGAAGCATTTTGGCAAGCGTTCCTCCATTTTCTTCATTGACAGTAACGTGATGATGGGTTTCGTACTGTTACGTAAATACACTTTTAGATATTCACTCATAGCCTCTATGTAACGAATGTCAGATATACTCACTTTCACGATGCGATACTCCGTTTTCAGGAACAAGACATCAGAGGCAGACTCACTATCTACCACAATAGGCGTCAATCGTTCTTTCAGTCGGTTGGCCGCCCGCAGGAATTCCTGCAGTCCGAAGGGTTTCAACAGATAGTCCACGGCATTCACCTTAAAACCCTCGACGGCATATTCTGCATAGGCAGTAGTGAACACTACCAGTGGCGGCACCGCCAATGACTTCACGAAGTCCATTCCGTTGAGGTCTGGCATGTTGATATCACAGAAGATAGCATCCACCGTCTCCTTCTCCAGCACTTGACGTGCCTCGATGGCACTCTGGCACTGGGCCACAACTTCAAGAAACGTCACCTTGTGGATATAGGCCACAAGCTGTTGCAGAGCCAGAGGCTCATCATCGATGGCAATACAGCGTATCATGATAATGGTATGTTGAGTTCTACAGAATAATCATTAGCTCCTTCGTTGATGCGCAGCGAATAACGGTCCCCATACAATAGGTTAAGCCGCTGGCGCACATTGGCCAGGCCCACCCCGCCTTTTTCTTGGCTGGGCGTTTTCGCTTTCGAGTTACGACAACGGAAAGTAAACTTATTGTCTGCCACCGTCATGCTCACCTCGATAAAGGAGTCATGCTGATAGCTCACACCGTGTTTAAAGGCATTCTCCACAAATGATATCAGCATCAGTGGCGGCAACTGACGATCAGGTACATCTGCGGGCAATGTCAGCGAGATGCGCACCTTGTCGGTATATCGCAGTCGCATCAATTTTATGTACGTCTCTATGAAGTTCAATTCTTTGTTGAGAGCTACACGTTCTTTATCAGCATCATATAGCACATAACGCATCATCTTCGACAATTCAACAATAGTCTCCTGAGCTTTCTCAGGGTCAATGTCTATCAAGGCATGAATATTGTTCAATGTGTTCATGAAGAAGTGCGGACTAATCTGATAGCGAAGATAAGCCAACTGATGTTCTAAGTTCTGTCGTTCTAACTCTGCCAGTCGTCTTCGATCATCACGACTACGAATAAACTCCTTGACACCTAAATTTGCGCCAAACATCAGTATGACCACAGTCATCGACATGATATTGCGTTCATTCACTAGTGGCGGTCGTCTAAACCCATGATTGCGAGGTCCCTTCCAATGTTCTCCTCGCATAACATCACGCATTTCATGCCGTTCTGGCTCGTGGAGTTTCATCTTAGGTTTTGTATTGTATTGATAAACAGCGAACAACGCTACCACGATTGCCACTATCGTGAAGTATAGGACACGCCTCCGATTATGTATCAGCAGGGGAGCCAACAAAAAATTATGAACTACAAAAAGGAATAAATATATTGAAAAGTGGCGCCACACAAACAACACCTCATACCATTGAAAAGCCGCTTCACTGTCGGCTAACATGCGCACATAGCAACTAAGCAATGGCACAGCAAAGAGCATGCCCCATACAATCAGGTATATGATATTTTCCTGTCGCGACTGTTTCATATAAATCATACCGTTTCTCTTTTAAAATAACGTATCATGTTACGAAATATTGTATCAATGCCAACCACCGCCACCACCTCCGGTATTAGTATTGGTATAGCTTGATAGTGATACTGTTGACCCTCCGCTCACGCTGCAGTCTGCCACTCCTACTCCACCCATGCACGTATCGCCGCCTGTCACAGTGACACTTTGCTTCAAAGAGGGTTGTGTACTACCTGATACCACCATTCCTTGTCCTCCACTAGCAGGAGTTAAGAATGAGAAAGTGTTTCCGTCAACTGTCATTGCATACCAAGCATTTGCCGTCCAAGATGAAGTCTGAAAGCAAGATTGTGATAATTGTGCACCTCGTTCTAGTCCACCAACGGCAACGATAGTTCCACCTGTCACGTATAACTTATATCCTCCTTCAGTGTTTGCATCGATTGCAACCTCAGGCGATCCCGAACAAATAGCATACACTACACCTCCTCTAATATACAAATTACCATTAGCATCTAGACCGTCGTTGTGCTGACCATGAGCGTAAACATAACCACCAGTAATAGACATTGTACTCTTTGCATTAATTGCATCATCATAAGCATAGCTTGCCACGTCGCCACCACTTATATTTATCTCTTGTTTCGACTCAATACCTTCACCACCATTACCGCTTGTACGCACCCAGATTCTTCCACCATTGATATTAATAGAACCTTCTACTTTTATTCCTTTGGGCGATGTAGAGTCGCTACTGCTGGTATATTTTCCACCCGTCGTTACGATATAAACATTTCCTCCGTTAAAGTTCGCATCCGTGTCAACACTAATGCCCTTACCACCATAGCCAGTACTTTTCAAGAGTACATCCCCTCCATTTATTGTCAGCGTACTATCAGCTTTTATGCCGGCTGCGCCTTTCACCTCGTTAGTCTCACTGTCATACGAACCTTTACCAGTGGTAATAACTGTGGTACGCCCACCATTAATAATGATATGACTCTCGCTGTTGAGTCCCTTAGCACCAGCACCAGACACCTCTACATTCAGCACACCGCCATTTACAAAGATGCCATCATTGGCCTTGATACCATGATTTTCTGTTGTGGTGACGTTTATATGATTACCTTTATTAAATACGATATAATCTGTTGAATGAATGCCGTTATTTGTATGCCCTTCTACCTGCAGTTTTCCGCTACCATAGAACAACAGCTTACCTTTTGCATATAGGGCACCCTTATGACTGCCATCAGTTCCATCGCTCAACTGGTTGGTGGTTCCATCAGTCACGTAAACAAAGGCACGTTTGCTACTCAGTAAATTCAGAGCTGCCGAATCAGGATTGTGAATACTAACACCGTTCAGTATTACCTCGTATTTCTTTTCACCTAGTACCGTAAGAGATCCATTGGTAGTGGAGCCACTAACCACATAACAGATACCTTTCTGTGCACCGTGATCTGCAATCACATGACCGCCATTAACTATTACTTTTACCCCACCTTCTTCTTTAGCCACAGGATTGCTCATATCAATAGTTATTTGCGTAGAGAAAGTATTATTGTCCAACTGGTCCTCTGCATCAGGATAATAGGCTTGAGTCGCTGTATTAGACTCTTCAGCGTTCTGATCCATCATAATGTCAAAGGTTGCGATATCACCCTCCGTCGTCGAACTGCCTACGTTATTAGACATTCCACCACCATTATTCCAATTTGAACCATCGTTATAATAGTCTGCATAAGGGTTATCAGCCGTACACCCTGCTGCCACCATCAGCATGGACCAAATGATCGATTTAAACAGTATCTTTCTCATTGCTTTATAGTTTTTTGTTATAAATGTGTGGTGCAAAGATATTTATTCTTGTTGTATCATCACATTTTATTCAGTCAACAGCCAAATCATTTCAACGAAATGCAGGATGATGAAAAAGAGAGTTCATATGAAAAGCGAAAAAAGTGTGAACAAAAAAAACAAAAAAATACCAGTGTGATTTGGTACATTATCAAAAAAAATATACCTTTGCGATATAGTTTACGATTAAACTACAAGACTAATGAAGAAGAAAGCTATCATCATTGTTTTGACTATTGTAGCATTGCTCATTTTTGCTATAATAGGCGGCAGTTTCTATATGCTCGACTATTCGTTGGCTCCAGATGCCAACAGAACCGACCGTGACTCGTGCCTCAGACAGCAGTTTGAGAATTATCCAGAGAGTAAGGCTTGGATGGATTCATTAGTACGTGTTAACGCATTTCGCGACACTTTCCTAACCATGAACGATGGAAGAAGAATGCATGGATTCTATGTAAACAGAGGAAGCCATAAGACTGCAGTAGTGGTTCATGGTTGGCGTGACTGCGCAATTAAGTTCTTATGGTTGGCACGTATATATGAACATGAGTTGGGCTATAATGTGGTTATGCCAGAACTACACGCTTGCGGTGAGAGCGAAGGAGACGCTATTCGTATGGGATGGAAAGATCGTCTCGACGTGAAAGAGTGGCTTACGGCTTTTCTCGCAGACACGATGGTGGTCCACGGTGTATCAATGGGAGCTGCAACAACCATGATGTTATCTGGTGAACGAATGCCCAAAGGTATCCACGATCTACGCTTTATAGAAGATTGTGGCTATACGTCTGTATGGGATGAATTTGCCAGACAGCTAAAGGTAGAGTTTGGACTACCATCATTTCCGCTGATGTATTCTACCAGCTTGCTCTGTAAGTTACGCTACAATTGGAGTTTTGGCGAAGCATCAGCCCTAAAACAGGTTGTGAAATGTCATTATCCCATGCTTTTTATTCATGGTAGCCAAGACTCATTTGTGCCCACCAACATGGTGTACCCACTCTTCAAAGCAAAGCCTGGTAAGAAATCACTTTGGATTTCAGAAGGAGCAGACCACGCCGTATCTTACAAGGAACACAAGGCGGAGTATATAAGTCTCATCAAAATATTCTTGCAATAGTTGCATCTGCCATTGCTTCGTAGGCACGCTCGCTGGGATGCAGATGGTCACCACTGTCGTAGCCAGGTGCAAAAGCCTTCGGATTTGAAGCATCACGAACGGCTGCATCAAAATCAATGCATCCGTCAAAGATAGAAGAAGAGCGCAACCATTCATTAAACTGCTGTCGCATCTGTTCACGCTGCTCGTTATAGGTGCGCCAGCCCTCAATAGGCAGAAGCGTACCGCTCCACACACGTAGTCCCATCGCCTTCGCTGGGTTCACATAGATATCCTCTACCCCATGCGCCATCTCTTCCACTGTAGGCAGGTCGCTCCACGGACGGAAAGGATTCACATCTGTACCCACAGGGTGAATGATGTCGTTGATACCATGTTGTATGATGACATCCGTGGCACCGCTGACGCGCATTTCAATGGGAAAACGAGTGGCACCTTTTAGCCCATAAGCCTGATAGGTGATACAATCGTACTGACGCAAAATGCGTGTACCACTAACGGCACGACGTATCACTGCTACGTCGGTGCCTAACAACTTTTGCGCCAGATAGTCAGGCCACGACTGCGCCGTAATGGAGTCGCCGTAGCACACCACTGCCCTACAACGGTCGGAAGTCAACACATCAATGGTGTTCAGGAAGTAGAACCAGTTCGTACGGCGAGATAGATCCAGAGGCAGCTCGTCCGACTCTGCATAATCGCCATAGGCGTAATATCCCTTTGACAGAGGACCAGTAATCAGCGTACCGCTATTCATCTGGGTATAGTCAGCAAGATACATGCTCACCTCAATGATATCACCGCTGGTCACTGCGATGCTGACAGCATCGCTATCTGTCTCGGTGCCAGGCATCAGTAGAACCGTTTTCTCGCCATTGAAGGTGATTGGCGTATGGTTCACAAATACTTTATTCAGTGTCACAGGTTCCGTGCCCGTGAGGTTTGAGAAACGGAATCGAAGTTGCGTGCCGTCGAATGGCATCTGTATGGGATAACGCAATGTGAGGTCTTTTGCATAAAAGGCCTCACGTCGGTCAGTAATAGAGGTGGCATTGCCCCAGCAAGCCACCCATTTATGATTATCAATCATCCTGATGTACTTTACTATTTCTTTTCGGCTGCAAAGTTACACATTTTCTGTCTGTTTCAGCGCATCTTTTGCTGCTTTTTTAGGCATAGCTATGCATACCACCCAAGAGATAGTTCACGCCGAAATAGGTAATAAGTACAGCAAGAAAGGCACCTACTATATAAATATGATAGTATTTGTCGTTGCGGAAAAGCGGTAATGAAGCTTTGTGCATCGGCACCGCATATACCATCAACGTGATCAGTGCCCACGATTCCTTGGGGTCCCATGACCAATAGTTGCCCCACGACACATTGGCCCATACGGCACCTAGGAAGATGCCAATGGTAAGCAAGAATATAGCAGGATAGAGCAATAGCTGCGAAAGAGCTGTAATACGTTCTAGGTCGTGGGCCCAAAAAGCATAGACACCTAACAATACCTGAAGCGCAAAAATGGAATACGCACACATCACCGTCATCACGTGGATTGACAGTAGAGGCGACTGCAACACTGGCATCAAAGGCGTTAATTGCGTACTGCTGCCACCCATCATGGCCACCAACATACAGAACGAGGCGATGAGAGGAGCGAAACCCATGATGATATTAAATTGGCGATGTAAGGCCACCGAAAACAGCACCACCACCCATGCCATAAATAACATAGTTTCTGGACCGTTACTCACAGGTATATGTCCACCCAGCCACCAACGCAGAGCCAACTGTAACGTAAGGTATATCAGCAGCATCACGTGAAGAGCCCACAAGGCTATATTAACCGAGTAGCGCCACTTGGTTGTGAAGAGCATTACCATACACAATAGCAGGCTAAACGTCAGCGAAAGCATGACGGGCCACTTCTGAGCACGCAATGAATTATAGAACAGTTCAGCCTGTGTCTCGCCACCCGAAGGCAACACCTCGCCAACCATCTCTCGCTGAAACAGTTTTATCTTAGCTATGATCTCCAACGCACGGTCGTGCTGACCAGTGACGATAGCCTCTGTCAGAAAGTCCATAGACTGTTTGATAAAGAACTGTTCCTTCACTGGAATCTCACGTGGCAAGGCGTGTGCACCTGGCATATACCAATTTACATCGTGACCAATACGATATGGGAACATCTTTATATACTCACCGCCGTAGAACATCTCCACCACGGCCTGGCGCTCGGCCAGTTTTTTCTTCTCCTTGGCACTCATCGTTTCCTTATTAGGTTGCAAATAAGGTTTCATCGCAGCCTCCCAAGGCATGTAGTAAATCATCCAACTCGTAAACACTTGATCTGCTGTATAGCCGTTCCAGCTGGCGCTACCAGTCAACTTCATCACAAAGTCGGTAGCCACAGTATTCATTGGACAGATGCGGTTGTTATAAAGAATCTGTATGGTGCCCATGCGCTGAGCTATGTCGCGATCGATTACTGGCAGCGGCTCTTCTGCATTTACGCTGACGGCGCACAACAGCAAAACCACACCGGCTACAGCCTTACGGTATAGAGCACGCATCTGTGTACGACGCGAGAACAGCGTGGCTATGATGCCTATCAGCAGTAATAGGTAGCCGCTGTAAGTGATGGCAATACCATAGGGATCATAGCTCACACCCAGCGTCACACCTTCGCCATCAGAATCGTAGCTAGACTGAAACAAGCGATAACCATCAATATTGCCAATATGGTTCATCGAAACGGTCACCTCCTTAGCGCCACAACTAATTACACTCTGATAATCTAATGGAGCGTCTGTACCGGGATAGTTTACGATTTGGAACGACTTGAGTGTCAGAATCGTGCCCGACGCCAGCTCGCTAGGAACGTCAATGCGCAGATGAATGGTGTCGCGACGCGCGGTGAGATGAGTCACCAGCGCGCCAACGAGAATCACCACAAAGGCCGCGTGCAGCAGCATCACAGCCAATCGTTTGTAGAGTTGTTGCTGCACCATGTATGCGCAGCCTACCACCGTCATCACTGCCCACAAAGCAGAAAACCACCAGGCTCCATAGATGTGTTGACCCACGAACTCGGTACCTAGATATTTCTCGACAATGGTAGCTGCTGCAATGCAGACAATGATGAGAGGATATAGAATAAAGAGTATTCTTTTCATTATATTCTTTAAATCGATTCGATGAAGAAGATGAGCTGATCGCGTTCTTTCTTCGATAGGCTACGGAACTTTGTAACGGCATTATACGCATCACTGGTGCCGCCCTCATTTCTGCATCCGTGCCACATGATAGCTTCCAACACATTGCGTGCACGGCAGTCGTGCAAACGCTCTACACCACTACCACACTTTGCAGCCAGTCCGCGTCCCCATAGCGGTGTGGTACGACACCATCCTGTACGAAGGTCGTTCTTCATCCACAAACGATGCTGCACAAAGTCAGTATATGGCCATATTTTCTGGTGAGGATAGCGAGGTAGCTCGCTGTCGTCCTTGAAGAACTTGTTAGGGTCCTGCAGGTGGTCATCGCCAGTCTCCCACGACGGACGGTGACAGGCAGCACAACCAATCTGCGAGAACAATTCCTTACCCTTTTTGAAGTCCTCTGTGGTGGTGTTACGTGCAGCGGGAACTGCTAATCCACGATGCCAAATGGCAAAGTTCTTAAACTGTTCGTCTGTCATCTCTACATCCTGCTGCTTGCTGGTGAGATAAGTATAGATATCCTTCTCCAAATTACCTGTATGCCATTCAGGATGCTTTTTCAGCGGATCCAATCGGGTGATATATTCCGTAAAACCAGCCTGCACCTCAGGGTCTTTAGACGACTGTGTAGCATAGTATGTGCCAGCCAGGTCGAGATAATGATAGCGACGGTCAGAACGTGTCACATTGGTGATGTTCCAAATGGCATTCACACCAGCAGCATCCATCAACGGTCCGCGCGACATCGCATAAGTATAGCGTCGCACATAATTAGTGCCGTCGCCCTGAAGAGAGTTAGAGTAGTAGCTGTTCCACTTGCCGTTAGCCTGATCCCACATAGCAGGATTAAGGGCGTCTGTCTTACCAATGCTGTTGAAATACTTGCCCTCTTTCTCCCACTGAGCAGTGATGTCTGCATCGGGGATGGCGTCTGTCAAACCTGTGCCATAGATTCCAATGGTAGATTCCAAGCGAACGACCACATCATTATTGTACTCATCTTCTGACAAAATCACGTCGCTGCCACCACGGCCCACAGCAACGGGTGCGTAGTAAGCGCTATAAGGGATGGTCACCTCAGGATAGATTAGCGAGTAGGTCTCACCATCAGGGAACTTGTTGCCCCACTCGTCAGTATATTCATTCCACGCAATCTTGATTTGGTTCTCATCAATAGGAGCCTTGAATGGCTTCACTGCAACTGTCTGAGGCATACCAGCCACCGAGCGGATATAGGCATTAGTGGTTTTATCATAGATAACCAACAGATAGCCATTTCGGTGATTGTCAGCCTTATACTCTGTCTGACGTGCACCATGTCCATAACCAGGGTGACAATACAAGCAACCGCGACGCACAAATACAGGTCCTAGTCCGTGGAAAGCACCGTCGGTGTTGGTGTTGTAGTCTTTCTCAAACAAGTACTCACCCTCGTTGAAGGCAGTCATCATGCCTGCATCAACAACAGCCTTGGTAGGCTGTTCAAAGGCGGTAGCTGTGTTCACAGCGGTGGTACCGAGCTGTCCACCGGCATAGTAGTCCTCAGGGTAGTCAGTGGCTGTTGGGTCGCCGATTTCCCACGTCAGTGGTTCAACGGAACCATCACTGCTGGAACATCCAACAGTGATGATTGTAGATAACAGCACACTACCAAATAATGATAGTCTCTTCATAATATGATATTTAGAAATATTACTTTTTAATCTTTACAATACTATTATACAACTTCTGTGCATTATCTGCCAGCGTACGATAAGTGGCCAGTACAACATTGTCCACATAATTCTCATTAATCACTTTACACTGTTGTTCAACGGTAGCGTTGCCGGCATAAGCTTTCAAAGTCTCTGCCATTTCATCCAGCGCAGCATCCAGTTCACCCAGAGCTTCGATGGCATCGTTGCAAGACGCATCAGAATAGTTAACGGCGAAAGGTGCCTTCATAGCCTTGATCTTTGCCAGGGCATTATCCAGTTTGGAAACAGCTGTATTAGCCTGAGTCTTCAGTGTGGCATTGCCTGCATTCTGACAGAAGTATATCACAGAATTCTGGTTAGGCGTCACGGCGTTCATGCTACCATAAAGTGCGTTCTTGCATGAGATGATATTGTCGTAAAAGTCTGTAATAGAGTTATAGGCATAAGGAGACTCGATGTAGGTGGCATCTTGGCCTGTGAAAGGCAGTCCTATTTTCGAGTCGCCCACCTCACCGATAATATCCTGACAACCAGAGATAATCTCCAGTGTAGCATCGAGAGCAGTGGCCCAATCACCAGTGCCAGGATTCTTAAAGGCACGTCCAAAGTTTTGGAATCCGTCCAGTGCACCTTCCACATCGCCATCGTCATTAATAGAGTTGTGTGTAGCCACATAGTCGAGTGCTATCTGGTGGCGCTCAGCATTACTTTCTTTCGAGTCCCAAGCAGCCTCGAGAGTGGCAGTAGCATGATAGAGGTCTTTAGCCACAGCGCAGATATAGTCATATTCAAGGTTAGTGATCTGGTTGATGTCACGTGGTGCCCCCTGTCGGAAGAGCACATATTCCAATCCGTGATAGCCAAGAATACCTGAGTTAGCCGTCTTGATAAAATTGTCTAAATTACTCATCGCCGTTGCGTCGCGCAGCACATCAGCCAAGTCGTTGGCTGCTACGGGCCAAGTGTCAGTATGTGGATCGATAGAGTACACATCAGCAGCACCGAAGAGGAAAGCCTCTGTATTTTCCCAATTGGCGCGTGCCACCTTCCAGTCGTCGCAAGCCTGGTTCAATGCAGCTTGAGTACCATTGACGATTGTCACATCGGCTTCATCGTCGTTTGAGCAAGAGATAAAGCCCGTAGAAATGACGGCAGTCAAAGCTGCCATTTTCAAAACATTGTTTGTTTTCATTTGTTGTATTAATTATTAAATTTAGAAAGATTGTCCGTTTACATAAACCATCCGGTATAAGTCACACCGATACTAACGCTAGGCTCGTTGTTATAGGGCTGTTTATACAGCGGGCTGTCGGCAGCGAGACCACTATTATTGGGCTTTTCGAAGAAGCGATAGGCATATTCAGCCTTCAGCGTGATCTGCTTCACGGGCGAATAATTCACGCCTACAGCCGCACGATAGCGCTTGGTGTGTTTATACATCGAAGCATAGGTGCCAGAGGCCATTGTGTTGTAGTGTTCGAATCGTCCGAAGAGCCACAAAGACTGCCCCGCCCCAGCCTGACGTCTAGTCATCAACGGCATCACGTTATAGCCAGCCTCCAGTGCATAAGCAAGTGCATGACTACCTATATTTGTGTAGTGATGAGGGTTGCCATCCTGATACTTATGGTGTGTCCAGTTAGCTTGGTTGTAGGCCGAAATTTCGTCAGCATCGGCAAAGTGAGCATAATCCACATTTCCACGCACAAGCCAGTTCCAGCGGTTCAGCGTAAAGTCGAGCGCCACGATGCCCAATGCTCCGTGTACATCGTCATATTTAGCACCCGGTGTGCGCAGCGAGTTGCGGAAGGTGTAGCCATAGTAGCCGCTCAATCCTAGTCGCAGTCCCTTTACCATATAATTATCTACGCGCGCAGCTACAGCATAGTTGTTAGCCACCTTAAATTCGTAGGGGCTAGTAGCACCATAGTGCACAAAATCCTCGGCAGTGAAACTCTCGCTGTTAAGTCCCGACAGCAGTTGTGCCTCATAGCGCCAATCCTTCAGACGTCCCCAGAGCGACAGTCCCACCTGGTGCCACGTGTTGGGCAGAATGGTGGACTCGCCTTCGGGACGATAGACGCCAAAGAACTGGTTCGGTTCGTGATGCGCATTACTATAGCCCACAGGCACGATAATCTCGCCCATCTTCACGTTGAACTTACCACCGGCAAAAGCTTTGTTGATCCAGAACTGCTCGATGTTCACCTCGCCGCCCTTCTCAACCTCAGCCTCATACTCGCCAGCCTCTTCAGCCTCGATCTCTACAGCCGTGCCATTGCCTCCATGTTCAAATTCGATCTCCGATCCCATGGTCCAACCATGCCCGAAGTCATAGCCCAGGTTCAGCACCACATGAGGTAAGTCGAAACGCCCGTGACTATCGTCATTAGCATAGTTTTCTGGTTTCTTATAACGGTTAAAGCTCTGGCTATAGAAATTACGAGTCATCACAGCCTCGCCATAGCCGCCAATAGTTAATTTTTTCTCTTGTGCTGCAGCGCTTACACACGACAGCGCCAGCACAGATGTCATCAATAATGTTTTCATGCTTCCTTTATACGTGTCAATTTCGGCTGCAAAGGTAAGCTGAATTAAGATTTGTTACAATACCTAAAAAACGTGATATTTTTCTCGACGTCTTACGTCTGCTAACAAAAAAAATGGATTATTTGCTAGTAATACATATAATATGGTGTAATACCAGTTTGGGAAGTTGAAGATCATTGTCAATCCAGGACCTTCCTGCACATCAAATCAGTCACTACAATGGTGTAAAAGCGTAGCTAAAGCGACCTAAAAGTTGCACTTTCACAGTTCACGACTTAAGTCGAAAGCTCTTACGACTTAAGTCGGTAAGTCTGTTGACTTAAGTCGTAAGGTCTTTCGACTTAAGTCAACAACCGCCAAAGCAGCACTATTCAGTCAGCAAAGTGCCACTTTTAGGATGGAAAAACAAAAGAATAGAGATACAAATCCATAAAGTTGAAAAATCAACAAAAAAAGAATCCCCTCTCCACGCGGAGAGAGGACCGATGGTGAAGCCATGTTTCTGAGGGGAGGTTACTTCATCTTTTCCCTAATATGCTCCTCGTACTCAGCCAGTTCGCGCTCACCAATGTGGGCAAGACCGTAGTGCTCGTCATGCTGAGAGAAGTCGAGGCCCACCTTCTCGCTGTAGGCAGAGACACGCATGGGAATCATAAGGTCTATCAGACGATAGCCGAGCCAACTCATAGCGAAGGTGTAGGCAAAGACAATGACAATGGCCAGCAGATGATAGAGGAAGACTACAAAGCCCTCCCACGTGCCGGCGATAAGGCCCTCCTGAATGAAGATGCCTGTGAGCACGGTGCCGAAGATACCACCTGTTCCGTGGGTGGGAAATACATCGAGGGCATCATCGATGCTGGTGTGCGAACGCCAATAAACGGCGATGTTACAGATCATCGTGATGACAAAGGCGATAAAGATGCTCTGACCCACGGTGACATAACCGGCTGAGGGGGTGATGGCTACCAAGCCCACGACGCAACCTACAGCGGCACCCATAGCCGAGGGCTTGCGACCACGCAGACAGTCGAAGAAGATCCAGGTCATCATAGCCGTTGCAGAGGCGGTGTTGGTGTTGAGGAAGGCCTTGATAGCCACACCATCGGCATGGAGCGACGAACCGGCATTGAAGCCAAACCATCCGAGCCACAGCATGGCGGCACCCAGCAGCACGAAGGGTATGTTGGCGGGTTCACTCTTGCGCGTCTCAGCCTTACGGCGTCCAAGATAGATGGCACCTGCCAGCGCTGCCACGCCCGAAGAAGCGTGCACCACGATACCACCGGCAAAGTCAATGACGCCCCACTTCATGAAAAGGCCTTCGGGATGCCACGTCATGTGAGCCAGCGGACAGTAGATGACAAAGAAAAAGAACATCATAAAGAACATATAGGCCGAGAAGCGCACGCGCTCGGCAAACGAGCCGGTGATCAGCGAAGGGGTGATGATGGCAAATTTCATCTGAAACAGGGCAAAGAGTGCTAGAGGAATGGTAGCGCCACCCAACACATAGCCCGTGGGAGTGGTATACACATCGGCACCAACGTGTTGGAACATGAAGAAGGTCAGAGGATTGCCTATCACACCACCTATGTCGTCGCCAAAGCAGAGCGAGAAACCTACTACGACCCATAGCACGGAGATAAGGCCCATGGCGATAAATGACTGCAGCATGGTGGAGATGACATTCTTAGCACCTACCATACCACCATAGAAAAAGGAGAGACCTGGGGTCATCATCAGTACAAAGATGGTGGCCGTAATCAGCCAGGCTACATCCGCTGCAGAGATAACCGACCAGTCACACTCAAAAGTGTGTTCACCAACAAACAATCCTGCAAAGGCAATCAGCGTCATAGCTGACATCAGAATAATCCAGCGTTTTTTAATTTTCATTGTTCTTATTATTTTTACAATTCCTTCATTTGGATTGCAAAATTATGGCAAAACGACAGATTAACGTCCCTGCAGACGGCTTTTTTCAGCTACAAAATGACGATTATTTACACTTTGATATAAAACGCACAAGAATACTAACAAATTGAAAGCGACAGCTCCCAAATCCCCTCCCTTCCGCTCGAGCTCTGCTCGCTTGCTACCGAAGGGACGCAAGAAGGGGAGTTAGTGACCCCACCCCCAACCCCTCCCCTACATGGGAGGGGAGTGACTACGGAGTCCTTGGTTTTCAACCGCATAGTACGAAAGATTCTTTTGGGGTATGTTCTATAAATTGCATATAGCATCCGCTGAACTCCCCTCCCCTACATGGGAGGGGAGGAAAACAACACAAGACCCCTCCCCGACCCTCCCAAGGGGAGGGAGGAAAACTACACAACACAACATCCCCTTGACAACAATCCAAACCCCACCCCATCCCTTCCGAGGGAGGGGATCAGAAATAAGAAAGTCTCCCCCTTGGGGAGATTTAGAGGGGGTTGGTTTGCGCTACAGGTGCACCACTTCTCACTTCTCACCTCTCACTTCTCACTTTAAACAATAAACAGCGCACCTGTTCAGGGTGCGCTGCTTGTTGTTTAGGAGGGGGTCTGTTTTATCCGAAATAGTCAATCTGCATAGCTTTACGCACCTCGCTCATGGTCTGAGCGCCCACCTCGCGGGCTGCTTCACATCCCTTGCGCAGGATGTTGTAGATCTCAGGAATGTCTTTCTCCAGTTCGGCACGGCGCTGACGCATAGGCTCCAGATACTGATTGAGCACCTCGTTGAGGAATTTCTTGCACTTCATATCGCCCAATCCACCACGAGTGTAGTGATCCTTCAACTCGTCGAGATTCTGATACTCTGGCCAGAAGTTCTTGAAATCGTCATCGGTAGAAAAGGCGTCGAGATAGGTGAACACAGCGTTGCCCTCTACATGACCAGGGTCTGACACGTTGAGGTGTGTGGGGTCAGTGTACATAGAGCGCACCTTCTGCCATACCTCGTCGGCAGAGTCTGAGAGGTAGATGCAGTTGCCCAGCGACTTAGACATCTTCTCCTTGCCATCGGTGCCAGGAAGGCGACGGGCGGTGAGGTTCTCGGGCAACATGATGTTAGGCTCTACCAGTACAGGGCCGTAGGTATTGTTGAAGCGGTTCACCAGCTCACGCGTCACCTCAAGCATGGGCTCCTGGTCTTCGCCAGCAGGCACAGTGGTAGCCTTGAAGAGAGTGATATCGGCTGCCTGTGACACGGGATAGCAGAAGAATCCCAGAGGGATGCTCTCACCGCCAAAGCCACGCATCTTAATCTCAGTTTTCACCGTGGGGTTGCGCTGCACGCGGCTCACAGTGATGAGGTTCATGAGATAGGTGGTAAGTTCGGCCAACTCAGGTATCTGACTCTGGATGAAGAGTGTACACTTGTTGGGGTCGAGCCCAGCAGAGAGATAGTCGAGAGCCACCTGTGTGACGCTGTTGCGAATCTTCTCTGGATTATCGGCATTATCTGTCAAGGCCTGCACATCGGCCATAAACACAAACATGCGGTCGTAGTCGCCAGCGTTCTGCAGTTCTACGCGGCGGCGAAGCGAGCCAACGAAGTGGCCCAAATGTAGTTTTCCTGTGGGGCGGTCGCCCGTTAAAATTACTTTTCCCATATTAAATATTTAAGTTTTGCATTTTCTCTTTCTTTACAATAGCTAACTATTCAAACTCCAACTGATCCACGCGCTTCTGCATCTTGCGGTAGGCCTCCTGCAGGTCACCTTGCGTGATGTCGATACTGCGCTCCACGGGGCGCCCCACATCGTTCAGACGATGTGAGAAGAGCCACTCGTAGGTTTTCTGCGAATAGAAGTAACGCGACAGGGCGCCATGCGATGCACCACGAATCCAGTCGTAGCGCAGGCGCTGCGTCAGACGATTGCGCTTTAGCCCGTCAACAACCTTCTGCGACTCGCGTACAGACACAGCGCGGTCACCTGTGCCGTGGATAATCCACAGAGGCACCTCGCCCAGCTTTGTCTGGTCCTTCAGCGAGCAACCACCACAGAGGGCCATGCCAGCCGCAATCTTATCGGGATAGGTGCCCACAAAGTCCATGGTGCCGTAGCCTCCAAGGCTCATGCCTATCACATAGACCCGCTGGTGGTCGTAGGTGTAGTCGTTTGCATCGAGCCACTCTAGGATGTCGTTCAGCTTGCGAGGGCTCCACGCACCACCCGGATTCTGGGGTGCCACCACAAGAGCGGGCACGTCGAGTCCGCGCTTGATAGCATCGATGGTGCCATAGCGCAGCACGCGATCCATATTGCGCCCACAAAGGCTGGCACCATGAAGGAAGACAAGGAGCGGTGTGGATTCCTGAGAGTAGTAGTAGTCCTCAGGGGTGTACAACCAGAAGTTATAACCACCTGGAATCACGTTCTTCTTGGCCGATACCAGGTCGTACTGCGCATAGTTACACAGCACACTCAGTGCCAACAGGCATACTAACACACATCGCTTCATCATAGGCTTATTCTCCTTTCTGTTTGATAATAAACTTATTAATCATGGTGCCCCTACAGCCCACCACCACCGCATTGCCCACCACGATGGGCGACGACTCGAAATTGGCACCTATCAACTTCTTGGCAATCACACGACCGCTCTTTCCCTCGATGAGATAGGCATAGCCACTGGCATCGCCCGTGAAGATAAACATGCGGTCTTGCTCATTGAGCAGCTTCACTGGCGACGACCAACAGAAGTTGCCGTAGGGCACGGTGTATTTTAGGCTGCCATCACGCGTAGAAAGTGCCATCAGTTCGCCACGACTGGCCGAGGCACCGTTGCGACAGATGTTGGCAAAGATCATATCCTGGCAGTCGCCCGATCCCAACAGTGGCGTTGAATACACACCACCATCAAGCGTCTTTCCAGGCAGATTTACACGCTGACAGGCTATCTGCTTTTCCCACACAAGCTGACCTGTGAGCGCCTGCAGTTTGACGAAATGACAGATGCCCTGGTCACCCTGCTTGTCCACCTCGCACGCGGTATATATATAAGGTGAGCCATTCTCCTCGCGACAAACGATGGTGCCATCGCTGTCATCGTGGTTATCATAGCGCCACACGGGCTTCATAGTGTTCAGGTTCACACAGACAACGTTGCCTTGATTATCACTGAAAAAGCCATAGTTGCGATACACGCAGAGGCTTGACTCAATGCCTGGGGCCTTACCATTCACTCGATAGCGCAATGTCTGGAGGCGGCGCAAGTGACCACCGGCTGTTCGCTCGAACTTATACAGCGATCCATTCTCGCCAGGCCAGAAGAGATACCCGCCTGCCACCACGGGCGACGAGTCGAAAGCCTGCCAGCCACGCCATGCACGTGGGTCGTTGAAAAAGAACGTGCGTTCGTGCTTCAGCAAGTCGAAAGCCTGACATCCCAAGGGAGCTCCAATGCTGACGCCCTGACCTGAATAGAGGTTCATCAGCTCTGGGTCGAGCGACATGGTGCCTTTCACCACATTATGCAGGTCGAGCGGCTGGCGCGAGGGTTTTCCAGATTGGAAATTAAGGAAGAAAGCCTTGCCACAAAGCGAGCCCACCATCACCTCTTCGGCACCAAAATCGGCAGTGAGTGCTTCAGAATGCGCTCGAAACTGCTTCATCTCCGCCTCTGTCCAGCGGGCATAGAGAGGCTGGCCGGTCCAACCAGTGCCCCCACCCCATGTACCAAATTTGGTAGAGTCGTTGCGATAAGGTGTGTTGTAGGTCCATGCTATCTCTATCGTATCTGGATTGCCCTTCACAGTGCCGCCGAAGTCGGCGTCGCGACGGAGGTTCTTGCGGAAAGTCATCACCCTGTCAGAGCGATCATAGCGATCATCATAATCTGCAAGGAAGTGAGTCAACGAGTCATCTGTCTCCACTTGAAATTCGAGCACAGCAGCCGATGCAAACATAGTGTCTGGCAGAGTCAGCTCCTCAAGTGTGGGAACATGTGCCACCGAATCACTATCCGAAGCGCCAACGCCTAATACGGCTGGCACACCTTTACCTGTGCAAGCTGCGGTCAGTAAAAGAAGCAGGAACAAGGCCTGCGACATATATTTCATTTCTACAACCGATAGTTTCTTACAAATTTCTCACCTTCAGCGAAGCCTTCCTCGTAGAGGCGCTCCAACTTATCTACATCCTGACACATACGTCCAACATCCATAGGGCGCTGCGGACGGATGACTACTATTTCACCCCAGTCTTCCATGCGTTCCACCATGTCGAGCTGCTCGTTGTATACACGCACACGATGGCTTAGTGCCACACGCAGGCGTGGATAGTCGCGATAGATCATCTTGGGGATGTCCATATCGCGCTCTGTAGAACGATAGCCGCGATTGCGGGTCATCACCACCACATTGAACGGATGTCCCTGTTCCACTGCTCGAAGCACAGGAATTGAGTCGACAATGCCACCATCAAGCATTGGAATGCCATCCACCATCGTAATTTGCGCAACAAAGGGCAACGAACTGCTGGCTTTAACAATTGCCGTCAGACGAGTGGCATCATATGGTTCACTCAAATATTCGGCACGCCCCGTCAAACAATTGGTGGTCACCGCCTCAAAGATAGCTGGATTACAACGGTAGGCCTCATAGTCGAAAGGCAGTATCTCGTTGGGAAAACGCTGATAAAGCACGTCGGGGTCAAAAATGCTGCCATCAACGATAAGAGACTTCAGAGAAATGTAGTCATACTTCTTGAGCATGTCTATGTTCGAATAGCGTGCACGACGAGGCTGATTGCTCATATAGCTGAGCCCGTTGCAAGCACCAGCCGAGACGGCCACCACATAGGGAAAATGGTAGTCGTGCTTCATCAGCGCATCAAGCACACCACTGGTGAAGACGCCACGCATTCCGCCGCCTTCAAGCACCAATCCCGTGTCTTTACCTAAACATTCCATGCGTTTTCGATGCAAAGGTACACATTTTTTCGTTTTTTCACATTGATTTCTCCACAAATTAATAAATAATGAGTAACTTTGCAGGAAATTTCCACTAATATGTTTAATAAAGACACATACACACGTCGCAGAGCTGAATTAAAGCAACTGGTTGGCAATGGTATTATCGTACTTTTCGGTAACAACGAATCACCCGCCAACTACCCCGCCAACAGCTATGCGCCATTCCGTCAAGACTCTTCATTCATTTACTACTTCGGCCAGCACCGCGATGGACTGGTGGGCGTTATTGATGTGGACAATGACGAAGAATGGCTCTTTGGCGACGACATTGACATCGAGGACATTGTATGGATGGGATTCGTGCCGTCTGTAGCTGATCTGGCTGCAGAGGTGGGTGTAAAGAAGACTGCACCCATGAAAGAGCTGACCAACAGGCTGAAAGGTACCTGGGCAGCCGCAGAGAAGCACTTCCTGCCACCTTATCGTCACGACACTAAGATTCAGATTATGGACCTGCTGGGCATCCATCCTTCTGCACAGAAGGAAGCAGCTTCACTGAAACTTATCAAAGCAGTGGTGAAGATGCGCTCTACCAAGGAACCACAAGAGATTGACGCCATCGAGCGAGCTTGCGACGTGGGCTATGCCATGCATACCACAGCACAACTGCTGATCAAGCCTGGCGTCACAGAGCGATTCATTGGCGGACAGGTGGACGGCATAGCTCGCAGTTTAGCACAGGGCGTCAGCTTTGCTACTATCTTCTCGCAGCATGGGGAGATTATGCACGGAAGCCCCAGTGGTGCCCAACTGGAAGCTGGACGTCTGGCACTGTGCGACGCAGGATGCGAACTGGACGACTACTGTTCAGACAACACACGCACCATGCCCGTAAGCGGTAAGTTCACACAGAAGCAGCTGGAAATCTACTCCATCGTAGAGGCCTGCCACGACTATGTGCTCGAGGTAGCCAAGCCTGGTGTAAAGTATCAGGATGTGCACTTTGCTGTTTGCCGTCTGATGACCGATCGGCTGAAGGAATTGGGACTGATGAAGGGCGACACCGAAGAGGCTGTACGCGCTGGTGCTCACGCCATGTTCCTGCCTCACGGATTAGGACACATGATGGGTATGGATGTACACGATATGGAAGGACTGGGACAAATCTACGTAGGCTTCGACGAGGAGACACGCCCCAATCTTGAACAGTTTGGCACCAATTGCCTGCGCATGGGTCGCCGCCTAGAGGAAGGCTTCGTGGTAACCGATGAGCCAGGTATATACTTCATTCCCCACCTCATCGACCTGTGGAAGAGCGAGGGCCACTGCAAGGAGTTCCTAAACTTTGACAAGCTGGAAACCTACAAGGATTTTGGTGGTATTCGCATCGAAGACGACATCCTGATCACCAAGGACGGATGCCGATTCCTGGGTTCAAAACGCATCCCCTATCACCCTAAAGAATTAGAATCATTTATGAATAATAACTAATTGAAAATGAAAAAATTACTATCAATCACACTCCTGGCCGTATTGGCCTTGGGAACACAGGCTGCAGAGAAAGACTCTACCAAGTGCAACAAGCCTGTATTCACCACCATTAAAGAAAATCCCATCACCAGCGTGAAAGACCAGAACCGCAGTGGTACTTGTTGGGACTACTCTACCATCTCATTCTTTGAGGCTGAGATTCTGAAGACAACTGGCAAGACATACGACCTCTGCGAGAGCTTCGTGGCCAACAAGACCTATATGGATCGTGCTATTCAGGTGGTACGCTACCATGGCGACTGCCAGTTCTCTCAGGGTGGTTCTGCAGAAGACGTGCTGGCAACCATGAAGAAGTTTGGTATCTGCCCAGAGGGCGCTATGCCTTTCCCTGGTTCTCTCTATGGTGACTCACTGAACAACTTCAACGAGTTCTTCTCACTGATGGAGCCCTATGTAGCTGCCATTGCTAAGAGCGACGCCAAGAAGATATCAAGCCAGTGGAAAGTAGGTTTGCAGGGCATTCTGGATGCTTACCTGGGACAGTGCCCTGAGAGCTTCACATACGAGGGAAAGAAATACACGCCAAAGAGCTTCGCTGAGAGCCTGGGCATCAATCTGGATGACTACGTTTCCATCACCAGCTACACCCACCACCCCTTCTACACAGGTTTTGCTGTAGAGGTACAGGACAACTGGCGTTTCCCCCTGAGCTACAACCTGCCAATGGACGAGATGATGCAGGTCATCGACAACGCTATCGAAAAGGGCTACACCATCGCATGGGGCGGCGACGTGTCTGAGGACGGATTCACACGTCAGGGTTTGGCTTATGCCATCGACACCAAGAAGACTGAGAGTCTGGCAGGTAGCGATATGGCTCGCTGGCTGAAGATGACTGCTGCTAAGAAGCGCAACCTCATCGACTCCCTGGGATGCAACGTACCCGAGATTACCGCTACTCAGGAGCTGCGCCAGGAGCGCTTCGACAACTGGGAGCTGACCGACGACCACGGCATGCTGATCTATGGCGTGGCTAAGGATCAGAATGGCAAGGAGTACTATATGGTCAAGAACTCATGGGGCGAAACAGGCGACTACAAAGGAACTTGGTACATGACCAAAACCTTTATCGCTGCCAACACGATGGATTTCCTGATCAATAAGAACGCTATTCCCAAGAACATCCGTAAAAAGCTTGGCATCTAAGCAGTAAGAAGCTGATTTATATAAAAAGCGGCATATTCTGTTAAATTTCATACAGGATATGCCGCTTTTTCGTTTTTATTCGTTACCTTTGTATGCTATTTTGCCGTAATAGGCACCAATGGCACCTGAAACGAAGATAAAAAAAACGATATAATGAATTCTAAATGGAATTATGAACCTCCTACGCCTGAACGGCAGTTGGCGGCGAAAGAATTGGCAGACAAAATAAACATGAGTCCCATTCTGGCCGAACTACTCATCAAGCGTGGTATTCGCACAGAGTCGGCAGCCAAACGATTTTTCCGCCCTATGCTCAGCGAGCTCATTGACCCGTTCTTGATGAACGACATGGATATCGCCGTGGATCGTTTGAACGACGCCATGGGTCGAAAAGAGCGTATCATGGTATACGGCGACTACGATGTGGACGGATGCACAGCTGTGGCTTTGGTGTACAAGTTCTTGCAGCAGTTCTACTCAAATATTGAGTACTACATCCCTGATCGCTATGAAGAGGGCTATGGCATCAGTATCAAAGCGCTGGACTATGCCGCTCAGGCGGGTGTGAAGTTGATTATCGTACTGGATTGCGGCATCAAAGCTATCGACGAGATTGCCTATGCCAAGAGTTTGGGCATCGACTTTATCATCTGCGATCACCACGTGCCCGATGATGAACTGCCATGTGCTGTGGCTATCCTAAACCCCAAGCGCGCTAACTCCACCTACCCTTTCAAGCACCTGTGTGGTTGTGGCGTAGGTTTCAAGTTCATGCAGGCCTTTGCTAAAAACAATGGCATTGCCTTCTCACAGCTGGTTCCACTGCTGGAATTCTGTGCAGTGAGCATCGCTGCCGACATCGTTCCTGTGACAGGCGAAAACCGCATTTTGGCTTTCCATGGTCTGAAACAACTGAATCAGAATCCGTCGGTAGGTCTAAAATCTATTATCGAGATTTGCGGATTGACTGGTCGCGAGATCACCATGAGTGACATCATCTTCAAGATTGGCCCTCGCATCAATGCCAGCGGACGTGTACAGAATGGCACGGAGACGGTTGACCTACTGGTGGAACGCGACTTCCAGAAGGCGCTGATAGAGGCTTCGCATATCAACGAATACAACGAGCAGCGCAAGGACATCGACAAACAGATGACCGAAGAGGCCAACCAGATCGTGGAACGACTGGAGAGTCAGGAGCACCAATCTGCCATCGTACTCTACGACGAGGGATGGAAGAAGGGCGTAGTAGGCATCGTAGCTTCGCGCCTCACTGAAATATACTACCGTCCCACGGTGGTTCTGTCGTGCAACGACGGAATGGCTACGGGCTCAGCACGCAGTGTGGCTGGCTATGACATCTATGATGCGATCAAGGAATGCCGTGACTTGCTGGAGAACTTCGGAGGTCATACCTATGCCGTAGGTCTCTCGCTGAAGGTGGAAAACATCCCTGAGTTCCGTCGCCGTTTCCAGTTGTACGTGAGCCAGCACATTCTGCCTGAACAAACCGAGGCTATGCTCGATGTAGAGGCTGAGATTGACTTCAAGGACATCACAAAGAAACTGCACAACGACCTAAAGAAGTTTGCACCTCACGGCCCCGAGAACCCCAAGCCCATCTTCTGCACACGCAACGTCTATGACTACGGCACATCAAAGGTGGTGGGCAAACAGCAGGAACACATCAAACTGGAACTGGTTGATTCGCGTTCAAGTAATGTGATGAACGGCATTGCCTTCGGACAGAGCGCAGCTGCACGCTATATCAAGTCTAAACGCTCGTTCGACATTGCATATACTATCGAGGAGAACATCTATAAGCGCAACGAGGTTCAGCTACAGATTGAGGATATCAAACCATCGGAAGAGTATTGATAGTTCTAGGCTATGGACTATGAACAGATTCTAAAGAAATACTGGGGCTACGATGATTTCCGTGGCATTCAGAAAGAAATCATTGAGTCAATAGGTAGCCAGAAAGACACACTGGGTCTGATGCCTACTGGTGGCGGTAAGTCTATCACGTTCCAGGTGCCTGCTTTGGCTCAGGAAGGCACGTGTATTGTCATTACGCCCCTCATTGCCCTGATGAAGGATCAGGTGCAGAATCTGCGCAAACGTGGCATACGTGCAGCTGCTATCCATTCTGACTTGTCGCACGATGACGTTATCAAGACTTTAGAAAATGCTGTTTTCGGCGCCATAAAACTACTCTACGTCTCTCCTGAGCGACTTTCCTCTGAACTCTTTTTACAGAAACTCAACCACATGAAGGTGAGTTTCATATGCATCGACGAGGCTCATTGCATTTGCCAATGGGGCTACGATTTCCGACCTTCTTATCTAGCTATCGGCAACATCCGTAAGATGTTACCTGATACACCTATACTGGCGCTCACTGCTACAGCTACGCCCGCTGTAGTGGATGATATCCAGGAGAAGTTGCTGTTCAAGCAGAAAAACGTGTTCCGCATGAGCTTTGAGCGCAAGAACCTGGCTTATGTAGTAAGAGAGACTGCCGACAAGGAAGCTCAACTCATTCATATCCTGAAACGCATCTCTGGTTCTGCTATCGTATATGCTCGCAGCCGTCAGCGTACCAAGGAGACAGCAGAACTGCTGTGCAAAAACGGCCTAGATGCGACTTTCTTTCATGCTGGATTGGATTATAACGAGAAAGATCAGCGACAGAAGGAATGGCAAGAAGGAAAGGTGCGTATCATCGTAGCTACAAACGCCTTTGGTATGGGTATCGACAAACCCGATGTGCGCGTTGTCATCCATATCGACTGTCCGGATAGTTTGGAGGCTTACTTCCAAGAGGCTGGACGTGCAGGACGCGACGGCAAGAAAGCCTACGCCGTACTGTTGTATAACGACAGCGATGCCATGAAACTTCACAAGCGCATCGTTGACACCTTCCCAGAGAAAGACTACATTCGCAAGGTGTACGACCACTTGGCTTATTTCTATCAGATAGGTATAGGATCTGGCTATAACGCGATGTTCGAATTCCCCATCGATAAGTTCTGCCACAACTTCAAGCACTTCCCCATCCGTGTGGATGCCGCCTTGAAGATATTGGATCGCGCTGGCTACATAGAATATCACGAGGAAGAGGAATGTAAGGCACGCGTGAGATTCGTGTTGGAACGCGACGATTTGTATCGCCTTCGCGGAAACAGCAAAGAGGAGGATGCACTCATCATCACGCTGCTGCGCAACTACAGCGGACTTTTCAATGGCTTTCAGTACATTGACGAGACCTTTCTGGCTCAGCAAACCGACTCAACGACACCCATGGTTTACCTTTTGCTGAAAGGACTGGCACAAAAGAATATCATTCAGTTTATACCACAGAAGAAGACGCCACTCATACGCTATCGTCAGCGTCGCGAGGAGTCGCAGTATCTTTCGTTCCCTCCAGCAGTCTATGAGACGCTGAAAGAACGCTTCAGCGAGCGCATAGAGCACATGATAAACTACGCTACGAGAGGTAATCAGTGCCGCAGTCAGCAACTGCTACGCTACTTTGGCGAAACCAAAAGTAAGCCTTGCGGACAATGCGACGTATGTCTTTCACACGGAAACAAAGCCGGATTCAAGGTTGAGACAAAAACTGCTACCGAGGCTATCAAAAACATCTTGGCCGACAAGAAGCCACACGAAGTAAAGGAACTGATGCAACTTCCATTTGATAGCGAAACCATCCAGAATGCGCTACGCAAGATGGCACTCGACGAAGCAATCACTATCGAAGGCACTACAGTCCGACTAGACTGTTAACGCTTATCGTCAAACTCCCAATCCTTATACTTTTCACGAGGGAATATAAACATATTATCATCTATCCCACCCGATTTAAAATTGCTTATCTTTATCTTTGCCCATATGAAAGCGACCTTAATTTTTAGACTAATAGGATGATAAGTGCCCTGAGTCACAGTTGCCTTCACCTCCTTAATTGTACCCTTTGCGCCTTTCTTTTGTTTCAGAGTCAGCAAAAGATTATTACCATGTTTCTCAACGCGATACGAAAAATCATCTAAGGAGAACTTAAACTTTCCAGAGTACTTATCCTTCTTATCAGACATTGCATCATGCACCTCCACCACACGACGCTTTCGATAGGCCATGAAAGCCGTCACACCATCATTCCAGGTATCCACACGCTCATCACTAAAGCGTTGTTTTTTGCCTTTGTACCAGATGGTGCCATGCGTCTTATAAATGCCAATGATATCTACATCGTAATGCAATGTGGCCCCTTGTGGACCAAACACTTGATTATAAGCCTTGTCGAATATCTGTCGCGCCTGTTGCTCGTTGGTAATCTTCTGTTTTCCCCACGCCCCAACTGCCAACAGCAGGAATAAGCACAGTATCAGTTTATGTTTCATCGTCACTGAATTATGGTAATATGCGTTGATAAGCCAACCGCTCATCGCCCGACAGCAGGTAGATTATACCACAATAGTCAAAGCCATACTTGAGCAGGTTGTGCTGCATAATATGATTGTCCCGATGGGTATCCACACGGATATTCTTGTCACGCTTCAGACAGAAGTCCATCACGCTGGCAAAGATGCCGTGAACTTCGGGTCTGCTGGCGATGCGGTGGATCACATGATAGGGCTGCACATCGTCGAGCCATGCGCCATTATATATTTTTAGATAGGTAGGATCGGGCGATGACAAGAAGGCAAAATAGCCCACCACTTGCCCCTCGTCCTCAACAACAAAAGCGCCATGCAGCTGCATATCCTGAGAGATTACGGCCTCAGAAGGATATCCATCACTCCACTGATGCATATTGCCCGACTGCCTCATGATACCCTTTGCGGCAGCCATCACTTGCATAATCTCTGGTATATCGGTCGGTTTAGCTTCTCTGATTATCCTTTCCATATCTTGGGTGCATACGCGAATCGCGTCGTCGTACGGTTTGCAAAGGTACTAATAATCTGCGACATTGACACATCTGCTTCTGCCAATTAACTTTTATTAGAGGCACACAGCGCCAATAAAAAGAAGAAAAGCAGTAACTTTGCAGCCGAAAACATCATCTGGGAATAAAAGAAACAACAAATGAAAAAAATTATTGCATGTTTGCTGGCTATGCTGGGACTTAACACTGCATGGGGACAGCAATTATTCGATGACACTGACGCAGAGGGGTTTGCCCAACTGATAGCCGACTCAACCGTAGTGGTTCTTGACGTAAGAACTGACAACGAATACGCAGAAGGACACATAAAAGGGGCCATCAACATAGACTTTAAGAAAAAAGACTTCATCGCGAAAGCAAAAGCGGCCCTACCCACCGACAAGACTATTGCCATCTATTGTCGCAGTGGCAGACGCTCTGCAGGTGCAGCAAACTTGCTGGCAAACGAGGGTTACAAGCTGGTAAACCTAAAGGGCGGCATCATCGCATGGACTGAAGCCCATAAGCCTATCGTCATCCCGACCGACGAGAAGTAAGCCTCATCCACAGAAATCGCTCAGAACAATCATTACCACAAACGAGCGGTAAAAAGACAGAAAAAGAACGCAACGCATTCCTGCAATTGCCGAAGTCCCCGAGGTGGAAAGCGTCAAAAACGACGAACACCACCACGGAGACATCCTATCTGGTCTGATTTAATTTTATATAACTACGGCAGTTCCACTGGTGGCAACCATCAGCATAGAACCATTGGCACCCACTGTCTCATAGTCAATATCAACACCAACGATGGCATTGGCACCAAGAACCTCGGCACGTTGCATCATCTCACGAATTGAGGTATCCTTGGCCTCGGCCAACACCTTCTCGTAGCTACCGGCTCGACCGCCTACTATATCACGGATGCCAGCAAAGAAGTCCTTGAACATATTGGCGCCAATAATTGTTTCACCTGTCACAATGCCTTTGTACTCACGAATGGTGTGACCTTCGATTTGCGGAGTGGTTGATAGTATCATAATCGTATGTTTTTAGATTGTTTACATCTATTAGACGTATAATTAATCCAAATTATTGCATTCAATTGCCAAATATTAACTATCTTTGCGTAAAAATTGGAGAAGTAGTATAATTTTATGGGATACATGAACCGCTTCAAGCAGTCGGACGAAGGACGTCGCGACGAGCTTATTCGCATCATTGAGCACTCTGTAGAGCAACTGACTTTGGCAGAGCTGGAAGCTCTATACTATGACATGACCACCAAATCGTTTATCAACGATAAGTAATGGTGGATAGGGTGCTAATATGAAACCATCTATCTTTCAGCGCCCAGTATGGGCAGCCTTTCTGGCTTTCATCGCTGCTTTCCTGTGGGGATGGGCTTATCCACTCATCAAGTTGGGCTTTGAGGAACTGCAGATCACGCCCGATATGACAGGCAGCAAGATGCTGTTTGCCGGCATTCGTTTTTCTATTTCTGGAGCCATCATCCTGTTGGTAGCCAAGATGACTAACAGGTCGTTTCGCCTGAAAGAGATCACCATGGGACATCGGGCCAGCACACACCTATTCCTACTGGTATTCGCGCTACTCAACACTACCCTCCACTATGCTGCTTTCTATATCGGTTTGTCCCACAGTCAAGGCAGTCGTGCAGCCATTCTCAATTCGCTAAGTGTCTTCACCCTCGTGCTGTTGGCGTGCGCATTTTTCAAAAGCGACAAACTGAACCTACAGAAGGTGATGGGCTGCACTATTGGTTTCAGCGGTATCCTTTCACTGAACCTTGGAGGCGAAGCCAGTGGGTCGTTCACACTGCTGGGCGACGGTATGATTATCCTCAATGCCCTTTGCAGTGCCTTTGCTGCCCTGATGACCAGAGGCGTGGCCAAGCGCATCGATGTGTTTGTAGGCACTGGCTTGAGTCTGGGCATTGGCGGAGCCTTGTTGGTGATACCAGGACTGCTGATGGGTGGCACACTGCCCCACACTACCCTGCTGGGACTGCTCTACTTACTGATGCTCATTGGCATATCTACCATTGGATTCACACTCTACAACAAGCTGCTGACGTGCAATCCCGTGGGCAAGATTGCCATTTGGAACTCGCTGATACCCGTGGTTGGCGCCGTCACATCGTGCCTTTGCCTCAACGAGGAATTCAAATGGAAATATGCGGTTGCAGCTACCCTGACCACAATAGGAATCTATTTGATAAACAAAGGAAAGAAATGAGTGTTTTCTTGGCATTTTCGTTTTTTATGCTTACCTTTGCACTCCACATAACCAAACTTCAAAATTAAACCTATGGCAACAGTTAAACCATTTCGTGGCATCCGTCCACCTAAAGAACTTGTAGAGCAAGTAGAAAGCCGCCCCTACGACGTACTGGATTCTGAAGAAGCACGCGCCGAGGCTGGCGACAACGAGAAGAGCCTCTACCATATCATCAAACCCGAGATTGACTTCCCCGCAGGTACCAGCGAGTACGATCCAAAAGTCTATGAAAAGGCTGCCGAGAACTTCCAAAAGTTCCAGGACAAAGGATGGCTGGTACAAGATGAACAGGAACATTATTATATTTATGCGCAAACCATGAATCCTGATTCTGCTAACAGCAAGACGCAGTACGGACTGGTGGTGTGCGCTCATACCGACGACTACATGGCTGGTCGCATCAAGAAGCACGAGCTGACTAGACGCGACAAAGAGGAAGACCGCATGAAGCACGTTCGCGTGAACAATGCCAACATCGAGCCTGTGTTCTTTGCATATCCCGACAATGCTGTGCTCAACGAGCTGATCATGCGCTATGCTGCCACCAAACCAGAATACGACTTCGTGGCTCCTATCGATGGTTTCCGCCATCAGTTCTGGGTGATTAGCGACAAGAAGGATATGCAGACCATCACCGACGAGTTTGCCAAGATGCCTTCTATGTATATTGCCGACGGTCACCATCGTTCAGCTGCAGCTGCCCTGGTTGGACAGGAGAAGCAGAAGCAGAACCCCAACCATCGTGGCGACGAGGAGTACAACTTCTTTATGGCTGTATGCTTCCAGGCTTCGCAGCTCACCATCCTTGACTACAACCGTGTGGTAAAGGATCTCAATGGTCTCACCAGCGAGCAGTTCCTCGCTGCGCTCCAGAAGAACTTTATCGTAGAAGACAAAGGCACAGACATCTACAAGCCCGCAGAAATCCATGAGTTCTCTCTCTATCTGGACGAACATTGGTACAGCCTGAAAGCTAAGGAGGGTACCTACGACAACAACGACCCCATCGGCGTGCTCGACGTAGATATCTCGAGCCGACTGATTCTCGACGAGATTTTGAACATTGGCGACCTACGCTCTTCACAGCGTATCGACTTTGTAGGTGGTCTGCGCGGACTGGGCGAACTGAAACGTCGCGTGGACTCTGGCGAGATGCGTGCAGCATTGGCCCTCTACCCCGTTTCTATGAAACAGATCATGGACATCGCCGACTCTGGCAAGATTATGCCTCCCAAGGCTACATGGTTCGAACCTAAGTTGCGCTCGGGTCTGGTCATCCACAAACTTTCTTAAGTTACTCTTAGATTGTCCTGTATTTCTATGACAGACGAATTCAAGACAATAAAAAATACGAGCGAGGGATTTTACTCTGAAAAGCGGAGCAAATTCCTCGCTTTTGCACATCACGTAGAATCTGTCGATGATGTCAAGGAACTAGTTGCACAATATCGCAAGAAATACTACGATGCTCGCCACGTCTGCTACGCCTACATGTTGGGCGCTGCCAGAGAGGTGTTTCGCGCCAACGACGACGGAGAGCCATCAAGCACTGCCGGAAAGCCTATCCTAGGACAGATAAACTCCAACGACTTGACCGACATCCTGATTGTGGTGGTCCGCTACTACGGTGGCGTCAATCTAGGCACCAGCGGACTCATTATTGCCTATCGCGAGGCTGCTGCCGATGCGCTTGCCCATGCCGAAGTGGAGACGAAACAGGTGGAAGAAATCATCACCTACGACTTCCCCTACGTCATGATGAACGATGTGATGCGCATCGTCAAAGACATGCAGCCGCGCATCATCTCGCAGACCTACGAGAACACCTGCCAGATTAAATTGTCCATCCGACAATCTGAGGCCAAACAGTTGCGACAGCGTCTTGCAAAACTTAGCTTCTCATAAACAACAAGAATTTATGGATAACAGTAAAGAACTGTTCCCGCTGGTCGACGAGAACGGAACAGTAATAGGAAAAGCCACCCGTGGCGAGTGCCATAGTGGGACAAAAATGTTGCACCCCGTGGTGCATCTGCATGTGTTCAACTCCAAAGGTGAACTTTACCTGCAGAAAAGACCTGCCTGGAAAGATATTCAACCCAACAAATGGGATACTGCCGTCGGAGGACATATAGACTACGGTGAGACACCAGAGCAGGCATTGAAGCGTGAAGTCAGCGAAGAACTGGGCATCAACGACTTTATTCCTAAGCGCATCGGACAGTATGTGTTCGAGAGCAGCCGAGAGCGCGAATTAGTATATGTGAACAGCACCACATACGATGGTCCCATCACCCCATCGGCATCCGAGCTAGATGGAGGACGTTTTTGGAGCATCGAAGAAATCGAGAAATCCATAGGAAAAGGCGTCTTAACCCCCAATTTCGAGAGCGAATTTACCCGTTTTCTAAAAAAAATAGCACTTTTTTGAAAAAAGTTCGGCAAAACATTTGGTAATGCCAAAAAAAGTGCTTACCTTTGCACCCGCAAATAAGGAACAGGGTTCCGTAGCTCAACTGAATAGAGCATCTGACTACGGATCAGAAGGTTGTGGGTTTGAATCCCGCCGGAATCACTTCTTTAGTTTTGCAGTAGTTCAATGGAACGTTGGTTCCGTAGCTCAACTGAATAGAGCATCTGACTACGGATCAGAAGGTTGTGGGTTTGAATCCCGCCGGAATCACAAAGAGAGGTATTTTAATACCTCTCTTTTTTTATTATTAAAAAATTATCATAAAAAGTTGTAGGATACGACAACTTTTTGTATCTTTGCACCCATGAAGCGTAAGATACTTACATATGGTGGCTATTTTGAGGCGTTCATGGCCACTCTGAAAGAGAAGGAGCAAGAGAAGGTCCAATATGGATTACTTCTCTTGAAAACTCAAGATAGGCTGTCGAAGAAGTTCGTTAAGCACATCAAAGACGGCGTCTATGAACTTCGCACGGAATATGGCGGTAATATCTACCGTGTATTTTTTATCTTCGATGATGGTCAGATAGTAGTACTGTTCAATGGCTTTCAAAAGAAAACCCAGAAAACGCCAGCAAATGAAATAGAAAAAGCAATAAAAATTAAGGAGGCATATTATGCAGACAAACAATCACAAAATCGTTGACTACGATCTCGTACTTGACGCCAAGTTTGGCAAGGAGGGTACACCTGAGCGTATTCAGGCAGAAGAAGCTGCTTATTCTTTCTATTCTGGTCAGATACTTCAGGATGCCAGAAAAGAGGCAAAGGTAACTCAGGAGGAGTTGGCGCGTCGTACTAACACTACAAAGTCGTACATCTCTAAGATTGAGAACGGAGTCATCGTTCCTAGTGTCGGAGTATTTTATCGAATTATCAATGCTCTTGGATTGAGGGTGGAAGTAGTGAAGCCCCTCTATTAATTCCCGCAATATCTCTCATGCCTATGTCACGTCTATCAAACATTATTGTAATCCTTTTCTTTGTCGCATTATCGGCGCATGCCCAGCTGACGGACTGGCGGAACATTTCGAGCAAGAACTTCGTGATGAAAATCATCCACGACCAGAACTTCCTTTATGTGGGCACAAAGGGTGGCATTGTGAAGATAGACAAGCAGAGTGGCGAGCAGACGGTGCTCAAACGTGCCGACGGAAGCATGACGGGTAATTCTATCACCGACATGGTGCTGCATGATGGCGAGTTGTGGGTTGGCACGGAGTACAACGGCTTGGCTAAGGTGACTGGCAACGACATAGAGAAATTCGATATGAAGAATGCCGGATTTCTGAGCAACCAACACTTATCTGGCTTCTATTTCAATACTGACGGAACTATGCTCGTTGGTGGCATAGCATATTTGTACGCCTTCGATGGAAAGAAGTGTACAGCCAGATATGATATCAACCCGCTTAGTCCTTACGCCTACGTCAAGAAGATTAGGACCGACAGGGACGGGCGTATATGGGTGGCGTGCTACGATGCATTGAACAGGTACAACCTCTGTGTATTCACGTCTAGTGATTTGGTGCCATACAGCATTCCATACGGGAAGGTAAATAACATTGAAACCGACAAAGACGGATACTTGTGGATAGCGACCAACAACGGGCTTGTCAAGTTCGATGGCAGCGATTTTACACACTTCATGCCCGACAATTCTGGTCTGTCTGAGACGAACATCACAGACTTGACGGCCGATGAGAATGGAAATCTGTGGATGTTTGGCGACCGCTTTATTACTAAGTATGATGGCACGAACTTTACGGCCTATCCCTATCAGCTGAATATTACAAACGATTACCTGTTGACCATCGACGCCGCCGACGGCAACAACGTCTATGTGGGCTCACGCTTCGAGGGCTTACTAAAACTCACAGACAATAGATTAACTGCTGTAGACCTCATTGACAATTTGTTATATGATAATTCGATGTCTTTGAGAAGCGGTTGTATTGACGCAGGCGGCAATTTCTACGTTGGCTCACTCTATGGCCTTCAGAAATACAATATAGATACGGACGATTATAGGTTTGAACCTATGTCGCAGACCGCACAGACCGAAACAGACCGTAATGGTAACGTATGGATACTCTGGCCTTGGTTCACTACCGACACCTGCCTCGTTGAACTAACCGAGACAGGAAATAAGGTCTACATGAGAACCGACTATCCCTTTAGCGAAGCCGATGCCGACCTCATCAAGTTCGACCGCAAAAATCGCCTCTGGATAGGCACAAACAAGGGCCTCTATATGCGTGACGGAGAGACGTGGACGGTCTACAACAAAAACAATTCCATCCTATCTAAGTCCGTTCTGAGCATGGCCTTCGATAGTAGCAATCGCCTATGGTGTGGCACTAGCGGCGGCGGACTGTTCTGCTTCGACGGCACTCAATGGAGCAACTACTCCACCTCCAACTCTTCTCTCCCGTCCGATTATGTGGGCTTGGTGACAATTGATAACAACAACGTCCTTTGGCTGAATTGTCGCGACCCTCGCTATCCCGACAAAATGATGTCAGAATATGGATTGGGACTGACCTGTTTCGACGGAAACACATGGACGACCTACAACCACAACAACTCGCCGCTGCCCAGCGACTGCTTTTGGGACGTGCAGGTGGATGCCGATAACCGCCTCTGGATAGCCACCGCTGGTGACGCCGGCCTCGTCTGCTACGACGAAACTTCATGGGTGACCTACGACACCGACAACTCTGGCATCGCCCTCAATGAGGTGACGAAAATCACCCTCGACCCAAAGCGTGACCTCATCTGGTTCACCCATTATCCAGGCCTAGGCCTCTCCGTCGCCCGTATGAACTGTAAGACATCGGGCATCCGTTCTATCTATTCCGCTAAACCCTCTGATATATTTTATGATCTATTAGGTCGGAGTCATAAGCAACCTACACATGGAGTGTTTGTTAGAAATGGGAAGAAAATTTTTAAGTGAATGTATTTAGCTCCAGATACAATTTTTTAGGTTCATAATTTGATGGTTTCAAAAATATTTTCTACCTTTGCATCGTTCAGTCCTGGTAGTCCCTGAAGCCATTCAAACTATCGGGTGTTTTTTTTGCCCATTTCCAAACTTCCCAAGTACATTTTTTTAGGTTCATAATTTGGTGGTAACAAAAATAATGCCTACCTTTGCAATGCAATCTAATCAATCAATCATTGAGAGGATTGGAGACAAAGAGATGTTTCGCTTCAACGTTAATATGAGTTAATTTTTGGTTTCATCAAGTGGTTGGCCTAAAAACCTGAAAATAGGGTTTTGATACACAGTCCAATTTGTATCAAAAATGCGACGTAACTTGCTGAAAATCAATATAGGGTCTAATTCCGCCGGAATCACAAAAAGCAAGGAATAGCGAGCAAAGTTTTACTTTAGCTCGTTATTTTTTTGCTTTTTGTAACTCTTGATAGCTCTAACGAGCTCCAACTCTTCATTAACAGTCATCTTGTTGTTCATAATTTATTCTTTAGTTTATTATTCCTGATTCTAAAACTGCTGGCAATTTATTCTCCTGGCAGTTTCTTCTTGACAAGTCATTTGAAGCCTTTCTGCTGGCTCATGATGAGCGTGATTCTGAGGAAACGGTGGCGAGGCAGAGTGGCCAGCACCTTCTGGCCGTTCAACTTCATGAGGCAGAGCGTCTTGGCCTCTGCTGCAGACAAGCCACGTGCAAATAGTCCATAGACCATGAGCAGCAGCATGTCCGATAGTTCAGCCCAACTGGTTGGTAATGTGATGTTGAATGTTTCTATGACGCAAAGGTATGGAAACAGTTCGTATGAGAAAAAGACAGCGAATAGCAAAATAAGTAAGAATTCGTCAAGGAATGCGAAAAAGTAATGCCAAAAGTGAAAATTTCCTTCCAAAAGTTTGGAAAAACAGAATCCTTTATTTACCTTTGCAAGGTTAGGTAAATAACTAATTATCAAATAATTATATAATAGTTTATGCAAAATATTAGTAATAATTTTATCGGATTATTGAATAAGATTCAAGAAAAGAAAAAGGGTGATAATATCCAGCAATATTTTGCTGAGGTGGCCGACTACCTCTTTAAGCATGTAGCTATTCAAGCAGGAGAAACGAAGTTTACTTTTGCTGAAATAGAATTCTATTATTATAAAGAGGGAGAATTTGAAGGCCCGTTATATAATTGTACCTATCCACGCACGCGAAAAGCGGGCAAGTTTTTCTGGCATTATAGCGGTATGGATATCTGCTTTGAAAGCAGTGAGAAAATGAAATACTTTGGTGGAATCCTAATTAGAAGCGTCAAAAGAGGAAGTGAAATCATCGCCGGGCCGATGCGCTGTTCAGATGAAATCATGAATAGCTGTGACGGAGAACTACCATATCTGGTGGATTGCGAAACAGCATGCGAGACTCCCGTTTCAACTATCCGATATGGGATTGAAGCAGATAAGAATCAAGACATGAAGTTTTGTTTCTATATTGAGCCCGAGACATGGAACAGGAAACGAGAAGGCGTATTAGTAGCTGATAAAGCAACTGGTCGATATAAGAACGTATCAAAAACAGACTACTATACAGCAGAACCCAAGAAAAGATAATAAAATGATGACAACCGATTTTCAGACCACCAAGGTGTATTTTTCATCTTGGCTTCCTACGACTTGCCCTAAACTTTGGGCGTCAATGCGTGGTGTGTTGCAGAAAGAAGGCATCAGCTATGCCCTTCTAAGAGATACTGCAGACATCTGGTGCAGAGATTATATGCCCATACAGACAAGTTCTAAGGAAATGGTGGTTTACAAGTATTCTCCTGACTACCTATCTTCTCCTAAGATGCAAAAGTATATCACAGATACGGAATTGATGAAGCTGCAGATTAAGGAAGAGTTTGGTGATGTAGATTTTAAGGAACTGGATTTGGTCATAGATGGTGGAAACGTCGTAAAATGTGACGATATGATTGTGATGACAGAGAAGGTCTTTAAAGAAAATCCCGATTGGCCAGAGTTTATGATCATCGACAAACTGGAGAATACCTTTGGCTGCGAAGTTCTTTTCCTTCCCTGGGACAGAACGGAAGAATATGGTCATAGTGATGGAATCATTCACTATGTGGGTAATAATCGCGTATTGTTAACCAATTATGACGACTTCTCTCCTGAATATTACAGAAATTTCAGAGAGAAACTGGAAAGAAAGTTTGAAGTAATACCGCTCTCTTATCCCATCAAGAATAAGAGTGAGCATAGTTGGGCGTATATTAACTACCTTCACGTAAGTAATCTGATTATGGTACCACATTTGGGAATCCCCGAAGATCAGTTGGCCATAGAGCAGATTCAGCGTGCTGTGCCAGAATCAATGCGAGTAGTCAGCATACCCGCGATGGAAGCTGTCAGTAATGGCGGTGCGCTGAACTGCGTTTCATGGAATATCGACGATAATATTTCTAAGCATCAAGCTCCAATTATTGAGATGATATCACCATTACAAAGAGGCGCATTTTGTGCTACTGTTATTTTCAAAGTACTGCAGCAGCGCCTTGATTTCCCTCTTTCAGAAGATATGTGGGAAGACATCAACGAGGCATTCAGTATCTATTGGGATGTAGAGATTGGCATGGGCAATTTGTTTGATATTGATAGTATGTTCATATCTATCAAACATCAGCTCATGAGAAGAGGCAGGCTGTTTCCAGATGAAAGACTATGGCGTGTTGTAAACGAGATTTATGACTTTATTAGTCAAATACCCGGTGTTGTTTTGCCGGCTGACTAATATGAATAGAGCGACAGCCCTCACAGACTGTCGCTCGCATCAACATTAATGTTATTCGGTGTATCTAGAAACCTAGCAAACTCAATGATGTCGTTCCAAACGATAAGTCACCAAAGCCTGCGCGTTTTCTAGCAAATAGATGCGTTTCTCAACGCTTTTTCATTGTACTTTCCCATTCTTGATGGAGTCTGTTCCATTTCTCGCTGTGGGCACCCAGAGCACCTATTTGGCGCGGGTGTGCCAATGGTAAAACATTGATGGCATGACCATCGATGGTGGCAGTAGTTGCTTTGCCATAACCATACAGTTCAACGTATTCCTGGAGTGATTTATATGGAACGTCTACCACAGAGTTTAAGAACTGCGCGATAGGTATATCACCAAGCAGTACCAGAAGTTTTGCTTGTGACTCTTTCAGTTCTTGAAGAATCTCTTCGCATCGCTTTGCATCACAGAATACAGTTGGGCGCTCAGGGATGGTCACTTCATTCAATCCATACTTTTCAATCAGCGGATTATAACGTTCGGTGATAACCTTGACTTGACCAGAGTTCAGTCGTGTTTCTGGAAGAAGGTCGCAAAGCCATGCATCTTTCCTTGTGTACCCTAGAGTACCAAGGATATGCTCGTCGAGGACTTTTGCGGATGGGCCATTGAGATGACTGCCTGCAGGTTCCAATGTGCCAACCTCCTTGGGAATGGAAATCTTACTGATGATTTCCTTTGCTTCCTCGATGTTGCCATCCCAGAAAATGCGTGGCTCACTTGCTACGGCAAGAGCTGTACAAACAGTTTTTCCGTCTTTCTTCCAGCGAGCATGAACGGCACTAGCGTAAACACCAAGAACGAAAACTTTTTTAGGGGACTTGTCCAACTGTACAAGTTGATTAACTTCTTGACCAAAGGGATATTTATATCTCATAAGCACAATATTTTGTTGCAAATATACAAAAAAATGAGTAAGAAAAGAAAAAATCAAATAATTTTGTAGAATCAAATATTATATATATCTTTGCAGAAGAAATTTTTAATCTAATAAGGAAAATGAATATGAAAAAATATCTATTAGCATTTATTTTAGTATTAGCGGGACTGTCAAGTAATGCTCAAATATATAAAAGCATCCAATACTATGATAAGTTTGATGATGAAATAAAGTTAGAACATCGTAAGACTTTAATATCGAAAACAGATTCTTCAACTTTCGTCATTGAAGAGAAAGGAAAGAAACCTGTTGAATACTACATTCTTAACTCTGTGGCCGATGGAACACGAGGTTCAAAAGATGAACCTGTCAATTTGGTCGCCAGTGTTTATGGCTATGAAGAGTCATGGTGTGTTGTACGAAGTGATATGTTAAACGATTATCTTGAGGCAGCTCGAGCTTATAGTCTTGATTCCTCAAAAGAGAAAATGGACAAGCTCATGCATTTTTGGCTTTATATCGTTCATAGGACTATTACAACTCAATATACCGGAACTTATCTTGATGAACTATTTTGGATTCAAGATGATCTGAGTGATGGAAAACTTGGAAAAGATATAAATAGGATAATTTATTTGAAACAATAATGAAAAGTCTTCTGCCTAAAACCAATAAGCAGAAGATTTTTTTGTGTTCTCGAAGATTTTTGGGGTAAAGAGTTCGGCGACTGGGGACGAATGCCAGGCGGGGAATACGTCTTTGTGCTCACGGATGATGGTGACCAAGTCGTAGTAGCATTGATTGTTTACTTGGATGTCAGAGAGTAGCAGGAGTTCGTAGGACTGCAGGGAGTGGATGATTTCAGTAATCTCTCTCATGCCTCGCCTCCTTCCTCTTTAGCGTCGATTTCAGATTTGAATTCTGCGAACTTGGTGTGGATGTAAATACTCACACCGAAAATGGAGCCAGCATAAATCAGACACTGCGCGAAGAACAGCAGCACAAAGTCAGATATTTCGCCTGTGGGCGGTACGACGAAGCCTGCGGTGGCCAGTGCAACACCAGCTAAGAGCATGGCGATGGCTGAATAGATTTGGACGTCGGTCCTTGTTTCTTTGGTCATGTTGTGTTGGTTTAAAAGTTGATGGTGCAAAGGTATTGTTGCTTTTGTATTTACTAAAAGACAATTATCTGCGATACAAAAAAAGCCGGCACGATGTGCCAGCTTTGGAATTTATATGTTGTGTCGGACTAATTGATGTAGAGAACAGAGCCTATTTCCAGAACAGAAAGTTTGCTCCCTGTTTTTTGAGCAGCTTTCTTTTCATTCTGTAGTGGTTCATCCCACGGGTGATTTGAAAGACAGAACTTCCCATGATGTACGGTGACGTACTGAAGAGCACCAAGGTCATCCATGACATTTGGAAGTTGTTCTGGTAATGTGTGGATCTGCGCCCAGGTTTTATCATATTGTCCGTTTTCCAATATCGCAAGATTCATCTTTGGGAAACGTTGTCCAATCTTTTTAAAATGAGGCGCATAGCCACTGTCTCCCCCCACAAAGATATGTTTACCATCAGGAGACTCTATAACGAATGACCCCCAAAGAGCCTGATTGCCTTTTAGCGCACGGCCAGAAAAATGGCGTGCTGGCATCTGGTGAAAGGTGAATCCGTCAGTGAAAGACTTGTGTTCATACCAGTCCAAGTCTGTGATATGTTCCTTTGGAAATCCCCAATACTCAAAGTGTTCTCCCACACCTAGGGGAACAACGACTTCTGCCACACGACTGCGGAGAGCCATTTGGGTATCATAGTCAAGATGGTCCCAATGATCATGTGATATCAGCATGTAGTCGATATCGGGCATATCCTCTGGCTTGTAGATATCGCTACCTTCGTATGGTTTATTAAACCAAGGTAACGGTGAAGCCGAAACGAGAACAGGATCAACGAGGATGCGTTTACCGCTCAGTTGCAGCAAATAAGAAGAATGGCCGAACCATATCATCCAGTCAACGTCCTTGGGCAGACTATTGATGTCGGTCTTAACAGATTTCACGGGCTTTTCCGGCCTCGTTCGAGGATGGCTGCCAAAGAGGTAGTCAAGGATGACGGCAACACCGTTTCCTGTCATCATCTTAGTTGGTACTTCGTTTTGCCATTCACCATTCTTATAGTGAGCAGACTTTTTGATGCGTTCTAAACGTTCGCCAGTTGGCAGTTTACCAAACTGTGGGCGGTTGAGAAACACCACGGCAAAAAAACTGATTGTAACTATTATGCCTAATACAATGTATAATACACTCATTTTCTTAATTTTCATTTTTTCTTTTTTATCGCTCAAATGTCTAATACGGCTGCAAAGATACGAAGAAATTAGCGGCAAGTGATGTTTAATATCACCTTTTTTGATTCACATTTTTCCGTATAGCGACATTTTGGACACAAAAACAGGATTGAAAGACATTAAGATATGAAAATTTTGTATAATTTTGCATGCAAAAGAGGAATTATGAGACATCAAGAGGAACTGACGATTCAGTCGCTGACCCAAAACGAAGACCTGAAGGTAGGCTATTCTGATAATGACATCGTGATTGTAGATAGCATTCAGACTTATACAGAAGAATGCCGTGCCCATATGACCATGAACTCTATTCTGCTCTGTACCAATGGCAGAATGAACGCAAAGATGAACGGTATGGAACTAGAGCTCAGCAGACATCAGTTGGCTGTCATTCCAGAGAATGTCATGATGACCGAAGTGATGGTGAGTCCAGATTTCAATATGAAGGCGATTTTTCTCACCAATGATATTCTCCAGTCATTCCTGCATGAGAAAATGAAAGTGTGGAATGATATGCTATATGTTCATAAGTCGCATATTATCACTATCGACGAAGAACGAGAAAAGATGTTCGGTCATTTTTACGATCTCTTACTTCATCATCTGAAGCATTATCAAGAGAATCCATACATGTTAGATGTCGTTCATTCGCTTATACGCTCGGAAATTCTCGCTCTTTGCGGCATGATGAAGCAGACGCTGCCAGCTGGCACAAAGAGTCATATCATCAAATCAGCGAATGGACATTTCCAGCAGTTCCTTGACCTGATACATTCAAGTAATGTGAAATATCGGTCTGTTGAAGACTATGCAGCAGAACTGTGTATCACACCCAAATACCTGTCAGCTATCTGTAAACGACAGTCAGGTAAAACAGCCAGTGAATGGATACGTGAGCAAGTGATAGCTGATATAAGATACCGTCTTCTACAGACAGATATGAGTATCAAGGAAATAAGTAACGTGATGAATTTCCCTAATCCATCTTTCTTTGGAAGATATGTGAAACTATATTTGGGTGTGACTCCTCAACAATACAGGAATAACAAAATTCTAAAGATGGATTAATCCCAAATCTTCATCATCTCGGCAACGACTGTAAATGATAACGTTAAACTATACCAAAAAATAATTCAAAAGTTAGTGCTGCAAAGATACAAAAAGTTTGTTATACATCACTTATTGCTGATATATTTTTTGTTTCGTTAGGATCAGACGGTACCTGTGCCTCCTACTCTGTGATGTAGCGCTAACAAATTTGCTATTATGAGTCACCTTAATTATTACGTAAAACTCTGCTCTACGTGATAATCCTTTCGATTTATATAGCGGTATCCTTTTCAGTTATTATCTACATGTTTGAGTCGCCTTGATATTGCATGATTGCTCCTATAAGTAGAAGGAGAATTTCGAGCCCTTACTGCCAATGCCTTCATGGTCAGCGAAGAGGGGGAACTGGCAACAGAGGTCGCTGGCCTGTTCGTCATCCAGTGCAATGGAAAGCTCTAGCTCGATGGCCATGCGTTGGTCGTTATATCTGAGGTCCCAGATACACACTCCGAGAACGGCGTTCACTACCGTCCTTATCTCGTCCTGCGTGCGCCAGATGGAGTCGAAGTCAGTCATGACTGTTTGATATCCTTTTTGAATACGGCAGGGTTGCCTGCCACCAATGTTCGTGCCGCTACATCCTTAGTTACCACAGAACCTGCAGCTATAACGGCACCATCGCCAATTGTTACTCCTGGTAAGATGGTGGAATGACCACCAATCCAAACATCGTTTCCTATGGTAATAGGGCTACCATAAACATCAAGAACGCGACCTTCCGGCTCCAGTCGGTGTCCTGCGGTAAAGATACCAACATCTGGGCCTATCAGACAGTTGTCTCCAATACGTATTTCCGCCAGGTCAAGCATTGTACAATTATAGTCGGCATGGAAGTTATCACCCACATGAATATTCTGTCCGAAATCACAATGGAAATTATCGCCCACAAAGGGAGCGCTTCCTACAGATCCAAATAGCTCACGAATGAGTGTTTCTTTATCTTTGAAGTCCGCCAGTGTCATGCTGTTCATCTGTTTGACTGTTGCCGAAGCCTTTGCCATTATCATCTGCACCTCCGGGCTTATGTCTGTGCGACTATACCATTTCTTTTCCATACTTTATCTGATAATTTTTGCTTTCTGAAGGTTATCGAAGTCGTCCCAGAAGTTCTCCTGTTCGGGAGTGGTGAAACCATCGTTCTCTATTTCCTTCAAGATGGCATCCAGCAACTGTGCTTTGGAGATGTTCAGGCTTGGGGCTACGTCGATGGGGTAAGTGAGGATGTCACCCAACGAGCCTACGTGGCAGTTCGTAACGGCAATGTCACCGTTTGCAACGTTTACCTGAATATGGCGGGTTGTGCCATATTCGGGTATCGTGTTACAGAGCTTCTGGTATAGTGGATTGTCGCTATACTGTTCAGAATCTACAGAGTTGATGAGTTCGCGGAGTGTCATAGCAGCCCTGATACGATATCACCATGACGATGCTCGTCATTCTTTACGCTTTCAACCTCGGGGAAGTCGGCAATCAGATGCTCATAGGCTACGGCTGCGTCGTATTCCCCTTTAGCGATGATTTTGTATAGTTGCTTCTTGCCCAACAGATAATAGAGTATGGGCATGATGCGGGCCATCGTCTTCTTTGGTTTCAATACCTGCTTTGTATAGGCATGGAACACGCTTGCGTGCCTGCCTTCTTCCTTTGCTAACTGCAGGAACGCCTCACGTTCCTTATCCGTCTTGACCACCTTAGCCAGACGCTGATACATCAGTACGGCATTAAGTTCGCCCTGCTGACTACGTAGTAATTCTTTTAATTGTTCTTGTGTCATTATTCTGTTATAACTCTAATTTCCAACCATTATCCCCGTGATAGATCATCTGGCGTGTCATTCCACCGTCGATGCAGCGGCCTATGCCCTGAGCACCTCCAGCCACAACGACTACCTTATTCGTGAAATATCCCATTGTATTTTATCCTCTAAATACTAAAGTATTGTAATTATCGCGACAAAGATACAAAATTATAGGGAATTTTGACTAACTTTGCAATAGCATTTAAGAAGAATTGTGATAGATATGTTAGAACACATCGCAGATTTTACGGCTTGGCCGATATTGACGGGAATATGTATTGGCTATGTTGCCAACCGCATTATGAGCGGTGAGGGCAAGGGATGCTGCATGAACTTCGTTGTAGGCATCGTAGGCAGTTATGCAGGTACTTTCATCAGTCATTTGCTGAACATCGAACTGTTTGGCAAGGGTTATCTTTCCAACTTTGTGTTCTGTGTGGCAGGGGCCGTAACTGTATTGTGGATTTGGAAGAAACTGTTTGATTGAGTATGCTGACGATTGATACAACCAACATGTGCTCACATCTGCAGAAGAAACTGTTTGAAGATGATGGCATCTATCATCCTCTGTGGATGGCCATGCAGGATGATGCAGAGCTGACAGCTGTAGTCCGCTCCCGACAGCTTCATATCTACCGCAATGGTAAGAAGGTGCTTGTGCTGGCAGGGAAGGCTACTCCAAAGATTATCAGAGAAGATAAACTCTGCGAAATGGCATTATAATATGGACTTTATCTTGAAACAAAACTTAAGTTATAAGAACATTCATATTGGCGCAATAGCTACTTTTTATATAATAGCCTTATTGGTGCGCTTGATATCATTGCATGTTGCCGACAAATGTCCTGCAATTGAAACGAACTATGCATTTCAAGTTTCTGCAGCGCTTGTCACGGGGCTTGGTCCCGCCCTTGGAGCATTGGTGGCTATGTTCCTTTTCAAACGTAAAACGGAATATACCCTCATAGGCAAGTCTGCCTGGAAATCCATTACGACTATAGTTATACCATGCATTGTTTTTGGCATTATTGGCGGATGGAACCTCGGCGTGACATGTTTTTGGGCATTTGCTTATGGGCTTTTGGAAGAATATGGTTGGCGAGGATTTTTGCAATATGAACTCAGGAATTTGCCTGTGTGGCAGTATGTACTGATCATCACGGTGATGTGGTTCCTGTGGCATCTGAATTTGAATCAGCGAAGTGTCTTGACATTCTTCCCACTTCTACTCTTCGCTTCATGGGGAATAGGAAAGGTGGCAACTGATACTCATTCGCTGCTTTTCTGTGCAGCTTTTCATGGCATCGTCAACTTCTCGAAACACGGGTTGCTTTCCGATACCCCCTATTTCGTAGCATTCATCGGCATCATAGCATTTTGGATTATTACATGGTATTTTGTTAATATTTCCCCTAAACAGCACTGATTCTATTAGCTCAAATAGCCCTTATATATTTCATCTATGCTTAGAGACTTCATCGCAATCGACTTTGAAACGGCCAATCAGGAGCCGTCGAGTGTCTGCTCAGTAGGAGTAATCATGGTGCGTGAAGGGCAGATAGTTGACTCGTTCTACAGTCTGATTCAGCCTGAGCCAAACTACTATAATTATTGGTGTCAGCGGGTGCATGGTATTTCACAAGACGACACAGACGATGCGCCAGTATTTTCCAAAGTATGGCAGCAGTTGGAGGAGCGTATTGTCGAAGTATATTATTCTGATCAAGAAATTGACGACATAAGATACCAGATTGCCACCATTCCTTTCGTGGCTCACAATGCCCGCTTCGATGAAGGTTGTCTGAAGGCTGTGTTCAAGATGTACCAGATGGACTATCCTGATTATCGTTTCTACGATACTCTGACTGCTTCCCGTAGACAATTTGGCCAATCACTGCCCAATCACCAGCTTCAAACCGTAGCATCTGCCTGTGGTTATGACCTACAGAACCATCACCATGCCTTGGCCGATGCAGAAGCCTGTGCCGCAATAGCATTATATCTATTGTAAAACACCAATGTTTAAAGGAGTTTAAGGAATTGTCAGCATAGTTTATCGTAGTTTAAAATTTGTGCCATACAGACCCGTTCCGAGTGCCAATCTGTCAATCGGCACGAAAGTTGTACTATGTCTGGTGAAAGCTAGAGCGAAAGCCGAGGCGATCAAGAACAAATAAGTTAAACTAAAAGTATAATTAGGAGGTATTGATTATGTTACCAGTAATGTTTCAGAACAGTTGGATGCCAACAGTATTTGAGGATTTCTTTAACAATGATTGGATGCCTCGTGCCAACAGTACAGCACCCGCAGTCAATGTCAAGGAGAACGACAAGAGTTACATCATGGAACTTGCTGCTCCAGGCATCAAGAAAGAATATTGCCGCGTAGGCATCAATGACGAGGGCAACCTCACCATCGCCATTGAGAACAAACAGGAACACAAGCATGAGGACAGTCACCGTCACTACTTGCGCCGTGAGTTCAGCTATTCTAACTACGAGCAGAACTACACACTGCCAGACGATGTGGTCCGCGACAAGATTTCTGCCAAGGTAGAGGACGGCATTCTGACCATCACGATGCCAAAGTCCGAACCGAAAGAGAAGGTTACCAAGGCCATTGATGTCTCGTAAACAGTTCATCTTGCTAAATAGTAAAACCCTGACTTGCTTTGCAGGCCAGGGCCTTTTGTATGTATATGTGAAGTAATAATCATCGATGAAGAGATCACGCGCATAAGCCTCGTAATCGAAGTACGAAGCCAGATGGCCCATCATATCATCCAGATTGTAGCACTCATCAATGATATGCTCAGCGAAATCCTTTTCAGATTCCCATTTACCCATGTAGCGCTCCTTGAAGCTTTCTATGCTTTCATTGCCGAAAGCATCTGAGAACGCTTCGAAGGCTTCCCTGTCATCATCATCCAAATCAGCAAACTCCATGATTTTATCAGATCTTTCTTCATCGATACCACTTTCTGAATATGTAAATAGTAATTGAAAAGTATACCATCATAATAATCGAAAAGGGTACCACGTAGACTAGAGTTTTACGTTATATATATGGTAGCTCGGAAGAGCGCTGTAATTGTTGTGTGGCTGAAGGTGCACCAATGAATAAGGGAGATTTCTTCAAGGAAGATTGAAACTAATAGAATAAGAAACGGCGGCCCACACGACCTGCCGTTTCTTACATTAGCTCCAACTCGATAGCCATGCGTCGGTCGTTATACCTGAGGTCCCAGATACATTCTTGCGTCCCTTCGGTAGCAAGCGGCGAAGCCGAGCGCACCCAGAGAACGGCGTTCACTACCGTTCGGATTTCGTCCTGTGAGCGCCAGATTGCGTCGTAGTCAGTCATAATATTCTATTTTCAGCAGCTCACTCACATTGAGATCGTCATGAAAACCATCGTCGTACTTGTAGACGATACGAAGGCCGCGATACGTCGATGGCACCTTCAGCGTATCCAACAGGTGCCACTTAGGACGTCCGAAGTCGTACGACTCTCTATCTAGGATAATGCGGTTTGATACAAAGTCGAAAGCGTAGTAGCCACCACCAATGCATTGGTCGCCTGGCTTCAGTAGGTGCTTGTGCTGGTCAACCATTCCCAGACGGAAAACGCCGTCCATTGTGATGATGAATTTGGGTAGTAGCATACTTTTAATCTGTTACCACTTCATTGAAATGTTCCTTGCCCCAAGCTATCAGAGCCGTAAGTGCTGGCATCAGCGATTTGCCAGTCTCTGTCAAGGAATACTCCACTCGAGGTGGAACCTCCGGATAGACCTTACGATGAACGAGATGGCTCTGCTCCAGATTCTTCAGCGTCTGCGAAAGCATCTTCTGAGAGCAGTCCGACATCAGACGACGGATCTCGTTAAAGCGCAATACACCAGTCTCGCTGGTGTGAAGCATGTAGAGCACCAGCATGGACCACTTGTCGCCGAAACGACTCACTACTTGCCTGATAGGACAGGCTAAATACTCAGCTTTGATATCTGCCATAATTCATGATTTTAATGCAAAAGTAACCAATAGTTACTGAATTACCAAATTACACTTAGTTAATCTAAGTTAACGCTACATTCACGGGAGTCCGATAACATCCTAATTCCTACTTTTTGGTAACTATGGTACCAAAAAGTGCCTTCTTGTGGAAGTGAAATTCTTGTCATACCTTTGCACTCGAAATCGAATAAATAACATTTTAAACGAATAAAAATTATGAAACAGATTGAGACAATTAAGAGTGGTAAGAATTACAGCGCAGTAAGTGTAGGTAAGATGAGTGAGATTATCGAGCACGTGCTTCCGATGGGCCCCAATGTAACCATTCAAGGTAAGGTGTTCGCAGGTCAGGCCGTAGGTGCTACAGGCAGCGAACTGAGTTTCCAGACACTCGTTCCTGGTCAGGACAGCGGTTTCCTGCACACCCACAAGACTCACGAGGAACTTTACATTATCCTGAAGGGCGAAGGCCAGTATCAGGTGGATGGTGAGATTTTCCCTGTCAGCGAGGGTACCATTATACGTGTGGCTCCCGATGGTAAGCGTGCGCTGAAGAACACAGGTAGCGAGAACCTGACTATGCTCTGCATCCAGTACAAGGCCAATGCCTTCACTGAGGCTGACAGCCCCATGACCGATGGAACTATCCTGCAGGAAGAACTGAAATGGTAATTGAGATGTTCGACAAAGCTATTCAGTTTCTGAAAGACCACAAAGAGATTGCCCTTGCAACCAGCGAGGGCAATCTGCCAAAGTTACGCATCTTTCAAATTATGAAGCAGGAAGGGCATGTGCTTTACTTTGCCACTTCTGCCAAGAAAGCCGTTTGGCACGAGTTACGCCAGAATACCAATGTTGAAATACTGGCCTATGAAGGTAATATCTCTGTTCGGTGTTCAGGGATGGTGAACTTTAATGTGGATGATGATGTAGAGCGGTGGATCTACGAGCATAACGATGTGCTTTCACGACTCTATACGAGCTATGACCAGATGGAATACTTTTGTCTGCCAATAGCAGAGATGGACTATTATGATTTGTCTCCAACACCACCGGTATTTCAGCATTTTGACCTCATTGCAGGCGAAGTTTGCGATTCAGCGAGAGAATTGCCAAACATGTTTGAGCAATCCCGAGCGTAAGCAAACTCGACCGAAGGTCAAGTTGGACAAGGCTTCGTTGGTGAAAGATTCCAGAAAAAATGATTAGCTTAAGGCTATGGGGTCATGAAAATTATCTGATAATCTTTGCTTTCTGAAGATCGTCGAAGCCATTCCAAAAGTCCTGCTGTTCTGGAGCGCTGAAACCGTCTGCTGATAGTTCCTTTAGGATAGCGTCTAGCAGTTGTGTCTTGGAGACGTTCAGGTTCGGGTCAACATCGATACTATAGGTGAGGATGTCGCCCAAAGAACCGACGTGAACACCCGAAACGATGATGTTCCCATCGGCCTCGGCCACCTGAATATGACGATTTGTGCCATATTCGGGCTTGGTCTGGCTGAGCTGCATGAATAGCGGGGAGTCGTTATATTGCTCAGTATTGGCGGATTGAAGTAAATCTTTTAGCGACATTAGCTTGTTATTTCGCTGCAAAAGTACGAAAAATCGGTCATAATTATGTGTTTTTGCCCCAGCAAGATTGTGGTAGAGGAACATTCTTGCGGTATCCCATGCCGGTGACATGACAGATGAGGACATCGTCCTGATTTGTCACGCAGACTTCTACAGAGGGAATCTTATGATGGTCAGACACAAAGACGGCTTCAGCACGGAGGACGTCGCCTTCGTGTGCAGAAGCTACAAACATGATTGAGTTGCTGATGCCAAAGGTAAGACGGCCGGAGGCATTCATCAATGCAGCAATGGCCAAGTCAGCCAACGTAAAGAGTGCCCCACCCTGGCACACATTCCCGCCATTGAGATGAGCATTGGTGACCGTCATCACGGCAACGGCATGCCTTTCGTTCACCTCTGTTATCTGGCAGCCAGTATTTGCAGCAAAACGATCTGTCTTATTCAATAATTCCTTGATTTCCATAATAAACAACAACTAGTTTCTAGTAATAATAGATTCATAATACCTTCGATTTTATGTTGTTACAGAACTGATTGCATGATTAGTCCCATGTCCAATGTTGGCGTAGCTCGTTGGTGATGGTGTCCCAGTCTGCCATGGTAAATACTCCAGGCCCCATCATCATGATAGTCATTTCAATGTCGTCGTAGGACTTGAAAAGATTTGTGTCACGGAAGCCGTTGCGTTGGTAGAAATGTTGGCGACGCCAACGCTGCTCTGGGTTTGGACACGGGTTTTGATAAGGACTTTCCATATCAAGGACACAGGTTTTGCCTTCATACTTCTGAATAAGATGCGTTAAAATCTGCTGGCCGATACCTTTGCCTCGGAGTTCTTCTTTCACAGCGAAGTACCAGAACCAGTTGACCTTTGCCCCTGGATATACGATATAGAAACCAATCAGTTCATCATCATCATAAAAGGCGGTAAAATCCAGATGCATCTCGTCAATGAGCCGCATGAGGTCTGGCCATGGAATACGCTCGTTTTCTGGGAAAGCAGTCTCGTAGAGCTGCTTGATCTGAATGATATCCTCTTGTGTAGAGGTTAACTTCATTTCTATCATCGCTTTAATCTATTTACTAACTTATAATGTTCATCATCAGTGAACCCATCTGAGGACTGCTCGTGAAGGATGATGTCCAACAGCCGTACTTTCGAGATAGCCGAATTACTTTATCCACGCGTTGACTACTTCACCAATATACATTGAGTGGATGCCGGCAGAAAAGTTGGCATACATCTTTTTCGGTACATCGCCCTTGAAATACTGAGGATTGAATGGTGCTGCATACATTATCTTGCACTCTATGACCATAGTGGCCTCGGTATAATAAGGAGTACCGTTAGCAGTATAGGCAGTATGAAGTCCAAGAGCTTTGGCCTTATCGCCATCGCGTCCACTCTTGGAACCCATGTAGTTCAGAACTTTACTCTGCTCAACATCAAATGCCATCACGGTAAAGTATTCAGCCTTGTCCATGAACTCCTTGGTATAACGCTTCTCGGCTACATAAACCGTCAGTGCCGTACGGCCCCAGAGTGTGCCGATGCCTCCCCAACCGATGGTCATGGCATTGCTTTTCTCCTTGTTGCCAGCAGCAAGCAGTTCGGCATCGTGGAACCACTGGAAGCCATTCTCCTTAAAGTCCTCCCTCACATTGATTTTCTTAAAACCATTCTCCTCCTGAGCTGTTGCAGAAGTGATTGACAGCATAAACATAGCTGCCAAAGCCGTGAATACTCTTTTCATATTGTCAAGTCTATAATTTAAATTTCCAACCATTATCTCCATGATAGATTATCTGACTGGGCATGCCTCCATCGACGCAGATACTCCCGCCTGTGATGAAACTGTTTGATTAGCTATCCTCGAATGAGATGGTTTGATAGCACCATACCACTCCAAACAGCCATGATACCCACAATAACACTGACTGAAACATAAAGAGCCATCTGCAGGGCATCTCCTGCCTTCATCATGCCATAGGATTCATTGGCAAAAGTGCTGAATGTGGTGAAACCACCACAGAAACCTGTAACAAGTAGCAGTTTCATATCAGGTGATAGCACGCCCTTACTCACGAAACCTACCAAAAGTCCTATCAGCAGAGAGCCAAGGATATTAACGGTGAAAGTACCCCAAGGGTATGAGGTGTTCAATGAAGAAATCAGGTATCTTATAACTGACCCGATGGCTCCACCTAACGCTACCAATAACAGATTTTTAATCATATTGAATTGCTATTTTGCTGCAAAAGTACAGAAATCCGGGCAGAATTATGTGTTTTTGATCCAACAATACTTATATTCAGCAAAGAGAATGTTCCCCCTCACACGTAGAACCTTTTCACTCGGAAACCAAAGATGTAAGAAGTTGTGCAACATTTTTTTTCTATGCAAACGCCCTAAGATTCTCCAAATATTACAATAATTTGATAATATCCGACCAGCGTGTGGTGGGGTTCGGACTATTGAAATCGTGCTTGATGGCGTTGGCGAAAACGTTAGCCTTTCCTTTGCCATCTTTTCGGGTGTATTGCTGGGCACCGATAACGATAGTCTCAGAGCCGTTTAGACGATTGATGCGGTCGATGACTTCGTCGAGGCGGCGCATCTTTTCGATTTGTTCAGCGTTGACGTCGAACAGGTCTTGCAGGATGGGGCTGTCAGGGCCAATGCCCATGACAATTACACCGGCTTTCTTGTATTGATAGCCTTGGCGGTAGATTTGCTGCAGTAAATCGCAAGCTGCACCTACGATGGGAATGGTGCTATTGGTGGGAGTAATGAGCCGAGTTTCTTTGAAGTTCCAGTATTGGGCAAGGTCTTCACGGAATGCGTTCGTATTTACGAAAACGCCAACAGTCGAAGCCACGGTGTTCTGAAGGCGCAACTTCTCAGCACAACGTGCGGCATAGTTTGAAACATGCGTGCACAGCGTGTCAAAGTCTGATATCATGCCGTTAAACGAGCGACTGGTGCAGATGGACTTTTTCTTAGCCAACTCCTCGTTGGGAACAGCATCCTCACCGTTGAGTTCCTTCCAGGTGCGCACGATGTTGATGTTGTTGAAGGTGAGCTGCACCCAGTCCTTGTGGTGCTGAGCAAAGTCGTAGGCGGTCTTGCAGCCAAGTGCCTGCAGCTTTGCCGCATAGCGTCGGCCGATACCCCAAACGTCCTCGACAGGAAACAGTTTCAGCGCCTTGATACGTTTCTCGTCTGTATCTATCATGCAGCAATGGTGGTAGCCTTCATACTTTTTGGCGAACTTCGAGGCAATCTTAGCCAGAGTCTTATTCGGAGCCAAACCGATACTGATAGGCATACCCACCTCGCGTTTTACCCGTTTATGCAGATGCTCGCCCCACTGTTGCAGATGATCGGATTCAATGCCATCAAGATACAGAAAGCACTCGTCGATGGAGTAACGGAAATAAGCGGGTGTCTCTTTACGGATAATGCTGATGACACGGGATGTCAGTTCACCGTACAGTTCGTAGTTGCTACTGAAGACTGCTATTTTGTTATTGGGGAATTGCTGCTCTAGTTGAAAGTACGGTGTGCCCTCCATCACGCCCATGGCCTTGGCCTCGTTGGATCGTGCCACGACGCAACCATCGTTGTTCGAGAGAACCACGACAGGAACGCCCTTTAGATCGGGTCTGAAGACACGCTCGCATGAGACGTAACAATTATCGAGGTCAGCAATGCCGTACATAGTGATGTAAGATGGAAGAAGGATGATGTCAGATGTTAGAACGTCTCGAATGTGCGGATCAGGTGGATAACGGTGCCCCAGACCTCGAAATTATCACCGGCTTCAACTTTGAATACGGGATAGTTGGGATTGGCAGGTCGGAGTTCGATGTAGCCATCAGACTTGTGGGTTAGGTCGAGATACTTCATTGTAAACTCGCCGTTCCAGAAGGCTACAACGATAGAGCCGTTGCGCGGCTCTACGGCCTTGTCGATGATGACACGGTCGCCATCAAAGATGCCAGCGTCCTTCATCGAGTCGCCCTCTACATCCCCATAGAATGATGCTTCGGGGTGGCGGATATAGTCGCGATTGAAGTCCAACGTCTCATGGATGTAGTCTTCTGCAGGCGAAGGAAATCCCGCCTTGACGCCTGCATGCTCTAGTTCTAACTTGGTGTCAAAAACGCCTCTTTTTATCTTGATGTTACCCATCTCAAAATATTAAATATTCTCAATTATTTGTGCAAAGTTACTCATAAATCATCATAAATCTTCAGAATTTCCTATTTTTGCAACAAAGTTTAATAATATAGACCGTAAAGAAGTAGTTTATATGCGAATAAAAAATGTAACTATGCTTTGCCTCGCCATGATGCTCGTGGCTTGTGGACAGCAGACAAAACAAAATGAAACGTCAATGGAGTTTACAGACCAAGTAAAAGAGGCTTTTGCCAACAATGGTTGCATAGCGTTGGATAGCCTTCAGTGGACAAGAAAGCCTAAGGCTTTTGAGGTGAAGAGTGATACTGTCATTATCACCACAACCCCCAAGACTGACCTATGGCAGCGCACCTACTATCATTTTCAGAATGACAATGCCCCTGTGCTACAGATGAAAACCCGCGAGAAGTTTTTCAGCTTTGTGGTCAAGACCGACTTTACGGAAAGTCATCATCGTTTTGATCAGTGCGGTGTCGTGATGTACCTTGACTCTGAAAACTGGCTGAAGGGCTCTGTGGAATATGAGAATGACGAGTACCAGCACTTGGGCAGCGTAGTAACCAATAAGGGGTACAGCGATTGGGCGACTCAGGCAATTCCTGCTGATGTGAAAACAATGTGGTATCGCTTTTCACGCCGTGAAGATGATTACTGCATCGAGTGTTCAACCGACGGTGTGACTTTCAGTCAGATGCGCATCTGCCACATGTATGCCGGTGCTGACGAAATCAGTTTCGGTGTTTATGCCTGCTCGCCAGAGGAGTCCTCGTTTACGGCAAAGTTCACCGACATGAAGATAACTGAGTGTGCATGGAAAGCCCACGATGGTCAGCAACCAGACAAGTAAGTTCCAAATTGGTGTGGAAGCATGAATATAGAAGACTATCGTGAATATTGCCTTTCATTAGGTCCTGATATAGAAGAAAAATTGCCTTTCAAGAGATTTAAAAACGGCGAAGGTGTACTGGTGTTTTACGTTATGGGACATATGTTCTCTTTCTTTGATTGTAATGATTTCTCGGTTATCTCATTGAAATGCCAGCCAGAGCGCATTGAAGACTTGAAGGCACAGTATGACTGCATTGGCAATCCACACAATGAATCGCCTAAGCATTGGATTGGCATCAATCCAAAAACTGCGCCCAACCATTTGCTGAAGGAGCTGACTCGCAACTCCTATGAGATTGTAAAAATGAAGTATATGAAAGTCAAGAAGTAATAGAATGACAGTTGACACAAGCAATATGTGTTCGCACTTGCAGCGGAAGCTGTTTGAGGAGGATGGTGTTTATCATCCGTTGTGGCTGGCCATGCAGGACGATGCTGAGGTGACAGCTACAGTTCGTTCACGTCAGCTTCATATCTATCGCAATGGTAAGAAAGTGTTGGTGCTGGCTGGCAAGGCGGCACCAAAAGTTATCAGAGATGATAATCTCTGCAAAATGCTTCAGCAATGACATTGACCTACGTTTTTCACAGTTGTTTCGTACTTGAAACGGAAAAATCCATCCTGATATTTGATTATTGGATGGATTTGAAAGGCATTGTCCCATCATTTCTGAAAAAAGACAAGCCCATCTATGTGTTCTCCAGTCATTTTCACGAAGACCACTTCAATTCTACAATCTTTGAATGGAGAAAGCAACATGAGGGCATCACCTATATACTATCCAAGGATATCTATAAGCATCGGAGAGCCCAAAAGGAAGATGCCGATGTATGGATGGCCAAGGGCGGCACCTGGTCAGACGGTACTTTGTCCGTATGGGCATTAGGCAGCACAGACAGCGGCGTGTCGTGGATTGTAGAGACAGACGGTAAACGCATCTTCCATGCTGGCGACCTAAACAATTGGTATGCGAGATTTCTGTCAGAAGCAAAACCAGGCGAAACCATCTACAGTGAGGAGTTTAACGAAGATATAGACCCGATTGCCCATGAGAAGCAATATCTTGGCGAACTGAAGGATATTCGCAAGATTGCGGATCGTTTCGACATAGTGATGTTCCCTGTTGACGGGCGTATCGGCAATGGCTATACCCTTGGTGGCCGACAATTTATTGACCGCTTCAAGGTTGGCCTTTTTGTACCCATGCACTTCGTGGCCAGTGGTTTTAAATCTGCTTGGCGTATGAAGGAGTTTACGGATGAAAAAGAAATACCATTCTGGGAAATCAGCAGAGAGGGTGATACAATTGAGGTCTGATCACTCGTCAAAGGCATAGTACACAAAGGATGTCTGCCACATCACCTACAAAGAATGAAATTAAGTCTAAGAGAACAATCTCTGAGGACGTTGAAACAGAAATAAGAAGAGAAATTTGTACAATAGAAAAAAGATGTATATATTTGCAAAGTATTACTATGATATAAGAAACAATATCTGCTTCACAGACGATGCAACGGAATAAATTACTACCTTTGCACACATCATCACGACACTTCAAGAAAAATGATAGAGATTGGACTTAAACATACAAGTGAAATGACGGTTACCGATGCCGTTACTGCTAGTTACATAGGATCTGGAGATATGCCTGTATTGGCAACTCCAGCTATGATGGCATTGATGGAAAATGCAGCTATGCTTGCAGTCGCTAAAGAACTAGCAGAAGGTAGCACCACTGTTGGCGGGCATATAGAATCGTCACACATTAGACCTTCGAAGATAGGCGACAAGATAACGGCAACAGCAGAAGTAACCAACATAGATGGAAAGAAGATATTCTTCAAAGTGAGCGCATACTTTGAAGACGTATTGCTAGGTGAAGGTACACACCTAAGATTTATCGTTGACAGAGGAAAATTCATGGCTAAACTTTAACAACATGGCAAAAGAGAAAAGTAAAGCCCAATACATACAGGCCAACAAGGATTGGCTGGAAGCAAAAGCCAAAGAGGATGGTGTAAAGGCGCTACCTAAGGGTATTTATTACAAGGTACTGAGTGAGGGTATCAAGGACAGTGCAAGACCAACGGTTCGCAGCATTATCACAGCACATTATACAGGCTGGACCATTGACGGCAAACAATTTGACAGCAGTCGTGGTAGTGTGCCATTAGCTTGCCGCTTGTGTGACCTGATCGAAGGTTGGATTATCGCCATGCAGCAGATGCACATTGGTGATAAATGGGAGATTTATATCCCTGCCGAGATGGGCTATGGCAAGTTTTCGCAGCCTGGTATTCCTGGCGGTTCCACACTTATCTTTGAAATTGAGCTCGTAGGCATTGCATGAATCTCCCTAAGTTCATTATGCCTACACCCCAAATTCTGAATAATATGAATAGAACATTAGTCGCTATTCAATCGTTAAATTCTAATTACCACCGCGCTGCCTTACCAACTCAATAGCCTCTTTACCTGTCAGGTGCTCAATGTCCATACGGATGGCCAGCATATGTGCAAGGCCGCTTTCCAGTTCTTTCTGCAAGGCGTCGTCATGGTTGGGATTAAAGCGATTACCCATCATATGCATGATGGTTCGTTTCTCGGCTTCATCCTCTACAATTTCAATTCTGCCAAAGGCTATCACACTACGAAAGTAGGTGGTGTACTTCTCTGGTCTCACATCGTCCTTTTCTATAACACAAAAAGAGGCTTTGTTGCATCTGCGGATGGCATCCACTTTATGGCCAGCCATAGCACTGTGGAAGTATAGTTTGCCGTTGTCATAGACATAGCTGATGGGCACGGCATAGGGATAGTCATTATCGCCCAACAAGGCTAATGTGCCAGAAGTAGCCTTCTGCAGAACGGCGATGCTGTCTGCGTCAGTCAGTTGCTGACGCTTTCGTCTCATTTCTCGGAACTCACTCATAACGTGGTGTTGTGATGGGTATTTATTATTACTAGAACCAAATTTCCGTGCAAAGGTAGTAAATATTATGCAGAATACCGTCGTTTACAATCAACAATCAATGGGGTATGACAAACTTTCAGCCAACGTTTAAGTGAGTTTAAAGAATTGTCAGCATAGTTTAAGCGAGTTTAAAATCCGTGCCAGTTTGGCAAGTATGCCAGCGTCTCTGCCCCGCCCTGCTACCACGGGCACATGCTTTGCACTATCACAGATGAAAGCCAAAGCGAAAGCCGAGGCGATCAAGAACAAATAAGTTAAACTAAAAGTATAATTAGGAGGTATTGATTATGTTACCAGTAATGTTTCAGAACAGTTGGATGCCAACAGTATTTGAGGATTTCTTGAACAATGATTGGATGCCTCGTGCCAACAGTACAGCACCCGCAGTCAATGTCAAGGAGAACGACAAGAGCTACATCATGGAACTTGCAGCTCCAGGCATAAAGAAAGAATATTGCCGTGTAGGGATCAACGATGAGGGCAACCTCACCATCGCTATTGAGGCCAAGCAGGAACACAAGCATGAAGACAGTCATCGCCACTATCTGCGTCGGGAGTTCAGCTACTCTAACTACGAACAGAGCTACACCCTGCCAGACGATGTGATGCGCGATAAGATTTCTGCTAAGGTAGAGGATGGCATTTTGACAATCACGATGCCGAAGACCGAACCAAAGGAGAAAGTGACTAAAGCCATTGAGGTTTCATAATGTTGATAGTTCCAAATTAATAATATATCCCTGACTTACATTATAAAAGTCAGGGATATTTTTTTTAGATAGCAACAATAATAGCAAAGGAACAGATAAGAAAATCCCAGACCTGCAGAAGTACAAGTCTGGGATTATTATATCGAGCGACTCACGCTGATAGAAACGGAATACTTGTTTCTTGCGTGATTACTTGTTTACCTGGAACTTTGTGTCGCCATCCTTGAAGAAAGCGTTGATCTGCTTAGCAGCAGCGATACCAGCATTGATGTTGGCCTCGGCCGTCTGTGCTCCCATTTTCTTAGGTGTCGAGAAGTAGCGACCCTCGAACTTCAGGAACTCATCGTTGGCATCGGGCATGATATCGGTAACAAACTTAAGGTCCTCACGCTCAGCCATCAACTTGATGAGCTCTGGCTCGTTGATCACCTCCTTGCGGGCCGTGTTAACCAGCACGCCGCCCTTCTTCATCTTGCCTACCAATGCTGCATTGATACTCTGCTTGGTCTCGGGGGTAGCAGGGATATGGAGTGAAACGACATCACAGGTCTCGAACAGAGCCTCCTGATTAGCTACGGCATGTACGCCAGCAGCCTCGATCACGTCAGCAGGACAGAAAGCATCGTAGGCATAGACCTCCATACCAAAGCCCTTGGCGATACGAGCCACATTGCGACCTACGTTGCCAAAAGCCAAGATACCCAACTTCTTGCCCAGCAGCTCGCTGCCACTCTTACCATTGTAGAAACCGCGTACAGCCATCACGAGGAGACCGAACACCAGCTCTGCAACAGCATTTGAGTTCTGACCAGGTGTATTCTCTGCCACTACATTGTGGGCAGTGGCTGCAGCCAGGTCGATGTTGTCGTAGCCAGCACCTGCACGAACTACAATCTTCAACTGCTTAGCAGCATCAAGCACCTCTGCATCTACCTTATCCGAACGGATAATCAGCGCATCGGCATCGGCTACTGCAGCCAGCAGCTGAGCCTTTTCTGTATATTTCTCGAGCAGCACCAGCTCATTGCCGGCTGCTTCAATCTCTGCCTTAATACCATTGACAGCAGCTGCTGCGAATGGTTTCTCTGTTGCAACTAAAACTTTCATTTTATTTCATTGAACATTGAACATTGACTATTGATTAATGGTTTGCTTCGAACTCCTTCATGCAAGCAACGAGGGCGTTGACACCTTCGATGGTCTGAGCATTGTAGCAAGAAGCGCGGAAACCACCAACATCACGGTGCCCCTTAACACCAACCATACCCTTAGATACTGCGAAGTCGAGGAAGTCTTTCTCTAGCTCCTTGTACTCAGGAGCCATCACGAAGCAGATGTTCATCAGTGAACGATCGGCCTCCTGAGCGGTGCCTACGAACATCTTGTTGCGGTCAATCTCGCCATAGACAATCTCTGCACGCTGCTGAGCCAGTTTATCCATAGCCTCTACACCACCCTGCTTCTTGATCCAACGCAGGTTCTCGAGTGCGCTGTAGATGGGCACTACAGGAGGTGTGTTGAACATTGAGCCCTTAGACACGTGTGTGCGATAGTCGAGCATAGTAGGGATCTGACGAGGAGCCTTACCCAGAGCATCGTCCTTCACGATCACGATAGTTACACCTGCCATAGCCAGGTTCTTCTGAGCACCGGCATAGATAGCATCGTACTTAGCTACGTCGATAGGACGGCTGAAAATGTCGGAAGACATATCGGCAATCAAGCGAACGGGCACGTCGAGATCCTTGCGAAGCTCAGTACCGTAGATAGTATTGTTGGTGGTGATGTGCAGATAGTCAGCATCTGCAGGCACTGTCCAATCCTTAGGAATGAAAGTGTAGTTTGCATCAGCAGAAGAAGCGACCTCAACTACCTCACCGAAAAGTTTTGCTTCCTTCATAGCCTTCTTTGCCCAAACACCAGTGTTCAGATAGGCGGCCTTCTTAATCAAGAAGTTATAAGGAATCATACAGAACTCAAGGGATGCGCCTCCACCAAGGAAGATTACGGAGTAACCCTCAGGAACCTGCAACAGCTCTTTAACAAGCGCTACAGCCTCGTCAACGACGGGCTGGAAATCCTTGGCACGATGGCTGATCTCCATCAGAGAAAGACCAGAACCATTGAAGTCTAAACACTGTTTAGCGGTGGCCTCAATGACTTCGCGAGGAAGCATCGAAGGGCCGGCATTAAAGTTGTACTTCTTCATAAAATTGTTTGATTAATTATTTAGTTTAATAACCTTTTTCTTAAAAACGTTGCGAAATTACAATTTTATTTTTAAACCAGCAAATATTTTGGCATAAATTAATGCAAAACCGCACTTTTCCTATCATATTGTCAACTCAACGTATCAAATCTTTAATAATTTGCATTTCTAGCGCACAGGTTCCAGGATTGTGCGCACGCCTTTTATTTTCTCGCCGCGCGTCATCCTGATGACCTGCTGCAGCTTCTCGCGCTTCACAGCGACATAGGCATAGCGCTCGGCCACGTCTATACGCCCGATTTCGGAGGTCTGCAGCCCTCCCTTCTTGCAAAGGAAGCCCACGATGTCGCCCTTCGATATCTTGTCTTTCTTGCCTTTACCGATATAGAGCGTTGTCATGCGTGGTGCCGAAGGCTTCTCGTTGGTAACCTCCACCTCATAGCTCTCCACACCAGCTTCCACAAATTCGGGCAGGTGTTCTTCGGGACCTATCAGGAAGAACGTCTTTCCCGAGGCATCCCAGCGGGCGGTGCGCCCCACGCGATGCACGAGTGCTTCCTCGTTGAGGGGCAAGTGATAATGAATGATATTATCGATTTGCGGAATGTCGAGACCACGAGAGGCCAGATCAGTAGATACCAGCACCGTAGCTGACCCGTTTGAGAACTTATACAGAGCATCCTCGCGCTGTCGTTGTTCTAAGCCGCCATGAAAAGCACTTGTCACAAACCCTTGCTGGCGCAAGTACTCATCCGTGCGCACCACCGAGTCGCGGTAGTTCAGAAACACGATGCTCTGGCTCTCGCCCAAAGAGAGAAGCAAGCGTGCCAACGTGCCAAGTTTATCTTTCTCAGGACTATCCACCTGATACACCTGCACGCGGTCGTTGACGGGCTCGTCTTCTACCAGATAGTCGAGACGATCCGTGCGCCGCATCTCTACGAACTGAGGTATCTGTTCGGCATCGGTAGCCGAAAGCAGGATGCGACGTTCGAGCGAGGGCAAACTATCTATCAACTTAGACATCTCGTTTTGGAAGCCCATCTCTAGGCACTTATCAAACTCGTCTATTATTATATATTTAATATGGTGTGCGTCAATATTACCCTTGTCCAGATGGTCATTCAGTCGACCAGGCGTACCAAACACCAGTTGCGGACGGTTCTGCTTCAAGACTCTGTGTTCATCCATCGTCGCACGGCCACCATAACAGCTCTGTGAACGCAGTCCTGAGCCCATCGACTTCAAGACCGCATCCGACTGCATGGCCAATTCGCGACTAGGCAGCACCACCAGCGCCTGAACCTCGCTGCTGGAAGCGTCGAGCAACTGGATGAGCGGCAAAAGATAAGCCAGCGTCTTGCCCGAACCCGTGGGAGAAAGTATCACGACATCATGACGCCCACGCAGGATATGCTCTTCAGCCTCCTGCTGCATCATGCTCAGTTGGTCAATCCCCAACTTTCTCAGTACTTTATTAAGTAATTCATTCCTCATAGCGTTTGCAAAGATACGAAATAATTTATTATCACTATTCCTTAAATCAAGTTTTTTTTCTACCTTTGCACCTATAATTATTTCAGACACGATGCATACAAACACCTCCGACGAACAAACCCTGCAACAGGCCGGCATCAGAGTGACAGCCGTGCGCCTGCTCGTATGGCATTACATACGCCACAACTATACGGATGCCTTCAGTCTTAACGACCTGGAAATGGGCCTTAAGACGGTTGACAAATCAACCCTTTTCCGCACACTGACCCTTCTGAACGAAGCGCACCTGCTTCACGAGATTGACGACGGGTCGGGATCACAGAAATACTGCGTGTGCCATCACGACGACACCCGCCACTGCACGGGTCACGTACACCTGTCGTGTCGCTTGTGCCATCGCACTTACTGCCTGCCCAACGTCAGAATTCCCTCGGTGCCGCTACCCGAGGGCTTCGAGGTGGAAGAAACCGAATATGTGGTGAAAGGCATCTGCGCCAACTGCGCAGGAAAGGAGGGTCACAGATGATCTATGAACTATTGAAGCGCCATTATGGCTACGACACCTTTCGTCCGCAGCAAGAGGCTATCATCCGCAACGTACTCAACGGCAAAGACACGCTGGTGCTGATGCCCACGGGCGGCGGTAAGAGCCTCTGCTATCAGATTCCCGCCCTGGCACTGCCCGGCACAGCCATTGTTGTGTCGCCACTGATCAGCCTGATGAAAGACCAGGTGGAGACGCTGAAGAGCAACGGTATTGAGGCGGAAGCCCTCAATTCGAACAACGACTCGACCACCGATACCATCATCCGTCGCAAGTGCGCGATGGGGCAACTGAAGCTACTCTACATCTCGCCTGAAAGACTCTTGGCTGAGATGGATTTTCTTTTGAAACAAATAAACATTTCACTCTTTGCCATCGACGAGGCACATTGCATCAGTCAGTGGGGACACGATTTCCGACCGGAATATACGCAATTGGGAAAACTGCGCGAACAGTTTCCGCGCACGCCCATCATGGCGCTGACGGCCACAGCTGACAAAATTACGCGTCGCGACATTCTGAAACAACTGAAGATGGAAGGCTGCAACGAGTTCATCAGTAGCTTTGATCGTCCAAACCTAAGCCTCTCGGTTAAAAGAGGTTATAAAGAGAAGGAAAAACTTTCTTTTATCCAGAACTTCATCAAGGCGAGACCACTGGATGCAGGCATCATCTATTGCCTCAGCAGGAAGAGCACGGAGAAGGTGGCAGAGCAATTGCGCCGTCTCGGCATACAAGCACTGCCCTACCACGCAGCACTCTCTCCGCAAGAGCGAAGCCACACCCAAGAGCTGTTCAAAAACGACCAAGTGCAGGTGGTTTGTGCCACCGTAGCATTTGGCATGGGAATTGACAAAAGCAACGTTAGATGGGTGATTCATTTCAACATGCCGAAGAGCATTGAAAGCTTCTATCAGGAGATTGGCCGTGCGGGGCGCGATGGAGCCAGTGCCGACACGGTGCTGTTCTATTCGCTTAGCGACATTGTGCAACTGTCGGAGTTTGCCAAGCAAAGCGGACAGCAAGACATCAACATGGACAAGTTACACCGTATGCAAGAGTATGCTGAGTCGAGCATTTGCCGAAGACGCATCCTGCTAAACTACTTTGGCGAACAGATGGATCACGACTGCTGCAACTGCGACATCTGTCAGAATCCGCCCCAGCGCTTCGATGGTACCAAGCTCTGCCAGATGGCACTCAGCGCCATCAAACGCACCAACGAGCAAATACGCATATCAACAACAGTAGAGATAGTAAAAGGCATGCATTCGCCCGAGGTCAAAAAGATGGGCTACGACCAGCTGAAGACCTTTAGTGTGGGCAAAGACCACACCATCAACGACTGGCAGGACTACCTGTTGCAGATGCTGCAGTTGGGACTCATCGAGATAGCCTACGACGAGAAGCAACACGCCAAGATCACCCCACTGGGCGAAGAGGTACTTTACGGACGCAAGCAGATAGACCTGTGCGTGATAGATCGCAGCACGAAAGAGGCCACCACCCGCCGCACGAAGCACAAGTTGCAACTGCAGATACCCGCTATCACCATTCCCGGATTGGCTGCCACCACGGGCACAGAAGACCCTAAACTGTTTGAAGCCCTCAGACAGTTGCGAATGCTCTGCGCCCAGGAAGAGAACATGCCACCCTATATCGTGTTCAGCGACAAAGTGCTCCACTCGCTGGCCACCATCAAGCCCACCAGCATCGAGCAGTTTGGCTTCATTTCGGGCATCGGTGAGTTCAAGAAAGTGAAGTACGGACAACGCTTCGTCAGTCTCATCCAAAAGTTTGTGTAAGGATTGTCACTCCCTATGTAATTAGAGAAAATTAGTATAATATTTTGCTTTTTGCCTAATTATTATTAATTTTGCACGCGAATAAGGAAATAGACGATGAACGATATAAAGAAAATAGTCCTCACGGGCGGACCATGCGCAGGCAAAACGACCGCATTGGTGCGCATCATTGAACATTTCTCTAATTTAGGATATAAAGTATTTACTATCCCAGAAGTACCCACCCTCTTCACACAAGCCGGTATGAACTACCTGACGAAGAACAAGGGTTTCTTCTATGAAGGCGAGAAAGCAACACTCGAGATTCAGTTGGCACTTGAGGACAAATTTATGCGTATGGCACAGGAATGCACCGAGCAACCTTGCCTCATTGTCTGCGACCGCGGCACTATGGATATCTCTGCCTACATGAATCCCGAAACATGGGCAGACATCACACGTGCCGTGGGCACCACATCTCCCGAACTGCGCAATCGCTATGACGCCATCCTTCACTTGGTGTCGGCAGCCGATGGAGCTGAGCAATACTACACCACAGCCAACAACGCCCAGCGCAACGAGCCGATGACGGAAGAAGGCCTGAAGATAGCACGCTCACTGGACAAGAAGGTGATTCGTGCCTGGAACGGTCATCCCCACTTGCGCGTCATCAACAACCACGACGACTTTGAAGCAAAGATGCGCCGAGTGCTGAAAGAGATCAGCAGCGTGCTAGGCCTGCCCCAACCCATTGAGGAGGAGCGCAAATACATCGTGGAAGTGACGGGACAACTGCCCGAAGACTGCATAGAAAGCGACATCACACAGACATACCTACAGGGAGAACCCGGGACAGAGATACGTCTTCGCAAGCGTGCATGGGACGGCAAGTATGTGTATGTGCACACCACCAAGAAGCAGCAGTCGGCAACAGAAGAGCTAGTCGTAGAACGCCAAATCAACAACAGCCTCTACGAGATGTTGCTAGGCCTAGCCGACCCCAGCAGAAAGACCATTCGCAAGCATCGCCACAGTTTCATCTGGCAGGGACAATTCTTTGAGGTGGACACCTTTCAGGATCAACTGCATGGTCTTATCATTCTCGAGACGAAAGGCATTGCCCAGGGCGAACCCGTGAAGTTCCCACCATTTCTGAAAGCCATCAAGGACATCACCGGTGACAAGGAATACTACAACTTTAACTTAGCAAAGAAATAGACATTTAGGAAATACATACATAAACAATCATGATAGTAGATAAGATCAATCAACTCCTTCAGCAGGTCGACGAGCTGAAGGCGAAGAATGCAGAGGAAGTGGAGCAGCTGCGACTGAAGTACCTGAGCAAAAAGGGTGAAATCACAGAGCTGATGAACGACTTCCGCAACGTGCCCGCAGAGCAGAAGAAAGAAGTGGGTATGAAAATCAACGAGTTGAAGCAGCGCATCACAGAGCGCATCAACCAACTGCGAGAGGCTACTGCGACTCAGGAGACAGGCAACGAGCAAATAGACCTGACAAGAACACCCTATCCCATAGCGCTGGGCACACGTCATCCGCTGACCATTGTCACCAACGAGATTATTGATATATTCAGCCGCATGGGCTTCGTCTTGGCCGACGGCCCCGAGGTGGAGGACGACCTGCACGTGTTCACCAAGATGAACTTTGCTGCCGATCATCCTGCACGCGATATGCAAGATACATTCTTCGTGAGTCAACATCCCAACGATGTGACAAAAAACATCCTGCTGCGTTCGCACACCTCTTCGGTGCAGGCACGCATCATGGAGCAGATGCACACCGAGGACGGCAAGCTGACGGCTCCTATCCGCGTGATTTGCCCAGGACGCGTCTATCGCAACGAGGCCATCACGGCTCGTGCCCACTGCTTCTTCCACCAAGTGGAAGGTCTGTATATCGACAAGAACGTGTCGTTTACCGACCTGAAGCAGGTGCTGCTGTCGTTTGCACGCGAGATGTTTGGCGCCGACACCAAGATTCGCTTACGTCCTTCCTACTTCCCATTCACCGAGCCTTCTGCCGAAATGGACATCTCATGCTTCATCTGCGGTGGCGAGGGTTGCGGCTTCTGCAAGCACACCGGATGGGTTGAGATTCTGGGATGCGGCATGGTGGACCCCAACGTGCTGGAGCAGTGCGGCATTGACTCTAAGGAATATTCGGGCTATGCCTTTGGCATGGGCGTAGAGCGCATCACTAACCTGAAGTATCGCGTCAGCGACCTGCGCATGTTCTCTGAGAACGACACCCGCTTCCTCGAGGAGTTTCAGGCAGCAGAGTAAACAAGGAAAAAAAGTAATACGATTAACCGAGCACGATGGCTCTTTCCTACAGAGCCTAACGCTCAGGAAAATAAAGAAGGTTGGCACTTACATATGAGTGCCAACCTTTATTTTATGCGCGCTAACGCCTATTTGACGCATTAACGCTGTGAGCGTCGTTATTTCCACACAAGCTGACGACCAATCTGATCGTAGATAAATGTATAGTGTGCGCGGCTCTCGGCATCGGCAGCCGAAGCTGCAGCCACCTTAGCTTTCTTCTGCAGCTGCTGCAGCGTGTAGAGCACTGCTGGGCGTACCACCCTATTATTTGAATTATTAAAGGCTATCAAGCTAGAGAGCATGCTCTTCTGCAGCGCCATACGATAGGGAGAAACCTTTCGGCCGGCATTAAGCTCGGTGAACACCAGTTTGCTCAGATCCGTTAGATACTGCTGAGCAGTATAAAGCTCGTTCAACTCATACACACGATTCATCATCATCAACATGACGGATTCGCCGATAGAGGTAGACAAATGCTGAGGATCGGTAACCAGACGCTTGGCATAGGCCACATTGCGTAGCCACATGGGCTCGTGCAGCACCTGCTCGTCGAGGAACTTCAGTGCAGCCTTCTGCTTGGCCACGGGCTGTGGCTCAAACATATTACCCTCCATGCCCTGCGTTTTGGGCTCAACTAGATAACCACCGATATTACGAGCCACGTGGCCACAATAGCGATAGAACTGATTTATGATCTGGTTATACATCGTTGACAGGTCGTTACCGTAGATATCCTTCTCGTCGTCCTTCGTATATTCAGGGAGATTCTGAGCAAGACGCTTCAGGTTGAGAATGCCATAATAGCTAGCTTTCACGGCATCATCGCCCAGGTCCTCTGTCTGACGGCGAGGGTCTCTGTGTTCACCTTCGCCATCGCCCCACCACAAACGGCGGTTCTTCAGCGACTCCAGAACCAGTGGTTCCAGCATCTTGTGATCCTCCAGCTCGTCCTTAGCTTCGAGCATGGGTTTATAACCCCATGCGATGGCCCACATATCATAGTCGCCAATACGGGGGAAGATGCCCTCACGGCTGATGCCGTCCTCGGGCTGTGCTACGTAGTTGAAGCGGGCATAATCCATGATACTGGGTGTGTGGCCGTGAGCCTCTACCCACGACTTATTGCGCAGGTTCTCTACAGGCACAGTGCTTGAACTGCCGAAGTTATGACGAAGACCCAGCGTGTGGCCCACTTCGTGAGAGCTGACGAAACGAATCAGCTGACCCATCAGTTCCTCGTCGTAGTTCATCTTCTGGGCAGCCTCGTCGATAGAGCTGGCTTGAATCATATACCAGTCGTGCACCAGCGACATCACGTTGTGATACCAGCAAATGTGACTCTCCAGTATCTCACCCGTGCGAGGGTCGTGTACGTTAGGACCATAAGCGTTGGCAATGGGGCTAGCCAGATAGCGAATACAGCTGTAGCGAGCGTCCTCCATACTCATGGTGCTATCGTTCTCGGGCCATTCGCGAGCCTGTATGGCATTCTTGAAGCCGGCCTTCTCGAAAGCTTTCTGCCAGTCTTCTACACCCATGATCAGATACTTGCGCCACTGCTTAGGCGTTGCGGGGTCGATGTAATAGACAATGGGCTTCACGGGTTCTACGAGCTCGCCATTTTTCATCTTCTCCACATCCTCAGGACGGGGCTCCAGGCGCCAGCGTGTGACAAACGTCTTGCTTTCTACGCGCTGCTGATTGTCGTCATAACTATTGAAGCGATCGGTGAAGTAGCCCACACGAGGGTCAAAGTAGCGTCGCATCATGGGCTTCTCGGGCAGCAGCACAAAGCTGATGTTCAATCCGAAGGTGACCTTACCGGTGCTGGCTGCTGAGGGCAGTGCCCTGCCCATAGAGGCATAGGTCTTCACCGTGCGCACCTCAGTGTTCATGGGGAACGACTTGATGTCCTCAATGTAGCTCATATCGCCCAGCATAGCCTGCAACTCAAATTGTTTTTTGACATACTGAGGCAGGGCCATCGCCACATTGTCTTGATTAAAGAACTGTGTGACCTTGATCTTGTACATGCCGTTCTTATGGCTTTCAATTCTGAACGAGCCAATGATGGGGTTCTCGTTACTGATAGTGATAGCACGGCTGATCTTATCTACGCTATCGGCCACATTTATAATAAGGTTGGCACGCAGCAGCAACTGGTTGTCTACTCCCTTCTGGAAATAGACGGTCTGCTCGTTGACCTGTTCACCACCGAAGATGCCGCTAGATGCCGGCGTACTGGTGTAGCGCGTGGTGGTCAGGAACTGACGTCCGATCAGGCTGTCGGGAATCTGGAAGAACCAGTCGTTCTTCTCCTTCGTTACGTGAAAGAGGCCCTTACGATCAACCTGTGGTCTCTCTACCCTCACCGAATCCTTTCGCTGAGGCACCTCTTTCTTTTTCTTTTTAAACAAGCTGAAAGACGTTTTCTTGGCCTTCTTACCGACCTTTTGTTCGGTCTTTGCCTTTTCCTTCTTTTCTTTCTTATCTTTAGCCACAGCAGGCGACGACACCAGCAAGGCTGCAGCCAACAAGACACTGAAATAATTAATGGACATTGTTAAATAAATAATATAGATTGATTAATAAAATATAACATCGCAAGATTGGTTTCTTATCACCATTTTTAGCTACAGCATTTGTAATTAATTAAAAACCGTTTAGTCTTCATTTTTCAGTGTGTAAAGTTACAAAATAAAAACAACACACAGGCCACTCTGCATGTTTTTATTAATAATCTTATCGATTTTTAATATAAATTAAGTTGTTGCAAATAAATCAAGGTTTAGAAAGCATTCAACCCTACCTAAGAAAGGCATACTGCTATTGCTAACGTGTCTTTCCCTGTATAGTGTTGACTCCCTCAGAGCCTTGATTTGTTACTGTTTTGTTAATTACTGTTTATTATACTGATTTTGTTGACTTATCTCTCTGATTAGGTTGTCTGCTTTCCTGTTTCTGTTGTCTCTTTTCCCGGGTTAGTGGACTTCGTACTGGAAACGTTGACCTTTTCATCTGAGAATATGACTTCATACTGGATTCGTTGACTCGCCTTGGCGAAGCCCACGCCATGAAAAACACTCAGGGGGTGCCCAGCGGCAGGGGGCAG
>NZ_JHXM01000018.1 GCF_000621725.1 Xylanibacter brevis ATCC 19188
GACCAGTCTCTCTATGGTCTGAACGGACAAAAACTGCCGGTTTCATCGCGTCATCGCATCGTCGTGAGCCAGCAGAAGAAGTACCTCCTGAAATGACCGCATCGCCTTTAAGTCAACAACTTGAAGATACCGATATAGCAAAAAAGCGGGCGAATTGTTTGGCAGTTCGCCCGCTTCTTTATACCTTTGCAGTAAACTTTTCGAATAGACGAAAGCAGACATGAATAATAACAATACTGACCCCACCCCCTGCCCCTCCCCTACAAGGGAGGGGAGAACCGCGGAGGAAGCCGCCTCTCTCTCCTACAAGGGAGGGGAGAACCGCAGAGGAAGCCGCCTCTCTCTCCTACAAGGGAGGGGAGAACCGCAGAGGAAGCCGCCTCTCTCCCCTTGAAGGGAGGAAAGAACCGCAGAGGAAGCCGCCTCTCTCCCCTTGAAGGGAGGGGAGAACCGCAGAGGAAGCCGCCTCTCTCCCCTTGAAGGGAGGGAAGAACCGCAGAGGAAGCCGCCTCTCTCCCCTCCCTTGTAGGGGAGGGGCAGGGGGTGGGGTCAGTAACCTTAGTTATATAGAAGTATGATTACACAAGACCAATTGAAAGATGTGCTCGATCGTGCAGAAAAGTTGGAGCACTACCTCAAAATCGATCAGAAAAGAATAGAGTGGGAGGAAGAAGACCTGCGCACGCAGGCTCCCGACTTCTGGGACGACCCGAAGAGGGCAGAGGCCCAGATGAAGAAGGTGAAGGCCATCAAGAAGTGGATTGATGGCTACGATGATGTGCGCACCAAGGCCGACGAGCTGCAGCTGGCTTTCGACTTCTACAAGGAAGAGATGGTCACCGAGGAGGAAGTCGATGCCAACTATGCCGCTGCCATTGCAGCCATCGAGCAGCTGGAGCTGATGAACATGCTGCGCCAGGAGGAAGACCCCATGGACGCCGTGCTCAAGATCAACAGTGGTGCCGGTGGCACCGAGGCGCAAGACTGGGCCCAGATGCTCATGCGTATGTATATGCGCTGGGCCGAGGCTCATGGCTATAAGGTGACCATTGCCAACCTGCTGGACGGCGATGAGGCCGGCATCAAGAGTGTGACCATGCAGATAGAAGGTGGCGAGTATGCCTATGGCTATCTGAAGAGCGAGAACGGTGTGCACCGTCTGGTGCGTGTCTCGCCCTATAATGCGCAGGGCAAGCGCATGACGTCGTTTGCCTCTGTCTTTGTGACCCCGCTGGTCGACGACACCATCGAGGTTTATGTAGATCCCGCCAAGTTGTCGTGGGACACGTTCCGCTCCAGCGGTGCCGGTGGTCAGAACGTCAACAAGGTGGAGTCGGGTGTGCGTCTGCGCTATTGGTACACCGACCCAGACACCGGCGAGGAAGAGGAAATCCTGATTGAAAACACAGAGACGCGCGACCAGCCCAAGAACAAAGAGCGCGCCATGGCCCTGCTGCGCTCGCAGCTCTACGACCGCGCCATGAAGAAGCGCATGGAGGCACAAGCCAAGATTGAGGCTGGCAAGAAAAAAATAGAGTGGGGATCGCAGATCCGTTCGTATGTCTTCGACGACAAGCGTGTGAAAGACCACCGCACCAACTACCAGACAGGCGATGTCGATGGTGTGATGAACGGCAAGCTCGACGGCTTCATCAAGGCCTACCTGATGGAGTTCCCCTCCACTTCAGAAGATTAAAAGGTTGAACGTTTTAGGGCAATGTTTTATGCATAAAAGGTCATTGCTCTAATTCCGTACTATAAAACGCGTGGTTTATAGTATCAAGAGTGGCATTATTCGTGATGAATAGTGCCACTCTTGCTATCCTATAGTGCCGCACCTGAAATGTAGCTAGCCCCTGGATGACTCGATTCTAGACCCTAGAATCATCTATTCTAGACTCTAGACGCGCGCAATCTAGACTTTAGAATCAGGTCATCTAGACTCTAGATTGAGGTATTCTAGACTCTAGATCGACACCAAAACCTTTAGTATTGCAAGTCAAAAGTGCCACTATTGCAGGATAAAAGTGTCACTATTGCTATCCTATAGTGCCGCTCTTGCCCCGCAAAACTGCCATTTCGGGACCCAAAAACCGCTGCTCTGCCCCATAAATGACTTTGAAACAAAAAAATTAAACAGATAATTTTTGGCGAAACAGAAAAAAGTTGTATCTTTGCCTTCCGTAAACCTATCAAACATTAAGTATTATGTCTAATAAACAAGGAAAGCAACTGAATAAAAAGCAGAAAGCCTACGCTCAGAAGCTGGAGCAAAAGGGTACCAACGTGGTGGCATGGATTATTGGCGTGCTTATTGTGTGCGCAGTGCTCTACGCTTTCATCTCTGTTTTGATGTTCGAATAAATGAGCGGACTGGAGATAGAACGTAAATTCCTGGTGCGCAACAGCGACTACAAGCGCCTGGCACATCGGAGCTACCGCATCAAGCAGGGCTACATCTGCAGTGGCGGCGGTAAGACCGTGCGCGTGCGCCAACGCGACGAACAGGGATTCCTCACTATCAAGGGCCCGTCGCTCGACGGCGGACTCAGTCGCTACGAGTTTGAGAAAGAGATCAGCCTTGATGAGGCTGCCAAACTCTTTGACCTCTGCGAGCCAGGTATTATCGACAAGACCCGCTATCTGGTTGACTACGAGGGTTATACCTTCGAGGTTGACGAATTCTATGGCGAAAATGACGGTCTCGTGGTGGCCGAAGTTGAGCTGAAATCTGTTAACGACAATCCTAAACTACCTCCGTTCCTCGCTCAAGAGGTGACGGGCGACCGACGTTATTACAATAGTCATCTCCGCCAAAATCCCTTTTGTAACTGGAAGGATAGTTTATAACTATTCTTTGGCTTATGAGCATACGTCAGACCATCTGTTGCATGGTCACCTTTCTATTTGTGGCAGTAGAAACGGCTTGGCCGTCGTCCCTCACACCATCAGCCCTGATGGCCCGAGGTGATTCCTGTCGTTTTTCTTTAAAGTTCAATGAATCCCTGAAATACTATCAGCAGGCCTACGATGACCTGACCGATAAGGGCGACCCTGCACTCAGGTTGCAGTTGTTGGAGCGCATCATGCGTACGCACGACATGTTGCGCCATTGGAAGGAAATGCCAGAGGCCTCCTATCGACTCTACATGCTGGCTCGGCAGCAAGACGACTCCGTGTCTCTGTCAAAAGCCCTCTTTATGCGAGGCCGACGCCTTTATAGGCAGGGCTACAAGCAGATGGCGTATCAGACCTGTTTCCATGCCCTTGGCATCATGAAGCGCTCCAACTATGAGCATAAGTATCATGAACTGGCGGCCTACTATTGCTTGCTGTGTTATATGTATTATGGTGATGGTTTGTGTCGAACAGCCATGCGCATGTGCGATAACGAAGAATACTGCGTGCGCAAGGGATCGTCGTTTCACGACAAGGTGTGGCAGCAGCGTGCCTGGCAGCGTGTTCATACCATGCGCATCGCCCTTCTGGCTAAGTTAGGACGCACTGCCGAGGCCGACCAAATCTATCACGAGTATGTGGGCGAAGCCATTTCCGATCCGTTGGTTGGCGATGCTCTGCTGGAGTATTATCGCCTGCGCCACATGAACGACGAGGCGCTTCGCTATCTCGACAGGTCCATCCAACATATTACGAGTGACGGCGATAGCTTGGGGCGCAACATGTTGAAGTTGCTAGCCGATAAAGGTTCTATCTATAATCAGATGGGCGACAGCCAGCATGCCGTTGAGTGTTTTGCCAGCACCACCCGTATTGCCGATACCATCAGCGCTCATACGTTGGCCACCATCTCGGACGAAGTGATGAAGGTGATAGACAATGAGCGTGCTAACTCGCGTCATGTTCAGCTCATCATAGTGACGGGCGCCGCTGCGCTGTTGCTGTTTGTTGTGATGCTACTGATGTTGAATTACAGCTTGATGGTGCGTCGCAAGAACCAAACCATTATGGCCACTGTGCGCCAATTAATGCACTATCGCGACATGGTTGTGGGTGATCAGACTACCGATGAAACCGTTGAAAATCGTTCAACAGATGCACCCGATGAAGTGCAACGACAATTCGAGGAGATAGATCGTCGCATCATCCGTGAACGACTCTTTGTGAAGCCCGACTTCGGTCGCGACGATCTGATGGGCTTGATGGGTGTTGATAAAAACATGCTGGCCACTATTATTAATAAGTACACGAATACCAACGTGCCTGGCTATATCAACACCAAACGCATGGAATATGCCGCGACGCTCATCAAAAGTCATCCTGAATATACCATGGCTGCCATTGGCGAAGCCTGTGGTATCCCCAGTGCCACCACGTTCATTCGAAATTTCAAGCATGTTTATGGCATGACGCCATCTGATTTCCGCCGACAACTGGAGGCATCAGAACCTACCCCCCCCGAAAATTAACACATGATAACATAACGTAACTGTTAATATTACAAATTTATTGGTCCTTTTACTGTGATTAACTTGCGCAAATATGTGCAAGTTTTTTTCCTTTTTGTCGTCTAAAACGCCTTAAATACATGAAAAACTATACCATTTGGACAAAATGAAAAATGTAAAAGACAATATGATAAAAGGTAATTGTTAAAATTAGTAATAAAATGAAATCATTTAGTAATTTTGCCAATGATAGATTTATGTTATACAATATTAATAGGCTTAAGTATGCGTAGGTTTTTATTGAACATATTGCTTCTTTGCGGGTTCGCCATTAGCACGAATGCTCAGCAGGTCACCATCGGCAACAACCTGCTCTACGATGCATGGCTCACCCCTAATCTTCGCGTCGGTACCCGTCTGTCGCCCCACTGGTCGGTGGGCATGACGGCAGGTTTCCGTCCTTGGCCTACTAACGATCAGACCTCGCGCAAGTGGCGTCACCTATTGTTGTCGCCCGACGTGCGCTACTGGACAGACTCTGTTAACGTGCACCATTTCTTTGGTGCTAACCTGATTTATAGTCATTATAACGTGTCGGAGGTTCGCTTCCCGTTTGGTATGTATCGTTCCGTGCGCGACGAGCGTCGTCAGGGCGACTTGGGAGCGCTGGGATTTTTCTATGGCTACTCCTGGCCACTGGGGCGCTACTGGAATTTGGAAGCCATTATCGGAGCAGCCGTTGGCTACACCCGATTTAACCGCTATGAATGCGGACACTGCGGCAAGAAACTGGGCAGCACGAAGAAAGCGTTCTTCATGCCCCAGGCTGCTTTGAACATCGTCTATAACCTGCCTGGCAGACCTCGACTGGAACCACTGCCCGAGTTGCTGCCCGAAGTGGAAAGCAAGCCCGCATTTGCACCTTTCATGACGCCCGTGACGAATCTCACGTATAGTGCAGGCCGACTGCATCAGGACGAGCGCCCGCTGCATGTGCATTTCCCCTTCGACAAGTCAGTGCTGCTGCCCGAATTTCGCAACAATGCCGAGGTGCTGCGCCAGATACTGGATGTCACCGCCCATGCACTGGCCGACACCATGACCGATGTGCGCACCATCCAGATTGTGGGTCTGGCATCTATCGAAGGACCTGTTGCCTACAACCAGAAGTTGTCGCTTCGTCGTGCCGAGGCATTGAAAGAGTATGTACGTCAGCACCTGCAGTTGGCCGACACACTGTTTGAGGCCGTTGGCGGTGGCGAGGGATGGGCTGATTTCCGCCAGCAGTTGCAAGTCGAGGCCGAGCAGAATGCCGACCGTGCTGACGAGCTCCGCCAGGCGCTCGACTTGATAGCCAGCGAGAAAGACCCGAACCGTTGTGAACAGAAACTGAAGCGTTTGAACGGTGGACGCACGTGGCAGTATATCAAGACACATATTCTGCGCGACCAGCGTAACTCCGGCTACATGCGTGTGATGTATAAATATGAACCCGACAAGGTGGCGCCCCTCATCAACCGTGCCATTGGCCTGTTGCGCACCGACTGTAGCGATTGTCATCACGAAGCCCTGCAGCATCTGCTGACTATTCGCCACGAAGAGCGGGCACAAAATGCACTGGGCGTGGCCTACTACCTCTGCGGCTACACCAGTGAAGCCCTTGACTGTTTCCGAAGGGCCGCAGCTGGTGGCGATCGCGATGCCATCGACAACCTGCGGCAACTGGAACATCCCTAACCTGTGAATAGCAATGCTAACAAATGAATAAGCGAGAAAAAGAATATTATTAATTACTAAACAAAATGTTTGACATGAAAAAGTTTTTCAACTATGCCTTTGCAGGAGCGATAGCACTCATAGGTACGTACGTGTTCAGTGGATGCACGTCTGACGACGAAGTCGTGACAGATGCTGTGAATCCTACGTACGATTCGGAAAAAGGAACTGTAAACACACAGTTCGTATTGAACATTGCTGCCGCCGACCAGAGCGGTATGAAAAAAGCACCTGTGCGTCGCTCTTCGGCCACAGCCACACAGGCTCTCGGTACCAACTTCCGCGGATTGACCGATGCCCGTATCCTAACCTACAAGCAGTCTGCTAACGGTAAGCACCTCTATGATGTTTCTACCGATGCGTTGGCTACTTCAACACGTAACTACGACCTGTCTAGTTTGCTGGCATCAGGTGCCATCGCTGCCGACAACTCTCGTCGTGTGGTTGAGTTGGCACTGCCCATAGGTACCAACACGCTGTTGTTCTATGGCCGCGCTCCCAAGCCAACAACCGGCGCCAACCCCTCGGAGTATGGTAACATTATCTACAACGTAGGCGATAAAGCCACTGCAACAGAGTTCACAACGAATGCTCGTATCAATGGTAATACGGCAGCCTTTTCGCAAACTTGTACGTTGCTGGCCACGCTGATGACTCGTATGGCCAACCTGGGTCTGCACAAAGAAGCTCCAAACGACGATTATCTGAGTAAGTCTGATCCGGACTATAGAGTGTCTTATTGGACGCCAGGATTCCTGGATGCTCCCTATAAGACCGTCAGTGGTAGTAAGAGTGCCTTGGCCGGTGACGAACTGGCAGCTGCGATTGCTGCAGGAACCTATGAGGATGAGCAGGGTGGTGTGACCTACACCTATAGTGGTCTGATATCAAAAGACTGGCGTGATTATGGTGTTGCATATAATGATCCCGCAACAAGAGTGAACATGAAGCCTCTGGAGGAAATCCTGGGTAAGGCCTATGTGCTGCTGACCACGATTCGCACGGTGGGCGGTGCTGCCGAAATACGTTCGGGCTCTGCAGATGGTATTCTGAGCGTGATTGAAGACTTGTGGGTGGTGGCCGACAAAGTAGCTTCAGCCACACCTACCAATGAGAAGGAGTTTATTGCTAAGAAGATGGGTCAGCGCATTAAGAACCGTTTCAGCAACTATTTCCAGCGCGATGATGTGAATAATGTGACGTTCAAGGATTTGGCAAGTATCAAGACAGCCTTCAATACTTATATCAATGTAGATTTGAATACTCTTACAAATGCCATCGACCCCAATACCTTCCCTGAAGCTCTGAACCTCCCAGACGGAGCCGCACAGTTGACGTTCGCTCCTTCGGCCAATAATGGTACGGGTGCCTTCAGCTATGCTACCAATATTTCTGTGTTCAAACCCGTATCTGATAATACAACGACTGTTGATAAGTTCCTGTATCCTGCAGAGCTTGTTTACTTTGGCAATAGCCCCGTGCGTGTCAGCAATGAGACCCATGTGGAAAGCAATTACCCACAGACCGTGGCAAACTGGGACAACGACGGCTACTGGACGGCTGCCAATAACCTGAAAGGCTGGGTCAAGGATGGTGCTGTGGCTAATACCACCCGTAGCGTGGCTATGCAGCGCGACATTAACTATGGTACAGCTTTGCTGGCCACCACAGTGAAGTATGGCGCAGCTAGCATTGATGATAACCAGGCTGCTTGTACAGAGGAGACCAGCGATCAGCATATCACCGTGAATAGCACCTCGTTCAAGCTCACGGGCGTCATCGTTGGCGGTCAGTGCCAAAAGGTGGGTTGGAACTTCCTGAAAAAGGATGTTGCAGGCAACGACTTCAACTTCATGGTTTACGATAGCTATATTGGCAGTGATGGCAATGGCATCACCGTGCCCTCTAACACTGCACAGACTTCTGACTACAACTACACCCTGTTGTGGGACAACTATGATGCTGCCAACAACAAGCAGCCAGTATTCGTAGCTCTGGAGTTTGTGAATAATTCGGGTGTTGACTTCTGGGGCAATGCCAACCTGATTCGTCGTGGCAGCAAGTTCTACCTTGTAGGTAAGCTGGATCCCACCAGCAGTTCGTTCCCCGCTAGCCGAGCCACAACAGATGCAACAAACTACATTCTGCCTCCTTACAAGGCCGATGGCACCACCGATACCGAGAAGGTTCGCGTGTTCATGCAAGACTACAAGACCACGGCTAACTTCACCATTGGTTCGAACTCACTGAAGAGTGCTTATTCTACCGTTCCTGACCTGCGTTCTTCACAGGTATCGCTGGGTCTGGCTGTAGATATCCAGTGGGAGCCAGGTCTTACATTCAACGTAGAACTGGGACAGCAATAAACAGTTATTAATATGATGTATCTCGACAGAACAATCGCAAAGCTGATGGTGACAGTGCTCACAGCATTGTCACTGTCGGCGTGTTCTGTCATCGACGATGATTTGTCCGACTGTCAAGAGGGCGAGAAGTTCGAGATGGACTACCAGTTGAAACTGGTCACCAACATGACTACGGAGCTGAAGACCCAGCTGACCACCATCACCGAGATGAGTGTGGCCGGCGCACTGGAGACACACCTGAAGGACATCTTCAGCGACTTCGCCCACGATGTGGACCTCTCGTTCTACGATACCGACGAGGAACAGGAGCGACTGGAACATGTACAGGACATTATCAATGCCAACCAGACCAGTTACACGCTGACGCTGCCCATGCGCAAATACATGCACCTGGCTGTGGCAAACATCAAAAACAACCCTGTGGTGACGCTGCACGACGATGAGCTTAGTCCCACGTCGAAATTGCAGCAGACCGAGGGCGAGAAGATTACCTCGCACACCACAGGCCTGTTTACGGCACGACTGCCGATGGAGGTACTGGAGGGCATCGATCAGACATTCAATGTCCGACTATATATGGCCAACAGTGCTGCCACGCTGGTCATCGACCCTCGTGGCGTGAGCTATCGCGACATGAAGGTCTATGCCACCGGATTTGCCAATGCCTTCTGTATCAGCGACAGCATCTATCGCTATCCTGAAAAGCCCGTGCTGGTCGAGGCACAGAGAGTAGCCACCGACAACGACCTGTTATGCTTCTGTTCGGTGAACTTCCCATCGCCCGATGCTGTGCCTGCTGGGGCACCACGCCGCGTTATCGACACCTCGCTCTGGCAGTTCAAGGTGTATGTTACCAAGACCGACGGCACCGTGACCGAGACCGTGCTTGGCATCCCCGAGCCGCTGAAGGCTGGCGACCTGAAAGTGATCAAGGGCGAGTTGAACGACGACGGCGCTGTGACGCCAGCCAACAGTATGGTGGGTGTGAGTATCACGCTGAACTGGAATGATGGCGGCAACTATGAATCGGAACTATAATCAATCCCTATGAGGAAGAAGAGACTACGTCTGATCTTACCTTTGCTTGTTTTGACAGTCCTGAGCGGCTGCACAAACGACGAGTCGCTACGCACTGACGAACAACCCGTCCGTGCGCAGTTAGCTTTCGCCGTGGCACCTCTCACCAAGTTGCACCAGGACAAAGCACCCCTGCATCGCACTGCTGCCAGCGTGGTACAGGCCGATGAGCACTTCCGCGGACTGCAAGAGCTACACCTCATCCCCTTCGCCAAGCGGGGACGTGTGGAGATCAGCGACCAGCCCAAACTCTTTGGAGTGGACTACAGCGCTGGCAGCGATTATAGCAAGACCAATGCACACTTCTTCTACTACGAGGGCATGCAGCTGATGAACGGGGTGGCTTCGTTCCTGGTCTATGCCCGTGCTGCCGGTTCTTCAGATGCGTCGCTCGCCAACAAGCAGTATTATGGTGCACTGACAGCCAACTACCCTGCTGATGGCAATCCCGCCGACATCTCTTTCAGTCTGCAGTCTATCCGAGACAACAACGATGTGCCCAGTGAGGCGGCTGCCATCGCCCGCTATCTGACGGCCATCGCCCATGCGGAATGTCTGCACGAGGCGCATACCTATTCGTGGAGTGCTGCAACCGATTCTAAGTTGCAGGCTTTCTTCCTGAACTTCATTAATCAGGGGCAGGAGACCACTGCGCCCATGGCTGGCTCGTCGGTCAACGTGAATGCCTATGTCAGGGAGCTGCGAAGCAAGATTGCCGCACTGACCTATTCCGACTGGACCGTGGAGCGCAAGCTGCAACAGGCCATCATCGACTCTATCGACAACAAGGCTGTAGGTCTGCCTGTCAACTATCCCGCCTCTATAGGACTGCCCGACGGTGCTGCCGTGGTGCGTTATACCAACGGACAGTTCGTCCCACAGACCACCACCACGCTGGCCAGGGTGGCCGGCATTCGTCGTTATGCGCATCCGGCAGATTTGTACTACTATGCCAACAGTCAGATTAAGACCACAACGACGGATACCCGCAAAACCTATTATGAGAACGAGGCCACCTGGACCGATGTGCTGGCCCGCTACGAGACAGATAATGGCGTGGTGCGAAACAACACCACATCGGTGGCTATCAAGGAGCCCGTGCACTATGCTGTGGGCTGTCTGCAGATGAGGCTCAATCCCCTGACGGTGTCGCTGAGCGATGCCGACGGGCGTTATATAACCGTTGATGCAACGACCTTCCCGCTGACGGGTATCATTGTGGGCAGTCAGCGCCCTGTGGGCTTCGACTTCAAACCCACCAGCACATCGGAAGTCGATGTGCGCTATGTTTACGACTGCTATCCGGTGGCTCCCGATAACAGTGTGATTTATCTGCCTCCCTATGGCGGCACAACTTCGGCCAACAGTAATACGCTGTTGCTGCAAACACCCGACGACGAGGAGGTGACCGTGATTGCTGAGTTCCAAAACAACAGCAACGTCACTTTCCGCGGACTGAACGGACTGGTTTACCCCGGTACCCGTTTCTACCTGTTGGGCATCTTGGCACCCGAGGGTGGTGCCACATACGACTATCAGCGTCGTGTCATTACGCAAGACTATGTCACCACGCTGAATGTCAGCGTCAACTCTCTCCGTAAGGCGTATAATGTGGTGCCCGACCTGCTGACAGAACGGCTGGAGGTGGGCATACAGCTGACCGCCGACTGGAAGATGGCGACGCCAACGATTGTAGAACTTGAATAAACAGAAAGACCGCATGAGACAAACTGCTGGGACATATCGCATCATTCGCACACTACTGCTACTACTGGCAGTGGCAATGGGCGGCGTGGGCTGTTCTCATGATAGCGGCGACGAGGCAGGGCGTGCGCCTGTGACTCCGTCTTTATACCTTAATATATATATAGAAGGCCAACAACTGAGCAACAAGCAGTCGGCTCCTCGGCGTGCCTACATCGGTGATGTGGCTGCCACGGAGGCCGAAAACAAGGTCAGCAGTGTGCAGATATGGGTGTTTACTCATAACGATGGCACTCTGGTGGGCTATCTGAATCCGGCCATTGGTCAACTGAACAGTCAGCGCAGTGCCACCTACCTGATGCTGGTGCCAGACGAGTTTGCTCAGAACCCCACCAGCGTGGATGTCTATGTGCTGGCAAATGTTGCACACACGCATCAGCTGGACGAGACCACTACGCGACAGGAACTGGAAGACGCTTTGATGCTGACTGGCGACCAGCCCTTCGGACTGACCGTCCTGACTACGGTGGTGCCTGACGAAGGACTGCCCATGTCGGGCGTGCTGAGAGACCAGCCCGTCTATGGCGATAGCCCCGTGCTGCGCATTGGTACGGCACAACAGCCAGCTATTGTCAACGTGACGCGCATGGTGTCGAAGGTACGCTTCCTGTTTGGCTGTGCCGTGACGCTGTCTGACTTCCAGATGACCCGCGTGGAGCTGGCTGGCAACATGATTCCTGCCGACGAATATCTGTTCCTGAGCGACGATGGCAACGACTATCACTTGGGCAACAGCTATGTGGATGACGCCACCACACTGGCCACCATCACCGAAGAGGTGCCCAAGATAGAAGATCCGGAGACCTATGAATACCTGCCGGGAATGGCTCCCTCGTACTATGACCGACTGGTCAATGCGGCTGTGGCCGACGGTCACCTGCTGCAGGCAGGACCGTTCTATCTGCGCGAGAGTGACAAACGGCTCAGTGGCACCATCCACTATATGGTCGATGGCGTTCTTAAAGAGGCACCATTCCAGATGGAAAGGGCGGGCGACTTCTCACGTAATCACACGTGGATTGTGTATAGTTACTATGCAGGCAATGCCACCGACCGACTGGTGGTGAACGATGTCTTTGTGACAGACTGGAACGAAGTGAATCAAAATCACGAGGTGTATAACTGGTAAGCAAGTGTATGGCAATGAAGATGTTTCTGAAGAATATGGCGATGAGCACACTGGCAGCACTGCTGCTGGCTGCTTGCAGCATGGACGACGTCAGCGACCCACAGGGCACAACCGACGGCGAAATGCTGCAGTTGTCGTCGATGGTGAGACGCTCACCGGCCATCGTGCCAACCACCGACCAAGCCATCGAGATATACGTCACGCGGGGCACTGAAGCCCGAAGGGGCACGTTCAGCTATGCCACCGACCTGGCGGAATGGCGCAGCAACGTCAGGGTGCTGCCTAACGAGAACCAGTATCTCTATGGCTTTATGCCTGCCACTGCGGCATCGTCAACGGCTATCAGCTACTTGTCGGACGGCTATGCCAAAGGCGCAATGCTGACCATCAACAACCTGGACCCCGTGACACCTGTTGACCTGTGCTTCCTGGCTGGCGTCAAAGGTGGTGAACCTGTGTCCAGTTCGGAGAATATCACCCTGTGGAGATACCTGTATGAGGGTCAACCCAAGAACCACAACAAGGTGAATCTGCTGATGGAACACCTCTATGCCAGCCTCAGCCTGCGACTGCTGGTGGGCAGCGATTATGACATTCTGCGCACTATCAAGGTGAAGAAGATACAACTGAAAGCTGCTGGAGCACGTAAGGTCAACGTGAGCATCACGCAGTGGAACGGACTGGAACCGCTGTTCAACTATACCACGACCGAGACGGCTGTCGAGGTGACAGACATGCTGAACAGTTCCGAGGGCGAGACGCTGAGTACCAGCGTACCACTGGTGGTGAACGACCTTTATGTGGCACCCATCCTGACAGGACTGAAGTTGGTGAGTTTCTATGATGTTTACGACAAAGAGGGCCATCTGGTCAGAAAGGACTGTCGAGCAGAGAATGACATCACCGGACTGATGTCTATGCGAGACGGCACCAAGACGACGCTCACCATGACGGTGGCTCCCAGCTACCTCTACTATTTAGCCGATCCTGATGCACTGGATCCGACGATTGTGAAGGAGTGAAAAACTAAAAAAACAAACGAAATGCGAAAGCTAATGACCATATTACTGAGTTGGATGTCTGCACTGGCAGTGCAGGCACAGATTACCATTGGCGGCAACGTCTATGGTGGCGGTAATGTGGGCAATACGAAAGGAAACACGACCGTTGCCATTTATGCCGGCGACCTGAACAGGGTGTATGGTGGTGCACGTATGGCCGATGTGCAAGGCTCTGCCTTTGTGCATGTCGATGGCGAGCATGCCTCCAACTATATCGTGATCAACCATCTCTATGGTGGTAATGACATTGCCGGAAGCATCGGCTCGTCAGACTCTATCCCTAAGCAACTGACGCGGGTGGGCACCGGTGCCGGACAGAATAAGATTGATAGTACATGGAATGCCTTTGTACGCCTTTCCACCAAGACGGAGATCGTCGGCGGAAAGATCAGGGCTGCTGCTGATGCCAAGAAGGTGTATATCGGACAGCTCTTTGGCGGCGGTAATGGTGACTATGACTACAACTCGCTGAAGCTGGAAGACGGCGAGACACCGAACCCCTATTTCGGATTGCCTAAGCCTGAACTGGGAAAGACCTATCTGGAGATACTGGGTGGCTCTATCGTCTATGCCTATGGTGGCGGTAATAATGCCACGGTGAAGAAGAAAACGGTAATCTGTCTGGACAACCCCAGCGCAGCAGTTGGCAGCATTATTGATGCTACCAATCCGAATGCCAACCAGGCTGGCGAGGTGCTGAACGATGACCGACTGGAAAGCAAGATGGGCATCAACCTGACGTTTACCTATCCTCACAGCAATGCCTATCAGATAGGACGCCTGTTTGGCGGAAACAACAAGGCTGAGATGGCCATACGCCCCCGATGGAACCTGATTCGCGGTTCTGTGCGTAACCTCTATGGTGGCGGTAACGAAGGCCGTATGACCAGTCCTGAGGGCCTGCTCCTGCAGGTGGAAGGCGACAGCATGGTTGTGGAGAATGTCTATGGCGGATGCCGTAAGGCCGATGTGCGTGCGCTTTATGACGGCGACGACAATCATCCCGTGCCCTATACGGAAATACAGTTGGATCCTTCCGACAACCCGAACAATATTCCTGGTGGCTATGCAGCGCGTGTGCGTGTGCTGGGAGGACACGTGACCAATGTCTATGGCGGTAATGATATCTCGGGCAACGTCTATGGTGGTAACACCGTAGGTATCCTGACGCATATCTATGGTAATGTCTATGGTGGCGGCAACGGCTCGTATGCCTATACCGACAATCCGAAGTTGAAGGACGACCCCAAGTGGCATGACTTCTACTATAACCCTGCAGAGATCCTGGGACTGGAGGGCACCTCCTTCACACAGATGCAGTCGGCCGAGGCCCTGAACATCTTCCGACCGAATGCCGAACAGGTGTCTATCCTGGTTCGTGGCACTGAAGAAAAACCTGTACTCGTAGAGGGCGCCCTTTACGTGGGTGGCAACAGTGCCTCGCTGCGCGAACAGACGGCCAGAAGCAACTTCGACACCCGTCAGCCGCACATCAAGATCGGCTCCTATGTCACCATCGACAATGTGTTCTTGGGCAACAATGGCGAGAACATGGTGAAATACAACGAGGCCGTGGACGAGCAAGGTCGTGAAGAGGGTGTGCTGCGCACGCTGACAAGTACCGACCAGACCCCCGATGGTTCGCGCTTCAACTCGATGAACCTGAAGGACTCGTTGCTCTTTGCCAAGTACATGGAGGGTTGCGCCATGAAGGTGAAGCCCAATGTGCTGTTTGAGGATACACACCGTGGCGATCCTAATGACTATATCCCCTACAGCTCGATGTTCGGCTCTCTCTATTGCGGCGGTAACGTGGGAAGCATCATGACAGACGGTAAGATGACCGTTGACTTCGTCGATAAGATTATCATATATAACAAGGTGGTGGGTGGTTGTAATAATGCCAACGTCTATGCCACCGACGATTATAATGCGGAATATCTAGGCGGACTGCTGGGCAATGCCGATGCCAATGGCGACAAGCTGGAGTTGAACTTTGCAGGATTGAAGATTCAGCCCAAGCGATGGAATGCCAGCAAAACTGCGTTGGAATGGAATACCATCAGTGCTGCTACGGGCGAGAACGTCAGTTCCGAGGGACTGTTGCCCGGCACCACAACGGCTGCCGACCATGACCGCCGACTGAAGGGTGGTAACGTCTATGGCGGCTGCTATAACACCGGTCATGTGAACGGCAATGTGATTATCAATGTCAATGCGTCTATCGTTGACCGCAAGGGCGAGTTTGCCATCTTCGACCAGGTGGAACAGAACGAGGGTGAAGCGATCCTTTATGGTAACAGCGACTATCATGTGACAGAGCGCCGCTCGGGTGTGATCCTCGATGAGCAGGGCATGGATGTGCTGGGTCGGGCATTGAACGTGTTTGGCGGCGGCTATGGACCCGAGTCAGAGATATGGGGCAGCACGACGGTGAATATCAATAAGGGCTACGTGTTCCAGGTCTTTGGTGGTGGCGAGAATGGTCCTGTCGGCAATGCTGACTACTTCGACCCTGAGGCCTGGAAGCTGGTCTATTCCTATCACCCGGAGAATAGTTGCTATGTCAACCTGAAAGGCTCTGTGGAAGGTGTGCACCGAGGACATGAAGAGGACGACGACGATATGGCTGAGGCTGAGTTTATCTATGGCGGTTCGTTTGAGGCACCCATTGCCGGCGATGTGGTTGTAAACCTGGGTAACGGTCGTGTGTTCAACGCCTTTGCTGGTAGCTGTAATGCCGACATCTACGGACATACGGAGATGTATATCGGACGTAATGGCACAGATGCCGATGGTCATGATGTGTTGGGATTCCCCTGGGTGCGTGACCATGCGTATGGTGGTAATGACCTGGGTGGACGCATCCTGAACAAGGGTAACTTTATGAACCGTATCAACGACAATGTGGTTGACATGGTGCATAACCCAGATTCTGCAGACGTGCCCGACGTGACGAATGCCTCTGCCTATGTGGAGTATATTCAGGGAAATGTGAGCCACCTTTTTGGTGGTTGCTATGGCGACTATGACTATACGGATGCTCACTACCGTCAGTACACTTATCCTGACGGTGCGTCGAAGCCCGGATTCACCAAGCCCCGTATGGACAATGCCTTTGTCAACTTCCGTCCTAATGTGCACGTCAGAAACTCACTGAAGAGAATCTTCGGCGCAGGTCAGGGACACCTGAAGGGACTGGGCGTGGACAGTATGCAGAACCGTAGTTATATATTGGTAGAGATTCCAAAGACCACCTCTAAATATCAGAATGTGGAGATCTTCGGTGCTGGTGCCAACTGCGGTCTGGGTATGGGTGTCAATCCGTTGACGCTGAGTGGCTATACGAATGCACTTGAGGGCACCGTTGAGGGACGTCCGGACAGTGGTTCTGCCATCATCGACCTGATGACGGGTCAGGTGAAGAGCGTGTTTGGTGGTAGCTACGAGGAGGGCGTCACCCGCCGTTCGGTTGTCAATGTGCCGCAGGGCTCGTCCATTTTCGTGGACAGCATCTTTGGTGGTGCCTATGGTGCCGATCCTCTCTATCCTTGCGACGTCTATGAAGCGCATGTGAACTATTGTAGCGAGGAGGCTCGTGTGGGAGCGCTCTTCGGTGGAAACAACTCTGCCGACCGTACCCTCTATGGCCAAGTGAACATCAATGTGCCGGTGTGGAAGGATAAGGAGAATGGTTATCTGGCTACGGTCTATGGTGCTGGTTTCGGTTCTGACACTTGGTCGCAATATACCGAGGTGAACCTGTATGACGGTGCCAAGGTCTATGAGGTCTATGGTGGAGGAAACAACGGTAAGGTGCTGAACATAGAGTCGCTGCGCAAGTGGAAAGAGCTCGACCCAACACTTGACCTTACACTGCCTGGCTACGAGAATGCTGAGGGCTTTGATGACGGTCTGGACATTCCGTTGGCGCATGCCGTGCGTATGGATGGCCAGAAATACAATACGAACGTACACATCCACAAGGGTGCCACGGTGGTTAACTACGCCTATGGTGGTGGCTATGGTACGAATGCTGTGGTCAGCGGTTCTACTTATATCGACTTGTTGGGCGGTAATGTCAATAAGGATATGTATGCCGGTGGTACCAGTGGTGCTGTGCAGGACTACTATAAAGCAGGAACCTTCACGGCCAGTGCCACTGCTTACATAGAGGGCGGTTCGGCTCGTAACGTCTATGGCGGTGGATGGCAAGGTGACGTGGGTTATACTAGGAGCGAGACAGCACAGAACGGCAAGAAGACCATCGTGGAAAATATTCCCGGAGAGACAAATGTGGTGATTGGTATCCGCCAGGATCGTACAGAAGCGCTGCCCGAAGATTATGGCTATTATGATGGTGTGCCAGCCATCTTGCGTAACGCCTATGCCGGTGGTGAAGGTGGTTCGGTCATCGGCCGAGCCACACTGACCATGAACAATGGCTACATTGGCTATTACTATGACACCGAGAGAGGTACTTACGTAGAGAAGGTCAACGATGAGACCTGGAGCGACCACGTGGGTAAGGATCGACTGTCGGACTGTGGTAACCTCTTTGGCGGTGGCTACGACGACAACAGTAGTGTGGATACGAGCTATGTCACCGTGTGGGGCGGCATGATACGTAACAGCGTGTTTGGCGGTGGTGAGATTGCTACCATCGGACGCGGTAAGGTGCACGAAAGCGATGTGGACAACAAGATTCGTGAACTGGACAGCATCTATCTGTATGGCGGCACCAACGTAACAATCTATAACGGTCATGTGAAGCGCAACGTGTTCGGTGGCGGTAAGGGCTATAACATTCTGGGATATGGCGGTATTCACGGTTTCTATACCGACGGCTACGTGTTCGGACAGACTGCAGTGAACGTGTATGGTGGTGAAATCGGTACCGACGAAGGACTGGCGTCTGGCTATGGTAACGTGTTTGGCGGTGGCGATGTGGGCTATGTCTATGGTCGTGGTTACTTCAGTGAGAACAGCCGAAAGATTGGTACGGGCTCGCCTAACCATTACTACTACTACGACAGCGAAGGACACCTGACAGAAGACTGTAAGGTGGTGGTTTCGCCACAGCTGCAAATCAGAAAGAACGGCACACCGGTGACGTTCCAGGGAAAGGTTTACGGTCCTTATGACTATGTGCCTACCGACTATCTGAACACTCTGCCTGCCGATAAGGAAGACAGCAGATGGGCCAACCTCTATACAGGCGACGGACTGACAGCCGACGACCGGGTGGAGCGCGGTGTGCATATCCATAATGCTGTGTTTGCTGGTGGTAACGTGTCGTCTAACAGTGAGAGCTATAACAATGCAACCACAGTATTCGGTAATACCACGGCAACACTCAACGATGTGTACCACCATGACTATATCACCGTGGGCACAGAGCATACGGGTGGTCTCTATGGTGGTGGTAACCTGTCGTTGGTGGGTGGCTATCGCGAACTGAACATCACGAACTATGGTACGGACTACTACGGACTGGATCAGCAAATCTCGTTGGAAGACTATCAGAAGCTGACCAACCGTGAGCGTGCTTACTTCAAACTGGAATACCAGTGCCAGCAGGATGTGGTGATTGGTGGTAAGTCTTACCACGTAACCGATCGTATCAGTGAGGAAGAGTATAATGCTTTGCCCGCTGCCTATAAGATTCCGGAATACTGGATGCAGTATGGCTTCTGTTCTATCTATGCCGGACGATTGTTGAACACCATCCAGCGTGCAGACTTCTGTGGCGTATTTGGCAGTCGATTGGTTTTGCAGGGTGCCAAGGACCGTGTGGCTGACGTGGGCGATGCAACGGAATACACCATCAACCGTGTTGGCGAGCTCTCGCTGAACCAGAAACACTCGGTGATTGCTGAAGACCTGGCGCTGAAGCCTGGTGCTGTGCCAGCGCTGAATGTGAGCGACCAGTCACCTGATGACTATCTGAATGCAGAGAATGCACTTCATGGCAACTACTTCGGTATCTATAGCGTGGTGAACTATTTGGGAGGCTTGACGAGCGATGTGCACTTTAGTGATCCTTACAGATATGTGGAGCGCGGTAATGCCAAGACTGACGACACTGAAACCTATTATAGCTGGAAGACAAGTCACATAGACAAGCGCGACCGTAATAATGGTACTTCTATTAATCAGGTGGCATTGGCATCTGGTGTGTATCTGGAATTGACCTCGGAGCGGAGTACACCGAAAAACAAGATATATGGCGATATTACAGGTGTGGTTGAACTGGACCTGATTAATGTGAAGAAGGACATTGAGGGTGGTGGCTATGTCTATGCACGCAATGAACATGGTGAGCGCAGTGAGATATCTCATGAGAACACTCTGCTGTCTGTCTATAATATGAAGAATGGTGATGAGGCGCTGACCAATAAGATATTTATATATAGTCCAACGGTGCTGTTGGACCACCAGACCAGCGGCAACTTTATCCATAGGTCAAAGCGTATCGTGGATGACTGTTACCCGAACAACGGTGTCTATGATGATGGTTACGTGATATCGCCTGCCCACTATTGGTACATCAAGGGTGAGGTGTATATTTACGACCAGGTAGTGTCTGCCTATGCTGGTTCTGCATCGGCCTACTCAAAAGAGGTCAAGATCCCGCTGACCATCACTGCTGGCTCTAACGGACGACTCAGACTGCTGAACATCCAGCCCAGCCTCTATGCTTACTATGCTAACGATGAGCGGACGGAGAAGATAACACCCGACGGTGTGAAGGTGGAAAACGAGAGTATGACGTACTACCTGAACGACGTCATTTCGTGGTGGGACTGGCACCAGCTGCCGGATAATGAACAGAGATACTTTGTCAAGGAAACCCGCGTCAACGTGGACTCTTGTATCATTGATGGCACGCCTTATTCTGCAGGTGCATTCGTTCTTGAAGATGATGCCACACTTCATAGCACAACGGCCTGGCAAAACTTTGTGTCTGGAAACCACACGGTGTGCAATGCACTCGGTGAAGAGGTGACAGACCTGAACTCGATGTTCCACTCGTCGAACAATATTAGCCATGACACGGGCTATGTGCTCACCGTGAAGATGGACAGCCCGAAGGATTGGAACGACTGGTATAGTCCGCTGATGGACGCTGACGGCGACAAGATACGAAAGGATGCCTATAAGGCACTGCCTGATAAGTCTGGCTATATAGAGGGTCCTACATTCACGTTGACGGGAGCCTCAGGTCTGTATGGTCAGCGTGAGTATGAAGTGGGCGATGTGATCACGAAGGAAGCTCATGACGACTATGTCTCTACGGTGGTTCGCATGCCGCAGCCACCCACAGGACAGGCTGTTGTGGAGCCAGCTTATGTGGCATTGGAAGATTTCGCAAACACTCAGAAAGGTAATGCGATTGGTCAGGAAGCTTACGATGCGCTGGATGATAAGTCGAAGTTTGAGCCTGCTATGGTCTGCATCAACACCATCCAGATTGGCGAAGAGTCGTATATCCTGAACGGAGAACTGGTATCCGGAACCGACGAAAGCCTGGAAGAACTGGCTCGGAAATACAAGGAGTACAACAACAGCAGGATTAATGCCGACTCTGTCACCAATGCGGAGGCGCTGGAGTATGTGAAGGCTCATCTGTCTGAAGCCTACTACGTCAAGAGCGATGGCCTCTATGGCGGTCAGTACTATGAGGCAGGCCAGAATTATAGCGCCATCAAGTCGTGGTGCTCGCTGACAGATGCACGTGAGAATTTCGATTTCAACTATGATGCCCTTGATTTGCTGGTTGACCCAGACTATCATGGCGAGGGCTTCACGGATGTTTATTATAAGAGTCCGTATAGCGATGTGAAGGCGGTAGAGTATGATGCCATTTACGACGGCCCTGGCACTCTGACTTATTATGATAATGACAACGTGGAACACACGATTGCCTCGGGCAACAAACTGACGCGTGAGGAGTACGAGGAAGTTAGAAACGATCAACTGCACTATTCAAGCATTGTGGTGCCCGCAGGGTCTGGCGAACAGAAGGTATTTATTGTCAACGAGTCGTTGATAGACAATGGTACACCTTATGCAAAGGGACAGGAAATCAGTGAGAAAGACTTTAAGTTGCTGTCGGCTGTCAACCGTGCCAAGGTTGATTCTATTACCTTCCAGAAGGGTGGTCTGGCGAACACGGTGTATTACTGCTATGAGTCTTATACACCTTCTGCTTCGTTCACGACAGAGCGTGGTACTGCAGGACAAAAGGGTTCGGTAATCTCTGCCAGTGTCTTTGCCACGATTCCTAACTACCAGAAGCTTTTCTCAATACGTGGTTCTGAGCCAACCGAGACGACAACACTCTTTGTGTCGCGCGAATCAACAGCCAGGGATGTGACATCAGAGAAGATTCTGACGGCCGTTTATCAGTACACCTACTACGAACCTGATGAAGAGGGCGAAGGTATGAGCCTGGTCAATGAGCTGCACGTGCTGAACGTTCATCTGCAACTGGAGAGTGGTGCACCAGAAATTGGCTTGCTGAATGCACCTCCTGTTGTGCTGCCTGGCACAAATCTTGGACTGAAGGCTCCTACGGTGAATCCCGGTCTTTACGAGGTGCTGACCAGCGGTTGGGAGATGTTTGCAGACGAACATGATGCGATGTTGCGCCGTAATGGCGTGCCATTCAAGAACAATGGAACACCGCTGTACTGGTATCAGGATCAGAAAGCATGGATTGCTTTCTATTCGAAGACCTATTTGGGTAAGACCTACTCTAACTACGTGCCAGTCACGGTAGCCAACTATCATGATATGGATGCCGTGATGGCCGACAAGGATCATCATCTGTATGTGGATCATCCTGATGTGACTCGTAATTCAAAGATATATATCAATGGTGGCAACTGTACGTCGGACGCTGGCAAGAGCAAACTCGACCTGTTGAAGGACTTCTACGACCTGAGCCTGCAGACGACAGAGGCTGCTACGGGCGCTACGGCAGGACATGCCCTGCTCGATAGTAGGGTGAAGGGTGGTGCCAACCTGGAGTTCATCCTGAGCAGTGATGTGGCACCAAAGGCATATACCGACTGGACGCCCATTGGCAATGATGAACAGTGCTTTGCCGGAAATCTGCATGGCGATGGCTATACCATCAGCGGACTGAACAACTCGTTGTTTGGCAAGCTCTGTGGCAGTGTCTATAACCTGGGCGTGACTGGCTCGTTTGCTTCGGCAGGTGTCGTGGATACGGGCGATGGCTATGTGGAGAACTGCTGGATCAACACGACGGGAACACCCGATGGTTCGGTCTATGCGGTCTTCGGTAATCCTTCCGACGAGGAGCCTACCACGCGCCAACTGGTGAACTGCTACTACCAAAGTGGCAAGAACTATAAGACCACGGCCAACACGCATGGCGTGGCTACGGCCATGAGTGAACAGGCGTTCTATAACGGTACGGTGGCCTATAACCTGAACGGCTTCTATCTGAACAAACGCTATTACGACAAACAGCTCTCTAGTGGACAGGCCTACCACTACCTGAAGGCAGAGAATGATGTGCTGTCGGAACAGATGCTCACAGGCTATTACCCGACAACGCCCGATGCCCGTTATGGTGATGTGGGCTATGTAGAGAACCGCTATAAGGATGGCGACTTTATCTATGCGGGGGGTAGCATACCTGAGACTTATGATGACCGTATGCGTGTGGACAACAATGGTGCTGTCAGCACCGTCTCTTATGCACCCATCTGGCCCGATGACTACATCTTCTTCGGACAGACGTTGACCTACGGATATAACATGTCTCGTCCGCACGATGACACACCTAAGCACATCATCAAGAATGGCAACCGCCTATCGTTGAGTGGTGCCGGCAACCGCGTCTATCGTGCACCGGCCTACTATCAGAGTAAGGTGATGGACAAGGCTCACTTTAATATCTCGGCTGTGCTTGCTGCAAAATCTGCCCCGAAGTCTGTTACGGATACTGACTTGAAACCAGCCTATCCGAATATGACGGCTATTGACTTCGCCGGACATAACGACAACACGTGGGCACTGGGCACCACAGGTGCTGCGACGCCGGCTTCCTTCTATCCGCCTATGCTGGACGATGCTGACGGACTGCTCAGTATCACCAACGAGGGTGAGACCACCAACTTGTTGGTCTATGCACCTTCTGTCGAACTGAATGCCAAGACAAACGAAGTGCTGACAAACTATTTTGTGGATCCAGACTATACAGATTATTACGTGGATGATGACTACCATCGCGTGAAGGTGGCACCTGCCTCTACGGTTCATGGCCACTTGGTGCAGAGCAACCTCACGGCAATCAGCGATCATCTCTTGGTCGACAAGCGCGATTTCAACTGTCCGTTGAGTTATACGTTCGCCTCAGGAAAGCGTATGTGGCATCAGCGCACGCCTGACCTCTATGTGGACATCAACAAGGGATGGGAGACCGTCAGCCTGCCATTCACAGCCGAACTGGTATCTACGCAGGATAAGGGTGAGATTACACACTTCTACAGTGGCAGTCGCACGCTGGAAGAGAATGGAGCGAAGACGGGTCACGAGTACTGGTTGCGCGAGTATCAGGGTAAGTCGGCCGAGGACGAGCAGGTATTCACAGCGGCCTTCAGTTATCCGCAGGCCACGGGCGATGACAAACAGGTGGACAACACCTTCCTGTGGGATTACTATTACAGTAAGAACGCGCAGAAGGATGCCAACAACGACACCTACCAGACCTACTATGAGAACGGACGTGAGTTCTCAGACTATCCGCTGCTGACCACGGCAAAGCCTTATCTGATAGGCTTCCCGGGCAAGACCTACTATGAGTTTGACCTCAGTGGCGACTGGACCGCGCAGAACACGGCCAGCGTGGTCCCCGCACGACTCAACAAGCAGGTCATCAGTTTCGTTTCCGAACCGGCCATCACCATTGGCGTCAGTGATGATGAGCTGAACAGCGTGCCTGCCGATGGCTATGCCTTCGTGCCCAACTATATGAGTAAGGTGACGAATGGCTACCTTTTGAATGCAGAGGGTAATAGCTTTGATGCGACGCCTGTTGGCGGTCTGGAAGCAACGCCATTCCGTCCGTACTTCGTGGCCAGCCCTTCAGCATCGCGTCGCCATGTGCAGTCTATCCTGTTTGTAGGCAAGGACACCTCCTTCGCTTTCGATGAGCAGAAGCCTTCGGAGGAGGAAATAGGCGAGGGCGGTCTGCAGTTCAGTCTGCGTCGCCATACCATCATAGTCACCTCAACGCTGCGTCGTGCTGCCGATGTACACATTGTGAACACGGCAGGTGTGAAGGTCGGCTCGTTCACCATACAGCCAGGACAAACCGTCAGCACGCGTGTCGGTGTGGGAGGTATCTATATGTTGAATGCCGATGGTGGCAGATATCAGAAGAAAATAGTTGTAAGATAAAGTTATGATAAGGATATACGATTATACGAAACAAGTGATCAAGAAGTTGGCTGTCGCCCTGACCATGCTGGTATTTGGTGGTACTGGCATGTGGGCACAAGACTATTCTGGTGTATATTATATTGCCAATGGCAATGGTTACAATGCAGACACTCCTGCCAATAATTTCTATCTGGTACCAGCCACAAACGCGGACTACACTACGGGACAGCCACATCTGACAACAGCAAAGACTAGACAGGTGGAAAACAGTTGCTGGATGGTGGAGAAAGTAGGCGACTACTACCATATCATCCATATCCCCGACGGCAAGTATCTGACGGCCAACCCCGCCTACGAAAGCTCTACGGAAAATTCCGTAGGTCGTTTGAGGGTACACCTCGAAACAGTCACGACACCCGGCAATAATCATCTGTTTGAAATCAAAACCAACGGCAGTTCCACCGGCCCCTTTAACATCAGACATAAGGATATGAATGATGTCGTCAACAAGAAGACAACGACCTATCTCGATCCTGCTGGTGGTAATCAGGCAGGAACTGACCTCACTAATTATCGAACGATTGTCACCCCTTCTGGAACCGTCAACATTGGTGGTGGCGTCGGTTATTGGACTGACGAGGATGCTGCCAGATGGTATTTTGAATCGGCCATAACGATTACAGCGCCTACCATCACGAACAATTTCGATGGTACCTTCACCATTACAGCCGCTGCTGGTGCCGCTATCTATTACACCACCGATGGCAGCACGCCGACCATGTCGTCCTATACAGGCACTGGTACTACCACGGTCAACGTCAGTCAGACGGAGAACATGCGTGTCATCAAGGCCATAGCCAAGCTGGCCAGCGATCCTTACTCTACGCCAGCCCGCACTTATGAACTGCCTGTCTGCGAAAAGCCGATCATATCGATTCATAGCAGTAAGATTATGGTGACGTGTGGTACAGAGGGTGCTGTCATTCATTATACCACGAACGACACACCTGCCACGTCGGCATCGCCGGTTTACAGCGCTCCCGTCGTCTGGAGCAGTTCCACGGTCTTCAGGACTGTTGCCACCAAACCAGGCTATGTCATCTCTGCTGAGGCTGTTCTTCTGCCTCCCACGGAGGTGTCTTCTTCCAGCGATATTACGGATATGACGGGCAATTATATCCTGGCAGACAATTTCACATCGACGGCCCCCATCGGCACCTCCGACCATCCTTTCAGTGGAACGATTGATGGCAACATGGTGGTGGTGTCGGGACTTGACCATCCTTTCATCGCCTATGCCAATAATGCCATGATCAAGAATGTCATCCTCGACAATGTCAGCATCAGTGGTGGCACGAATGTGGGCGCCATCTGTGCTGAGGCTACCGGCACCACGCGCATCTTCAACTGTGGCGTGCTGGCCACGGGCAGCACGGTGGAGACCGATAAGGATGGCTATAACAGACTGACCAACTGCAGCAGTACCGTCAGTGGCAGCAACTACGTGGGCGGACTTGTAGGTCTGCTCGACGGCAGTGCGCGTGTCATCAACTGTTTCAGTTATGCCCATGTGTCGGGAGGCAGTTATGTGGGTGGTATCGTGGGCTACAACAGCGTGGCAACGACATCGGCCAACCTCAAGACCATGGTGATGAACTGCATGTTCTATGGCGAGGTGAGCGGTTCGTCGGCGGCACCGATCTACAACGGTAAGGTAATCACCAACCGCAGTGATCAGTCGGGCGTCAGTAACTTCAACTACTTCTGGGCTGGTGCCTCTTATGTTCAGAACCGCCATATTGATGTCTATAACTGCGCCCTCTCGGCAGAGACCCGCTTCCTGCAGCGCTTCGAGTTCTTCCGTCCGCTGCTGAACAGCAACCGTGCGCTGGCAGCATGGTGGGCCACGGGCAGCAGCGAGAATGTGGATGATATGATGAAGTGGGTGCTGGAACCTTCGCAGATAGGTAGTACGACGCCATATCCTATTCTTAAAACACCAGGCAAGTATTCTTCAGTGGTTAATATCGACGCAGACCATGCCGAGGCCTTTGCCAGCGATGCTGCTACCAGGAAGACACAGTATAACCAGGGACGTAAGTTCGGCACGCTGATCATCTACATCCAGAACGCATCGAGCGGTGCGCCTGCCGGTGCCAATATCGAGGTGCCCTCGGTCACACCCAATATCACCGACAAAGACCCAGCGCACTTCAATTTCAACTACTACAAGGTGCAGTTGCCCTATTACAACGATGTGGGCTCGAAGAACTATACCAACAATAAAGTTGTGACGGGCTGGAAAATCGTTGCCATCAGTGGTGGCACACATAGCTTCTCTACCGGTTCCGACGCAACGGCAATAGTCGATGCGAATGGCGACATCACGCTGACGACACCTTATAACTTTGCTGATCGCAAGAGCACCGACAAGGACTTGTATAGTGTAGGTGAGCGTGTGTTTAGTCAGGGCGCTTACTTCGATGTGCCCGAGGGCGTGACCTCCATCACCATCGAACCCTATTGGGGCAAGTGTGTGTATGTGGCTGACGAATATCCCGACGTGGTTTACAACCAGGCCATGAACAATGGCACACCGGCCTACGTGACCACCGTTGGCGACGGAGCACGTTACTCCAATGCGGTGGCCTACAACATCAATGGCAGCAGTCAGAACGTCTATACAACGATGCAAGCAGCTGTCACAGCACTGGCACCATCTGGCTCTGTTTACGATAATGCCATCGTGCTGGTGGGCAATGTGCATAGTCTGAAGCTTTCAAGCGAGGCCAAAACGCTGCCCTATACCATCATGTCTATCGACCTGGATAAAGACAATGAGCCCGACTATTCCTATATCCTTCGCTTCGACTCTCGTAAAAGAGTGCATCCCGTCAGAATAGACTTCCTGAATGTCATTGGTCTGGGTATGGCTCAGAAATCCTTTGGCGGTACGGGTACCTATAATCTGGGTATCATGCAGCCCTACGGATGGTTTGAATGCACCAACACGGGTCTTTTCCGTGTGACGCAGTTGGAGTACGACTACCTGAACATCAATGTCGCTAACTCCGGCAGAGCCGAGAGCCCGATGATTCTGCAAGGTGGCGTGATAGAGCAGTGGGTGACTGTCGGCGGTGCTGAGGTCTATCACCATGAGGCCGAGTCGGTGACCTACTACCACGTGGGTGGCAATGTGTGGTTCAAGGAGTTCCACATCGGCGTGCACCAGGATAAGACGCAGGAAAACTTTGTCAGTCCGCATCCGCCCATCTCGGTTACAGGTGGTGATTATGACATCTTCTACCTGACGGGCTACTATAACAGTCCTGCCAACAAATATGCCGATAATGCCGAGTGCTATATCAATGGCGGCCGTTTCGACAAGGTGGCCGGTACAGGCATGCAGGGCATTGGCGCAGCTGGTGGTGCCGACGATACGGGCAACATCGTGTGGCAGATAGATAATGCCGATATCAACGAGTTCTATGGCGGTGGTATCAATGCAGCCCATATTGCCGAGGGCAACATCGTGACAGTCATCACCAACAGTCGTGTGGATCAGTTCTGTGGCGGTCCGAAGTTTGGCGATATGAACAGTAATAAGAAGGTGGCTACCAATGCCTCCAACTGCATCTTCCGCACCTTCTTCGGCGCTGGCTATGGCGGCAACTCTTATAACCGCCGCTATCCTCAGAACCAGAACAAGGTGTCCAACATCGACTGGAATGCCTGGGTTTCTGGTAATAATGGCATACAATACAGATATAACGCCTCTGGCGTGGAGTCGCGCATCGACTATCAGTTTATCCCCATGTCTGACAACGCTAACAACGTGGCCCGTCTGTTTGTTGACTATGTCAGCTTCTCGCTGGCTACCACGCGCGACGTCACCTCAAAGCTGACAGATTGCACCATCACCACCAGTCCGCTGGGCACGCTCGACCTCTTCAGTCAGTGTGTGGGCAACTTCTATGGCGGTGGTAACCTCGGCATGGTGGCAGGCCCTGTCAAGTCCACGCTCACCAACTGTGTGGTGGAGGGCAACGTGTTTGGCGCAGGCTACTCGGCCAGTCTGCCACCAGTGGCAGTGATGGACGACCACTTCCAGACGGAGCCTTACTACGACGTGAACCTGGGAGCCTATCTGGAGGCTGTGCTGCCTTCTACGGTGACCTACACCTGGCAACACCGTGATGTGGTCAACTCTGCAGCGACGGCTATTGACAGAACCAACCACATCCTCTATACGCCTGTGGATCTGACCAACCTTGGTGTCGTCACGGGTGATGTGACGCTGACCGTAGATGGTCACACCACAGTCACTGGCGGCAAGGTGATGAGTGTCACGAAGAGTGTCTTTGGCGGTGGCGAGGAGGCCAGCGTCATTGGCGACACCTACGTCACGGTGAGCGGTGGCGCCATCGGTGTTCAAGGCCTGGGAGCCGCTGTCTATGGCAACGTCTATGGTGGCGGTAAAGGAAAGGTGGACGATAAGATGGCCGGACTGGTGAAGGGCAATACGCACATCCTCATCAACGGTTCGCCCAGGATCTATCACAACGTCTATGGTGGTGGTGCCATCGGTTCGGTGGGCGACTTTACCTACAGTGGTGAGACCGGATTGCCGGCATCGCTGCGTACCAGCAATACGGGTGCATGCCATGTGACGATCCTGGGCGGTCAGATTGGTACCACGGGTATGAACAATGGTATGGTGTCTGGCGCTTCGCGTGGTGATGTGTCTGTACCCGGCGACGACGGCGTGGATCCCTACGACCAGATGGCGTGGGTCTATGAGACGCATGTCACCATCGGTACCTCTGGTTCTGCTACCGGACCTGTCATTACGGGCTCGGTCTATGGCAGTGGTGAGAATGGTCACACGTTTGCCGATACCGACATGAAGATATACAGTGGACTGATAGGCGTCCTGGACCGTAATGTCAATGGTGGTCCGCGCTATCCCCACCGTGGTAATGTCTATGGTGGCGGCTGCGGCACCGATACGTATGTCAAAGGCGGAAAATACTACTATAACCCCATGTCGGGTCAGGTGTGGGGCAACACTCACGTGCAGATCTTTGGCGGCCATGTGGCTCACAATGTCTATGGCGGTGGCGCCATGGGTACGGTGGGTAAGTATGCCTTTGTCGATGAGGCTTATAACACGGCCCATCCCGCTGCTACACTGCCGCTGGGCAAACCCTACGAATGCTTGTCGGGCGGCCTTTGTCAGGTGACGATTAGTGGTGGCTTGATTGGGGCCACGGGGGCCACCATGACAGCCGAAGGCGGTCCTGATGACTTTGGGCATGTGTTTGGTGCTGGACGAGGCGAAATGCACGATCCTGCTTTATACCCGAACCTAGAGGTGGCATGCTATTTCAATACGACACAACTCACCATCAGTGATCAGGCCTTGGTAACGGGTTCTATCTATGGTGGTAGTGAGAGTGGTCATGTGTTGGGAAATACCAATGTGATTATCGCAGGCGGACAGATTGGTTGTGGAGTGGGCACCGATAGGGCTTATTCAGATTGGGATGCTGAGACATTGGCACCCACAGACCACTGGCCTTTCGAGCATAATGGCCGTCCTCACGACCAATATGCTGATGCAAGTGGTAACTATCCAGAGATGCCTGCCGACGAGGATGGACCCTCGGCTCGTGGCGGCTATCCCAGTGCCACCGATGGCCATACGTTCTATGGTAACGTGTTTGCCGGTGGTTCTGGCTACTATCCTTATGCACCAGGCAAATGGCTCCGCTCTGCCGGTCGTGTGGAAGGAAATGCGAGTGTGACCATCAGTGGCGGTCATGTACTGAACAACGTTTATGGCGGTTGTGAGATGGCCGACATTCTTGGCTCTGCCACGGTTCTAATGACGGATGGTACTGTAGGTGTACCACGCAGTGCTGCCGATATTGTTGCCAATCCTGCTGTAGGCCATATCTATGGTGGAGGCATGGGCGACAAACGTATCTTCTTTAATACCAGTACCAATGTAGCCTCGACGTCTGTCAACGTACTCGGTGGCAAGGTCTATGGCTCAGTCTATGGTGGTGGTGAGGATGGTCACGTGTTGAACAATGCAGTGACAACGATTCGCCAAGCAGATAATGATATTGCTACAGTGATAGGTACGGTAGGTACTACGGGCTATGATGGTAATATATTTGGTGGTGGACAGGGCTCTTCTATGGCTTTGACTTCCGGTGTTGTTGGAGGTAATGCGATTTTGAATGTTCAGGATGGTACGATACTTGGCTCTGTCTATGGTGGTGGTCGTATTGCTTCTGTCGGAACCTATTTCGCTATGGCAACAATCATTGATCCTTCATCTGGCGAGGAAGTGGATAATCCTGACTATGGAAAGATGCAGAGCGGCGATGACCATGGCGTGATTACCGTCAATCTCACGGGAGGCACTATCGAACAAAATGTCTATGGTGGCTGTATGGGAACAACTGAAAACGATAGTCTGGGTGTTTCAAAGAATGTCACAGTGAAACTGAATGAGAATGTGGCAGACGATGCTCGCGGTTGCGCTGTGAAGGGCTTTATCTTTGGTTGTAATAATGTGAATAGCTCTCCTCAGGGCGATGTCTTGGTGCATGTCTATAAGACTCAACGTGCAGGACAGACACGTATCACCAATCCTGCGGAAGGTCCGCAGACGGCTAAAGTACCAGGTACCAAGAGTGCCGATGGCAATTTTGTGCTGGAGTCATTCGATGTTAAAGCTGTCTATGGTGGTGGTAACATGGCAGCTTATATGCCATTGGATTTAGCTAATGGTTCTACCCATGTGATCATTGATGGTTGCGACCGCACCAGTATTGGACAGGTCTATGGCGGTGGCAATGCAGCCTCAACACCTGCTACGAATGTGGAAGTCAATGGAACTTTCGAGATTGGCGAACTGTTTGGAGGCGGTAACGGAAAGGATAGTATCGTCGTTAACAACATAAAGAAAAAGAACCCAGGCGCTAATGTCGGTTTCCTGGACTACTCCGATGTTGAGAATGATGAACGATGGGATACAAAGGAGGAAAGAGCAACAAATGCCGATTTCATTGCCCGCTACTCCTATGGCAGTGGTGAGGCTGCTGTTAATGTCAAAGGTGGCACTATTCATCGTGTCTTTGGTGGATCCAATACGAAGGGTAATGTGCGTAAAACAGCTCTGACAATTCTTGAAGAGGTTGACAATAATGGCATACCTCTCTGTGCTTTCCATGTCGATGAGGCTTATGGTGGCGGTAAGAGTGCACCGATGGATGCAGAGGCTAAACTGATTATGGCATGTATCCCTGGTCTGACCGAAGTCTATGGCGGTGCTCAGGCAGCTGATGTCTTCGACGATGTGACGTTGACGATTACCAACGGTAACTTCAATCGCGTGTTTGGCGGTAACAATATCAGTGGAACCATCCGTGGTAAGATTACTATTAACATTGAGGAAACTGGCTGTAGGCCTATTGTCATTGGCGAACTGTATGGTGGTGGCAACGAGGCAGGCTATTCTGTTTATGGCTATAACGAGGACGGATCTCTGATTGAAACTGCTTCTTCGCCTTTGTATGGCGACCCTGAAGTTAATGTCAAGTCGTTTACCAACATAGGCACCATTTATGGTGGCGGCTATGGTACCAATGCTGTGATGATTGCTAATCCCACCGTCAATGTCAATGTGGTGCTGGGTGACTATGCTGTTGATGGCCGGATAGGTACGATTGGTGATGTCTTTGGTGGTGGTAATGCTGCTAAGGTGATTGGCAATACGCAGGTAAATATTGGTACGGCTACGGGCGAAGATATCAACATGATATCACTTCCAATCCTCGATGCTGATGGCAATCCTGTCTTGGATGCAAACAATAAGCCTACTTATACTAAGAAAAGAGTTTTGGGCGCTAATATCACAGGTAATGTCTATGGTGGTGGTAACAATGCCGAGGTAACAGGCTCTGCTAATGTAACCATCGGTAAACAAGTCCCATAACAGCACCCATCATTACGCCTATTGCATCGGCAGCCAAGTCGAGCCATTCGCCTGAGCGGTTGGCGGTGCAATAGGCTTGAACCAGCTCAATCACTCCTCCCATCACGGTGGGAGCCAGACATGCCCACAAGATCAGCTTGCGGGCATTGATGCTATGATGACTGCGCAAGTATTCCCACCAGATGACTGCGCATGTGCCGCCATACATCACAAAGTGGGTCCATTTATCCAGGAAGTTGATGCTTGGCAGCTCCATCTCCTCGGGCGGCATAAACCAGATAGAAAGATACCATACCAAGGTGATGCAGAGCAGAGACAGTGGGTATTTCTTGATGAGTAATAGCATGTGAAAAAGTCTTTTGATGTGCATGTAGCATGCAAAATTACGAATTATTCCGTAATCCTGCAACATGAGACAATGAGTTTTTCTGTTTGATAGTGCCACGATGACGTACCAGTAGTGCCACTTCAGTGTGCCAATAGTGGCGCTTCGGTAACTTTCGACTTAAGTCGTGAGATCTTTCGACTTAAGTCGTGAGAACTGTTGACTTAAGTCGTGAGAACTGTTGACTTAAGTCGTGAGAACTGTTGACTTAAGTCGTGAGATCTGTTGACTTAAGTCGACAGTTGCCAAAGTGGCGCTGTTGAGTTGGAAAAGTGCCACCGTTTGGTGGACAAAGAGCTCGTGTTGGATAGCAATAGCAGAAGTCTTGTTGGGGAAGACAAAAAAAAAGTGGAGCACCGTCATCACTTAAGGATGGTGCTCCACTTTTTAATTATAGATGGGCGATGGCTTTAACGCGTGATCTTCATGATGCGTGTCTGGCCATTGTCGAAGAATATCTGCTGGAAGTAAACACCTTCCGACATGTTCTTCAGATCGTGCTTCGTGTAAGCCTTTGTCGCATTTGCTACCTGACGACCACCTGCATCGTAGAGAACTACCGACTTGATGGTCAGACCATTCAGGGCACTGGCAATGCTTGTGGCCTCGTCGAGCTGCAGCACGTATGGAGCAGCTACGCTACCCATGTTGGCATCAGCCTCGAACAGCTCGGTCTGTGTGAGGTAGTACTCGCCCTCGGTGGTCTTCACCACGAAGGTCAGCATGTCGGCCTGACCCTTCTTACCGTCGATGACGATGAAGTGCTTGCCGTCTGTCACAGCCTGGCCTGACAATCCGCGCAGGTCGGTGCCGGCGTAGATGCTTACCTCGGCATCCTCAACCAGTTGGTCGCCGTCCATCACCGTGGCAATCATGGTCATGTTGTCTCCATGCTGGTGGGTGCGGAGTCCGTTGTGCTGAGCCACGCGGCGTGCTACGTTCTTACGTCCGCTTACCGCAGGCTTCGGATAGGTGAAGGTCTTGTTGGTAGCAGCTTCAGACTTGTAGAGGTAGCCCTCGCCAGGTGTCACAGCAGTCAGGTTGCCCACCCAGTCGCCATCGGTGTAGATAGCAAAGGCTGTCTGGCTCTTCACGATGTCGCCTTCCTCAGGCTGTGCACCGGCAAAGGCTGCAGAAAGGCCGTTGGATGCCTGTGCAGGATATCCAATCCATGACCAGCTGTTCTTGTTCAGCGTGATGCTGGTGTTGGTAGGATCGGTAGGCGTACCAATGAAGTTCTCCTTATAGGCCGTCTTTGCATTCAACTTGTACATGATAGAACAGTCAGAGAAGTTCATGTTACCATGCCAGTTGATGATGGTGTTGCGGCCGTCGGTCAGTGTGTAGATGGCGTCTTTCGCATCCTTGAAGATCACCGAAGGATTGGCGTTGACAGGTGCAGCATAGAGTGAGAACCACTTCCAGCCAGCCTGGCTCATAGACAGATCCTGCTCGATCTCGTTGGTCGGCGTGAAGATGACGGGCTTCTTGAAGGTGCCTACGGCCTTGTCGGCGCTGAAGGTATAGGCTTCCGTATCAGAGAGGCTGACAGCAGGATAGATGATGCCTGTGCTGGCGTCATAAGCCTTGTAGGTCAGTTCGGCATCTTCCTTGCCGTAGATGCTCATCATCACCATATAGCTGTCGTAGCGTGACAGATACTGTGGATGTGCCACACCCACGCATTCCGTACCGCGGAAGGCAGCCACCATATCCATAGGATCGCTGCTCAGCAGATTGTCAATCTTCAACTGTCCTACCACGGTCATCGAGTGCTCGTCGGTGGTAGCTACCCAGTTGGGAGCATCGCCTTCAGAGGTGATGGTGATGTTCAGCGGTGTGGCAATCTCCTGCGAACCTGCCAGGTAGATGGTTGTCTCGTAGGTGCCGATAGGCAGGCCATCAGCCACAGCGAAGGTCAGCGTCTTAGATGTCAGTGGCGACAGTGTGCCGGCCATCTCGTTGGTCTCAATCCATTCAGGCATGCCGCTGAGACTCCAAGTCTCTGTCTGAGAACCCTGGTTCTCGATCGTTGCGGTGAAGGTCTTAGGCTCCTTGCCTGCCTTCGTCAAAGCAATCTCTTGCTCTTTCCACTTCAGGTTGTTCTGCTGCACAAATACGCTCCATGAAATGGGGTCGCAAACGTTTCCGTGCATGTCCTTCACGCCCTTCACGGTGAGTGTGATGTTGCAACCTTCCAGTTTGTAGGGCTGCTCAGTCAGGTTCACCTTGATCTGGCGTTCGCTAGCCACGAAGTTGAACTGTACGTTAGTCAGCGTGGGCGCCTGTTTCAGAGCTGCGGTGTTGTCCTTGCTAACAGAACCAGAGGTAGCCTTGGCACCGGCGGTGAAGAAGGCCAGCTCAGCGGGTTCGCCTGCCAGGCTCTTCATGGTGCTGTTGACCACCAACTGACGGTAGGCATCCAGCTCGCTGCGCTCCATGGGGTAGTAGGCCACCAGTCCGGCCTCGTCGGCCTTCATGCGGTTATACATATTATTCTTGATGACATCGGCTGTGCGACGACCCTTCCAGATGCGCACCTCGTCGATGGCACCCTTCAGCAGCTGGTCGTAGGTGTACAGACCCTGTCCGTCGATGCTCTTGCGGTGAGCACCCAACATCAGCTTGTCGCCGTAGAGGGCAGGCACTGCAGAAGCCGACAGCATCTTGCGCTGCTGACCGTCCACGTAGATCACGGCACCGCCATTAGCGCCTTTCAGCACGTTCATAGCAATGTGGTGCCACTGTCCATCGCGCAGATCCTTGTCGAGAACTGTTGCGACGCTGGTTTCGGTGCCAGCAGTGGGCAGCTCGATCTCCAGCTTACCTTCAGCATTCAGGCGCAGATCCATAGCCTGGGTGCCCAGCACAGAGGCCTTACCGCTCTGTTGCTCGTTGGCCTTGAACCAGGTCTCTACCAGATAGTCGTCGGCCTCGGTGGTGTTCAGTGTTGAGATATCCACGGTGGCAGCCTTGGTGCCGTCGAGTGCGACAGCGTAGTTGTCGCCATTGATCCACCATGCGTTTGTGCTTGGCAGCGTGATGTTGCGGCTGCGAGCCTTGTCAACAGCTACCTCGCCATGACCTTCGTCCAGAGGCCAGTAGCCAATCAGACCACTGGTGAACTGACTCTTTGTGGTGTACATCTCTGCCTGAGCCTGTGCCATAGAGCGACTGTCGTTCCAGATGGTCAGCTCCTGAACCTTTGCGGTGAGGTTGTTGCCACCCACGACAATAGGACCATTGCCCTGGTATGCGTCGATCTTTTCGTTTGTGATCAGTGATACCGTGGCGGCATCCTGTGCGTAGCCAGCGCTCACGGTGTTGTCGTCGGCATTGTAGCTGACGTTCAGGTACAGCCACTTGTTGGTGGGCAGAACGGCATCAGACTGTGCCTTACTGTCGTTGACAGCTACCACGAGCTTACCATTCACAATGTCAATAGAGAAGTGGTTGTCGTTGGTGCCGTGCATCAGCACACGACCATTGTTGCTGTAGTTGATCCACATGCCAGTGCTGAACGACTTGCCGCTTAGGTTCATCGTATTATCTGTCTTCGCAGCATTCTCGCCTGTCAGGCTCAAAGCCACGTCGTGGGTCACCTCCGTCTCGTTCAGAATGCCGGCAACGGTGAAGTTGTCTGCGCTGTTCAGGATAGAACCCTGGATATCCTCGTTGAACGTGATGGCCAGGTCGTCGCCAATGCCCAACACACCGCTTGAAGGTGTAGGAGTAGCAATCAGCATAGGACGAGACATGTCACGTGTGACGGTGATCTCTTCGCTCTCGTTGTTCACCTCTACGCCTCCCTGCATACATACGGTAATGGCGCGGAAGATGTAGGTCTTGTCGGCAAAGCGCGTCTTGTCGCGCAGGTCCACAATATAGTCGAGGGTGTTGGTGCCTTCGAGTGCTGGCAGCAGCAACAGGTTCTTGTCGGCAGCCACGCGATCGGCATCCTTAGCATATTCCTGCAGCGTGATGAAGTCGGCATCACTCAGAGACTTGTACTGCAGACGTATGCCCTGCAGCGACGCCATCGAGTAGTTGTAGCCACTGATGCTCAGTTTCACAGCGCTCTCGGTGTCGCTGTTCACCAGCGTGTGCGTAGAGCTCAGCTTGATGTCCGAGCATGCAGGCTGGAAGAATACAGAGAACTCAGTAGTATCGGCAATCTCGGGGAATACGCCGGTATCGTCGGGCTGACACTGTGATGAGATACGTACCTTGACGTTCTTGTAGTTCAGCACGTCGAGGTTAGACTGCTTGATGCTGAACGTCTTGTACATCGTCTCGCCGGCACGAACCATGATGGCATGTCCGCCCGTGATGTTCAGACCATCCATTGTCACCACCAGACCGTCGGGGTTCGACTCGGGCACCACGTTGATGTTGTACCAGCCGTCTTCCTTCGTGTCGGAGTTGTTGCGGATAGCCATGACAAGCGTACCTACACCACCGGCAGGAATACCAGTCACGAGTTGTGACTGTGCTTCAATCTCGGGCTTCTCAATCTGTACGGTCTTCTCGGAAATCACTGTTCCGGGCTTGTAGTATTCGGTCACCACCTCGTCCTCATAAGGACAGCAGGTAGCACCGCCGCGTGTATAGAAGATAGGACCGAAGCCGTCGGGAGCATCAAACACGTCCACTGTCAGGTAGTCATCGTCACCGTCTTCTACTAGCGAGTAGGAAGTGGTCACGGTCTCTGTCTCTTCAGTCTCCTGCTCCTCGGTGATGGTCACACCGACTTTCTCTTCCACGTGAACGCCCAGACCGACACCGGTGAAGCGGAAGCCTGTCTCAAGACCGATGATGGCATTGATCTCCTGCTCCTCCTCATTCTTGGTGGTGCTGGCTTTCTCGTTGGTCGTAGATACGGTGATTGAAGCACCGGCATCAAACGAGTGGTTCTCTTTCAGATACTTGGTGCTGTTCTGGATGGCAGTTACCTTAGCCTCCTCGTTCTTGCGAAGTTCGTTCTCCCATTTGTTGATCTGCAGATTATAGAAGTTCACCTTGTCCTGGTAGTTGTTGTTCTTGTAGTCCTCTGGCAGAATCATGGTGTATGAAGGACCGCTGTAGATACCATCCTTCAGCTTGTCGAACGTCACGGCCTTGTCGCCCCATACGTCTTTGTCGTTGTTGCTTGTTCCGAAGTTTGCATCGTCTTCGTTCAGCAGCGTCACATAGATAGGATCCTCGCCCTTTTTAGGACGTGCCACACTGGCGATGTTGTTTACCTTACGAAGCAGTCCGTTACGCAGCGTGATGAAGTTAGGAATCAGCACACCCGTGATATAGTTCTGTGTGTAGGCAAAGCCTGTTGTAAATTGATCGCCGGTGGCCAGTGCTGCTTCCATGCTCAGCTTAGCCTTGTTGGCAGTCTCGTCCCAGCGGATGTCCACAGCATTACAAGCACCGAAGATGATGTTCTTCGACGAACCGATGAACACGTCGCCTACAGCACCCACGAAGTCAGACTCGCCACTGGTAGAAATATCGCGAGTAGCAGTGATGGTGGTCGTTGTGCCATGGGTGTTGCCCCATTTCACGTTCACCTCGGCACCAGCCTCAATGTTAACCTTGCTTTCCAGGTCTTGGATTACCATGAAACCGATACCCTCGGCAGTAGCCTGCTCTACACCTGCATAGATGGTGGTGTTGACGCTGGTCTCCGAGTGAGGCTCCACGGTCACGCTCTTCGACTTAGAAACAGAAGAGCCTCGGCTCCATGTAGCTGATGAGCCTGTTCCGGGAGGATCGCGCAGCACCATCAGGATTTCGTCAGGACCTTCGGTCACGAAGTTGTTGCCCGTAGGCAGACCGCCCAGCACAATAGCCTTAAATGAGTTGTTGCCGCTCCAGCTCTTTTCGATGCCGCCAATCTCATACGAGATAGACAGACCGCGAGTGTAAGGCGACTGGATGTTAGGATAACCGACGGTGAACTGATAAGTAGCCTGACCCACAGAGTCCAGTTCCAGTTCGTCGTCTTTCATCTCGTGCACCTCGCCGCTCAGCAGTACCGAGGTCGTTGCAGCATATTGGTTCTTGATGGTCACCTTGCTGCCAGCCAGTGGCACCTCGTCAACGATAATCTCCTGCGCATTATCCTTATTCTCGTAGCGCTCGTAAGCATGGATGTCGTAGGTATAGGTGTCCAGCTCCTGGTAAACAGGATAGCCAAAGGTGTAGTTCACACGACCATTATTATCTATGGTGTAAACCTTCACGTCTCTTTCCTTGCCGCTCAGATCCTTAATCTTATAGTCTTCAATACCGAAGGCACCATTCTCGTGCTCCTTCACCTCGATGGTCGATTCCGAGCGATATTCCAGCTTGGCACTGGCCTGGTAGTTAAAGCGCTCATAGCCATTGCTGCCGTTCTCGATAGAGTCGGTATATACAATGCTTGGGTTGCTGGCATCGATGGTGGGCAGTGAGAAGTCGCTCTTGGTAATAGCATTGTTAGATGGGATGATCACCTCGCTGATGACGTAGCGCAGTGGTGGCAGCATGGCTGCCCACTCGCCGGTCTCGGCATCTGTCTTCACGGTGATGAAGTTCTTCTTGCCAGGAACAGAGGCCTCACCAAAGGCGGTGTCGAAGATGCGTGCGTTCTCGTTCACATTGTTGTTGCTCACCGTCGAATTAGGATCGGGGTCGGCCAAGTTCAGCAGTCCGATGTTCTCGTTCTCAAGACTCAGGGTGAGTGTGGCCTGACCGATGTTGTTCTTACCTTGATACAAGCCCAGAGGTTTCTGGTTTTCAAGGTCGCCACCAGCCACACGTCCGGCAACCATGACGAGGGTGTTGTCATAGAATGTCAGTCCTGTCTTGGCACCGTCGAAGTTCTCACGTCTGCCGATGCCGTTAGGATCGTTAGGATAGCGTCCATCGTTCACAAAGGTATGACCGTTCTTCTTCACCTGGATGAAGTGGTCGCCAATGGGTACGTCCAACTGGTAGTTACCCATAGCGTCTGTCTTCACGGGCTCGCCGTCCTTTGATGCCATCAGACCATCCACGTAGAGATAGGCGTCGGCCACGGGAATGCTGGTATGTTCAAAGTACACCGTACCGCTGACGGGGAATGAGCTGCTGTCCTCGAAGTCCACACCCGAGTGAACCAGTGAGTTCAGGCTGAAGAAGCGACTCTTGTTCGTGGGCGAGAACTGGTGCACACCCAGAGAGGGAGTGATCACGTAGCTCGTACCCTCGCCCGAGAAGCCTACGCCACGGATGGTGTAGTTACCATTGTCGTCGGTATAGGTCATCAGGCTCAACTGGTCCTCGTCGGGCACATCGGTCTGTGTCAGTGCTGTACCATTTACCAGTCCATGGTTACCGTTGTTAATGCCGTTCTGCTTACTGAAGTCGTAGGCCACGGGCTGTCCGTTCTCGATGCCCTCGTCCATAGGCCAGTAGATAACAAGACCCTTCTCTGAACCCGACAGCGTGTGGTTGAAGTTTTTGCTGATTTCTGTTTCGTCAAGCGCTTTCGAGAAGAAACGGAATTCGTCTATCTGTCCCTTGAAGTTATTGGTAGCATCAAAGGTGGTGTTGTTACCCAGTGTCAGTTTGTCTGTTGCGCCGCTCTTATTCCAGTTGGGCTTTTCTACCTTCTTCTGACTTTTCTTCAGCACGTTCTTGGTGTTGACCACATAGAAGTTGAGTGAGTCGTTGTCATAGACCACGCTCAGCTGGTTCCAGTCGTTGGCACCAATCGAATCTGTTGACCATGTCTCTGTGCCGTTGATCTTAGCACCCACCTGGTAGCGCTGGTTGGCTGAGTCGTACTTCAACAATAGGGTAAATACATCTTTAATGTTTAGCAGTTGGTAAGCCTTGTTGTTTTCGGTCATGCCGCCGTTGAAGTTGCTGGCCTTGACGTACATCTGTGCACTGAAGCTGCCGTCCAGCATCTCATTCAGTTTCTCGCTGCTGGCCAAACACTGAATACCCGTCTCGCTACCAGTCAGCTGCAGTGAGCGGAAATTGCTCTCGTTCTGGCCGTCGGCATTGCTGGCACGCATCGTGATTTTCACGTCCTGTACGGCAGTGCCCGAGTTGAAGCTCACGCGACCGCTTACCACACCCGTGGCCACCGAGAAACCGTCGGCGGTCTCTCTGTCGCTTTCGCTCAACTGGTTGTTCTCGTCGTATTCGCGTAACAGCACACGATACTCGTTGAACGAGCCCGGCAGTGCTGTCTGGTCCTCGTAGCTATAGTCAGCAGCAGTGCCGCTGGTGGTATAGATGTCAACGTAATCGCTCTCTTTCTCGCTGCCCAAGGGACGACGTTGTACGGTGAAGTAGGTCGTTGATGTTCCTACCTGATCCACGGTCCACTGCAGTTTTACGGCATTGTTGTAGTTACCGCGTGAAGCCGTGAAGCCCGTAATCGTAGAACCGTTCAGACGAATAGTAGCATTGCCACTATTCTTAATGTTCTCTTCCACCTCCATCTTCAGTCTATACCAGTAGGTGTGGTTCGACTGCAGAGCGGAGTTGTCTGTGTAGCTTCCAGAGGTAGTCTTGTCGCTCTTGATGTCTATCTGGTCAATGTCCACCCACTCTGGCTGCTTGCCCACCTGAGGAGCGTTTGCACGTTGGATGTAGAGCGTGTAGATATTTGTACCACTGGCATCCAGAATGTTGCTGTGTGTCCAGTTCAGCTTGATTTTACTGTTTTCCTCCTTGACTGTCAGTGTGCCGAAGGTGAACGTCCTCTTGAAGTCATGACTCAGCGATGCCGTGTAGGTCAGTGCATCGGCTGGTGTGGTCAGATACCACGAATCGGCAGCAAAGGCCACCACATAGTTCAGTGTCGTGTTGTAGGCCACGTCTTTCAGGTCGTCCGTGTAGGTGATTTTCGATGATTTGTAGGCCACCTCGTCCAGTTTCTGTCCGTTGCGGAAGATGTACCACTTGCCGTTTGTCTTTGTGTTCTGTGTGGTCTGTGGTTCCCATGACAGGGTAATCTTCTTTGAGAACGAGTTAGAGTTTGCCACGCCGAAGTTCTTTGGCGTAGGATACTCATTGCCCTTGTTCAGTGTCACCCTCTGCGACTTTGTCTCAGAGTCGCCAGCATAGCTATTACCTTTTACATAATAATATACTGTATAGTTGCCGGGCTTTTTAGCTTTCATCTGATTAACGTCAGATGTCCACGAGCCGTTGTCCAGCTTGTACATCACGGTACCGTTGTTCGTGGCACCGGCTGTTTTGATTAAGTTCTGGTCACGGCAGTCGTAGGTCAGACTGCTGTACACCTCTACATCTGTCGTTGTGCGACAGGTCTTCGAGGTAGTATATTGATGCAGGTAGATATATTTGCCGCCAGCACCCCTGTTCATGTCGGCGGCCGAACCGCTGCCATTCCATCCCACCGAGCCCGAACTCTCGTTATTCACTGTGATGGTTGACACGGCGCGCTTGTCGCTGAAGTTCGTTCTGGTGTAGAACAGGTGGATGTCAGAACCCTTTGCATTACTGTTCAAGTTACCATAGATGTTCTTGAAGTGGCTGCCACCGTCGTAGGGCGCACGGTTATAGGTGCGTCCGTTGAATGTAGCCGATGATCCATGCTGGTCATAGCTCAGCGCTAGGTCTGTGATGTACCCGCCGTTGGTGTTGGCACGGCTGCTCTTTTTGTAGGCCAGCCAGATCCAGTCACCGCCAGCACCATCATTCAGGTCGTACTTGAGCACAGTGTAGCCTTGGCCGCTGTACTTTGTGGCCATGGCCTCCACTTCACCAGCACTACCGCCCAGCACGATCACGTCTGTCACATACTCGGGCCAGGTGTCGGCCATAGCCGACTGCACTCCTGCCACCGAAAGCAGTATCATGACAATGCATGACATCACATGCCTTCCAAATAGCGAGTGCCGCCAATTGAATAAATGAGTTTTTTCCATAAAAAGGTTTGATTATGATTAAAAAGTTATGTTTGTTGATGTCTTCTTTATTATAAGGTTGTGGTCTTCTCTCACTTGATGACTACCTTTTTGCCCTCAACGATATAGATACCCTTCTTGGGTTGTTTTACCAGGCGTCCTTGCAGGTCGCGACAAGCAGGCTTCTCTTTGATGGCAGACGTGTGGATGCCGTCCACATAGTCGCCTTCTATGGTCAGGATAAATGGTGTGTCGCCTCCCACGATGTCGTTGGTCTTGAACGGAATCACCACGTTTTCTACCTCGGCAATCTTCGGATTCTGAAAGTCGTTGCCATAGATCACCTTGAAGTGAAACGTATCGCCCTCTTCGCCGCGAATGGTCAGCACACACAGGTGGTTGTCTTCCGCTATCGACCTGCTGCAGTGTCTCAACTGGTTGCTCTGGTCATAGACGGCCACCTCATAGTTTTCAATAGGTTTGCTGTTCTTACGAAGTTGCACGCGTACCAAGTAATACTCAGCATTGGCCCAGGTGCTTGGTTGCGTAAAGTCTGGGAAGTAGGTGGGCCTGTCGTAACAATTGTCGTACTTGCCGTGTGAGTCGGCCTGACGGTCCCATGCAATTGCATGAGTGGCGCACAACATCACTGTTGCCGCCAGAAAAAAGAGTCGTTTAGCATTGTTCCGTATCATAAATCTTCTCTCATATAGTTTTCTCTATTCTTGCATATCCGGATTTCTAGTTATTTATAAAGCATACTTCTTCGTTAAGGAACTGTTGTTGACTTTTATAGTCTTTATTTCTTTCTATTTAGTGTTTAATGGTCATTGTTTATTACGCGCTGCAAAGTTAAATCAAACTTACCAATAGGGGGATTGAAAATGGTACAAATAGATTGCAAATAATTAAAATAATGTTGCATTTTGTGTTTATAAACATTGCAAATTGTTCAAAAAACGCAAGAAAGTGTTCTTTATTCTTTTTAAGAATGTTGTGGAAAGTTTACGGTGAAAGCATAATTTTTTTATATTTTTTATTGTTTGTATGTAAAATTTTAGTATCTTTGCAGCATAAAACGTAAACCTAAACACTCACAAGATGAGCTCTTTGCCTCAAACGTATTATTATGGATTGGCAGCAGCGGTCTATCTAACAACTTGCATATCGTTTGCTGCTATTCGTTGGTTTCACACTTGTCGTGCTCCGCGCGAGCAGCGCTCATACATTTGGCCAGACCGCAAACTTCAGGTGTTGGTTTATCTGTGTCCTCTGGTCTTGTTGCCTTACGTATTTAATCCAAACGATTCATCTGCTTGGATGCTGATGAAGTCCTATTTCCCCGCTACCTATTTTTTCTATTGTGGAATGCTGATGCTCTGCTTTGTCGGTTCGGTCAAGCAAAGGGCCCAGTGGAAGAACATCAGTTGGGCAGCTGCCGTGATAGTGGTGGCCACGATGCTGATTCCTGTGCTCAATGCGTGGTTGCCATTCAAGTGTATGAGCAATGAAGGCATGGTTTTGTGGCATTATGTTATTATGATCGAGGGCGTTGCCATGATGGGCTACTGTGGAATAGCCATCTGGCAGGTGGTGTTGTGGATTATCGAAGCCCGCGATGCCAACTATTCCAATCCCGACGATCTACCTTCCAGCTATGGTCGTCTGATGTGCATCTTGCCCATACCGTTGATACCTATGGTGTGGCCTGCCTACATACTCGACTCCAGGACGGTCATGGCTATAGAGCACCTGTTGCTGGCCGTTTTCAATATTGTGTTTCTCATTATTGTCTTGCCCGCCTGGCGTCGCGATGTCCTCCTCTCCAATTCTGATACCGATGATGATAGTGTCAGCGATGAAATCGCCAACGATGAGCATGAAGGCCCAGAGCTAGACCATCGCCTGAACATGATTTCTGAGGAGATAGAGCTTTATGTGCGTGGCGAGAAAGCCTTTCTCGACCAGCATCTGAAAATCATGGATGTGGTGAGGCACACGTCGTATAGTCGTACCTATGTTTCGCTGGCTTTCCAGCGCCATTTTGGGTCTTTTGCCAACTATATCAATGGCTTGCGCCTGGACTTCTACGAGAGATATGTGGCTGAGCATCCTACAGAGACCAAGGAAGCAGCAGCTCAGGCTTCTGGCTTCTCTTCTTATAACGCCTATTATCGCGCCAACCAAAAGCGAAACAATTGAAAGACAGATTAAGCAGGTTGTAACAATTTGTGCTCTTTCTTGGATTCTTTTGTGTCAAGTTGAAGGTCCAGACATGAATTTATTTAAGAATTATTACCCGTGTTTCATTTTTTTTTCCTACTTTTGCATCCGTTTTTAACAGGATACGAGAAATGAATCAGACGGAAAGAGCAAGTTTCGGAAGTAAGTTGGGCATTATCCTTGCCACGGCCGGTTCGGCTGTGGGATTGGGTAATGTGTGGCGTTTCCCCTATATGACAGGTCAGAATGGCGGTGCCGCCTTCATCCTTATTTATGTGGCATGTGTGCTGATATTAGGCATCCCGTGTATGCTCAACGAGTTTATCATCGGTCGCCGGGCACAGGCCAACACGGCTCGTGCCTATGCTAAGTTGGCTAATGGCACCCCCTGGCGGCTCATCGGTCTCTTTGGTGTTTTCACTGGTTTCATGATCACCGGCTATTATGTAGTGGTGTCGGGATGGTGTCTGCAGTATATCTATGCTTCTGCGGCAGGTCATCTTATGGGCGATGCCAACTATGTGAAAACCTATTTTGAAACCTTCTCGTCTGATCCTTGGAAGCCAATTGTCTGTATGCTGCTGTTCATGCTCATGTGTCATTTCATCATCTCGCGTGGTGTGGAGAAAGGCATTGAGAAGGGCTCTAAGATGATGATGCCCCTGCTTTTCATTCTGCTCATCGTGATTGCAGTAGCTTCCTGCACGCTGCCCGGTGCCAGCCGTGGCATCAGTTTCCTGTTCAACCCCGACTTCTCGAAGGTTGATAGCAATGTGCTGCTTGGTGGACTGGGACAGGCGTTCTATTCGCTCAGCGTGGGTATGGGCTGTCTTTGTACCTATGCCAGCTATTTCAAGAAAGACACCCACCTCACAAAGTCAGCCTTCCAGATTGTCAGCATCGACACCTTGATAGCCATCCTGGCAGGTCTCATGATTTTCCCCGCCTTCTTCGCCATCTATCCCAATGCCCCCGAGCTGATGAGCAATCCAAACCAGGCCAGTCAGTACTGTGGTCCCGGACTGGTGTTCATCACCCTGCCCAGCGTCTTCCAGCAGGCTTTCTCTGGTGTGCCCTTCCTTGGCGAGGTGGTAGCCCTGTTGTTCTATGCCCTGTTGTCGCTGGCTGCCCTGACCTCCCTGATGTCTCTTCACGAGGTCAGCACCGCCTTCTTCCATGAGGAACTGAACATCTCGCGTCGCAAGGGTGCTGCCCTTGTCACGCTGACCTGTGCCCTGATTGGCGTGTTCTGCTCGCTGTCGTTTGGCGATGGTCGCGAGTGGCTCGTGATTGGCGGCAAGTCTTTGTTCAACTGGTTCGACTACCTCACCGGTCAGATATTCCTGCCAACGGGCGGTCTGCTCACCTGTCTGTTCCTGGGATGGTATGTGCCCAAGGCCATTGTCAAGGATGAGTTTACCAATGGCGGTACCTTCCGTGGTCGCCTCTTTGGTATTTATATGTTTGCAGTCCGCTTCGTCTGTCCCATCTGCATCCTGCTCATCTTCCTCCATCAGTTTGGCGTGATATGAGCCTGCGCGACTATTTCTATATCAACAAGAGCGACCGTCGCATCATCCTGGCTCTCTTGCTGCTAGGCATGGTAGCCTTTGTGGCAGTAGGTGTTCTCGACGAGGACGTACCTGCCGAGACGCCCTCGTCTGCAAACGCCAAGTGGCGGGGTGGGGCAAGTCAAACGCAGAAAGCCGAACCCTATTATCAGGTCGAAGCGCACCGCGTCGAGCGCTTTCCGTTCGATCCTAACACCGCCGACAGCACCCAACTGTTGCGCTTGGGCCTGCAACCCTGGCAGGTGCGCAACATCTATCGCTACCGAGCTTCTGGTGGCATCTATCGTTCAAAGACAGACTTTGCCCGCCTTTATGGTCTCACCGTCAAGCAGTATCGCGAACTGGAGCCCTTCATCCGCATTTCTTCCGATTATCAACCAGCTTCTACGTTGGTGGCCCATGATGATGGTGCTCAGCGCGACACGTTGCGCTATACGGCAAAGCTCCACGAGGGCGAGACCGTCAGTCTGAACCTTCTCGACACAGCAGCGCTGCAGCGCGTGCCGGGCATTGGCAGCTATTATGCCCGTCGCATCGTGGCCTATGGGCAGCGACTGGGTGGCTATGCCAGCGTCAAGCAGTTGAACGAGATTGACGATTTGCCTGCCGATGTCCAGAAATACCTGCAGGTGACTGGCGATAGCCACATCCGGCGGTTGTCCATCAACCATCTTTCTCTCAACGAGTTGCGCCGTCATCCCTACATCAACTACTACCAGGCCCGTGCCATCATCGACTATCGCCGTCAGCATGGCACCATCACCGACCTGCAACAGCTCTCCCTCTTGCCCGACTTCCCGCCCGAGGCTATTGCTCGTCTGCGTCCCTACATCAGTTATCAGTAGGGCTATCGGGAAAAATGCATGGTATTTATTTGGGAAACCCAATATTTTTTCGTATTTTTGCCACATGAATACTTTTACCAATCAGAAAACTATTGGGTAAGATGATAATGTGTAATGTTAGACAATCCGTCTCTCTGCTACTTTTGTGCTGCGCCTTTTTGGCTTGTAGTACCACAAAAGTGGTGTCAAATAAAAAAGCTTTTTCGTCAGAGAATAAAAGCATCGTTATCTTCTACGACAACGATGTTCATGGTGGTATCGATGGCTATACCAAGATAGCCGGCCTGCGCGATGCCGTGAGTCAGAGCGATACCGCCTGGGTGGCAGCCGTCAGCTGTGGCGACTACCTCTCTGGTGGCGTGGCTTGTACGTTGAAAGAGGGCCTGTATATCGCCAATATCCTATCCAGCACGGGCTATGACGTGCTGACGCTGGGCAACCATGAGTTTGACTTTGGCGTGCCCCGCCTCATGGAGCTCGTGCCTCAGATGCATGCCCCCGTGGTGTGTGCCAACCTCTATACCCTCGATGGAAAGCAGCCCATGTTGCCGCCTTACGTCATGAAGCAGTATGGCAACAAGCGTGTGGCGTTCATCGGTGTGACCACCCCCGAGTCAATGACGCTCGAAGGTTATGCCTTCTACGACTTAGACGGTCGTCAGCTCTACGACCTCCGCACCGCCGATTTCTATCAGTTGGTGCAGCAGGTGGTCGATCAGGTGCGCCGTGAGGGTGCCGACTATGTGGTGGTGCTGTCGCATCTCGGCGAGGAAGATGGCGAGACGGGCATCACCTCTCACAGCATGGTGGCTGCCACCCGTGGCATTGATGTGGTGCTCGATGGTCATACACACCATGTCTTTGTGCGCCAGGAGGTGCAAGACCTCGATGGAAAGTTCGTGCCCATCACGCAGACAGGCACTCAGTTTGCCAATGTAGGCAAGTTGGTCATCACCCGCGATGGCCGCTTCGTCACATCGCTTCTGCCCTGTGCCGACATTCCTTACAGCAGTGAGAAGGTCTCTGCCACCATCGACAGTGTGAAGACCGACATGCATGAGGTCACCTCGCGCCAGCTTTGTCAGTTGGACTATGAGCTGACCATCAACGATGACAAGGGCGAGAGGTTGTGCCGACTGGCCGAGACCAACCTCGGCGACCTGGTTTCTGATGCTTATCTCGATTTCCTGGGTTCCGATATTGGCCTGATGAATGGCGGCGGTCTTCGCAACAGCATTCCCGCTGGTACCGTCGGCTATGGCGATGTGGTCAATGCCCTACCATTTATTAATAGGATGTGCGAGATTGACGTCACAGGCCGTCAACTGCTCGACATGCTGACGAAGTGCACCTCCAGTCTGCCGTTGGAAGATGGTTTCTTCCCTCACGTGTCGGGCATGACCTACACCATTCATGCCAAGCGCCATGCCGTCACCGATGTGATGGTGCGCAACCGCCAGACGCAGGCCTTTGAGCCCTTGGCACTGGACCGTCATTACCGCGTGGCCACCATCGACTATTATTCACGTGGTGGCTTCTACGACATGTTGAAGAGTTGCCCATTCCTTGTTTCAACAAAGGTGCTTAACCGTGATTGTGTGGCCGACTATATGCTCAAGCTCACACCAGCCGATATACAGCGCTACCGCACCTCGCAACAACGTATCACCATCGTCAACGATTGATTTTTCTGCGGTTTCATCGGTAAATATAGTTATTTATCCAACCTTCAGACCTCCTTATTACAAATGAAACAAAACCTTACCACAATATCGAAACACATCTTTCAAGATATGCTCCGTTCATGGATTCTGCTGACGCCTGTTGTCGTCATGACCATGATGGCGGGGTGCACTGGCTGCAACTCCGAGCATCCGACACACAAGCCACAAGCGTCCGACACACTCTACACTCGCGACGCTGCCATGAGAATCTATGGCTATCAGCCCGAACGCGCCTTGCAGATTCTGGACTCTGCCGTCATCGTGGGCAATCTGAAAGACTGGCAGGCCGACCAGTATCGTGCACGCATCTATAGCTCAACACAGATGTACGACGAGGCCGACTCGCTACTTGGCGGCACGGTCAATGCGCGCCTCGTCAAGGCACGCAGAATCGGCGAGAGACTGCTGAAAAACGACTCTATCAAGGCCGACAAGCGCAACTTGCTCGACGTGCTTGAGGTGCTGTGCAACACAGCTCGCATGCAGAACGACACCACCCGCTGGATTCGTCGTTCGCGCCAGTATGTTGACCTGTGCCACCTGATGGGCCCCGATCAGCAGACCAACGCGCTGCGCACCGAGGCTGAGATTGGTGCAGCACTCTGTGCTATGGGGCGCCATGCTGAGGGTATGGCCAAGATGGACAGCGTGATCTACGAACTGGAAGCTACCTTCCACAGCGAGTACGACCGCAGTGCCTTCAACGAGCTCGACGCCCTCATCATTGCCTGCAAACGAAAGATTGTGCAGTTGGGCGTCAACGAACAATATAGCGAGACACTGCCGCTGGCACGCCTGATTCTGGAGCATCTCGACGACTACGAGCAGCACCCGGAGATCTATCATGATGGCTGCGATCGCGAACCCGAGACCGACAAGGAACGCGCCGATTATATACGGTTTTATCGGGCTCAGGCCGAAAACTATATAGCTGCGGCCTACACCTCGCTGGGCGATCAGGGTAACATGCTGGCGGCTTTCGAGAAGATTGAGGATGGCGTCCGAAAGGCCACGGCCCGCGAACAACTGGCCTACTATCAGGCTTTACAGCAGCGCATTGAGTCCGAGCATCAGCACGACATAGCCCGTAAGGCCATGTATTTCTCTGCCTGCATTTGTGTGCTGTTACTGTTGCTCATCATCTTTGTGGTGGTTGTGGTGTTCAAAAGCAGGGCCATCAGTCGCAAAAACATGATCCTGGCTCAGCAGATTGCCGAGACCGTCAACTATCGAGAGAAGTATTGGGAAAACATGCGCACCGAGATTGAGTCGCTGCCCGAGGTCACCAATGATGATACGTTGACCGACGAACAGCTCTTTCAGCGTATCAACGATGTCGTGGTGCGCGAAAAGCTCTTCCTCAACCCCCACTTCGAGCGTCAGTCCATCATGGAGCGCTTCCATCTGTCTAAGGATCGTGTGGGCAGCATCTTCTCCAAGGGAAGCAAGTATGGCCGCATCAGCAACTACCTGCAGCAGCTCCGTCTTGACTATTCGGCCATGCTGCTGGTGACGCACCCCGATATGAGTATTGTGCAGATTGCCACCGACAGTGGCTTCAGCAGTACGTCGTATTTCAGCAGTAGCTTCCGTCAGCATTTCAGCATGAGCCCTTCTGATTTCCGAAGAGATGCGCTGAAATCGGCCAATAGACATTAACTCATTTCGCTGTTCTGAGTTCTTTGAAGGTGTCGTGGTAAGCGATGCCCAGGCTATCAATTTCGTCAGATGGGTTTTAGAAATTGTCTTTTTTGTTTAAATCTTGTCTTTTTGGGCCGTTAAAATTGTCTTTCCTATTGCGGAATAGTTTTTTTATGTCTATCTTTGTCGTGCAGTACAAGATATAACTGCCACTGATGATGACAAGAAGAATAACACACTTTAGGTGTGACAACAGTATAACATAACAGATCTTTACCTATATAAAAGAAGGCGACAATAGGAGTAGTAAACATCCCATTGCCGCCTTCTTCCTTATGAGCGATTCTGGAGTGACAGGATAAAGGTGACGTGACATCCTGAATGTGGCGTGTCTGCAAGTTCGAGTAAGCCGCCTTGTTGTATCATCATGCGGCGACTCAGGGAAAGACCAATCCCACAGCCGCTACGCTTCGTTGTGAAGAAAGGTACAAAGAGCGACTGGCGGTTCTCTGCTGGAATGGGCATACCGTCGTTGCTGATATAGAGTAGGATGTTGTTGGGCATCTCATGAGCCTCTGTTTCAATGTCGATCTTTTTTGCGTCAGCCTCAATGGCATTCTTGACTAGGTTCATGAGTACTTGTCGAAGCATGCCGGCATCGGCAATTATGGTTAGGTCTTTCGTTATGTCTATATTCCAAGTTAACTGTGGATAGGTTTTCCTAATATCTTCAATCATGTCGCCCAGGTTGACATTGCTTACCTTGGGCTTCTCCAACTCCGATATCTTGCGGTAGTTAACCACAAAGTTGCTCATGTGTTTTGACGTTTCAAAGATGGCGCGAATGCCATCCTCGAGTGGTGTCCCCTTCACGTCCTCTCGGTTCATTAGCGATTGGCTGATACTCGTGATGGGCGCAGTGGCATTCATCATCTCGTGAGTCAGCACGCGGGTCAGTCGTTCCCATGACTCCACTTCGTTTTGATTCACCTGCTGACGAATGGTTTCCCCTAATTGGTTCAGTGTTTCCTGCATGGCTCGTTCCCCGAAGAACATACCATGTGTAGGTATGCGAAATGTGAAGTCTCGGTTACGGATGGCTTCCTGCATCAGGTGGGCGCGAAGGCGTAGCTTATGCTGGTGGTGGACAAACCATGCCACCATCGACGCGCATCCAACACCTATTATGATATATAGCCAGGTCATAGCCGCTTTATCTTGTTGTAGAGCGTCTGTCGGGTGATACCCAGAATCTCTGCAGCCTGTGTGAGGTTACCATGACAATGGTCGATGGTACGGCGAATATGCTCCTTTTCCATTTCATCGAGACTCACAATCTCATTGCGCATGTCAAGAACATCCTTCAACTTGTGCACCAGTTCGTCATTATCCCATGGTTTGGTAATGAAGTCCGAAGCACCGTTCTTTAGCCCCTTTACCGCCAGGTTGACATCAGCATAGGCTGTCAGCAATACGATTGGCGTTTCAGGATGCTGCTTGCGAATGGCGCGCAGCCAGAATAATCCTTCAGTACCATTATTGACACCAAGCGTGAAGTTCATGTCAAGCAGCACTATGTCAACAGGCTGCTGAGCCATCATTTTCAGAATGTCATTGGGCTGGCTGGTGGTCAGTACATGTTCAAAAGTGCTGTCCAGCAAATAGCGCATCGCTGTCAGAATAGAAACGTTGTCGTCTGCGATAAGTATGGTTCCGTACTTGTTCATGTTGCAAAAATAATCATTTTCCGTCAATAAATCATACATTCAACTGTATAATTTTTAGACGTTTTGCTCTTCTGCGCCGGAAAAAGTATGGCGGTATTAAGTAAAAGAATTAACTTTGCGGTATGAAAAAGACGATGATTGCGCTATTGATAATGACATCGGTGCACGTTGCGGCTCAGGAGAAATGGACGATGCAACAGTGCATGCAGTATGCTGTTGCACATAATCATGAGGTGAAACGAGCAGAGTTGGAACTCGATAACTACAAGGCTGCCAAGACAAGTGCCATCGGCCGCTTCCTGCCTGCTGTTGATGCCGGCATCGGTGCCCAGTATAATTTTGGTCGTGCTATTGATCCTGAGACCAATGGCTATACGGATGTCAGTACTTTTTATAATGATTACTCCCTACACACTTCGCTGCCCGTCTTTGATGGCTTCAGTCGCTTGCATGTCTTGAAAGCGGCAAAGGCTGGTGAACTGATGGGACGTGCTGCCCTGCGGAAACAGCAGGATCAGATAGCACTCAGTACACTTCAGGCCTATACCAATGTGGTCTATTACGAAGGATTGGTGAAGATGGCCGAAGAGAAGGTGGACGAGACTGAGCTTCTGCTAAAACAGATACATCTGTTGGAGGAGGTGGGACGCAAGAGTGCAGCCGATGTTGCACAGGTAGAGTCGCAGAAAGCCGAGGCAGACTATGAGTTGACCCGCCAGCAGAACCTTTTCTCCTTGGCCATGTTGGAGTTGAGAAAGGAAATGGGAGTCTCTCTCTCGTCCTCCGAAGCAGATACCATTGTATTGGCTCCTATGGAGTTCATTGACTCAACCGATAGGGTAATCGAAGCCCCCTCAGGGATTGTGGGAGGGCCGTCTGTAGATGTTGCCCACTATCAGGTACAAGTCTCTAAACACGAGTGGCGTCAGGCCCGTGCCGCGCTTTTTCCTGCTCTCTCGCTAAGTGCGGGTCTGAACACCACTTATTTTCATACCCTTCATTCCAGTGTAGGCCAGTCTTTCCGCAGTCAGTTTAAGAACAATATGGGTGAGTATGTTGGTGCTACATTGAGTATCCCCTTGTTTAATCGCTTGCAGACTGTCAGCAATATCCGCAAAGCCAAGAACAACTATCGAATGGCTTGTGAGTCTTTCGAACAGACACGGTCGGAACTGGAGAAACTCGCTTGTGAGGCCTGGCACGACTGGCAAGCCTATCAGAAACAAACGGAACAGATGAAACACAAGGTTGAGGCCGACAGCTTGGCTTACCAACTGACGCGCCGACAGTTTGAGGAAGGCCTTAGCACGGCTATTGACTTGCGGACGACTTCAGCACAGTTGCTTAATTCTAAAGCCACGCTGCTTCAGTGTCAGTTGATGACTATTGTCAAAGAACAATTAATAAGATATTATAGAGGTGAAACAATATGGACAGAGTAATCGAAAAGACAAGAACTCAGCGCCTGATGAAGCACTGGCCCTATGCGGTTGGTGGCTGTCTGGTATTACTTATTGTTGGCTGGTTGCTGTTTGGTAACCATGCTTCCACGCTTCGAGTGAACAAGGATGACCTGACCATCAGCGACGTGCAGAGTGCAGAGTTTAAGGACTATGTCCGTACCAACGGACAAGTGATGCCTATTCAGGTGGTTCAGATATCGCCAGAGGAAGGTGGCATCGTGATGGAGAAGGTGGTCGAGGAGGGTGCGATGGTACACAAGGGTGATGTCATCGTTCGTTTGAGCAATTCAAGCCTCGACTTACAGATTCTAAATGCCGAAGCCGAACTTGCCGAAAAGCAGAACCTATTAAGAAATACGCAAGTCGCCATGCAGCAAGACCGGCTGAACAATCAGACGGAACAGGCACAGCTGGATATGGATACTCAGCGCAAGCAGCGCACCTACGAGCAGAACGAACGTCTCTATGGTGAGAAGTTGATAAGCAAGGAGGATTATCTTCGTTCGCAAGAGGACTATCAGCTCTCTGCCAAGAAACGCTCGCTGGTGACAAAGCGCCTGAAGCAGGACTCTATCTATCGCACCGTTCAGATGGATCAGATGGAGGACAACCTGCAGAACATGCGCAAGAATGTGGTGCTGGTTCGACAGCGTAAGGACAAGCTCGAGATTCGCTCTGCCATCGATGGCGAGTTAGGGCTGCTCGATGTGGAACTGGGACAGAGCATCCAGCCGGGGCAGAAGATTGGCCAGCTGAATGATTTGTCTGATTATAAGGTGCAGGCCATGATCGACGAACACTATATCGACCGTGTGCGCCAAGGACTTACTGCCACCTTCACGCGCAACAACAAGCAATATCAGCTGCAGGTGCGCAAGGTATATCCGGAGGTGCGCGATGGCAAGTTCCGCTGCGATTTCATCTTCAAAGGTGAACGTCCGGAGAACATCCGTTCTGGTCAGACCTATTACATCGACCTCGAACTGGGACAGCCTGAACAGGCTTTGATCATCCCTCGTGGCACCTTCTTCCAGACCACAGGCGGACAGTGGATATTCGTACTTGACAAAAACGGAGAAAAAGCCTATCGCCGCAATATCCGCATCGGTCGCCAAAATCCGCAGTATTACGAGGTACTTGAAGGACTGGAACCTGGCGAACGTGTTGTCACCAGTGGTTACGAGGCATTCAAGGATAATGAGGTGTTAGTGATTAAATAAACAAGGTGTTACGATATGAATGTATTTAGAAATATGCTTCACATGGCTTGCCGATTCAAGACGGCCACGGTGCTCAACTTCCTAGGACTGACGGTAGCCTTTGCTGCCTGCTACCTGTTCTTGACGCAAGTAACCTATAATCATTCCTACAATAAGGGACTGACCAACTATCAGCAGCTTTATCGCGTGGAAGTGCCTGCGATGTTTGACCACAGCAAGTGGCAGTCGAATGTAAACCGCTTCTTGGCAGACGAGTTGGCTAAGTTGCCTCAGGTGGAAGGTATGGCTTTGCTGCAGTGTTGGCAGAATGATAGTCGTTTTACGAAAGACGGTACTGAGTTTACATTTAAGTCTTGTAAGGTTAGCAATGATGCGCTGAAGACTATGGCTCCACGCCTGCTCGACGGCAAACTCGGTTGGAAGGATGGTGACCAGAAAGGACTGATCATTCCTGCCTCAGTAGCCGTAAAGTATTTTGGGACTACGCAAGTGGCGGGTCGCTGTATGTGGAACGACAAGGACAGCATTGTTGTGAGAGGTGTCTATGAAGATTTTCCTGACAACAGCATCATCGACAATTACGTCTATGGCTGTATGGGAGACGAGAATGAGGGAAACTTCCAGAACTACAACTATAACTGCTATCTGCGCTTGAGGGAGCAGATGGATACGGAGAAAGCCAAGCAACAGATTCTAACCCCGTTGGTAGAGAATATGCATCAGATGTACATCGAACACGGTGTTGAGGATCAATGGGATGAGGAAAAAACGAAAGAAAGTCTCAACCTGCGCCTGCAACCCATCACAGAGACTTGGTTCGCAGGTGTTGACCCTGAGCATGACAGAGGTAACAAGGCTGTTGACTGGATTCTCCAACTTTCGTGCCTCTTGGTGCTGATAATCGCTGCCATCAACTTTCTGAACTTCACGCTGGCTGAGAGTCCGATGCGTATCAAGAGCATCAACACACGTCGCGTGTTGGGCAGTTCTGTGTCATCGCTCCGCCTGGGCGTTGTCGCTGAGTCTGTATGTACTTCGCTTTTAGCATTTCTGTTGGCAGTCATAGTCAGCTATCTGTTGTCGCAGTGGCCATTCATTAGCGAACTCACCGTTGGCAGCAGTGCCTTAGGCGATCATCCATTGCTATTGGTGTGTCTTTGTTTGGCAGCCATTGTTGTTGGTATCGTTGCTGGTGTCTATCCAGCTTTCTATGCAACCAGTTTCCAACCTGCACTCGTCCTGAAAGGTTCCTTTGGACTTACGCCTAAGGGTCGCCAACTGCGCACCTTATTGCTTTGTCTGCAGTTCCTTATCACCAGCGTGATGGTGGTCTATATCGGCATCCTCTATCTGCAAAGCTACTACATCTTCAACTCCGACTATGGTTACGACAAGGACGAGATTCTGTATGCGGATACTTGGGAACTGTTAGACAAGCAGGATGCCCTGCGCTCGGAGCTGATGCAGCAGACGGGTGTGGTTGATGTGGCCTATTCGCAGTTCTCTCTGGGAACTGGCGACAGATATATGGCTTGGGGACGCGGTGACAAGAATCATCAGGTGCAGTTCACGGTTCTGCCCGTGGACTGGCACTATCTTCACACCATGGGCATTCAGGTAATTGAAGGCCATGACTTCATGGAGCACGATGGCGATTGCTATATCATCAATGAAGCAGCCCGCAAGAAATGGGACTGGGTAGAGATTGACAAAAAACTGCTGGATGACGACCTCACGGTGATTGGTGTGTGCCAGAATGTGCGCTTTGCTTCTACCCGTGTGGACAACAACGACTCGCCCATGGCCTTCATCGTTTATGGCGAGACCTATCTCAGTCGTGGGTGGACCAATAACCTTGGGGTGATGAACGTGCGTGTGGCAGCAGGCACCGATAAGGTACAAATGCGCCGGAAGATTAAGGATATCTGCATGAAGCTCGGCGCACCGCACGAGCCGGATGTGAAGTTCCTCGATCAGCAATTGGAAAATACCTACCAGGAGGAGTTCCGCTTCATCCGTCAGGTCATGGTGTTCTCTTTCATCTGTCTTGTTATCACGCTCATCGGCGTGTTCTGTATGACGATGTTCGAAACAGAGTATCGTCGCAAGGAGATTGGCATCCGCAAAGTGATGGGCAGCTCTACCAGTCAGATTCTGGTCATGCTCAGCCGTCGCTATGTGTGGCTGCTTGTAGGTAGCTTTGTGATGGCAGCCCCCTTGGCGTGGTACATTGGCACACAGTGGCTACAGGGCTTTGCCGAGCGCACACCTGTATATTGGTGGCTCTTCCCATTGGCCTTCCTTGCGGTGGGTGTCGTTACCCTTGCCACCATCATCATTCAGAGCTGGCGCACGGCCAATGAGAACCCAGTGAACAGTATAAAAACAGAGTAAAAAGCAGTAAGTGGAGAGTGGGTGTCAACAAATCATACGACATACCGTCTAAAGATTAGACGAACGGCCTTCAGGCGGTCTGAAAAGCTTGCATGGAAAGAGTAATGATCGTAAATTTGCAATGTGAAAACAAAAGAACCAGAGTATTAACAATAAAAGATTACGATTATGAAAAAGTTTATGATTTGCTCGATGATGTGCCTGATGACGTTGATCTCAAATGCACAAGTAATGACATCTGCCTCTGTCGATCATCTTATTGACTCAGCCATTAAGGATGAAACGGGGTATGTACGTGATACCCATCGTGATGCTCATGGCAATATAACGATGATGGAAGTATATAAGGACCAGTCGAAACGCAAAGCCGACACCATGCTGAAGCCCGTCTGCCGCTATGAGTATCAGTATGCAGAGAACGGCTTGCTCGCCAGTCGTACGAAGTATGTGTGGCGAAAGGAGCAGTGGCAGTGTGCCGCCCGTTATGACTACTCGCTCGAGAATGGCATCTATACGGTCAGCTATAGCCGATGGAACAAATCAAAGGCTTGCTTCGGTCAGCCCGTGAGTCAGATCAGTTACACGTTGCTGCCGGACGAAAGTATTGCCGGCGTGTCGGTCTATGGACGTCATCGAGGCGATGATGCACTGAAGCTGGAGTGGCAGGCACTCGTGGATAGTCACTCAGACCATATGAACTATTATATCACTCAGAAATAAACTATGAACGTATTTAAATCTCTCAATCAGCGCGGCCAGCACAATTGGATCAAAATATTGTGCTTGGCCGTTGGCTTGGCTACTGGTATCGTATTATTAGGTAAGGCTGGCTTCGAACAGTCGTGGGACAAGGACTTCGATACGAGCGACCGTATCTATGTGCTTTATGAGGATGTTATCCGAGATGGCGAATATCAGCATTACTCACAGACTTCAGGTGCTATCGCCCATGGGCTGAAACGTTACTGTCCGCAGGTTGAGGCGGCCACCCGCTATACGGGCTTCAGCTGGAACATGCCATTGGTTACCGAGGATGACAGACGTGTTCGCACCAACTTCTTTTTTGTGGATAGCTGTTTCTTTGATGTTTTCCCTTACCGCGTGTTGACTGGTGACGCCAAGAAGATACTCAGTCAGCCAAACTATTGCATGATACCCCAATCGTTGGCAGAGAAACTGGGCGACGATGTGATAGGTCAGAAGGTCTATTATAACAGACACGGTGGTTTTGAACTGACAATCGGAGGCGTCTATGAGGATATTCCCTTGAACACGCGCCTTCACGATTTGGAAGTGCTGGTGGCTATGCCCACGCTACCCCAAGTGATATGGGACGGACGTGATAACTGGGTGGGCAACGACCGCTACTTTAGCTATGTGCGCCTGGCTAAGGGTAATACCCCCGACGACCTGAAGCCGCAGATTGAGAAGATGAAGCACGACAACCTGCCTGAGGATGAGCTGAAGAAGGCTGGCGTGGATCTCGGCTATTCGCTGCGACCATTGGCTGACTACCATACGCAGGATGAAGCCATACAGCGTATGGTGTGGATTGTGTCACTCTTGGCTGTCATATTGATTGGTTGTGCCGTGATGAACTATCTCTTGCTGGTGGTTGGCGGCATCAGTCGCCGTGCCCGTGAGATGGCTGTCCACAGATGCTATGGTGCTGAGGCTCTTAATATCTACCGTCGGGTGCTGGCTGAGAGTGCGCTTCATCTGTTGCTATCGTTGATACTGGCTGCTGCATTGCTGCTTGTGTTCCGTGATACGATTGAAGAACTGACGGGTACCACGCTCCCGATGATTCTGACGGCAGGGCATAATATGTGGTTCATCGCTATTACCTGTCTGGTGGTGCTGGTCATCACGGGGTTGGTGCCTGGCTGGGTCTATACCCATATCCCCGTGGCTGCTGCCTTCAAGAATTACAGCCGTAGCCATCGTGTGTGGAAGATGCTGTTGCTGGGCCTGCAGTTTGCCTCGGCTACCTTCCTCTTTGCCTTGTTGATGGTGGTGGGTCGCCAGTACCAGCTCATGGTGAACGATAATCCTGGCTACGACTACTTTACGTTGGGTGATATCAATACCGACGAGCTCTCGTTGCAGCAAAGAAACCTTGTTGTAGATGAGCTCAGGAAGTTGTCGGGTGTAAAAGGTGTCACCACCTCGTATGCCTATTTGCCGGAGATGCAGAGTGGCGACAATATCTTCCTGCCCGATGAGGATCGCGAGTACTTGAATGTGGCAGACCTTTTCGATGTGGGTGATGACTATTTCGAGGTGATGGGTATTCCCGTTGTCGAGGGCCGCACCTTTACGGAGCAGACGGATTCTATGAACGAGGTGATGGTGAGCAGACAGTTCGAGGAACGTATGAAGGAACTGGCTGGTTGGGACCAGGCTGTGGGTAAGCAGATTATCTGTACGTCGTACGCTGGTGTACACACCATCGTGGGTGTCTATGAGGATCCTCGCCTGGGCAGTATTACCTATCCTGATACACGCCCCAGTGTCTGCTTCTATGAACGTACGGGTAAGTACACCCACCATATCACAGTGCGCTTCCACGATATGGAAGTACTCGATGCAGCCAACAAGCGTCTGCACGAACTGGTTCCTGAGAATCCCGACGTGGTGATTCGTCCTTATACGCAGCTGATGACGCAACTCTATACCGATGCCCTTCGTTTCCGTACCACGGTGATGATAGGTGGCGTGGTGGCTCTCATTATTGCGTTGATAGGACTGATTGGTTATATGGCTGGTGAGATGGCGCGCCGACAGAAGGAGATTGCCATCCGTAAGGTGAACGGTGCACATATCATCGATGTACTGCAGCTCTTGAATCGTGATATCCTCCGTGTGGCATTGCCTGCGGTTACCATTGGTGCCATCGGTGGCTGGTATGTATCGCGCTTGTGGTTAGAGCAGTTCAGCGAGAAGGCTGTTCTGTCGCCAGTACTCTTCGGCCTTTGTGCCTTGGCTGTGGTGGTTGTCATCCTCACGGTGGTATGTGCAGGCTGCTATCGGGTGGCCAGCAGCAATCCTGTAGATTATCTTAAGAATGAATAATAATCAAACAATATAAAAACAATGATACGATTAGAAAACATACAGAAGGTGTTCCGCACGGAAGAGGTGGAAACCGTAGCACTGGGCGGTGTGTCGCTCGAAGTGAAGAAGGGTGAGTTTGTGGCCATCATGGGTCCTTCGGGCTGTGGTAAGTCCACCTTGTTGAATATACTGGGTTTGCTCGACAATCCTACCAGTGGCTCTTACTATCTCGATGGTGAGGAAGTGGGGGCGCTGAAGGAGAGCCAGCGCACGAAGGTGCGCAAGGGACAGATAGGTTTCGTGTTCCAGAGCTTCAACCTGATTGATGAATTGAATGTAGAAGAGAATGTTGAGTTGCCATTAACATATCTGGGTGTTCCGAAGAAGGAACGCAAGCAGCGTGTTGAGGAGGTGCTGCGCCGCATGGCTATCAGTCATCGTGCTCATCACTTCCCTCAGCAGCTCAGTGGTGGTCAGCAGCAGCGTGTTGCCATTGCTCGTGCCGTAGTGATGAATCCTAAGTTGATCCTTGCCGACGAGCCTACGGGTAATCTGGACTCAAAGAATGGTCTAGAGGTGATGCAACTGCTTACCCAACTGAACCAGGAAGGTACTACTGTCGTTATGGTGACACACTCGGAGCGTGATGCTGGTTATGCTCAGCGCATCATCAACCTGCTCGATGGGCAGGTGGTGCCAGAGGTCAGTCTGTGATACGAAAAAAGGTGGTCGGTTATTTCGACCACCTTCTTGCTTTCTGCTGTCGGGATGAGGCGACTCGAACGCCCGACCCCTACGTCCCGAACGTAGTGCGCTACCAACTGCGCTACATCCCGATTGCTGTCAGTTTGTTTTCAAACTGGCTGCAAAGTTACTATTTTCTTGCCGATTCAGCAAATTTTTAACTGAAAAGTTTAAAGCAGCTCTGGCAACTGATAGAGTTTGGTTCCGTTGGAGCCTTTGACAAGAATGAGCTTGTGCTGGGGCTTCTGCTGCTGCAGTTCGGCCTTCACGGCTTCCACGTCGGCAAACTTACGGTAGTCGGTGCGGGTCTTGCCGAACTCTTCGCCCACCAGCCATATGTTTTCCAGTCCACTGGCTGCCAGCAGGTCAACAATCTTCTGGTGCTCCTCGGCACTGACTTCGCCCAGTTCGCGCATGTCGCCCAGGATGGCCATCTTCTCCTCGCCCTCCTTGGTTTCCACCATATGGAAGTTGTCGAGGGCTGCCATCATGCTCGATGGGTTGGCGTTATAGGCATCCACGATGAGGCGGTTGCTCTGTGTCTCAACCAGTTGCGAGCGGTTGTTGGTGGGCACATAGTTCTCCAGGGCATGGTCTATCTGCTTGCGGTCCACGCCGAAGTTGATGCCCACGGCGATGGCAGCCAACAGGTTGTCGATGTTGTAAGAGCCAATGAGGTTGGTCTGCACCTTGTGCCACTTCTGCGAAGCGCCCGTCTCCTCGAGCTCCATCAGAGGCTTGCGCCAGCGGAACTTCAGCAGTGGGTCGCAGCTCAGCACCTCGCCCGAGATACAGCCATACTGGTTGTCGGGATCGGTAGAGTAGGGCGTACACCACATGTCGTCGGTGAGCATATCCACCAGATAGTCGTTGTCGGCATTGATAAACACCAGTCCGTCTTCCTTAGAGCGCAGGTAGTCGTAGAGCTCGCCCTTGGTCTTGACGACGCCCTCGAACGAACCGAAGCCTTGCAGATGGGCACGGCCTACGTTGGTGATGAGGCCGCAGGTGGGCTCGGCAGTCTCCACCAGCGTCTTGATGTCGCCAGGATGACTGGCACCCATCTCGATGATGGCAATCTCGTGTTCCTTTGTGAGGCGCAGCAAGGTCTTGGGCACACCCACGTCGTTGTTGAAGTTGCCCTCGGTGGCGAGCACGTTGTACTTCTCAGACAGCACGGCCTTGATGAGCTCCTTGGTGGTGGTCTTGCCGTTGGTGCCCGTGATGCCGATCACAGGGATTTTGAACTGGCGGCGATGCTCGCGGGCAATGTCCTTGAACGTCTGCAGACAGTTGTCAACAAGGATGTAACGGTCGTCTTTGACCACCTCGGGATTGTCAACGATGGCATAGGCACACCCCTTCTGCAGGGCGCCCTCTGCATAGAGGTTGCCATCGAACTTCTCGCCCTTCAGAGCCAGGAAGATACTGCCTTCGGGACAGTCGCGGCTATCTGTGGTGATGCACGGATGCTGCTGATATAGCTTGTATAGTTCTTTAATATCCATACCTTTGTTTGTTTTTCTACTGCAAAAGTACGAAGAAGTGAGCGAACCACCAAGCGTTTGCCCACTTTTTTCGGTCTGCCAGCGTGTGGCCTTGCCGCCTTTCCGTTCTGAAAACGACACTTTACTCAGCCGATAGCACTACCTTACTAACTCAATAGTGGCACTTTGGCTACCTTTCGACTTAAGTCGTGAGATCTTTCGACTTAAGTCGTGAGAACTGTTGACTTAAGTCGTGAGATCTGTTGACTTAAGTCGAAAGATCTGTTGACTTAAGTCGTAAGATACAAAAGCATAACTATCAGGGCGCTATTCCTACGCATACGCGTCGCCATAGTTCCCACCTTGAGAGGCTAGGGCTGAGGTTTTAGGACTGGCGCTCAGTTTTTTTTCTATTTCCTGCCGTTAATTGCAAATAATTAAGTAATTTTGCAGGCAAATAAAGTACTACGATGGCATACACACTGAATATCAAGGGACAACTGCTCGATCTGAGCGAGCCGCGCGTGATGGGCATACTGAACGCTACACCTGACTCGTTCTTTGCCGGTAGTAGAAAACAAACAGAACAGGAGATTGCCGATCGCGCTCGTCAAATCGTGGACGAGGGCGGCACCTTTATTGACGTGGGCGCCTTCTCGACACGTCCCGGTGCTGCCGAGGTAACCGAGGCGGAAGAGCTGGACAGGATGCGTCGCGCCTTGCAGATAGTGAAGCGCGAAGTGCCCGATGCCATCGTCTCGGTGGATACGTTTCGTCCGGCCGTGGCACGCATGGCCGTAGAGGAGATGGGTGCCGACATCATCAACGACGTGTCGGAAGGCGGTGTCACGGGCATTGTTGGCAAACAGTTGGCCGCAGAAGGCGGCGAGGTGCCACAGATATTCCGCACGGTGGCCAGTCTGCAGGTGCCCTACATCCTGATGTCGGTGCAGAAAGACCTGCACGACACGCTGATGGCCTTTGCCAAGAAGGTGCAGCAGCTGCGCGACCTGGGCCAGAAAGACATCATCCTGGATCCGGGCTTCGGCTTTGGCAAGACCCTGGAAGACAACTACCGACTGATGGGCGAGATGGAGAAGCTGCAGGTGATGGAGCTGCCATTGCTGGTGGGCATCTCGCGCAAGTCCATGATATACCGCCTGCTGGGCACCGATGCCGACCGCGCCCTGAACGGCACCAGCGTGCTGAACACCATCGCCCTGATGAAAGGCGCCTCTATCCTGCGTGTGCACGACGTGAAAGAAGCTGTGGAGTGCGTGAAAATTGTGAGTAGCAGCATGGCATCGAGATAATGAACTAACTGAATAAACGAAAGAAAAAACATGTTTTTTGAATTCGGACTGAAGGATTTCCTCGACATATTGTTTGTAGCCATAGGTCTATACTATGTTTACAAGCTGATGCGTGAGTCGCGCTCGCTGAACGTGTTTGTGGGTGTGCTCATCTTTGTGGTGGTATGGCTGTTTGTGTCGCAGGTGCTGCAGATGCGCTTGCTCGGCACCATCCTCGACCGCTTGGTCAGTGTGGGTGTGATAGCCATCATCGTGCTGTTTCAAGACGAGATCCGGAAATTCCTGTATAACCTAGGTGCCCATCGTCGCATCAGGAGCTTCGTGCGCCTGTTCTCGCCAACACATGTAGAAGAGGAGGACAAAGCCAAGCTGAAGAAAAACATCATGCCTATCGTCATGGCCTGTATGTCGATGGCCAAAGGCAAGGTGGGCGCACTGATCGTGATAGAGCGTTCCACACCGCTGAACGATGTGGTATCCACTGGTGAGGAACTCGACGCTGAGATCAATCAACGACTGATAGAAAATATCTTTTTCAAGAACTCGCCCCTGCACGACGGTGCCATGATCGTACGCGACCACCGCATCAGGGCCGCATCCTGTATCCTGCCGGTGAGCCACGACCTGGACATCCCGAAAGAACTCGGACTCAGACATCGTGCCGCCCTGGGCATGTCGCAAGAGAGCGACGCCCTGTGTATTGTGGTCAGCGAAGAGACGGGTGGCATCTCGATAGCCCGCAACGGACAGTTCCGCCTGCGCCTCTCGGCCGAGGAACTGGAAGCCGTGCTGACCGAGGGCATGGAATGACAAACATTATCTACAAAATAAAAATAAACAAATAAAACAATGGATTTATTAAGTCAAATTGTTGCGCGTGCTAAGAGTAACAAGCAGCGCATTGTACTTCCTGAAGCAGAGGAAGAGCGCACCCTGTGTGCCGCAGACCGTGTACTGGCCGAGGATATGGCCGACATCATCCTGATTGGTAATCCTGCAAAGGTTGAGGCCCTGGCTAAGGAGAAGGGACTGACCCATATCGGCAAGGCCACACTCATCGACCCCGAGAACTATGAGAAGAGCGAGGAACTGGCAGAGAAACTGGCCGAGATTCGTAAGTCGAAGGGTATGACCATCGAGCAGGCTCGTGAGCTGGTGAAGAACCCCTTGTACCTGGGTTGTATGATTATCAAGACCGAGGGTGCCGACGGTCAGATTTCTGGTGCTCTCTCTACCACAGGCGACACCCTGCGTCCTGCACTGCAGATCATCAAGTGTGCTCCTGGCATCACCTGCGTGAGCGGTGGTCTGCTGCTCATCTCTAAGCAGAAGCAGTATGGCGAGGATGGCGTACTGGTGGTTGGCGACGTTGCCGTGACACCTATGCCCGATGCTGCCCAGCTCTCACAGATCGCAGTGTGCACCGCCCAGACCGCCAAGAGCGTGGCTGGCTTCGCTGAGCCCCGCGTGGCTATGCTGAGCTTCTCTACCAAGGGCAGCGCTAAGCACGAGGTAGTGGACAAGGTTGTTGAGGCTACGAAGTTGGCTAAGGAACTTGATCCTTCTTTGAAGATCGACGGTGAGCTGCAGGCTGACGCTGCTCTGGTGCCATCAGTAGGTGCCAAGAAGGCTCCCGGTTCAGACATCGCCGGTAAGGCCAACGTGCTGGTATTCCCCAACCTCGAGGTGGGTAACATCGGCTATAAGATGGTGCAGCGTCTGGGTGATGCCATCGCTATCGGTCCTATCCTGCAGGGTATTGCACGTCCTGTCAACGACCTGTCTCGCGGTTGCTCGGTAGAGGATATCTACTACATGGTAGCCATCACCGCTTGTCAGGCTATGGACGCTAAGAAGTAGGACCCACCCCCAACCCCTCCCTGTATGGAGGGGAGTGGATACAATTAGAATAATCATTTAAAGAATGCCCCTATAACTCCTATTGGTAAATACTCCTCCCCATACAGGGGGAGGCTGGGAGGGGGTCGATAATTATGAAGATATTAGTTTTGAATTGTGGCTCTTCGTCTATCAAGTACGCCCTGTACAATATGGATGACAAGAGCGTGATGACCAGCGGTGGCGCAGAGCGCGTGGGTTTGGACAATGCCTTCGTAAAGGTGAAGCTGGCCAATGGCGAGAAAAAACAGATTATGCACGACATCCCCGAGCATACCGAGGGCGTGAAGTTCATCTTCTCTTTGCTCACCGATCCTGAGATTGGTGTCATCAAGAGTCTCGACGAGATCGACGCTGTAGGCCACCGTATGGTGCACGGCGGCGAGAAGTTCAACCAGTCTGTAGTGCTCACCGACGAGGTGCTGAAGGCCTTCGAGGAGTGCTCTGACCTGGCTCCGCTGCACAACCCCGCCAACCTGAAGGGTGTGAATGCCGTGAAGGAGTTGATGCCCGGTCTGCCACAGGTAGGCGTGTTCGACACTGCCTTCCATCAGACCATGCCTGCTAAGGCTTATATGTATGCCATCCCCTACGAGCTCTACGAGAAGTACGGCGTGCGTCGCTACGGCTTCCACGGTACCTCTCACCGTTATGTGTCAGCTCGTGCCTGCGAGTTCCTGGGCATCAAGGCCGAGGGTACCAAGATGATTACCTGTCATATCGGTAACGGCGGTTCTGTGGCTGCTGTGCTCGATGGCAAGTGCATCGACACCTCTATGGGTCTGACTCCACTGGAGGGTCTGGTAATGGGTACACGCTCTGGCGACATCGATGGTGGCGCTGTCACCTTCCTTGAGAAGAAGCTGGGCTTGGATGCCGACGGCATGAGCAACCTGCTGAATAAGAAGAGTGGTGTGGCCGGTATCACTGGCGGTTCAAGCGATATGCGCGACGTAGAGAACGCTGCCAAGGCTGGCGAGCCCCGTGCCGTGTTGGCTCAGCAGATGTACTTCTATCGCATTAAGAAATATATCGGTGCTTACGCAGCTGCTATGGGTGGTGTTGATGTGATTGTCTTCACTGCCGGTGTAGGTGAGAACCAGATCTCTATGCGTTCTGAGGTATGTAAGGGCCTGGAGTTCCTGGGCGTGAAGTTCGACGAGCAGAAGAACAACGTGCGTGGTGAAGAGGCTATCATCTCTGCCGACGACTCAAAGGTCAAGGTGGTAGTCATCCCAACCGACGAGGAGCTGATGATTGCTACTGATACGATGAACCTGCTGTAAGCTTATAGCTTCATAAGCTAGATAAAAAAAAAGATATGGTTAGTTTCTGCATTCCAGACTAATCATATCTTTCTTTTTTTTATCTTTTGTCTTTTATCTACACCTTGCTTTCCCCTTCAATGTATTGTTGCATAAAGAGGTGCTCGCCATCGTAGACCACATAACTGAATTGGCTAATCCAGTCGCCGAGGATAATGGCACGCGCTTTCTTGCTGACCTGTAGGTCAATCTCGATATGACGATGGCCGTAGATGAAGACATCCACGTTGGGATGCGTCTTCATGTAGTCCTTCGTGTAGAGGATGAGGTGCTCGCGGTCCTCACCCATGTATGGCGGCTCTTCGCCATTGGGACGCTTCATGCGTGAGTGCCTGGCCCATGTTTGTCCGAACCACATGCCCCAACGGGGATGGATGGCAGAGAACAGATGTTGGCAGACGGGATTGTGGAATACCGCACGGATGAACTTGAACTTCTTGTCGGGATCGCCCAGACCGTCGCCATGAGCCATGAAGAATATCTTGCCGTAGAGTTCAACGGTAAGAGGCTGCTTGTGAAGAATAACGCCACACTCGCGCTCCAGGTAGTTGAAAGCCCAGATGTCGTGGTTGCCAGTGAAGTAGTGAACCTCCACGCCCATGTCGGTTAACTCGGAAAGCTTTCCAAGAAAGCGCGTATAGCCGCGGGGCACCACAAACTTATACTCGTACCAGAAGTCAAACATGTCGCCCAACAGATAGATGGCTGCCGCCTTATCCTTGATGCTGTCAAGGAAGCGCACCAGTCTGCGCTCCTGCATGCGACGGTGGTCAAGAGCCCATGAGCCCAAGTGGGCATCGGATAAAAAATAAATCGATTTCATCGCTTTCTTTTTTATAAGTGAGAGGTGAGAAGTGAGAGGTGAGAAGTGTTGTTAGACTGTGCTGAAAAATTATGGCACAGCTTTCTGCTTAAGTGTCTTGATTGATGCTGTAAGCAGTTTAACCAGTTCATCGGCATCTTGGTAAATAGAGTTGTATTCATCTTCATTAAGAAATTCTCCTTTATATAAGTTTTTAATCCAGAAAGTGGTTTCGTCGGCCTCTTTGAGGGCGATACTTAGTTTGTGGATGAAGTCTGCATGACTCTGAGCATTTTTGCTTTCCATAATGTTAGCGCCAATGCTCGTGCCGCTTCTGAAGACTTGTTTAGAAATGACAAATTCCTTCTTCTGCTGCGTGAGGTACTTGTACATTTTGATGATTCGTCCTGCAAAAGCCTCAGATTTCTCCAATAGAAAATATCCTTTGTCGGTCATGTCTCAAATCTAACAATACTTCTCACTTCTCACTTCTCACTTCTCACTTCAATCAAATCCCAATTCCACGCGTGCTTCTTCTGACATCATGCTTTGATCCCATGTGGGTTCGAATACGAGGTTGATGTTGGCAGACTTGACGCCTTCGACGCTCTCTACCTTGGTGCGGACATCCTCGAGGATGAAGTCGGCGGCGGGACAGTTGGGAGCGGTGAACGTCATGTCGAGATCGACGGTGGCGTCCTCGCTGACGTCAATCTTGTAGATCATGCCCAGGTCATAGATGTTGACCGGGATCTCGGGATCGTAAACGGTCTTCAGAACGTCAACAATCCTTTCTTCTATTTGAGTTTTCTCTTCTTGTGTCATATTATGAGTGTTGTTAGTGCGTAGCGGTCATGGGGAAAGCGTATGTGGTCGTGCCCTCATGCGTGTTGATGCTGATGCTGACAGAGTCGGCGCTCAGGTCAGACAGTGGGATGCTGAAATAGCTGCGGAGCGAGTAGTAGGCCGGCACACCATTCTGGTCGTGATAGAACTGCAGATGGATGGTCTTTGTGCCGTCGGTGTTGACCTTCTTGCCAAGCAGATGCGCTGCAACTATGTGCTTGGCCTCCGTGTCGGTGGTGCTGCCCACCATCAGGCGCACGCCGAGGTTCAGGTAGGTGCCGTTGGTGCTCACCCAGCAGGTCTCCACCTTCAGCGGGTCGGTCTTCATGTCCTTAATCTGTTGGGGACGTAAGACGGTGACACGGTTGAAGCTGATGGCGTCAGCCTGTTTGTCGCCCTTGTTGTAGTACAGGATGCCGCGATAGGTAGAGTCGGCGGTGGTGATCCAACTGGTGGTGAAGGGTGGGGCGGTGACGAGGCGCTCGTCTTCGTCGGTCACCACAAAGTCTATCTGCTTGTTGCTGTTGGCATGGGCCATCACCATCTCGGCAAGCATGTGAGAGTAGGGTCCTTCACCCTTGTCATAGACATCTTGCGTGCAGGACGATAGAGCCAAAAAGGCCACAGCGAGACAGAGCAGTTTTTTCATTGTGCAGCTATTTTGTTCTTGACGGGGTTGGCATACATGGTCAGCATCTTCTCGCGCAAAAAAGCTTCATCCTTGTTGGGGATGGTGATCTTGGCCATTTGCTTGGCAAGATACTGCTCGAAGCGCTGACGGTCGGCATCGCTGTAGTGGCTGGCCTCTGCGGTGTTGCCATTCAGCAGGTCGAGGGCCACGTAGTTGCAGGGATAGAGCGTATAGCCCTGGTGGATGGCGCGGTCCATGCGCTGACAGAGCGTAGCGTAGTACTCCTGTTTTGGGAGACCTTCGAGCTCGTCGATCCACTCGTTAATGGGCTTGCCACAGTAATAGGTGACGCGTCCCTTGTAGCCCAGGATGCCCGTCTTCATATTGTCGAGGTCGTCCTGCTTGCTCTTCTTGAAGGCAGGGTTGTCGCGTTTCAGTTGGAACTCCTGAGCCTTCAGGTAGTCGCAGGGGTCGAACTCGTAGCTGATGGTCAGCGGCACGATGTTCAGTTCGCGCAGGTCGCCACCCATGGCCAGCATCTTCAGCACGGCTTCCTGGGTGTGGTCGCTAGAGTCCTTGGCACGACCTTCGCGCTGAGCAATCCAGATGTTCTCGTGCTTCTGCTGCACGGCATAGTGGATATAGCTGCTCATCAGTTGGCTGGAGCGCAACATCTCCTTGGGCGTCAGGCCACGGCGCACGGTGAACGCCTTGTTCATGCGCACCAGTCGCTTGATCCACGGGTAGATGAGCAGGTTGTCGCCAATGCCAATCTCTACGGTGGTGGGATAGCCCGCCTCGATGAGTTTCACGTCGAGAAAGGCAGAGTCGAGCACGATGTCGCGGTGGTTGCTGATAAAGGTGAAACGCGGCTGTAGCTTGTCGGCCGGCATCTCGCTGTTATCCAGGAAGCAACCGTCGGTGTGCTTGCGTATGATGTAGTTCACCACCGGCTTCATGAAACGAATCTGGAAGTCCAGCGGTGTCTTGATGCCTGTGAAGGCGAGGCGCAACAGGCCATTGCGCAGCGACTTAGGCAGCCAGGGCATGAAGCCCTTCATGATGATGTTGAACTGGCGGTCGCTGAGCAGGTCGTTGAAGGCCTGTTTCATCTCTTCGGCCTCGTATGGCCGGATATCGTCAAACTCGTTACTTATCATACCTCTTACCTCTCATTTCTCACTTCTCACTTACCTAGAATTGGTTCTCGATGATGTCGGTCAGCACATCCTTGATATCAAGGCCGGCGGCACGTACCTGCTGTGGAATGAAGCTGGTAGCGGTCATGCCAGGTGTCGTGTTGACCTCGAGCATAGAGATCTTCTGGTCCTTAGAGATGATATAGTCAATGCGGATGATGCCGTTGCAGTGCAGGATGTCGTAGATTTTGCTGGTGAGTTCAGCCACGCGCTGAGCGGTCTCTTCGGGCAGACGGGCAGGGGTGATCTCCTGTACCTGACCATTGTACTTGGCATTATAGTCGAAGAAGTCGTTCTGGCTCACCACCTCGGTAGCGGGGAAGACCACCGACTTGTTCTTGGTCTTGTAGCAGCCGATGCTGATCTCGGTGCCTTCGAGAAACTGCTCGATCATCACCTCGTCGCTCTCCATCATGGCCACGCGCATGGCAGCAGCCAGCTGGTCGGGCTTAACAACCTTGGAAACACCGAAAGAGCTGCCGTCGTTGGCTGGCTTGACAAAGCAAGGCATGCCCACGATGTCGATGATGGCTTTCTTGCTGACTTCGTGCTCCTGTCCGCGACGCACCAGCACACTCTCGGCCACCTTGACACCGAAACCACGCAGGTAGTTGTTCAGTACGAACTTGTCGAAGGTCATGGCCTCTACCAGTACGCCACTGGTGCTGTAGGGCAGGTGGATCAGGTCGAAGTAGCCCTGCAGGATGCCATTCTCGCCAGGAGTGCCATGGATGGTGATGTATGCGTAGTCGAAGAGGCGCGTCTTGCCGTCCTCCTTGAACGAGAAGTCGTTCATGTTGATACGCGCAGTGGTACCATCGTTCAACTGCACCTTCCAGTCAGTGCCTTTAATCTCAACGATATATACGTTGTAACGGTCTTTGTCAAAAAATGAATAAAGGCCCTGAGCCGAGCGCAATGACACGTCGTGCTCAGAAGAGTCGCCACCGCAGACGATGGCAATAGTGCGTTTTTGTAGTTGCATAGTGTATTATTGGTTATTTTTTAATCTTCCTCTCCATTTCTCTATCACTGCCGTCAGGTCCTCGGGCCAGTCGCTGGTGAAGTCCATCTGCTCACCGGTGCGGGGATGCACGAAGCCCAGGGTGCGGGCATGCAGGGCCTGGCGCGGACAGAGCTTGAAACAGTTGGCAATGAATGCCTTGTAGGAGGCAGTGCGCTCGCCACGCAGGATCTCGCAACCGCCATAGCGCTCGTCGGAGAACAGCGGATGACCGATGTGCTTCATGTGGGCACGAATCTGGTGGGTGCGACCCGTCTCTAGGCGGCACTCCACCAGCGTGGTGTAGCCATAGCGCTCCAGCACACGATAGTGGGTGACGGCGGGCTTGCCGATCTCTGAGTCGGGTGGAAAGACAGCCATGCGCTGGCGGTCCTTCGGATCACGACCGATGTTGCCTTCGATGCGTCCCTCGTCTTCCACGAAGTTGCCCCATACCAGCGCGTTGTACGAGCGGTGGGTGTCGTGGTTGAAGAACTGCTTGCCGAGATGTGACTTCGCCTCGGGCGTCTTGGCCACCACCAGCAGACCGCTGGTGTCCTTGTCGATGCGGTGCACCAGTCCCACCTGCGGATCGTTAGGGTCGTAGGAGGGCAGGTTGCGCAGATGCCAGGCGATGGCGTTGACCAGTGTGCCATGGAAATTGCCGCAACCGGGATGCACCACCATGCCGGCAGGCTTGTGGATGACCATCAGGTCGTCGTCCTCGTAGCGTACGTCCAGAGGAATCTCCTCGGGTTCGATGGTAGTGTCGTAATGGGGTCTGTTGAGCATCAGGGTGATGATGTCGCCCGAACGCACCTTGTAGTTGCTCTTGACAGGTCGGTCGTTGACAAACAAAAAACCAGCATCAGCCGCTTGCTGAATGCGATTGCGGCTGGAATGCTGGGTATGCTCTGTGAGGTATTTATCGATTCGTAGAGGAACTTGTCCGCGGTCAACTTCCAAGCGCATGTGCTCGTAAAGCTGCTGATCGTCGGTCACTTCGTTCTCACCTTCCAGAAGGTCAAGTTCCTCGTCTTCGTTGATGTAGTTATCTATGTTCAATGTGCTATGCTTTGTTTATTCAAACACTTCCAGGAAATCATCTACGTCGTCGTTGGAAGCACCGTTGCCCGATGACTTGGCGCCCGTGCTGTCGGCGCTGCCCCAACCGCCCATGTCATCGCGGTCGCCAATGGCGCCATTGCCGATGACGAGTACCAGTTGCGACTCTTTGGCCACCATGTCGCCTGCCGAGAGGTTGCGACCATCCAGCTGGATGCCATAGACCCAGTCTTTCTCGCCGTCAATCAGTTTGGGAGGCAGCATCTTGAAGTCGAGTGCCGAGAGCTTGGCCTCTGCTTCGCGGTAGCTGCTATTGTCTATCAGGTCGGGGATGGCCACGCGGGGCATGGTCAGCGAGTTGATGGTCACATAGACGATGCGTCCCTGCTTGACCATCATGCCCTTCTCGGGTTGCTGTGTCAGGATGCAACCGCTGGGCAGCGCCTTGTTGTAGCTGGAGTCGTTGACCACCAATATCAGACCTTCTTCCTCCAGGTCGCTCTGCGCTTTCTGGTAGTTGACACCATAGAGGTCGGGCATCTCGATGCCGTCACCATGGTGCGTATAGGAATCCAGCCAGCAGATCAGCGCAATGAATAGCGCAATGATGGTGATAAAGACTGCCAGTAGGTTGCCCCAGATGATAGGTGCTTTGAGTTTTTCTTTTATTTCTTTGAAATTCATTTCTATGTGTTCTGTACTCTTGATTTGAATGCAAAGATAAAAAGATTCTACGAATCTTGCAAGTAAAATGAAAAAATAAATGGGATGAAACCTCTCGGTTCATCCCATTTTAGCTATCTGTTTATGACAAGCGGAATTTATTTTCCGTGGTTCTCGTCAGAAACGGTCAACTTCTTACGGCCCTTGGCGCGACGTGAAGCGAGCACGCGACGTCCATTCTTTGTGGCCATGCGCTCACGGAAACCATGCTTGTTCACGCGGCGACGGTTGTGGGGTTGAAATGTTCTTTTCATTGCAATGAATCTTTATTTATTAGTATTTATTTTCTCGAAATCGTCTCGATTTGGGCTGCAAAATTACATAAATCTTTTTAATTACGCAAGTTAAATGCTAATTTTTTCACTTTTCACTTTTCACTTTTCACTTTTTTTCGTAACTTTGCACCCGGAAATTAATATTATACATTATAATTTTTATGATTAACTCACAAGACATTAAGAAAGGCACCGCCATTCGTATGGACGGTAGCATTTGGGTTTGCATCGATTTCCAGCATCGCAAGCCAGGTAAGGGAAACACCATCATGATCATCAAGCTGAAGAACGTTAGTGATGGTCGCGTGTTGGAGCGTCGTTTCAACATCGGTGAAAAACTGGAGGACGTCATCATCGAGCGTCGTCCTTATCAGTATCTCTACGAGGACAACTCTGGTCGTATCTTCATGAACCAGGAGACCTTCGAGCAGATTCCCATCGACAACGAGCTGGTAATCGGTCACGAGTACATGAAGGAGAGCGACATCGTGGAGGTTGTTTCTGACACCACCGATGGTACTATCCTCTATGCTGAGATGCCTGTGAAGACTATCCTCCGCGTGACTCACTCTGAGCCCGGTATCAAGGGTGACACCGCTACCAACACTCTGAAGCCCGCTACGCTGGAGACTGGTGTTGAGGTGCGCGTTCCTCTGTTCATCAACGAGGGCGACCTGATTCAGGTAGATACCCGCGACGGTTCTTACCTGGCTCGTGCTAAGGAGTAATCCAATTGACAATTGATAATTAAGAATTGACAATTGAAATATTCTATCATCGTTCCGGTCTTCAATCGTCCTGATGAAGTAGAAGAACTCCTGGAGAGTCTCTGCCATCAGGAGGTAAAGGACTTTGAGGTTATCATCGTTGAAGACGGATCGAAGAAACCATGCAAGGATGTCTGCGACAAGTACGCAGGCATCCTTGATTTGTTTTATTACTACAAGGACAACAGCGGGCCGGGGCAGAGTCGCAACTACGGTGCGGCGCGTGCTCATGGCGACTGGTTGATAGTCTTGGATAGCGATGTGGTGCTGCCTGATGGCTACCTGAAAGCTGTGGACGACGCGCTGGCGCAGCACGACTGCGATGCATGGGGTGGCCCCGATGCCGCTCATCCGTCGTTTACACCTGTACAGAAGGCCATATCCTATTCGATGACGTCCTTCTTCACCACCGGAGGCATCCGTGGTGGAAAAACTAAACTTGACAAATTCTTTCCGCGCTCCTACAACATGGGCATCCGTCGTGAGGTGTACCAGCAGTTGGAGGGCTTTTCTAAGATGCGCTTTGGCGAGGATATCGACTTCTCGTATCGCATCGTGGAGGCGGGATTTAAAACGCGACTGCTGCCCGCCGCCTGGGTGTGGCATAAGCGTCGTACAGATTTCCGGAAGTTCTTCCGCCAGGTTTACAACAGTGGCATTGCACGTGTGAACTTGGAGAAGAGGCATCCCGGCACGATGAAACTGGTGCATCTGCTGCCCACGGTATTCACCGTTGGTGTCTTCGGCCTGCTGCTCTTGGCGCCGTTCACCTGCGGGTGGTCGCTGCTGCCACTATTGCTTTATGCGTTGCTCCTCTGCGTGGATTCAACCGTCCTTCATAAAAGTCTGCACGTGGGGCTGCTGAGCATTCCTGCGGCTTTCGTCCAACTGATGGGCTACGGCATGGGATTCATAGAGTCGTGGTGGAAGCGCTGTGTGCTGAAAAGAAGCGAGTTCTCTGCTTTTGAAGAGACATTCTATAAATGATCCATAAACTGAACATTACCCAATGGGCTGAAGAAGACCGTCCACGCGAAAAGATGGAGCGGTTGGGGGCTCAGGCGCTGAGTGATGCCGAACTGCTGGCTATCCTTGTTGGCTCAGGATCGCCTGAGGAGGATGCGGTGTCGCTGATGAAGCGCATACTCAATGAGTGCAACAACAACCTGAACACGCTGGGCAAGAAGTCCATCAACGATCTGTGCCAGTTCAAGGGCATCGGACCGGCAAAGGCCATCACCATCATGGCAGCCTGCGAACTGGGCAAGCGCCGACAGCTGGAGACGGCCGAGGAACGGCCAGACCTAGGTACGGCAACTCTTATCTATAACCACATGCATCCCGTGATGCAGGATTTGGATGTGGAGGAGTTCTGGGTGTTGCTGATGAACCAGAACTACCGTCTCATCAAGAAGGTACGCATTGCTCATGGCGGTATCAGCGAGGTGAGTGTGGATATCCGCATCATCATGCGCGAGGCTGTCTTGTCGAATGCCACCATCATGGCGGTCTGTCATAATCATCCCAGTGGGAGCATCCGTCCCAGCCGACAGGACGACGCACTGACGGAGAGCATTCGTAAGGCTTGTCAGCTGATGCGCATCCATTTTGCCGACCACGTCATCGTGGCCGACGGCATCTACTATTCTTACCGTGAAGAGGGTAGGCTGTAGTTTTTGGTAGAAAGAAAAAAACGAACCATGGAAGATGGTTCGTTTTGTAGTTCGCCAACTTGGCGGCGATATAGGATTCAATACGACTTATGAGCGTGATGCGCGTTTGGTGATGTAACTGCCTGCCATCGACAGTACCAGCACGCCGAAGATGAATGCCAGCGACCAAACGGTGGGCACTTCGATGTGGGGCATGTTGAGCTCCAAGCCTGCCCATGCTGCCAACTGATTGATGTATTCGTTCATGGCAAGCAACATCTTTACACCAACAAAGATAAGGATGATGCCAAGACCGTATTTCAGATAAGTGAAATATTGGGCCACGGCTGCCAGTGCGAAATAGAGGGCACGCAGTCCGAGGATGGCAAAGATGTTGGAGGTCAGTACGATGAACGGATCGCGGCTGACGGAGAAGACGGCAGGGATGGAATCGACGGCGAAGGCTACATCGGTGGTCTCGATGACCAGCAGGGTGATGAAGAGCGGTGTGGCCAGTCTTTTAGCGCCTTCTTTGATAAAGAACTTATCGCCGTGCATCTGGGTGGTCACGGGGAAGAACTTCTTAAACACTCTTACCACAATGTTTTGCGATGGGTCGCTTTGCTGTTCGTCGCTGTGAGAGAACATCTTTCCACCTGTATAGAGCAGGAACAAGCCGAAGAGGCCCAGCACCCATTCGAACCGTTCTACCATGGCTGCACCGGCAAAGATAAAGATGCTGCGCAGCACCAATGCGCCGAAGATACCCCAGAAGAGCACCTCATGCTGGTATTTGCGCTCTACGCCAAAGAACGAGAAAAGCATCAAGAACACAAACAGGTTGTCCATCGATAGCGATTTCTCTATCAGATAACCTGCCAGAAACTCTGTTGCTTTCTCATGAGCATCCACCGGATAAAACAGATAGATGCCTGCACAGAAGACCAGTGACACGCCAATCCAGATGGCGGTCATCTTCAGTGCTTCTTTGATGCTTACTTCATGCTCTCCTTTCTTGCCGAACATCTTCAGGTCGGCAATCAGCATGATAAATACGAGAACGTAGAACACAATCCACGCCCAAAGGGGTAGTATCTCCATTGTATTTTTTATAATGATTCAAGTATTCGTTTCAGTACCACCGAACAACTGATCTCGCGGTTGGCTGCCTCGGGGATGACCAGCGAGTTGGGACTCTCGATGACATCGTCGGTGACAATCAGGTTGCGGCGCACGGGCAGACAGTGCATGAACTTACCGTTGTTGGTCCACGACATGTGCTCGGTATCTACCGTCCACGAGCGGTCCTCGCAGGTAATCTTACCATAGTCGGCGGGGTTGGTCACGCCAGGGTTACTCCAGTTCTTGGCATAGATGAAGTCTGCACCATCGAAAGCTTTCTTCTGGTCATACTCCACACGGGCATTGCCCACGAACTTAGGATCCAGCTCATAGCCCTTGGGGTGGGTGATGACAAGATCTACATCATCGGCCGCATTCATCCACTCAGCAAACGAGTTGGGCACGGCCTGAGGCAAAGCACGGCAGTGAGGCGCCCAGGTCAGAACCACCTTTGGCTTCTTCACTGTTTTGTGTTCCTCGATGGTGATGAGGTCGGCAAAAGCCTGCAGCGGATGCACTGTAGCGGTCTCCATAGCAAACACGGGCTTGCCGCTGTATTTGATAAACTGGTGCAGCACCGTCTCGGCATAGTCGTACTCGCGGTCTGTCAGACCAGCAAACGAGCGTACACCAATCACGTCGCAGTAGCATCCCATCACGGGGATGGCCTCCAGCAGGTGCTCGCTCTTGTCGCCATCCATGATGACGCCACGCTCGGTTTCCAGTTTCCATGCACCTGCGTTCACATCGAGCACAATCACGTTCATGCCCAGGTTCATGGCAGCCTTTTGTGTAGAGAGTCGAGTGCGCAGACTATTATTGAAGAATATCATCATCAGGGTCTTGTTTTTGCCCAGATGCTGATACTTAAAACGGTCGTTCTTAATTTCAAATGCCTCGGCCATTGCCTTCTCCAGAGGGCCGATGTCCTGTACGTTAATAAAGCTTTTCATCGTTCTTTGTTTCGTTCTTATGCGTGTACCTTAATAATATAAAAAGTGCTGGCAAAATTACTAAATAATTTCGTCAGCACCAAATAATCGTAAAGAATAATAAAGAAACGTTCTGTTTCCTTATGGCTGTAACGTTATTCCAAATGCCAGATACGCTTTCTGGCTACATGGATTGGTCGTGACCTGGGCAAACACAGGAATCGTAAATGAATTGGTCACGGCAATCGCTTTTGTCGCACGTAGGGAGAGGTTAGTAATGGCAAACCCAGAAGTCTCATAAAATGAGGTAGCGAAAGGTACGGCACCTGCTGTAGCTGTCCAGTCAACCGAGGCAATCTTAAATGGTACAACAAACTCCAGATAGCTGCTGTAGGCTCTGTCGCCGTCCTTGTTCGCTCCGTCGTTGCCCGCAAAGTTGGTGAACCACTGTACCGAGGCTACACCGAAGTCATAGCCGATGTTGGCCTCAAACAGGTGGTTTGTGCTGTGGGCGTCATATCTTAAGTATCTGTTCTGTGGGTCTAGTCCACTATTAAACCAGTAGTCGGTGATGCCGATGTTCAGGTTGCCCAGCGTGTAGCCCAGTGTCAGGTCGAACTCCTTGGTGTCGTTGGGCTCGGCCAGTCCTACGTTGCCCCAAGCTGTCAGCGACAAACCCTTGTAGCCGACGCCCAGTGTGGGCTGTACCGATACACCTCCCAGATCCAGACCACGCCAGATATAGCTGCTCACGATGTCACTACTAACTGTTGTTTCAACTTCGTCCTGTGCAAAGGTGGTGCTGCTGAGCATCATACCCATTGCTAATATCATCAGTTTCTTCATAATAGAATCTATTTTGTGGGTTGATTAATGTTGATTATAGCCTATTGGCTTTTTTAGTTTTGCGTTGGTTGTACTTCTTAACTTCTGTTTTCTATGGTGGCTATAGTACCTATAGTTTCTATAGTATCTATAGCATTAGTTATAGCAGCACTCTCCGTGCTCGTAGATGTCCAGACCTTCTTCCTCGATGCGGGCATTCACGCGCAGACCGTGCAACTTCTTGATGCCGTAGAACAGGGCTACGCCGCAGGCAGCTGCCCAGAGGTCGATCACCAGTACACCGAATACCTGTGCACCCAGGAAACCGAATCCGTAACCGTAGAACAGACCGTTGGTGGTAGAGAACAAACCGGTCATCACTGTGCCGAGAATACCGCAAACACCGTGTACAGATGAAGCACCTACGGGATCGTCGATGTGAAGCTTGTGATCAATAAACTCGATGGCATAAACCAGGACAAGACCGCATACCAGACCGATGACTACTGCGCCCATGGGTGATACCAGGTCGCAACCAGCAGTGATACCTACCAAACCGGCCAGTACGCCGTTCAGTGTCAGTGAGAGTGAGGGCTTGCCATACTTAAACCAGGTCAGGAACATCGTGCTCATACCACCGGCAACAGCAGCCAGGTTGGTGGTCAGGAATACATGTGAGATAGCTACACGGTTCACCTCACCACTGGCAGCCAGCTGAGAACCGGGGTTGAAGCCAAACCATCCCAACCAAAGGATGAAGACACCCAGAGCAGCCATAGCTAGGTTGTGACCGGGGATAGCACGGCTCATGCCTTCCTTGGTGTACTTACCAATGCGGGGACCCAGTGCGAGGGCACCAATCAGAGCCAGCACACCACCTACGCTGTGTACGATGGCAGAACCTGCAAAGTCATGGAACACATCGCCAAAGACGCTCATCATAAAGCCGTCGGCAGCATCGCTGCACAGCCAGCCGCCACCCCATGTCCAGTGACCTTCGATGGGATAGATGAAGAGTGAAATCACAGCGCTGTAGATCAAGTACATAGAGAACTTGGTGCGCTCGGCCATGGCACCACTAACGATGGTGGCTGAGGTGGCGCAGAACACGGTCTCGAAAATCAGGAATCCCTCTACGGGCAGATCGCCACTGTAGAAAGACAGGTCGCCCCAGTTGGGCATACCGATAAAGCCAGCACCGTCGCTGCCAAACATAAATCCAAAGCCTAGGAAGAAGAACAGCAGTGAACCGAACATAAAGTCCACAAAGTTCTTCATCAATATATTTGCTGTGTTCTTACCTCGTGTAAAACCCGCTTCGCACAGCGCAAAACCTGGTTGCATCCAGAATACTAACATGGCTGCCAATAGCATCCATACGGTATCAAGTGAAAAAGCAATTTCGTTCATAGTTGTAATCTCCTTCTTTTTTATTTCTTATCTCTCAGCACCGTGTCGCCGTTCTCGCCTGTACGGATGCTCCATGTGTCTAGTACTTCGCTGACGAAGATGCGCCCATCGCCCACTTCTCCTGTGTGAGCTACCTGCAGAATCACCTTGACTGTGGGGGCTACGAATTGGTCGCGACAAACAATGGTCAGTGCTACGCGCTCAATCACGTCTGTTGAATACTGTACGCCGCGGTAGATGCGCTCCTCTCGACTTTGACCGATGCCGTGCACGTTGTGGTACTCAAACCAGTCAATGTCCGATTGTAGCAGCGCCTCTTTCACGTCGTCGAACTTCGTCTTGCGGATAATTGCTTCAATCCTTTTCATAACTCAATTCTTTTTTACCTTATTAGTTAATAACTAGTCCCCGCTTTCAGGGATTACAATATGAAAGCTTTCGGGTGCAAAATTAATCCATTTTGACAGAATCTTCACGTTCTTTTATTCAAATTGAATCTTCGTTTTAATATTCTGTTGCAAACCGAAAGCAAAACAATTAAAACTACTTTCGATTTGTTATTATTTTGCGATTATTACTTATAGTTTGTTGTATGATACAGTAAAACGCCGTGAATAGGGTTTCTATTCACGGCGTTTTGCTTGGCAAAAGCGGCATTTAGCGCCTAAAAGTTCCTCCCCTCGGGGAGGTTAGGTGGGGGTATCCTCACGCTCTCACTTGTCCTTCACCTTCAATCAACCACTTATAGGTGGTGATCTCTTCCAGGGCCATGGGGCCGCGTGGACCGAGTTTCTGGGTCGAGATGCCTATCTCTGCGCCTAGTCCAAACTGGGCACCATCGGTGAACGAGGTCGGTGCATTCCAATAGACACAGGCGGCATCCACGTGCGACTGGAAGATGCGGGCGGTCTGTTCGTTCATGGTGATGATGCTCTCGCTGTGTCCGCTGCCGTGCTGGTCGATGTGTGCCAGTGCCTCTTCCAGTGAGGCTACGGTGACGACATTCATTTTGTAGTCCATGAACTCCGTGTCGTACAGACTCTCATCGTTATAGTAGAAGGTCACCTTCCCCTGCATTGGAGCCAGCAGTTGGGGGATGTCGGCCTCACGGTCCTTGTGGACAAGTAGTGTGTCGAGTGCATTGCATACGCTGACGCGCCGTGTCTTGGCATTACATATAATATTGCGGCCCATCTCCAAGTCACCCTCCTTGTCAAAGTACGTGTGTACCACGCCGGCACCCGTCTCAATCACCGGCACACGAGCTGTGTCGCGCACAAAGTCGATGAGCTTGCGTCCGCCGCGCGGTATGCACAGGTCTATGTAACCCACGGCGTTGAGCATCTCGCCAGTAGCCTCGTGGGTGGCAGGCAGCAGCGCCACCACATCCTTCGAGATGCCTTGCTGCTCCAGCACTTCGTGGATCAGAGCCACCTCTTCGCGGTTGCTGCAGTCGGCATCCTTGCCGCCTTTCAGCACGCAGGCATTACCACTCTTGAAACAAAGTGAAAACACATCGAACGTCACGTTAGGGCGCGCCTCATAGATCATGCCAATCACGCCGAAAGGCACAGACACACGGCACAGACGCAGTCCGTTGGGCAACGTCTTCGCTTTGGTCACATGTCCCAGTGGTGATGGCAGCGAGGCCACATTGCGCATGTCGGCAGCAATGCCCTCCAGGCGGCTCTCCGTCAGTTGCAGACGGTCGTAGAGCGGGTTCGTCTTCTCCATCTTGGCCAGGTCCTGAGCGTTGGCATCGAGGATGCGCTGCTGCTGTTGCATGATGGCCTGGCTGACGGCCAGCAATATCTCGTTACGTTGTTCGTCGGTGAGCAGGCTCAGTCGTTTGCTGGCTTGCTTCACGCGTTTGAAAGTATCAGTGAGTTGCATGTACTAAGAATTCTGTGTGAGGGGTGTGGATTGGATCTTCTATGAGGTTGATGAGGACATTGTCGCGCTTGCCATTGGCAATGATCACGCGTATGCCTGCAGCCTGAATCTTTGATGCCGTGGCATATTTCGACTGCATACCGCCGCGTCCGGCCGAGCTCTTCTCCGTCTGGATATACTGCGAGAGGTCGCTGCCTGGAGCCACCTCCTTGATCAGTTGCGACTGTGGGTCTGCGGGGTTGCCGGTGTAGATGCCGTCGATGTTAGACAGCAGAATCAGTGTGTCTGCCTCCATCATCTGGGCGATGAGGCCAGATAGTTCATCGTTATCGGTGAACATCAGCTCGGTGACGCTCACGGTGTCGTTCTCGTTGACAATAGGCAGCACGCCGTTCTCCAGCATCACGCGCATACAGGCCTGCTGGTTCTTGTACTGTTCGCCTGGGCTGAAGTTCTCTTTCATCGTCAGCACCTGTCCTACATGAATATGGTATTCGCGAAACAGGTCGTAGTACAGACCTATCAGCTTGGCTTGTCCTAATGCCGAAAACAACTGGCGCTGCTCCACTGAGTCCAGCTCGTGGGTGGCCTTCAGCTCTCGACGTCCACAGGCCACGGCTCCCGACGATACCAGTATCACCTCGAAGTCCTGCTGTCGCAGCCAGGCTATCTGGTCCACCAGTGCCGACATGCGTGTCACGTCGAGGCGCCCATCGGTGCGTGTCAGGGCGTTCGATCCCACTTTGATAACGATTCTTCTCTTCATTGTGTATCCTTTTTCTCAATAAAAATAACAATCTGCTGCAAATTTACGAATAATATTTGTAATTTTGCAGCCTAAAACGGAAAAAATAAGCAAATACGTAAAATTCTAATGGATATAAATCAGCTGATCACTCAGGTTAACGATGCCCTTTGGACTTATGTGTTGATAGGTGCCCTGGTGGGCTGTGGATTGTGGTTCACGTGGCGCACGCGTTTTGTGCAGTTTCGCATGCTGGGCGAGATGATACGCCTGCTCACCGAATCTGCTGTCGATACGACGCGTGGCGTGAAGCATATTTCTTCTTTTCAGGCCTTTGCCGTGTCGGTGGCCACACGTGTAGGTACGGGCAACCTGGCCGGTGTGGCCTCTGCCATTGCCATTGGTGGCCCCGGTGCCGTGTTCTGGATGTGGGTGATAGCACTCGTCGGATCGGCCACGGCTTTCGTGGAATCAACACTGGCCCAGTTGTTCAAGCAAAAACACAAAGACTCTTTTATAGGCGGACCGGCCTATTATATCCAGCGCGGTCTGCATCAGCGGTGGATGGCCATCACCTTTGCCGTGCTGATCACGTGTCAGTTTGGCCTTTCCAACAATTCCATACAGTCCAATACCATCTGTGGCGCCATGCAGGAAGCCTTCGGATGGTCGCCCGTTTGGGTCGGTCTTGCCTTGTCGTTGATGGCCTTGCTCATTGTCTTTGGTGGCATCCAGCGCATTGCAAAGGTCAGTTCGGTCTTGGTTCCAGTGATGGCCATTGGCTATGTGGCCTTGGCTGTCTTTATCATTCTGGCCAATATTGAGAAGATTCCCGTTGTTATGAAGGTGATACTGTCGGATGCCTTTGGCATTCATCAGGTAGCTGGCGGTGGTATCGGAGCCACGATTATGTATGGTGTCAAGCGAGGCCTCTTTTCCAACGAGGCCGGTGAGGGTAGTGCACCTAATGTGGCAGCCACGGCAGCCACGAGCCATCCCGTCAAGCAAGGACTGATACAGGCGCTGGGTGTGTTCACCGACACGCTGCTGGTATGCTCGTGCACCGCTTTTATCATACTGATCAGTGGTCTTTATCGCGACCCCGAACTGAATGGCATTGCCCTGACGCAGTCGGCTCTGCAGTCGGAGGTGGGCAGCGCAGGTCCTGTCTTTGTGGCGGTAGCCATCTTCCTGTTTGCCTTCTCCAGTATCATCGGTAATTATTATTATGGTGAAGCCAATATCCGTTTCATCACGAACGATACCAAGGTGATGGCCCTCTATCGCATTTTCTCAGGTGGTGTGATGGTGATCTTCGGTGCCCTGGCCAGTTTCGAACTGGTATGGAACATCGTTGATTTCTTTATGGCCTTCCTGACGTTTTGCAACCTCGTGGCCATTGTTCTGCTCGGCCGCTACGTGTTCCGCCTCCTCGATGACTATCGCAGTCAGAAGCGACGCGGCATCAAGGAACCGGTGTTCCACCGCAGTCAGATTCCTGAGTTGGAACACGAACTCGAGTGTTGGGAATAAAAAAATGGGAACCGCGATGGTTCCCATTTTTATTGATGGTTACTGTTATTTCTCAGCGTCTTTCTTTCTGATCTCTACGCGGCGTATCTTACCAGAGATGGTCTTGGGCAACTCATCCACAAACTCCACGATACGGGGATATTTGTAGGGAGCGGTCTCCTTCTTGACGTGCTGTTGCAACTCCTTCACCAGGTCGTCGCCAGCCTTGTCCTTCCATTCCTTGCCCAGCACCACGGTGGCCTTTACCACCATACCGCGGATATCGTCGGGCACACCGGTGATGGCACACTCAACCACGGCGGGGTGGGTCATCAGGGCGCTCTCTACCTCGAACGGACCAATGCGGTAACCACTCGACTTGATGACGTCGTCGATACGTCCCTCAAACCAGTAGTAGCCGTCCTCATCGCGCCATGCCATGTCGCCCGTGTGATAGATACCGTCGTGCCACGCCTCGCGGGTCTTCTCCTCATCGCGGTAGTAACCCTTGAACAGTCCCACAGGCTTCTTGTCGCCTACGCGAACCACAATCTCGCCCTTTTCACCGTCCTCACATGGTGTGCCATCGGCACGCAGCAAGTCGATGTTGTACTGAGCATTGGGAATACCCATTGAACCAGGTTTCGGCGTCATCCAGGGGAAGGTACCCAGAGTCATCGTGGTCTCCGTCTGACCGAAGCCTTCCATCATGCGGATGCCCGTCTTCTCGTAGAACTTATCATATACTGCGGGGTTCAGTGCTTCGCCTGCGGTGGTGCAGTATTGCAATGAGCTGAGGTCATACTTCGACAGGTCCTCGCGAATCATGAAGCGGTAGATGGTGGGAGGTGCACAGAAACTGGTCACCTTGTATTTCTCCATCTGGCGCAACAGCGTGTCGGCATTGAACTTCTCGTGGTCGAACACGAAGACCGTAGCGCCAGCAAACCACTGTCCGTAGAACTTGCCCCATACGGCCTTGCCCCAGCCCGTGTCAGCTACAGTCAGGTGGAGCGAGCCTTCGTGCAGGTTGTGCCAGAACACACCTGTTGTCAGATGGCCCATGGCGTAGAGGTAGTCGTGTGCCACCATCTTTGGTTCGCCGCTGGTACCGCTGGTGAAGTACATGATCATCGTGTCCTCGTTGTTGTTGACGAAGGCCGGACGCTCGAACTTAGGCGCCTTCACCACCTCCGACTGGTAGTCGCGGAAGCCTTCGGGGATGGGTTTGCCGTGATCGGTGATGGTGATGTATTCCTTCACAGAAGGACTCTCGGGCATAGCCAGACGAATCTGTTCGCAGACATAAGGATCGTCCACGCAGATGATCGACTTGATCGAAGCGCGGGTGTTGCGATACACAATGTCGTGCTTGGTCAGCATGTGGGTGGCGGGAATCACCACGGCACCAATCTTACACAGTGCCAGCATCACAATCCACCACTCATAGCGGCGCTTCAGTATCAGCATCACGGGGTCGCCCTTGCCGATGCCCAGCGACTGCAGATAGCTGGCAGCCTGGTCGCTCTGCTCTTTCAGGTCGGCATATGTGGCGCGAATCTCTTCGCCCTGGTCGTTGGTCCACAGCAGTGCCAGTTTGTTGGGCGCCTCTGCAGCCCATGCGTCCATCACGTCGTAGGCAAAGTTGAAGTGCTCGGGTATGATGAACTCTAAGTTTTTATTGTAATCCTCTACAGACTCAAAGTGAGTTTGCTTTAAAAATCTCTCTACCATATTTCTTTTGCGTTTTGTGTTTTCCTTCCTCTTATTCTACTGTGAATGCCAGGAATTTTACTGCTTTGTCGCCAACGGCCAGCATGCCGTGAGGCTTTGTTGCATCAAAGTAGATGCTGTCACCCTCTTCCAGAATGATGGTCTTGCCGGCAATATACAGTTCCATCTTGCCCTCCAGCACCAGGTTGAACTCCTGTCCGGGGTGACTGTTCTTGTAGATGGTGCGTGCACCGGGCTTGGGCTCCACGGTGACCACGAAGACGTCGGCCTTGTGACCCACAAAACCGCCTACCAGCGACTGGTATTTATAAGCCTTCGTGCGCTCAATGCTCATGCCCTGTCCCTTACGTGTCACGTAGTATGAGGTCATGTGGGGAGCCTCGGCAAAGATCAGCTCCTCGGTAGATACGCCATACTTATGGGCAATCTTCATCAGGTTTGAAATGGTAATATCCATCTCGCCCTTCTCTATCTTTTCGTATTTTGCTGTGTCGATGCCAATGGTCTCGGCCATCTCGCTGACGGGAATGTCAAGCACGTCGCGCAGTCCGCGCAGACGCTCACCAATCTGTTTTAGTTGTTCGTCCATATATAAGCCCCCTAAGTTAGGGGGATGGGGGTCTGAACAAGCGTTTATCAGTCCCTTTATTATGTTGTTATGGAGGTCTGCGCTTGTTCAGACCCCTGTTGTCCCCTAACTTAGGGGACTCAAACTCCTGCTTTCAATCCACGAATCACGGCCGATGTGAATCCAGCATGCTCCATCTCGTTGAGGCCCTTGATGGTCAGTCCGCCAGGCGTGGTCACCAAGTCGATGGCAGCCTCGGGGTGCATGCCGTTGGCCTGTAGCAGTTTCACGGCGCCCAGCATGGTCTGCATCACGATCTCCTTTGCATGGTCGGCCTTGAAGCCCAGCTCCACACCACCTTCCGAGGCAGCGCGGATGTAGCGCATGGCATAGGCAATGCCGCAAGAGGCCAGTGTAGTGCCTGCAGCCAGGTGCTGCTCGTCGGTCATCAGCGTGTTGCCCATGGCGTCGAAGATGTCCTTCACGGTCTTGGTGTGCGAGGCGTCGCCAGCAGCAGCCACCAGGAAGGTCATCGAGGCCAGCTCAGCAATAGCGATGTTGGGGATGCAGAGGAACAAAGGCATGTCGATGCCAATCCACTCCTGTATCTTTGCTGAGGGCACACCGGCGGCGATGACTACCAGAATCTTCTCTGCCGTCAGTGAGGGGGCGATGCCTTTCAGCACCTGCTCCACAAGCCAAGGCTTTACAAACACCATCACCACGTCGGCCTCGGCTGCAGCCTTCGCATTGTCGGTGGTCACGTTGATGCCCTGTGCCGAGAATTTATTCAGTACGGCCTCTGAGGGGTCGCTCACGGTAATGTTCTTATTGTCGAAGTAGTCGGCCTTTATCATGCCTTCTACGGTGGCGCCACCCATGGCGCCAGCACCTATAACTGCTATTTTCATAATGCTTTCTCTAAACGTATAATGAATTCGTCGGCCATATCCTTACTGAAGGTCAGTGGTGGCAGCAAGCGCAGCACGTTCTCGCCCGAACAGCCTGTGAACACATGCTGCTCGTAAACCAGACGCTCGCGTACGGGCTTCTGAGGCTCGTTCAGCTCGATGCCAATCATCAGACCGCGACCGCGCACCTCTTTAATCATGGGGTGGTTCAGTGAGCGAAGCTTCTCCATCAGGTAGTCGCCAGTCACACGGGCGTTCTCGATCAGGTCTTCCTGCTCAATCACGTCGAGCACAGCCAATGCTGCCGAACAAGCCAGGTGGTTGCCACCGAACGTGGTGCCCAGCTGTCCGAACTGAGGCTTGAACTCAGGCGAGATCAGCACGCCCGACATGGGGAAACCATTGCCAATACCCTTGGCCACGGTGATGATGTCGGGTTTGATGTCCAGCCACTGGTGTGCAAAGAACTTACCGCTACGGCCATAGCCACACTGAATCTCGTCGCATATCAGCACTGCACCGAATCGCTTGCAGGCATAAGCCAGACTCTGGGCAAACTCAGGTGTTGCCATGCGGATGCCGCCCACGCCCTGGATACATTCCAGGATGGCTGCAGCCACACCGCCTTTCACCATCTCGCGCACCCAGCCCTCGATGTCGTCCAGGGGCAGGAACTTAGCGTGGTGGTTGTCGTTGATAGGTGCCACAATCTTGGGGTTGTTGGTCACCTCTACAGCCAGCGACGTACGACCGTGGAAAGCCTTATGGGCCGACAGCACGCGGGTGTTGCCCGTCTTAAATGATGCCAGCTTCAGGGCGTTCTCGTTGGCCTCGGCACCGCTGTTCACCAGAAACAGCTGGTAGTCCTCATAGCCCGACAGCTTGCCCAGCTTCTCGGCCAGCTCCACCTGCAGGTTGTTGTGCACCGAGTTTGAGTAGAAGCCCAACTTCTGAAGTTGCTCTGACACCTTTTTAATATAATGGGGGTGTGCATGACCTATCGAGATGACGGCATGACCGCCATACAGGTCCAGGTATTCCTGTCCCTTCTCGTCCCATACCTTGCAACCTTCTCCCTTGACGATGTTGACATCGAATAGTGGATAGACGTCGAATAGTTTCATATTGTTTCCTTTCTTTTATGTTGGTTAGAAAGCAGATGCCTTCAGTTTCAGTCCGGCCATCTCGTCGATGCCGAACATGATGTTCATGTTTTGCACAGCCTGCCCCACAGCACCCTTCAGCAGGTTGTCGATGGCCGAGGTGACCAGCAGCTTGTTGCCATATTTCTCCACGTGCACCAGTGCCTTGTTGGTGTTCACCACCTGCTTCAGGTCGATGGCCTTGTCGGTGTAGTGGGTGAAGGCAGCATCCTGATAGAAGTCCTTATAGGCCTCGATGATATCCTCCACGGGGACCGATGTCTTGATCACGGCCGTGCAGAAGATGCCACGGGCAAAGTCGCCGCGATAGGGGATGAAGTCGATGTCGGCATCCAGATAGCCCTGCACCTGCTTCAGGCTCTGACGTATCTCGGCGATGTGCTGATGCTGGAAAGGCTTGTAGATGCTCAGGTTGTTGTTGCGCCACGAGAAGTGAGTGGTGGCACCAGGCTTCTGTCCGGCACCGGTAGAACCCGTGATGGCATTCACGGCCACATCCTCTTTCAGCAGGTTCATGTGGGCGGCAGGCAACAGAGCCACCTGAATGGCGGTGGCGAAGCAGCCGGGGTTAGCCAGGTGCTGAGCCTGTGCAATCTCGGTCTTGTTGATCTCGGGCAGACCATACACGTAGTCGTGGTCGCCCTTGATGCGGAAGTCCTGTGCCAGATCGATGATCTTCACGTTGGCCGGTATTGTATGTTCTTTCAAGAACTGTTCGCTCTTGCCGTGTCCGAAGCAGAAGAACACCACGTCCACCTGGTCAAAAGGCATTTGGTCAGTGAACTTCAAATCAGTCTCGCCGATGAGTCCTTCGTGCACATCGCTGATCAGATTCCCCGCATTACTCTCCGAATTTGCAAACACAATCTCTGCCTCCGGGTGGTTCAGCAGCAGGCGAATCAGTTCACCGCCAGTGTAGCCGGCGGCGCCTAGGATGCCCACACGGAGGGACCCACCCCCATGCCCCTCCCTGTGAGGGAGGGGAGAGGTTACTTTTATGCCGTTGCTTATTTCTTTATTCATTGAAATAATTCTCTATTTGTTGTACTACCTGTTCAGTATTAAAGAGAACTTCTTCATTGGAAAACCTGAGGAAGTGATATCCCATTTGTTCCAAAGTGTCCTCTCGCATTTTGTCGTTTTCTTGTTGATGTGGTTCGGTGTGATATCCACCATCAACTTCAATAATAAGACCCTTTTCGGTTGAAACAAAGTCTGCGATATAATCCCCGATAACGTGCTGACGTAGAAATTTTACTCCTAATTGTTTATCGCGGAGAAACTCCCAAAGCACCATCTCTGCAGTCGTGGCATTCTTCCTGTTCTCTCTGGCCCAAGCCTTGAGCAGCCCATATCTGTCCGGAGCAGCCGTCTTATACCCCATACCATTATTATATTTATAATATAAACTTCTCCCCCCCCATCTATCAATAAACTCCCCTCCCTCACAGGGAGGGGTACGGGGGTGGGTCTCTATAAACTCCCCTCCCTCACAGGGAGGGGCACGGGGGTGGGTCTCTTACCTCTCATTCGGATGGATCCCATAATACACGCGCAGCGGTGTGCTCGACACCTTGATGAAGCCCTTTGCCTCATCGGCAGTCCAGCCGGTCTGGGTCTCACCATATTCGCCCAGCTTGCTCTTGGTCAGGTCGTTGTCCGAGTCGATGCCCACGGTCTCGAAGCCGTAGGGGCGGAGCTTCAGGATGGCCGTACCCGTCACGTTGCGCTGACTGCTGGTCAGCATAGCCTCGATGTCGGGCATCACGGGCTCCAGGTACTGACTCTCGTGCAGGAACATGCCATACCAGTTGGCCACCTGGTCCTTCCAGTACTGCTGCCACTTAGACAGTGTTGACTTCTCCAGCAGACGGTGAGCCTCGATAATCAGCTTAGGTGCAGCAGCCTCGAAACCTACGCGGCCCTTGATGCCGATGATCGTGTCGCCCACGTTGGCATCGCGACCGATGGCATACGAGGCACCAATCTCCTCAATCTTCTGGATAGCCTTGATCTTATCGTCAAACTGCTCGCCGTTCACAGCCACGATCTCACCCTTGTCGAAGGTGATCTTCAGCGTAGCCTCTTTCTCGGCAGCCGTCACGTGCTTTAGGTAAGCCTCTTCGGGCAGACCCTGTGTGGGGTCGAGCAGTTCGCCGCCGCAGATGCTGGTGCCCCAGATACCTACGTTGTACGAGTACTTCAGTTTGGTGAAGTCGGCGAAGTAGCCATTAGCATTCAGATAATCTACCTCCTCCTTACGAGTCAGGTTGCGGTCGCGTGTCAGTGTGATAATCTCCACGCCCGGTGCCATCACCAGGAAGGTCATGTCGAAGCGGATCTGGTCGTTGCCGGCACCGGTAGAGCCGTGTGCGATGGCGTCAGCACCAATCTCCTTGGCATAGCGTGCGATGGCGATGGCCTGGAAGATGCGCTCCGAGCTCACCGAGATAGGGTAGCAGTTGTTGCGCAGCACGTTGCCGAATATCATATATTTCAAAGACTTGGCGTAGTATTCCTGTGTTACATCGAGCGTAACGTAAGCCTTCGCGCCCAATTTATAGGCGTTCTCCTCGTTTCTCTTCAGCTGTTCTGCCGAGAAACCACCGGTGTTTGCACATGCGGCATACACCTCATAACCCATTTCCTTGGTCAGGTACATCACGTTGTATGATGTGTCCAGACCACCACTGAATGCTACTACTACTTTTTTCTTCTTCTGTTCCATGCTTAAAGTCCCTTCATTTCTTTAGTTAGTTTTGCGAGCTGTGCTCTTCAATCTCTTCTAGTTGTTTGATGCGCGCAATGGTCTGTGGCGTCAGTTTGGCAGGCAGTTGCTCGGTGGGATCGAACAGCATGCCCGTGCAGATGCAGTACTTGCGCCCCGTGCGGTGCAGCACGTCCACGTTGATGCAACCTTCGCATCCCTTCCAGAAGGATTCGTCGTCGGTCAGTTCGGCAAAGGTCACGGGCTTATAGCCCAACTGTGTGTTCATAGCCATCACGGCAGCGCCGCTGGTCAGCGAGAAGATCTTGGCGTGTGGCCAGCGTGTGCGTGCCAGCGTAAACGTCAGGTCTTTGATGCGCTTAGCCAGTCCCAGGCCGCGAAAGTCGGGGTGAACAATCAGACCCGAAGTGGTCACATACTGCTTGTTGCCCCATGTCTCGATGTAGCTGAAACCAGCGAAGCGCCCATCGCTCTCGCGCAGCGCAATCACGGCCTTGGCTTCCTGCATCTTCTTCGCCACATACTCATGTGTGCGCTTGGCGATGCCAGTGCCTCTCACCTTAGCAGCTTCAGCTATAGTCTCTAAGATGGTGTCCACATAAACCTCGTGCTCGGGGCCTGCCACCATCACCTTGATGTCTTTACTTGTTTCCATGTTTTATTTTATGTTCGGAACCACCTCGCTCAGCGCGTTGATCAGTGCACGCTGGGATGTTCCTTCTTTTATCACAATAAATATTGTGTCATCGCCAGCAATGGTTCCCAGTATGCTGGTGATGTTGGCACAGTCTATGTTCCATGCAATGGCGCTGGCATAGCCCGGACGCGTCTTGATGACGCCCATGTTGCCAGAGAAGTGGATGTTCACAAATCCGGGAATCTCCATCATCTCTCGGGCGGTGGTGGGTGTGGTCACGCGCTTATACATCGTCTCGTTGGGCAGCACGTAAACATAGTCACCATTGATGGTCGATGCTTTGGCCACCTTCAGTTGCTTAAGGTCACGGCTCAGTGTGGCCTGGGTCAGGTTGAAACCTTCCTTCCTCAGGGCCTCACGCAGTTCTGCCTGATTTCCAAGTTGTTGACTTGAAATGATGAGTCTCAGTGCTTCCAAACGGTAGTCTTTTTCTTTCATTGTTTTTGTGTTAAGAAGTATATTTATTCACTAACGCGGTGCAAAATTACATATTTTCTTGTATATAACCAAATAAAAGTGTATTTATTTGCATAATTGGAAATAAACTGCATAAATAAAAGAGCGGCACCACCATGGCGGAGCCGCTCTTTGCTGTTTATAGATGACTTGGCGGGTGCCAAGTTATCGTGCGATTACTTGCGAAGCACCTTCTTGCCGTTCACGATGTTCAGGCCCTTCTGCACCTTGTTCAGCTTCTGGCCGTTCAGGTTGAAGATGGTCTGTTTCTCGTTGTTGGCATTCACGTTCTGTATGCCGGCAGCATCAGCTGCTTTCTGCAGTTCGCTCTCCAACAGGCTCTTAGCCTTCTCTGCTGTTTCAGCAAAGACGATGGTTGTGATGGTAGCTTGTTTCATGGTCAGCACCAGTTCGGGTGTTGCCTCGGCAGTTGCCTGACTACCCTCAACAGTAGCAGAGTAGTTAATCGCCATCATACCGCCGCCATCGAAGGTTACATTCGTTGGCTCTGAGCTGAATTTGATGCCATTCTCATCAAGTGTTGTATTAGCTGCAAGAGTCAGGTTCTCAAAGCTTGTTGTAGGTGGTATCTGCATGTTGAATCCAGAGAAGGTGATTTCCACGCTGTTCTCTCCAGCCTCAGCGATAGTCACAGCCTGTTCTGCAGTTGCGATTGCGGTGCCAGGTACCTGGGTTCCAGGTGTGGCAACAGGACAGGTGGCGATGGCAATATAACCATTATAGGTAGTGCCCTGCTTGGGCTGCTCCAGCTTTACCAGGCGGAAGTCAGAGAATGACATCCAGTTGTGGAGCACGCTGGTCACACCGCGAATACCGATTGTTACGGCACCAGCCTCAGTAACCTCGAACTCAACGTTGTGGATGTTCCAACCGCGGTTGAACAGACCACCTGCGGCACCGATGCTGGCTGTCTTCACGCTATCTGTACCAGCGAAGAGCTTCAGTTCAACGTCGGCAGAAGCGCGTGAGATGGCAGAGAGCAGATATTTACCAGGCTCCAGGGTTACATCCTGAGTGAATGAAACGTCCCATGCCTCTTTATCCCAAGCGCCACCGTCGAAATAGTTGTGGGTAGCGCTACCATCGGCACTAGTCCATGGCTCGTTGCTTAAGATTTTGATACTGCCGGTAGAACCTTCACCGTTGGTGGCGGTCCAGCCGTTGATACCGTCGTTAGCAGCAGCGTTGGTGATCAGTTCAGTTACATCAGTAGCACCTGCCTTGCCCTCAGCAGCAGCGTTAGACTCGTAGTAGGTGCGCAGTGCTGCGTACAGTTCGTCGCCAGCCTGCTTAGCGGCAGTAGCATTGTCTGCAGTCTTAGCCTCAGGCTTCTTCTCTGCGTTAGCATAGGGCAGATCTACGATTGCAGCATTGGCAGCGGCCAAGTAGTTGTAGTTGGGAGCTGCATCGGTGAAGGTCTTGGTAGCAGCCTTCAGGTCGCTTGTAGCAGCCTCGTATCCTTCAGCGGTTGTAGGCTCAGCCTTTGCAACTTCTGCCTCCAGAGCGGTCTTCTCAGAACCTGTTACGTTCTTCTCTGCTTCCAGGGCAGCCTGAGCTTCGGCCAAAGCAGCTTGATAGTCTTTTCTAGGAGCAGCAATGATGTATGCAGCGTAGTCGCCATAGTAAACGAGTGACAGTTGGTCGATACCAACCCAGTTGGCATTGGTGCTTTCGGTCTTGAAGCCAACCTCGATGTCACCCTCGGCCTCGTGGTTGTAAACAATCTGATACTCTTTCCATGTGCCGCTTACAGCAACAATAGCATCGTTTACGTAGAGAGATGCACCGGTAATAGTCCAGTCAGCATGATCCTGCTGCAGTGCATTGGCAGTGCCTTTCAATACGTATGCACCAGCGGGCATATCCTTGAAGATCTGCTTGGTAGAAACGTCAGGCAGATGTCCGTCGTTGCCGGCGCCAACCCACTTCTCAATATAGCGAGTAGGACGCTCATTGTTCTGCTGATACTGCATGTTGTTCAGTGTCCAGCCCTCGTTCTGTGTATCGCATGAGCCGTTTACAAGGATTTCGGGAGATGGATTCTCCACAGTGTACTGAGCCCAAACGAAGGCTTTCTCTGCCTTCTTCAAGGCCTCAATGGCATCTTCCATTTCTGCGATGTTCAGGTGATTGTCGTTCAGAGCAGTCTCGGCATTGCCAATAGCAGTGTTGAATGCATCCAAGCCCTCGGTACCTACCAGCGCCTTAGCAGCGGTAATCTCGTCATTCAACAGAGCTTTGATAGCTGCGAATTTAGCCTTAGCAGTGGTAACCTTACTCAAACTCTTGATTTGGATAGAGTGCCATTCAGTCATAGCAGCCTTAGCCAAAGCCAAACCGAAGGTCAGTTTTCCGTCAGCAACCTCAATGCCGTTGATTGAGTAGGCCACTGGCTCAGTTTCAACAAGCCCACTATTTCTACGGGCAGTAATCCATGTCTGTTGAGTGTTCTCTCCAGATTTTGCGAATACATAAGCCACGTCGTCAGCATCTTCCTGTAGGTTAGGAGCACCAGCTGCGTTTGCGCCATACTTGCCATTCCATGCGTTGTGTGAGGTAGCATACAAGCTAATGTTGTAGATACCATTTTCAACTTCAACTTCCTGTGTGAGGACATCACCTACACCAGTCACACCGAATACCTGGATGAGATTGATGCCGTTTCCAAGGTAAGGCTTGAATTCTCCAGCAGCACAATTCTGGGCATTTACCCATTTGTCTGTACCGGTACCAACCTTTGATGTAACGTCAAGTTCGCTTCCTGCATTGTCAGCCTTAAACTGATTAACTGCAGCCAGCAATTCGGTCTCGTCGCCACTTGCCTGAGCGGCACCAATAGCATCAATCAACTTGCCAACAGCCACAGCATCGGCATCGGCAGCCAGTGTCTTGGCTTCCTTCATCAGTTCGCTCTCTACGTAAGTTTCTATATTGATGTAGTCGTAGAACCAACCATCTTGGCCATTGGGGCGGAAAGAAATCTTGTAGTTGCCATCAGCGGTAATTTCACCATTCTCGCCATAGTTGTTACCCATGCCGTCGGGGAACCATATCTGGTTCGCACCGTCCTGCTTTACAACCTTGAACTGGCTTGCGGTGGTCAGAGCCATGGTGTAAACGTACTCCTCTACTTCAGCCTTCTTGTTGAGGGTCATCTTGTAGGCGTCATTTACACCCCAGTTGGTCATGTTACCAACAACGTAGTAGTTGGCAGCGGGCTGAGGAGTTTTTCCGTTTTCCCATACGATGGTAATCTTGTCGATGTAAATAGCTCCGTCCTTTGAACGGAAACCCACGAATGCGTAGTCGCCACTTATGGTGATAGTTTTGCTTTCTGCATTTGCAGCAATCTCTCCCAGAAGTGTACCCTGAGTGCCTTCGTCGTACAGCTCTGTGGCAGCGGTGTAGGCAGTGTTGCTACCATAGATGCTTATAGAACGGTCTGTGGTAGCAGAATTGAATTCTATGGTCACAGATTTAACTTTACCACCAGTAGCTGTGGTGATAATTCCTGCGTTGCTGTTTTTTGTGCGCAACTGGATGCAGGTACTGTTGTTTGTTGCCATCTGTCCAGCATAAACGGCGTCAGATGTGAATGTTTTGCCCGTAAAGTCAGCATAGCTATTACCTGTGATTTCAGAGAATGCGGCAACGGTCAACTCGTCGGTGACTTCACTCGCAAACATCGTACCACAAAGCACAGCAAACAAACTGAGCAATGATAAACGTAATGTTTTGGTCATAATTAGTAAATGTTAGTTAATAAATGAGTTGTATAATTAGTTGTTTATAGTTTTATAGTGTACGTTGTTAGTCGTAGGAATTGTTGTTTGTAGTATAGTCAGTCGTTTATGATAGTTTTGTAAACTAGTTGATGGATTATAGTAAATCCGGTGCAAAGATACAATATTTATTAATACGTGCAAACTTTTTTGAGAAAAAAACGATAAAAAATATTACTTTTACACTTATCATGGTATGTAGCATCGCTTTCTCCTTTCGTTAAGACTATCATCCTTTTTCCCCAAAAAAGTACCCCCTTCGCTTCCTTATTCAGCCACTATCACAATCTTATAGTGCCACTATCGAAATGCAATAGTGCCCCTTTTGAGTCGCAATAGTGGCCCTTTTGAGTCGCAATAGTGGCACTTTTGCTCCCAATCTAGAGTCTAGAACAGTCGCATCTAGACTCTAGATTGGGTGCATCCAGACTTTAGAACGGATGCATCTAGACTCTAGAATGCTCACGTCTAGCCCCTAGAATGATCTCATCTAGCCCCTGGAATCACTTCATCTAGCCCCTAGAACTGCGTCGTCTAGCCCCTAGATAAAGATCAAAACTTACCGAATTGCAAGTCAAAAGCGCCAGTATTGCATCGCAAAACCAAAACTATTGCGGGGCAAAACAGCAAAAGTGAGGGCCTCACCCCCAACCCCTCTCCGAAGGCGAGGGGCGCAAAATCTTCAATTTTCAGCTTTTCCCTCCCCTCGTGGAGGCCAGGAGAGGCTCTCGTGACCTTTGGTGGAGCTTTTATTCCTCCCCCTTGGGGAGGTCAGGAGGGGGTCCCCTTTTCCTCGCACGCGCATAATATTAATAAGGAGAACATAGTAATGGTGCATTGATGTATATCAAGACAAACATAAAAAATGCATTATTTCTCAAATTTTTCTCGAAAAAGTTTTGGTGGTTCCGAAAAAAGCCGTACCTTTGCATCCGCTTACGAGGAACACCTCCTCACAAGCAAAACAAGAAAGAGTTCTTTGAAAGATTTACATAGACAGAGAAGTAGTACAAGAAGCGAGTGCTAATCTTAATTGAAAGGCACTTGGGTAACAGTAACGAACCGTCAATCATATTTTAAAATAGGTTGATAGACTTGATACTTTTTGGATAGTCATTCTGAAACAGATAATAGATAGTCCTCCTTTATTATATAGGGGAGCGGCGATCAAAAGATACAAACATTATACAATGAAGAGTTTGATCCTGGCTCAGGATGAA
>NZ_JHXM01000019.1 GCF_000621725.1 Xylanibacter brevis ATCC 19188
AAATACTTCTATATTTATATATAAATATAGAGTTAAATTTTGATATATACAGTATTTGTTTTTATAACTGCAACGCTGCAACGCTGCAACACGAGAGCTATCAACTGAAACTTGAAACCTGAAACCTGAATCTTGAAACCCGAAACTTGAAACCAGCCACTTTGTGGCACGTGTAATCGTGAGGCATATTTGTGCCTTGTTTAACACTTTAACTGGTTGATTCTTATTATCCACCGTCTGTGAGGATAGTGGCTTTTTTAATGTATGCGAAATTATGATTAAATAATGATAAAATAGTTGACTGGATTATTGCTATTCTCGGATTTATTTTGTATCTTTGCATGCCGTAATTATATAGAGAAAGAGAAAGTATGAGCGAAAATATAGAGAAGAGGATAAATCCGTTTTTTGAGGACTATAAAACACCTCACGATGCGGTGCCTTTCGATCGTATCCGTCTGGAGGATTATGAAGAGGCCTTTATGGAGGGAATACGACGTGATAACGAGCAGATAGATAAGACCATCAACAACCCTGCCAAGCCGACCTTTGACAATACGATTATCAATGCCGAAGAAGAGCGTGAAGGCTATTACGATCTGTTGGATAGGGTATCGACCGTGTTCTTCAACCTGCTGAGCGCTGAGACCAACGACGAGATGGATGCGCTGGCACAGAAGATGCAGCCCATATTGACACAGCATGCCAACGATGTGCGACTGAATGAGCGATTGTTTGAACGTATAAAATATGTGCATCGCCATCACCGAAAACTGACACCTGAGGAAAAAAGATTGTTGGACTCTACGTATGATGGCTTCGTGCGTAGTGGCGCACTGCTTGACAAGGCTGGTAAAGAACGTCTGCGCCAGTTGACCGAGGAGGCCTCGCTGTTGTCGCTCCAGTTCTCACAGAACCTGTTGAAGGAGAATAAAGCCTTTAAACTGGTTATCACGGACCCCGCCCAACTGGACGGACTGCCACAGTCGGCCATTGATGCAGCTGCATTGGCATGGAAAGAGGATAACCCTCAGGCAACGGGCGAGGGCTGGCTCTTTACGTTGGACGGACCTTCGTACCAGCCATTTATGACCTATAGCACCCAGCGCGAGCTGCGTGAGCAGATGTATATGGCCTACAATACCAAGTGTATTCACGACAACGAGCAAAACAATCTGGATATCTGTAAACGACTGGTCAACTTGCGTCGAGAGATTGCGCAGCTATTAGGCTATAAGACTTATGCCGACTATGTATTGAAACATCGTATGGCAGGCAATGTGAAGAGTGTTTATCGACTCTTGAACGATCTGGTGGATGCTTACAAGCCAACAGCCTTGGAAGAACGCGACGAACTGCATAAGCTCTTTGAACGTCAGACATCAAAGGTCAAAGGACAGAAGCTGACGATGGAACCTTGGGATACTGCCTTCTATTCGCATAAGTTAAAGTTGAAGAAGTATAACCTCGATGCCGAGATGCTGCGTCCTTACTTCCAGTTGGACAAAGTGATAGATGGTGTATTCGGACTGGCTAACCGCCTGTATGGCATCACTTTCAAAGAGAATAAGGATATCCCTGTATATCACCCCGACGTGAAAGCCTATGAGGTGTATGATAAAGACGGTTCCTATCTGGCCGTGTTCTATGCCGACTTCCATCCCCGTAAAGGTAAGCAGGGCGGAGCCTGGATGACTGAGTATCAGGGACAGTATATCGACCGCAAGTGCGTCAATGTGCGACCTCATGTGTCGGTGGTGATGAACCTCACCAAGCCCACGGCCGAGAAACCTGCATTGCTGACGCTCGGCGAGGTGGAGACCTTCCTGCATGAGTTTGGACACTCGTTGCACGGCATGTTTGCCAATACCCGATTCGAGAGTCTCAGTGGTACTAATGTGTGGTGGGACTTCGTGGAGTTGCCTTCACAGTTTATGGAGAACTATGCGGTGGAAAAAGACTTCCTCAGCACCTTCGCTTATCACTACCAGACGGGCGAGCCTTTGCCTGACGAGTTGATTCGTCGCATCGTAAAGAGTCGCAACTTTATGGCTGCTACGGCTTGTCTGCGACAGGTCAGTTTCGGTCTGCTGGATATGGCTTATTACACCAAAAAAGATGTTTTCGACGAGGATATCATTCCCTTCGAGAAGAAAGCCTGGAAGAAAGCAATCATTGGTCGCCAGCGCACAGATACATGCATGACGGTGCAGTTCTCGCATATCATGGCAGGCGGCTATGCTGCAGGATACTATAGTTATAAGTGGGCCGAGGTATTGGATGCCGACGCTTTTGCTGTGTTCAAACGCCATGGCATCTTTGATCAGAAAACGGCGCAGAGCTTCCGCGATAACGTCCTCTCGAAGGGCGGAACGGAAGATCCGATGACGCTCTATAAACGCTTCCGTGGAGGCGAACCAACCATCAACGCACTATTAAAGAGAAATGGAATCAAACGACAAACAAAGTAAACTGGACTCGCGCTATCTGCGCATGGCCCGCATCTGGGCAGAGAATAGCTATTGTACACGCCGAAAGGTGGGTGCACTGGTGGTGAAAAACAAGATGATCATCAGCGATGGCTACAATGGCACACCTACGGGTTTTGAGAACGTGTGCGAGGACGAGAACAACGTATCAAAACCCTATGTGCTGCATGCCGAAGCCAATGCCATCACCAAGTTGGCTCGCTCGTCGAACAACAGCGATGGTGCTACCATCTACATCACGGCATCGCCCTGTATCGAGTGTGCTAAGCTGATCATCCAGGCCGGCATTAAACGTGTGGTTTATGGTGAGAAATACCGTCTGACGGATGGTATCGAACTGCTCGAACGTGCAGGCATCGAGGTAGTATATCTTGGCGATTAGAATAAACAAGACAATGAACAGCAAAAATCGTTTTTCGCCCTTGTGGCTGGCGCTGAGTGCCGTGGTGGGTATCTTCATCGGCACATTCTATGCCAACCACTTTTCGGGCAATCGACTGAACATTATCAACTCGGGCAGCAATAAGCTGAGCAACCTGCTCTACATCATCGATGATCAGTATGTGGACACCATCGATATGGCTGACCTCGTTGAGAAGGCTATGCCCATCATCCTTAGTGAACTGGATCCTCATTCGGTCTATATCTCGGCTAAGGATGTGATGACGGCCAATGACGACCTGCGTGGTTCGTTCTCGGGGGTAGGCATCGAGTTCACCATTCGTAACGATACACTACGTGTACAGAATGTTGTGAAGGATGGTCCTTCTGAGCAGGCTGGCGTGCTGGCAGGCGATAAGATCGTCACGGTCAATGACGAGACTTTCACAGGCAGTATTCTGACCAACGAAGAAGCCATGCACCGCTTGAAAGGTCCTAAGGGCACGAAAGTGAAACTGGGCATTATGCGCTATGGTGAGAACAAACTGCGTCAGATTACCGTGACTCGTGGTGAGATACCGATGAAGAGCGTCACAGCAGCCTATATGTTGGACGACGAGACTGGCTACGTAAAGATCAAGAACTTTGGCGAGAATACCTATCCTGAGATGCTGGTGGCACTGGCCGAACTCTCGCAAGAGGGCTTCCAACAGTTGGTTATCGACTTGCGCGGTAACACGGGTGGTTATCTGCAATCGGCTGTACAGATTGCCAACGAGTTCCTACCAAAGAATCGACTCATCGTCTATACACAGGGACGTCGTTCGCCCCGTCAGGACTATCGCAGTGATGGTCGTGGCAGCTACCAGAACATGCCACTCGTGGTGCTGATCGACGAAGGCTCTGCCTCGGCCAGCGAAATTCTGGCAGGTGCCATTCAGGACAACGACCGCGGTACGATCATTGGCCGACGCTCGTTTGGTAAAGGATTGGTGCAGCAGCCCGTAGAGTTCAACGACGGTTCGATGATGCGACTAACCATTGCTCGCTACTACTCACCCTCGGGTCGATGCATCCAGAAACCCTATACCAGTGGTATGGACAGAAACTATGAGGAAGACCTTATGATTCGCTATCAGCATGGTGAGTTCTTCTCGCAAGACAGTATCAAGCATGATGGTCCTGAGTATCACACCAAGAACGGTCGTGTGGTTTATGGTGGAGGCGGTATCACACCAGATATCTTTGTTCCTGAGGACACCACCCACTACACGTCGTACTATAAGGAGGCTACCATGTCGGGACTCATCCTGCAGTTCGGCTATGACTATACCGATGAGAACCGCGCTAAGTTGCGCGAATACGACGACGTGCTGTCGCTGGCAAAATTCCTGCGCCGACAAAACATCGTGGATAAGTTTGCAACCTATGCCGACAAACACGGATTGAAGCGCCGCAACCTGATGATTCAACGCTCGTTCAAACTGCTGGAACAGTTTGTTGAGAGCCGCATCATCTACAATATGCTTGACGAGGAGTCGTGGTTGAAATATCTCAACCAGAACGATCCCGCCATTCGCGAGACACTCCGCGTGTTCAAGGAGGGAAGTGCCTTTCCAAAGGCAGAGTAGGAGATAGGTAGGAGGCAGAAATGGGAACATGATACCCATTTCTGCCTCCTATTTTGTTTTTGAAAGAGATAATAGTTTCACTAATTACAAGTAATAGATAAGTAATGAAAAAGCCCCTGATGATGTGTCTGCTTTTTAGCATGGCACTCTCCTTACCGTCACAAGCTCAAAAGGCTTTGCGGACAATGAATATTCAAATCACCCCGCAACGTGACTCGTCATTCTGTGTTGGTAGTCATCCTTCCGTGGCCTTCCACTGGGATCATGCCCGTTCGCTGCTGACCATTGGAGAAAGCGCTGCGCCAGTAGCTCCAGTGCACTATACCATCAGTTGGAAAGGACTGCCAGCCCAGGCTACGGTCCGTTATACGGGCGAACAGCAGTCGCTCCGGTTGTATGACTATATGCCTGCACGTGCCGAGTATTTCTCGTGGATAAACAATACGAACGAGGGAGCCGACGAACAGCAGACACTGGTCAACCTCGACTATTTTCAATGGTTGAAGAATACCTATGGCATGCAGTTGGACATCTACGCCTTCGACGCAGGCGCAGTTGACGGCAGTCGCTGGTATGGCACCATGGACAGTGAACGTTTCAAGATCCATTTCCCTCATAGCTTTGATGTCATTAACGAGAAAGCCAACCGTATGGGCACACGTATGGGGCTTTGGGGAGGTCCTGACGGTTTTGGACAGACACCAGCAACAGCTGAAGCTCGCAAACAGATGCTTGCAGACTTGTGTCGTAAGTACGGCTGGGCACTGTTTAAGTTTGATGCCGTTTGCGGTCCTTTGCAACCATCGCATGCTGCCGACTTTGCCGATATGTTAGGTCGTTGTCGCAGTTATTCGCCCGACCTCATCCTCTTGAACCATCGACTCGGACTTGCTGAGGCCGACAGCTACGCCACCACACAGTTGTGGGAAGGACGTGAGAGTTATACCGATGTGAACTCTACCAACTGGCAGACGGCTCCGCATCATCGTGCCGGGGCCATGAGTCGTACGTTGGTACCCGAACTGCGTCGCACGGTCGAGGATCATGGCGTCTGCCTGTCGTCGTGCCTCGATGGTTGGGACGATGAGTTGGTGCTCAGCGCCTTCGGCCGCAACTTGGTGCTGGCTCCTCAGATCTATGGTAACCCCTGGCTCTTGCGCGATGACGAACAGGCCCGCATGGCGCGCTTGTTTAATATCCATCGCCATTATGCACCCTTGATGAATACAGGCCTTATCCTACCTAGTCGTTATGGTGACTTTGCCGTGTCTCGTGGTAATGAGCAGTTGCGTGTCATCGTATTGCGCAACCTCGAGTGGACACCTCGCACCGTACAACTGAAACTGGACGACGAGATGGGACTTACCAAGCATGGCAGAGTGACGCTGTTGGAGTATCATCCCAACGAACGCAAGATTGGCTCTTTTGCTTTTGGCAGCACTGTCAAGGTCACAGTGCAGCCCTTCCGTGCACTGTTGTTGGTGGCCACCACAAAGACGGCGGGCTTATTGCCTGTGAAGGCTTATCGCTCTGATGTCAACGTGGAGGTGTGTGGCGAGATGACTCCTACAGATGTACCTGCCGATGCAGATTGTCTTTACGAGTCGCTCATGTTTGCCTTGGACAACAATGCCCTGGAGGTTCGCTCACTGCAACGTGCTGGACAGACGGCAGTACCGCAAGTGCAAGCAGCCCGCGATGCGTTCTTTCATCAGCCCACATTCGTTGAGCGTGGTATATGGGACGACTATCTCTTCGACGAGAACCCTTCAACAGGCTTCTTCCCCAGCAGTTGTCAGGGCGATCAGCGTGTCGCAGGCGGTTGCCTGCGTGTGGATTTAGGCAGTGACATCTATGTAGATAGTATAAGGCTTTATACCCCAAGCTATTTCGGCCTGCGCCCAATGCAGCCCTTTGAAGGACAGATGGCTGCGATATCGTCAGACCTGAACCTGTGGCAGGAACAGATGTTTCTGGCCGACACGTTGACCACACTCCCTGTACAGCGTAAGATGCGCTATCTGAAGGTTTATAACGCCCCACAGCAGTTAAGCGAAGTGGAAGTATATGCTGGTGGTAAGAAACTGACTGCTACCGGTTTTAAGGCCAATAACCTCTTCGCCCCATCGTTCCACGCTGTCCGTGCCTGGACCATGCAAGTGAAGGTGCCAAAGGTAGATGGCGAAGCCAAGCTATGTGTAGCCCTCGAAGGTCAGCATGGTGTAGAGGGCGCCTATGCCATGGCACGTGTTGGCGAACGCATTGTGGCAGCAGACGATCGTGCTCCCAGTTATCCGTCTAACACGTTCGAGAGCAATGTAGAGCGTAGAGATCGTAACTATACCTATTATATTAATGTGACTCCCGAGATGGAGAATCAGTTGGTGGAGGTTGTCGTGTTGGGCAATGAGGCATGTAGTGCCGACCTGAAGCCTACTGTCTATCTGTATCAAAAAAAATAGGAAGTTGACGTTTAATCAACTTCCCTTAGGTCTTTCGTAAAAAAGAATATCAACGAAACTGTATGTCGGTAATCACTTGATTGCCGACATATTCGTTTAAACGACGCACATATTCCTGGCGGCGCATGGAAAGGTCTGCACGCAGGGCAGGGATGCTCAGTCGCACCAGTAGCGTCTGGTTGTAGATGCGCACATCGGTGGTGTAGCGAGCAATCATCTCGCCAGCCACAATGGGCCATGCCTCTATCAGTCGCTTCTGCAGCAGAGGCGTCTCCAATCCCTGTTTGCGTATGTTGCGCAAAACCAAGTTCTTGAGCTCTTGTACGTCGCGTTTAAACATAAATGATGTCTTTTTATTTGGTTGTGATACTACCGTTTTCTACGTTGAAAAGTTGGTAGTCAAAGTGCCCCTGTGCCAGTATCTGGTCCAGGTGGTCGCGGTTGGTGTCGGTGATAAAAATCTGTCCAAACTGTTCGCCAGACACAAGTCTGATAATCTGTTCCACGCGTTGTGCGTCCAGCTTGTCGAAGATGTCGTCCAGCAGTAGGATGGGTGTGGTGCGCGCGTTGGTCTGTTTCAGGAAATTGAACTGGGCCAGCTTTAGTGCTATGACAAACGTTTTGAGCTGTCCCTGCGAACCTTCTCTACGCATAGGATGCCCGTCCAATAATATCTCGAGGTCGTCACGATGAATGCCATGGAGCGAATAGCCCACAGCACGATCCTTCATGCGGTCGCGCTGAATAACCTCGAGCAGCGGTCCCCGTTGACAGTGAGAGGTGTAACTGAGTGACACCTGTTCGCGCCCGTCCGAAATCATGTTGTAGAACTGTTGAAACATGGGCACCAACTGTTCTACAAAAGCCTGTCGTTTGTGGAAAATATTCTCACCCTCGTGCGCCATCTGTTCCTCCCACAACGAGAGTAGGGCAGGGTCAGGCTCTTGGTCTTCCATCTTCAGCATGGCATTGCGCTGCATCAGCGCCTTGTTATAGCGATTCAGCGATTCTATATACGTTCTGTCCAGTTGGGCAATCACTTGGTCCATCAGTCGGCGGCGCTCCTCGCTGCCTCCTTCAATCAGCAACGCATCGGCAGGAGATACCAGCACAATGGGAATCAGTCCGATGTGTTCAGATAGTCGCTGGTAGGCTTTTTTGTCGCGTTTGAACACCTTCTTGGTGCCTCGCTTCATGCCGCAGGAAATGTTGAAGTCGGTATAACGTCCTTCCAACAGGAAAAAGTCCTTGTCGTGCTGAATGGCCAGCGAGTCCTGTACCGACTGTGCCGAGTGGCAGAACGACAGAAAATAGATGGCATCGAGCACATTGGTCTTTCCTGCACCGTTGTGACCAATGAAACAATTGAATTTAGGAGAGAGCTTTAAATCGGCTCCCTCGATGTTTTTATAATTAATAATGGATAAACGCTCCAGAATCATGCTTTTTCTGTCTTTTTCAGTGCAAAGTTACTGCTTTTCAGACTTAAAAAAGAAAAAAACAGGAAATAAATTTCACCATGTGCAATAATTTCATTATCTTTGCGCCCGCAAAAGTTGTGCGAACATAAAATAAAAATAATATAAAAATGGCAGAAAATAACAACAACGGTGCTTCTGAAATCAAGGAGACACTGAATCAGAGTGAGGCATTCATCCTCAAGTACAAGAAAGCAATTATTTGCGGTGTTAGCGTAGCTGTCGTAGCTGTATTGGCTTGTCTGTTGTGGAATAACTATAGCGACAAGCAGCAGGTGAAGGCCAGCACCGAGATGGCTAAGGCCCAGGAGTATTATGGCATGGCTGTTCAGGGCGATATGCCTGAGCTGTTCAAGATGGCTCTTGAGGGCGACAGCCTGGGTCACGCTGGTTTCAAGACTATCGCTGACGAGTACAGTTCTACAAAGGCTGGTAACTTGGCCAACCTCTATGCCGGTATTTGCTGCGCACGTCTGGGTCAGCTTGATGAGGCTGCTGAATACTTCGATGAGTTCGATACCGAAGACGACCAGATGATTTCTCCTTCAGCTAAGGCTGCAGTGGGCAACATCGAGGCTAGCCAGAACAATCTGGACGATGCTGTAAAGACATTGGTTAAGGCTGCTGACATGGCAGACAACAACACACTGTCTCCTGGTTTCCTGATTCAGGCTGGTGAGATCCTGGAGAGCCAGGGTAAGAAGGCCGAGGCTCTGGAGCTCTATCAGCGCATCAAGGACAATTACTATCAGTGGGTGAAGTATAGCACCATCGATGCTTACATCGAGCGTGTTAAAGAGTAAATATACATATTAGAATTAAAGACGATGGCTACAGTTCTGCATAATTTGAGCGACTACGACTTCAATGCTGTTCCCGATGCCTCAAACATGATTTTTGGTATCGTGGTGGCAGAGTGGAATCCCGAGATCACGGGTGCCCTTCTCGAAGGTTGCGTGAAAACACTCGAGAAGCATGGCGCACTGACCGAGAATATCCACGTGAAGACTGTTCCCGGTTCGTTTGAACTGATCTATGGCGCACATCAGATGACGCTCAATGATGGTTACGATGCTGTCATTATCTTGGGCAGTGTGATTCGTGGTGAGACACCCCACTTCGACTATATCTGTCAGGGTGTGACTGCAGGTATCGCTCGCCTGAATGCTACAAGCAATATCCCCGTTATCTATGGTCTGCTGACCACCAATGATTTGCAGCAGGCGCTGGATCGCGCTGGCGGCAAGTTGGGCAATAAGGGCGATGAATGTGCTGTGGTTGCCATAAAGATGGCAAAGTTCTAATTCTTGAATGGTTTCTATAATGGCAGTCCCGCGTCAGCGGTGCTGCCATTTTTTTTGTCTCTTTCATTGCTGTTTTCATAAATAATGCTTACCTTTGCATAACTTTAATTATTAAACCAATCATTTTATGAAAGCTAAAACTATTCTTGCGGCTCTACTTCTTGCAGCCTCTTCATCGTCAATGGCTGCCGAGACAGCTGATACTATTGTGGCAGACAACGTAGAGAAAGTAACCATTGTGACTCGCGATAACTCTAAGAAAATAATTGTCCGCGACACGATAGAAATTAACAATAAGGCATGGTGCGGAATACATGTTAATCATTGGAAAAACAACAAGGCAAAGAGAGGTGAGGTGAACACCGAACCTTATTTTCAGATAGGTTTGAACACGATGCTCGACACCGATATGGGTTCGTTCAATCTGTGGCCCTCTTTTGATTTGGCACTGGGTGTAAAGACCAATTGGCATCCCTTTGGTGCCAAGAACGCATGGAGTTTAGGTGTGGGCATCGATTGGCGCAACTATCGCATGTCGCCCAACGATGGCTGGTGGCTGAAAGATGCTGAAGGCATCATGGGACTGTCTGCTTTCCCCATCAATGCTTCTGATAGAAAAGTGGCTCTGCATGTTACCAGTGTTCAGGTGCCAGTGCTCTATACGCACTATTTCGGTTGTGAAGAAAAGTGCTATGTCACGCTGGGTGGCATCGTGAACTTCAACTTCTGGGCGCATGCCAATCGCCAGTATGAACTGGGCGAGGAGGAGTATGATATCAATACGAAATCCATCGGGCAGCGTCCTGTCACCATCGATGCATTCATGCAGGTGCACGCCCCCCATCTGCCATCTGTCTATTGTAAGTATTCGCCTATGTCGTTCTTTAAGAAGAGCCAGGCACCCAAGATGCATCAGTTTACTATTGGTATAGCTTTCTAAACATGAAATTTGTTAGTTGGAACGTAAATGGACTGAGGGCTTGCGCAGGCAAGGGCTTCAGTGAAATCTTTCGCGAGTTGGATGCCGACTTCTTCTGTCTGCAAGAGACGAAGATGCAGGCCGGACAGTTGGATCTGCAGTTTGAGGGCTATCAGTCCTTTTGGAACTATGCCGATAAGAAAGGCTATTCTGGTACGGCAATCTATACAAAGCACCAGCCGCTGAGCGTGACCTATGGCATTGGCATTGATGAGCACGATCACGAGGGTCGTGTTATCACTCTTGAGATGCCCGAGTTCTTTTTGGTGTGCTGCTATACGCCCAATTCGCAAGACGGATTGAAGCGCCTGGACTATCGCATGTCGTGGGAAGACCAGTTCCGTCAGTACCTGAAACGCTTAGACGAACAGAAGCCTGTCATTCTTTGTGGCGACCTCAATGTGGCTCATCAGGAGATTGACCTGAAGAACCCCAAGACCAACCATATGAATCCTGGCTTCACCGACGAGGAGCGTGGCAAGTTCAGTGAGTTGTTGGCTTCAGGCTTCATTGATACCTTCCGTTGGAAGTATCCCGACGAGGTAGTGTACTCGTGGTGGTCTTATCGCTTCCAGGCACGTCAGAAGAACGTGGGGTGGCGCATTGACTATTTTGTTGCTTCCGAGCGGTTGTCATCCCAGATTGAAGATGCAAAGATTCACACCGACGTGATGGGTAGCGACCATTGTCCAGTGGAACTGATACTGAAATAATAACTATCATGTACAAACTACTACTATCTACGTGTCTATGGCTGATGGCCATGGGCAGTTATGCTTCTGATTTTGGAAAACCCGTCACGTGGGACCGTCATAGTCTCATCGTTGATGGTCGTCGCATCTGTCCCGTAATGGGCGAGATACACTATTCGCGTGTGCCTGCCGAAGAGTGGCAGCGCGAGGTACACTTGATGAAAGAGGGTGGCGTCACCATGATTGCCACCTATGTGTTCTGGAACCATGTGGAAGAGCAGGAAGGCATCTTCCGTTGGGATGGTCAGCGCAACCTGCGTCGTTTCCTTGAGGTGTGTAAGGCGGAAGAGATGCCCGTGGTTCTGCGCCTGGGTCCGTTCTGTCATGGTGAGGTACGCAACGGTGGCATTCCCGATTGGATATTCTCAAAGGGCTGCAAGGTGCGCCAGCAGAATCCCACCTTTTTATATTATGTAGAGCGTCTCTATCGCCAGATATTCACACAGGTACAAGGTCTGCAATGGAAAGACGGTGGTCCGGTGGTAGCCGCTCAGTTTGACAACGAATATCGTGGACGCGGTGAGTATCTGATGGCGTTGAAGCAGATGGCCCTTCAGATTGGCTATGACCTGCCTTTCTATACACGTACTGGTTGGCCCGAACTGGCCACGCCGGTGCCCTTTGGCGAGATGATTCCCCTCTATGGCGACTATGCCGATGGCTTTTGGGAGCGTTCGCAGCAGGAGACTGTGGGTAGCTATTATAAAGCTTTCAACTTTAAAGAAGGTGTGAAGCCTGCCACAGCGATGGGCGAGTCGCCATCAGCCTCTTCCGATGGTCCAGCCGCTTCCTCTACTACTGCCGACAATGGCACTTATCCTTACTTTACTTGTGAGTTGGGTGGCGGTATGGCCACGGCCTATCATCGTCGTCCGTATGTCTATACCGAGGATGCCTATGCCATGGCGCTCGTGAAGTTGGGCTCAGGATCAAACCTGTTGGGCTACTACATGTATCATGGTGGAACCAATCCTGAAGGCATCACAACGCTGAACGAGAACCAGCGCACGCCAGCCACCAACTATAACGATATGCCGGTGAAGAACTACGACTTTCAGGCACCTATTGGAGAGTTTGGACAGACCAATCCTCACTTCTACGCCCTGCGTCCCCTTCATTTGTTCATGCACGACTATGGTCAGCTGCTAGCAACGATGGAACCCTCGTTTCCTGTGAGTCAAGACCTGAAGAAAGGCGACGACAAGCAGTTGCGCTGGTCGGTGAGAAGTCAGCAGGGCAGCGGCTTCATCTTCGTCAACAACTACGAGCGTCTGCAACAGCTGTCTGCCAAGCGTGGCGTTCGCCTCGAAGCTTGCGGTGTTCGCTTGCCAAAGCTCACCATTCCTGCTGGTGCTATGGCCATCTTCCCTGTCAAAATCGATGGCATCCGTTATGCCACAGCCCAACTGGTGGCTAAGCGCGACGGTAAGATTTACCTGATGCAGATACCCGGCATCCCCACAACCATTTGTATGCAGAACGGCAAGGTGTTGAAAAACGTGAAGGCGAAAGGAACGGAGACACCCATCCATCAGAATCTCTATCTGCTGAGCCAGCAAGAGGCCGAGCATCTGTTCCTCGACGAACGTGTTCATACGTACATCTACTACCTAGCCACCTGCGAGAAAGTACGTGAGGCAGGTCCTCTGCGACAAATCACCATTGGTGCCCAGAAAGTGGCTGAGGCCCCCACCGAAGCCGACTGGCAGCAGGCTGCTGTCTATCGTATCGATCTGCCTTTCCTTCAGGAAGCGCACCCCATAGGCCAACAGTTGCTGACAATCAATTATCAAGGCGATTGTGCTCGTCTCTATGCCGATGGCAAGTTGATAGCAGACCACTTCCAGTATGGTCGTCCGTTCCTCTACGGACTATGGCGCCTACCCAAGGGTTGTAGCACCCTGGAACTCCGCATACTGCCGCTTCAAAGTGGCGCCCCCATCTATCTTCCTCGCGAAGCCGATCCCACTCCAGGCGAAAGTGTAAAGTCAGTAAAAGTCAGTCCTTTGTAGGGCTGACTTTTTTGTTTGCGGTCTGTCAAAACCGAAATAATCTCGCTGAAATAGAGATTATCTCACAAATAATTAGTAATTTTGCCGCTTGAAATAGTAACCGTAATAATATTCAGGAATGGCACAAGAATTAAACAAAGACTATCGGCATGTGTTGCCCATTCAAATCCGATTCAATGATGTAGATAAATTCGGTCATGTCAACAACACCATCTATTTCCAGTTCTATGATACTGCAAAGACCGAGTATTTTGCCAGTGTTTGTAAGAATGTGGATTGGGAGCGTGTGGCTATTGTGGTTGTCAAGATCGAGTCAGAGTTCTTTTCACAGATCAAGGGTGCCGACCATATTGCCGCCCGTACACGTGCTGTGAAGGTGGGCAATAAAAGTCTGCATCTGGAACAGGATATTATTGATGTTGATACAAACGAGATAAAATGTCGCTGTTTCTCCATCATGGTGCTCTATGATTTGGTGAACCATCAGTCCATGGCTTTCCCCGATGAGTGGCGACAGGACATCTATCGCTATGAAGGTATCGAATAGTCATCAGTTCGAAGATAGCTCTGGCTCGAAAGGAAATCACGCCTTTTCGGGCCATTTTTTTGTTTTTTCGCCGATAAATTAGTAACTTTGGCGCGTAAAACTAAAACTAATCAGTAAATATGAAACGAATCAGTTTCCTGTTGATGGCAGTCATTGCTACTTTAACCATTCATGCCCAACAGGTCATCTCGCTGGCTGGCGCCTGGGACTTCGCGATGGGCGACACCCCTCAGTACAACGATTATGTGATGTTGCCCGGCTCTATGCTGACTAACGAAAAAGGTCATCGTGTGTCGGTGCACACCCAGTGGACGGGCTCGCTCTACGACTCTTCCTATTACTTCAATCCTTATATGGCGAAATATCGCCAGGAAGGCGACATGAAATTCCCGTTCTTCCTGACTCCCAATCGCCACTATGTGGGTAATGCCTGGTATCGTAAGCAGGTCTATGTGCCCCGCTCGTGGAGCAACCAGCGCATCACGCTGTTTCTGGAGCGTCCCCATATCGAGACCACGGTCTATGTCAACGGTAAGGAGGTGGGCCACCAGATGTCGCTGTCGGTGCCCCATCGCTATGATGTAACCAAGTATATCACCTTTGGTGGCAAGAACGATATTGCCGTCAAGGTGTATAATGGTATCGAGAATGTATGTGTGGGCCAGGACTCCCATTCCGTGACCGACCAGACCCAAGGCAACTGGAACGGCATAGCTGGTAGGATAGAGCTACAGGCTCAGTGGAAGAAGCTGAACATCAAACACGTACGCATCGTCCCCAATGTGGCCGAACGCTCGGCTCAGATTGAGGTCGAGCTGGAGAACCACACCGATGGTGTCCGCGTGCTGCCCAAGTGGGAGTATGATGTCCATGTAGAGGTGAGCAGCATGACAGGCAGACATTATCAAACCACGATGAGCAAAGAGGCCCTGGGAAACAAGAAAGTGTTCAAGGTCAAACTGGGTAGCAATGCCCAGTTGTGGGACGAGTTCCATCCCCACCTCTATCAGCTCACCATCGAGGCCGGCGAGGATATCTACCAGACCACCTTCGGTCTGCGTGAGATTACCACCCGCCAGCGCCAGCTCTTCATCAACGGTCGCCCGCTGTTCTTGCGCGGCACGGTAGAGAACTGCTGTTTCCCCGAAACCGGTTATCCGCCCACAGACGAGGCCGAGTGGTTGCGCATCTTCAAGAAGTGCAAGGAGTATGGCCTCAATCATGTACGCTTCCATTCCTATTGTCCTCCCGAAGCAGCCTTCGCCGCTGCCGATAAGTTGGGCATCTATCTTCAGCCCGAGGGTCCCACCTGGCCCAACCACGGTGTGAAGTTGCGTCGTGGCATGGCCATCGACAAGTACTTGATGGATGAGTCAAAGCGCATCATCGATGAGTATGGCCACCATCCTTCGTTTGTGATGATGGCAGCAGGCAACGAGCCCGCAGGCGATTGGGTGAGCTATTGCAACGACTGGGTGAAAGAGATGCGGAAATATGACCCCACCAAACTCTATGCTGGTGCCTCTGTAGGTGGCGGTTGGGCATGGGATTCTGAGTCCGACTACCACGTGAAGGGTGGGGCCCGAGGCCTGAACTGGGACAAGAAAGCACCTCAGTCGGCCGATGACTATTTCGATGGCATCCTCTTTCCACGCAATTACAAGGGCGACACGCCCAATGAAAGTCCTATCGTGACCCACGAGAAAGGACAATGGTGTGCCTTCCCCGACTTTGGCGAAGTGACTCAATACACGGGTGCCTATCATCCTGGCAACTTCGAAATCTTCCGTGATCTGTTGCGCGACAATGGCATGGAGCAGATGGATCGTAAGTTCCTTATGGCTAGTGGAAAGTTGCAGACACTCTGCTATAAGTACGAGATAGAGCGCAACCTCCGCACAAAAGACTATGCCGGTTTCCAACTGTTGGGCCTCAACGACTACAGCGGACAGGGCACCGCACTCGTTGGTGTGCTGAATGTCTTCTGGCGCGAGAAAGGCTATTGCACCGCTCGCGACTGGACGCAGTTCTGCAATGCCATAGTTCCCTTGGCCCGATTCCCTCAGTTTGTCTATACCACTGCCGACACCTTGCGTGTGCCTGTAGAGGCTTATAATGCCACCTTCGCCACGCTGACCGACGTCAATGCCACCTATTCTATCTATCAGAGTGATAGTGCCAGTGTGGTGGCAAGCGGACGATTAAGCGAATTGACGTCCCTTCCTGTAGGCAAAAATCACGCGTTAGGCACAGTCACCATGCCTCTTGCCAATGTGCAGGCGCCAGCCAAGTTCACCCTCGAGGTACAGCTGTCGCCTTCCTACAAGAACCATTGGGACTTTTGGGTCTATCCCGCACAGACCACTGCTGATGCAGGCTCTGTCTATATCGCTGACTCCCTGGATGCCAAGGCGCAGAAAGTGTTGCGTAAAGGCGGCACCGTGCTGCTGACGGCTGCAGGTAAGGTGACGCTGGGTAGCGATGTGAAGCAGAGCTACCTGCCAGTGTTCTGGAACACCTCGTGGTTTAAGATGCGTCCGCCGCATACCACCGGTGCCTATATCGACACCACCCATCCGCTGTTTAAGTACGGTTTCCCCACCGACGACTGGTCGAACCTCAACTGGTGGGAGCTCCTCAACAAGGCGCAGGTTATGAACCTGATGGAGTTGCCACGCAACTATCAGTCGCCCATCCAGCCCATCGACACGTGGCATGTGTCGCGCAAGCTCGGTATGCTTGTCGAAGCAAAGGTCGGAAAAGGACGATTGCTGATGACCACTATGGACATCAGCAATCGTCTGGAGAATCGTCCTGTAGCGCGTCAGATGCGCCAGGCAATCCTTTCTTATATGCAAAGTGATGATTTCCGTCCGTCTTTGGAACTCGATACGCAAACCATACTCGATTTCTACAGCAAGCAGGCCCCCGCTGTCAACATGTTCACCAACGACTCGCCCGACGAGTTGAAGCCTAAGTTGAAGTAGAAGTCTCGGCCTAACAGCCCTTGGTCGTCATGATGCGAAGCACCATTTCGTCGGTGACTCCCATACCGTTGGCACCAATGGCTGTTAGGTTATGAATACTCTTATCCACACAGTCGTCCACAATACCTTCTTCCGAAGTAACACATTTGCCTTCCATCGAGAGTAGGGCAGAGAGGACAGCCGTAGAAACCCCCGAAGTGATCTTCAGTGAGCACGATGGCTTTGCACCGTCGCAGATCATGCCAGTCAGGTTGGCAATCATGTTCTTCACGCTGCGACACACGTGCTCATAGTCGCCACCCATCAGGTAGGTGATGCCTACGCTCGAACCAATCGATGCTACCACGCATCCGCAGAGAGCCGATAGCTTGCCCAGCGACTGTTTGATATAGATGGCTGTGAGGTGACTGAGCATCAGCGCACGTATCAGCTCCTCCTCCGTGTTCTCGTTCTCTTTGGCATAGACGCATACCGGATTGGTGGCGCAGATGCCCTGGTTGCCCGACCCCGAGTTCGACATCACCGGAATCATGGCTCCGCCCATACGTGCATCGCAGGCAGAAGCCGTGCGGGCAATGATGTGCGAGAAGATGCTGCCTCCGAAGATACCCTTAGCCAGCGGTCTGTCTATTGTCTTTCCCAGATTATGTCCGTAGTTGCCTTTCAGAGCTTCGCGCGCCGCATTCATGTTATATTCGCGTGTAGCCTCGATAAATCGTATCTCTTCCAGCGGAGCCGTAGTGGCAAAGTCGTAAACCAGTCGCATGTTCAGTTGAATGTCGTCGGCACCGCTTTGCTCCTCCTTTCCCTCTTTATATTCCTCCACAAAGTTCGTATGACTGCCAGCAATGATAGCCTTCTTCTCCTGCTGACCAGCACTGACTATCACCTCGATGTACAGTTTCTCGCTGATACCCTCTTTCAGATGAATGCAGATGCGCTCTTCAGCAATAAACTGCTTGCCCTGTTCGATGGCCTCAGGTGTCAGGTCTTTCAGTACCTCCAGCTCGTATTCACTTTTACCAATCAGTGCTCCCAGTGCAATGGCGATGGGCAGTCCGATCATGCCCGTGCCAGGAATACCCACGCCCATGGCGTTTTTCAGGATATTTGCACTTAGGTAAACCTCGATGTGCTCTGGTTTTTGTCCTAGTAGTTCTGTTGCTCGTGCCGTACAAAGAGCCACTGCCATTGGTTCAGTACAACCAATGGCAGGTACTACTTCTTTGTGTATCAGAGCAATAATCTGTTCGCGTGTTTGTTTGTTGATCATTGTATTGTTTGTATTATCCTGTCAATAAAGCTTTAGTGTCTAACGACCTTTACAATCTTTCCGTTGCTCTTCATGATGACGATGCCTTTCGTCTTTGTGGCATCGTTCAGTCGACGACCCATCAGGTCGAACGTCGATGTGCGGCCAGGAGCCGTCTTCACGCCCTGAATGTCGGCACTGATCTCCGTGTTGGTCGTGTCGAAATTCTTGGTTCCACCATTATACTTGATGATGCCGTCGGCCTTGATAGCCTTGCCCGTCACGTTCTGGATGCTCAGTGTGCCGCCGTCTAGATAGAAGTTGCCCGTGTTTTCGTCCTCGTGATCGGTGGTCTCGTTGGTCAGCGGGTCGCTGCTCTGTTCCACCTGGATGCCGTCGTCGCCAGCACCATTGATGCTCACGGTGCCACTTTCCATCATGAAGTACTCCTTGCAGTGGATGCCGTCTTTCGCAGCCCCCGTCACATTGATGGTGCAGTTCTTAATCTCAAGATACTCCTTGCTGTAGATGCCGTGACGACTGTTGCCTTTCACGTTCAGTGTGCCCTTGCCCTTGAACTTGGTGTGACCCTTACAGTGGAAACAGCCGTTGTAGTCCTCGTTGGCACCATCTGTGAGTGTGTTGGTGGTAGCACTCTTGATGCTCACCTCCACGCGCTTGCCGTCCATCAGCATGATTGCTGCCCCGTTGGGGTTGGTCAGCGTCACACCGTTCAGGTTGACCGTCGCCTTATAGCTGCCTTCCATGTAGAAGCTGCCATTGGTAGAAGAGCCAGAGAGCACATAGATGATCTCACCGTCGGTATTGCTGCTGGTGGGATTCACGCCTGCAAAGTTCTCGCTCTGAATCAGTTTCACGTGCGATGAGGTGCCACTCTGCAGAGTCACGTAGCTGCTGATGTTCTCGGCGATGTTGACGGTGGCTGTTGTGCCGTTGAAGATGATCTCCACGGTGTTGTTGCTCACGGCAAACGATGCTGTTGTGCTCAGCAGCAATGCTAGTGTTGACAGTATTGTTCTTTTCATGTCTTCTCGTCGTGTTTATTTCAGTCCAGCCTCTTTCAGCAGTTTCTCGGCAGCTTTGTTCACCTCCTGGTTAGCCTTCTTTGCAGCTTTGTTCACCTCCTCGTTGGCCTTCTGCTTAGCTTCGTTCACCTTCTTGTTGGCTTCCGCTTTCTGCTCCTCGGCCTTTTTGTTGGCTTCGTTCACGATCTCGTTGGCCTTGTTCTGCACGGCTTCTTCGGCAGCGCTTTTCACGCTCTCGGCGGTTGCTTCAGCATTGTCCACCACCGATTGTCCGGCAGTGACTGCATTCAACACAGCCTCTGCAGGTGCGTTCACCAGAGTGTTCACCAGTGACAAAGCCTCTTCGTCGCCAGCCACCAGGGCATTGATCTTCTCAGTATTATCTTTTAGGTACGCCTGCACCTTATTAATATATTCCTTAGCAGCTTCCGGGTCTTCGGCAGCCAGCGTGTTGATCTCTTCCTGCACAGCTTCCAGCGAGGCCTTGACGGCAGCAGTGTCTTCGTTTCCTACCTCGTTGAGCAGTTCGTCAACCACTGTAGCTGTTGCTTCTTCTTGCACTTCCGTTTTCTTGTTGTTGTCACATGAAGCGAAACCAACGGCCAGCGCCATTATGACCATTACAAAATACTTTTTCATTGTTTTTGAGTTTTGGTTATTAATTATAAGCCTTAATTGGCGCAAAATTACATATTATTATTTGAATGCGCAAAAAAAATGCATAAATCCTTTGGTAATATCTAATTTAATTGTTATTTTTGCCCTGTCAATAACTACGATAATTAACGATGACACAAGATTCAATAAAAACCAGAGTTGTTGGTGTAGACATTAGCATAGACAAGACCGTCTTTGCCATTGTTGACGTGCGAGGCAATATCATAGCCCGCGATGGTTTTCCGACCAAAACCTATCCTAATGTTAACGAGTATGTTACTTATCTGAGTAACTGTATCATCGAATTGGTAGAGAGCAACGGTGGCTACGAAAGTATCCGTTCTGTTGGTGTCAGTTCGCCCAGTGGAAACTTCCTGACGGGATGTATTGAGAATCCGCCCAACCTCGAGTGGAAGGGTCAGATTCCGATGGCAGCCATGCTGCGCGACCGTCTGGGCCTGGCAGTGGCTCTCGGCAATGATGTTCATGCTCGTGCATTGGGTGAGTACGTCTATGGCAGTGCTCACGGTTTAAGTGATTTCTTGGTTGTCAACCTGGGCCACGGCGTGGGCAGTTGCATCACGCTGAAAGGCAAGCCCTATCTGGGCATCGAAGGCTTTGCTGGCGAGGTAGGCCACTCTTGTGTCGTTGATGGCGGGCGCCTTTGCGGTTGCGGCAATCGAGGATGTCTTGAAGCCTATGCAGGTGCAAAGGGTATTGTCCAGACGGCCAGGGAGCTGTTGGAAGAAGACAAGCGTCCTTCATTGATGCGCGACAAGATTGACGAGCTGGATCCCAAGTTGATTTTCGATTTCTGTGAGCAGGGCGACGAGCTTTCTATCGAGGTCTATCGTCGCACAGGCCACCTGTTGGGTATCAGTTTGGCCAACTATGCCACCGTGCTCAATCCCGAAGCCATCATCCTTTGTGGTGGTGTGGCTCATGCCGGTAAATGGTTGCTCGAGCCCACCGATCAGTCTTTCGAAGAACATGTCTTCCATAACATGAGTGGAAAGGTGAAGATACTTCTCTCAAATCTTAACGAAAACGACCGTGACTTGCTGGGTGCCAGCGCATTAGCATGGAACGTTAAGGAGTATTCTCTGTTTAAGTAAATTCAATGAACGTTGACAAGATTAATCAGATAATCAGTTCAAAACCCAATTTAAGTACCGCCCTCGGGATGGAGTTCTTCTCCACACCCGAGGACGATACGTGTATGGCCCGTATGAAAGTTGACGAGCGCAACCGCCAGCCCTTTGGCTTCCTCAGTGGTGGCGCTTCGCTGGCTCTGGCCGAGAATGTAGCCGGTGTGGCTTCGTCGTCGCTATGTCCCGGTTGTGCCTGTGTGGGCATCGAGGTCAGCGGCAGCCATGTCAAGGCTGTTGCCGAGGGCGACACTGTCACAGCCTATGCCCGCCTGTTGCATCGTGGCAGCACGCTCCATGTGTGGAATGTTGATATCAAGGATACGGCTGGTGACCTTATCTCGAATGTTCGTGTCACCAACTATGTGATAAAGAGCAAATGACAGCATTCGCACTCTACAGACTGCCCCACCAGCAGGAGGTTACCTTGGTGGAGCAGACCGCCGGACTTCCAACGGAGATTACCTCATTGCAGGACTTGAACGGGCGCCAGGGATTTGTGTTGGCACCCTTTCAGGCCACCGCTGATTGTCCCGTGCTGCTTATCCGTCCCGATCGTGTGCAGACCTTCCGCAACTATGCCCTTGGAATAGTGCCCCTTTTCGCCGAGAAAAGGGCCGCTTTTCTACCCGTAAAGTGCCCCCATTCACCCCGAAAAGTGGCCTCATCCCAAAGCGAGCGTGCCGACTATGCCTCCGACTTTGCCAGCTTCCATCAGCAACTGCTCGACGGACGCTTCCGCAAGATTGTGCTCAGCCGGTGTGCTGAACAGTCGTTCATCGACGATGCCGACCCGCTACAGCTGTTTGCTCGCGCCTGCGAGTACTACCCACGCCTGTTTATCTCGCTGGTCTATACGCCCCAAAGTGGCTATTGGCTCACGGCAACCCCCGAGGTGTTGCTCGAGGGCGAGGCCGACCGATGGCACACCATGGCGCTGGCTGGCACCATGAAACTGGAGGGCGACGACCTGAACGGCGAAGGCGAGCGCGTACAGTGGTCCGACAAGAACATACAGGAACAGCGCTATGTGGCCAGTTATATCATGGACTGCCTGAGTCATCAGGCCACCGATATCCGCGAGGAGGGACCTCGAACCGTGCGTGCTGCCAACCTGGTTCACCTGCGCAGCGACTTCACCTTCACCCTTCTCGACCGTGACTGTGTGGGCAACCTGATCAGTCAGCTGCACCCCACACCTGCCGTCTGCGGACTCCCCAAGGCCGAGACCTATCGTTTCATCCAGACACATGAGCATACCCCCCGCCGCTACTACAGCGGCTTCATGGGTCCGCTGAACCTGCAGTCGTCCACCCATCTCTACGTCACGCTGCGCTGCATGCAGATTGCCGAAGGCCAGTATCGACTCTATGCCGGCGGCGGACTGCTGAAAGACAGCGTGGAAGAACAGGAATGGCTGGAGACCGAGGCCAAACTCGAAACAATGAGACAATGTATTGCAACAAAGAAAATGTAAATATCCTCACGGCATTGCTCGTGAAGCACGGCATTCGCCATGCGGTGGTGTGTCCCGGCAGTCGCAATGCGGCCATCGTGCACAACCTCAACGAATGTCCCGATATTCAGTGCTATCCCGTCACCGACGAACGTTCGGCTGGTTTCTATGCCCTAGGTATGACCCAGGCACTGCAGCAACCTGTGGTGGTCTGCGTGACCAGTGGCACGGCACTGCTCAACCTAGCACCTGCCGTGGCAGAGGCTTTCTATCAGCATCGCCCCGTGGTGGTCATCTCGGCCGACCGTCCTCAGCAGTGGATCGACCAGCTCGATGGTCAGACGCTGCCACAGCCCGACGCCCTCGGGCGCTTTGTCAAGAAGGCCGTGACGCTGGTGGAACCCCGCGACGAAGAAGAGCACTGGTACTGCAACCGCCTGATCAACGAGGCCCTGATGGAGAAGCGGGGGCCTGTACATATCAATGTGCCCATCTCCGAGCCCTTGTTTAGTTTCACCACACCGTCGCTTCCCGACGAACGCAAGATTGATTTCACCCCTGCCGAAGCCAGCAATATCACCCTGACGCACGTCTGCCGCATGTTTCTGCAGGCCCAGCGCCCCATGCTGATAGCCGGTCAGCCCATGAACCCGCTGCTGGAAGAGGCTGTGCTGCGGGTGAAAGACGACGAGGCCTATGTGCCCGATTTCGTGCTTTACACCGGTGGATCTATTGTCAGTAAGCACGTGAAGCGCTTCTTGCGCCGGGCCAAGGAAACCTGGGCTGTCAACCTCACGGGCGAGGTGAACGACACCTTCATGAATCTGACCCACGTCGTTCAGGGCGACCCAGAGGTCGTAGCCGACCTTATACGCTTCAATCTGGAAGAGATGCCCCATCCCTTTGTGCAGAAGTGGGAGGCCCTGTTGGCCGATGTCCGGCAGCAGAAAGAAGCCGAGGTGTTGCCCTATTCGCAGGCCGCCGTGGTGAAATATTTCGAGCAGCAGTGCTCAGTGGTGCAGACAGCAGCAGGCTCTCAGCCCACGGTACAGTATGCCAACAGCATGGCCATTCGTCTGGCTAACATCTATTCCCACTCAAAGGTCTTTTGTAATCGCGGCGTCAACGGTATCGAAGGGTCGCTATCCACAGCTGCCGGCTTCTCGTGCGTCACCGATGATCGCGTCTTCTGCGTCATTGGTGACCTCAGTTTCTTCTACGACCAGAATGCCTTGTGGAACCAGAATCTCAAGGGCAACTTCCGCATCCTGCTGCTGAACAACGGCAAGGGCGTCATCTTCGACAACCTGCCTGGGCTCGACCAGAGCCCTGCCCGCGACCGTTTTGTAGCAGCCCAGCACCACACCTCGGCTGAAGGCATCTGTCGTCAGAACCATGTTGCCTATCGTCAAGCCAGCACAATGGAAGACATGAAAAAAGGCATCGACTGGTTGGTCAGTGCCGATAGTCAATGCCCTATGCTGTTAGAAGTGATGCTGTCTCAGTAGCTTTTTCATGGGGTGTACATACCGTGTCCATAGTTTGAGAATGGCTTCCCTCCTTCGGAGGGGCTGGGGGAGGCTTCTATCGCACATATTTAAAGCTCGAGCCACCTACGAACTCTCGCATGATTGACGTAGGTGGTATTTCTTTGTCGCTGATGGGCAGGAACAAATGTATGAACTTCATCAGTCGGTGTGCCTCGGCATATTCCGGACAGTTTCTGGGCACCGAAGCCAATATGATTTCCGCGTGGGTGCGCAGCACGGCAAACTCAATGTTGAGTGCCGAGTTGAACATCACGTCGGCCGTCTCCTGATAGGGGAATATCCATTTATCTTCCGCTTCGCACACGTTTTTCCACTGCGCAATGGTCTCACGCGCCGTGAAAGCCCCCTTGTTATAGTCGCGAATGATGCGGCGCAGCAGTCGGTTGTCTTGCGTTGGAATCCAGTTGTGGTCGTCCAACGAGATGCTCGTCAGCGCCGAGATGTAAATCTTGAACTTAGCCGAGTCGTCGATGCTCTTGGTCAGCTGTGGGTTCAGGGCGTGAATGCCCTCAATAATCAGCACCGTGTCGTTAGACAGTTTCAGTTTCTTGCCATTCCATTCGCGCATGCCCGTCACGAAGTTGTATTCCGGCACCTCTACGCGTTCACCCTTCATCAGCCTTATCAGGTGGTCTTCCAGCATTCGATAGTCCACGGTTTCGATATTGTCAAAGTCATAGTCGCCGTTTGGAAGCTTAGGCGTGTCCAGACGGTTTACGAAGTAATCGTCGGTCGAAACCGAGATAGGACGCAGTCCGCAGGCCTGCAGCTGGATGCTCAGTCGCTTGCAGAACGTGGTCTTTCCCGAGCTCGACGGTCCCGTGATGAGCACCAGTCTGACGGGCTTCTCCTCGCGGTGGAAGCGACGTTCAATCTCTTCGGCTATCTGCACAATCTTCTTCTCTTGCAGTGCTTCCGACACCTGTATCAGGTCCGATGCATGTCCCTTCAGTATAGCCTTGTTCACATCGCCCGCATTCGACAGTCGCATGATGATGTCCCAGCGCGTCTTCTCGGCAAACATGCTGTAGGTCTTGGGCATATCCACATATTCTGCCACCTTGCTGGGGTCGTTCCAGTCGGGCACGCGCAGCAGCATGCCGTCCTCGTAGCTTTGCAGGTCCCACACCTTCAGATAGCTGGCCGACGGCACCAGCGGCCCGTAGTAGTAGTCGGGTGTGTCGCCCAGTGTATAGTAGTCGCTGTATAGCTGTCCGCTGGTTTCCAGCAGTTTCACCTTGTCGCTGAAACCACGTTCCGAGAACACGCGTACAGCCTCTTCTATCGTTGCTTCGTTGCGGCGGAAGGGCATGTCGAGGCCCACAATCTCCTGCATTCGCTTTTTAATGTTCGCCACGTCCTCTTCGGTCAGTGGCTCGCTGGTGCGCTTCTTGAAGTTGCAGTAGAAGCCACGCGAGATGGCATGCTCTATGAAGAGCTTTGACCCGGGAAACAAGTCCTGGGTGGCCTTGTAGAGCAGGAAGCACAGCGAGCGCACATATACGCGGTGGCCCGATCCGGCGCGCGCATCCAGAAACTCTACGTCACGGTTTTGATACAGGCGGAACTTCAGTCCTTGCGAGGCATTGTTCACCTTGGCCGAAACCACGGGGTAGGGCAGTTTGATGTCGTCGGCAAACTCCTGATAGACGTCGAGCAGCGAGGTCCCCTCGGGGAAGCTCTTGGTCACATTGTTGTTTTTACAGCGAATTTGAAGCATAAGGATAACCGGTTATTGTATTAGTGCAAAGGTACGAATAAGCGAGGACAATGCAAAATAAAAATGCTTTTTTTTGTTTTTATTGTCGAGCGCAAGTACCTTCGGCTGCAAGCCAAAGTTACAGTTTTTATTCTATTTAGCCACAAAACTTCTACTTTTATTTCGTAGTTTTAACGTTTTCGACTTGCCATAGCTATACTCTTGCATCCAGTGTAGAGTCTAGAACACGCCTTTCTAGACTCTAGAATGCCTCCGTCTAGACTCTAGAATGCCTCCGTCTAGACTCTAGATCGTAACCAAAAGCGTTAGTATTGCATGTCAAAAGTGGCACTTTTGCATGATAATAGTGCCACTTTTGCGTTGCAATAGTGCCACTATCACGATGCCGTGTCGTTAAATTTCCTGCTTTCTTTTGTCAGTTTCAGTTTTTAGTATTATCTTTGTCGCACCAATCGTAAAACTATAATCATTATGAAAGAAATCCGTATCTATCACTCTTTGTGGCGAATGCTCTTGATGATGACAGGATGTGTAACCTTTGTTTATGTTGCAATACTGATGTGTGGTGATGATCGCATCCCGCGTATGATTTGCGGTGTGCTCACTGTTTTGTTTTTCGGCTTTGGCTTCTTTGTCATTTCTTATATGCTCATCATGGAGCGCCTGATGGGTAGTCCCTATATTTCGGTGACGGACCAGCAGGTCATCGTCAGGGGTGTCCGCCCTTTTGTGGTTCATTTCTGCGATGTTGAGGCTTTTCAATTGATTAAGATGAACTCTCAGACGTTCATATCCATACACTTTAAACCCAACGTGGAACTGGCCAAAATAGAGGAAGGCAATTTCTTCTTGCGCCTGCTTCGCCGGTTCAACAACAAACTGACGGGCGCCCAGGAGCATATCTCCACCACGGGCCTCGGCATGAAGCCTCAAGAACTGCTCAACATACTGAATGAGCGACTGCGGAATTCCGCGCGTTGACACAAAAAAATGTAATCATCCTCGTGAATTATATCGCGACTACACATTTTGTGTTACACCTCAATCCCCTTTTTCTATTTATTCCTCCCCATCACAGGGGGAGGCTAGGAGGGGGTCTCGTTTTTCCACAAAATAAATACCAATTTGTTTTGTATTGTTCTTGTTTCTTTGTACCTTTGTCGCAAGTATTTCCCGATGGTTGTAAACAACCCATGCCTTGGCATGATTCCCTGAGCGCAGGGTGGGGTACGATTTTTGAGGGTAAAATTAATAGCATCAGCTATTTGTTCAGAGAATCGTGAAACCTAGGAAATTTCAACGATAAGTAGTATTTGAATAAGTCTGCTCGATGCCCGTGCGATAGCGCGGGCATGACTTGTATCTTAATACTACAGGTTATTCCTAGGACCTCACGATTCAAGAGAAGAGTCATTGTTCGCGCTTCTTTTGTGTCCTGAGGTCCTTTGAAATATACCTGTAAGCAAACCTGGAGATATAGTATGGTGCGACTATATAAACAGGTAAATGAAATACGAAAATACATTTAAGGCTATAGACCAGATCCTGTGGAAAGAGCAGGGTTGTGGTAGTGAATTGGACTATCTGGAGCAGAAATCATGGATGCTGTTCCTGAAATACCTCGACGACCTGGAAACGGAACGCGAAGAAGAAGCTGAACTTGACGGCAAGAGCTACAAGCGACTGGTGTCGGGTTTCTATCGTTGGAGCCAATGGGCAACGCCTAAGAAGCGCGACCCGCAGACGGGCAAGATGGTGCTGGATACCGTCAACGCCATGAGTGGCGATGACCTGGTGGAATTTGTTGACCAGAAGCTCTTCCCATACCTCAAAGACTTCCAAAACACGGCTACCAGTACCGATAGCCTTGAATACAAGATTGGTGAGATTTTCGGCGAACTGCACAATAAGATTCGCTCAGGCTTCAACATGCGTGAGATTATCAACATGATTGATGAACTCCACTTCCAGAGTGCTGAGGATAAGCACGAGATGACGGTGCTCTATGAGAGCAACATCCAGCGCATGGGTAATGCAGGTCGCAATGGTGGTGAGTATTACACGCCTCGCCCCCTGATTCGTAGCATCATCAAGGTGGTTGACCCCAAGATAGGTGAAACGGTCTATGACCCTGCATGCGGTTCGGCTGGTTTCCTCTGCGAGGCCTTCCTCTATATGAAGGAAAAGATTAAGAGCGTGAAAGACCACGAGATATTGCAGAAATCCACCTTCTATGGCAAGGAGAAGAAAGGGCTGCCCTATATCATTGCTACCATGAATATGATATTCCATGGTGTATCGGCTCCTAATATTACGCATGGTAACACCCTGGCGATGAACCTTAGCCAGATTCAGGAGAGCGATCGCAAGCATGTCATCTTGGCTAATCCGCCCTTTGGAGGTAATGAGCGAGGCGAGGTGTTGCAGAACTTTGAAATTCGCACCTCTGAGACGGCCTATATGTTTATGCAGCACTTCATCAAGATGCTGAAGGCTGGTGGTCGTGCCGGTATCGTTATCAAGAACACCTTCCTGAGCAATGGCGATGCAAGTGCCATCCGCAAGATGCTTTTGGAGAACTGCAACCTGCATACCATCCTCGACCTCCCTTCGGGCGTATTCACCGGTGCTGGTGTAAAGACTGTTGTTTTGTTCTTTACTAAGGGTGAGCCAACAGAGAAGATATGGTACTATCAAGTGGATAAGCACTTCACCAAGACGCAGCCACTGACGGAGGCTGATATGGAGGAGTTCCTGACTTTGCAGAAGACCCAAGCCGAGAGCGAACATTCGTGGACACTCGACGTGAGCACCCTCGACGACAGTTGCGACCTCAGCGTGAAGAACCCCAACAAGGTAGAAGAAGTAGATGAGCGTACCCCCAGCGAGATAGCAGAGACCATCCTTGCCCTTGAGCAGGAGAATCAGACGCTTATTAACGAAATCATGGAGATGGTGAAATGAAAGAAGGTTGGGAATATAAGAAGTTAGGGGATATTTGCGAGATTCTAAATGGATTTGCATTTAAAAGTAGCAGATACGTTTCGGAGGGAATACGTATTATACGTATAACTAATGTTCAAAAAGGCCGAGTTGAAGATAATGATCCAAAATATTATCCACTGAGTTCCAAAAAAGAAATCGAAAGATATCTACTTAGGGAAGGTGATTTGTTAGTATCTCTTACTGGAAATGTTGGCCGCGTTGGGCGATTGTCTCAAAGGCTTTTGCCTGCGGCATTGAATCAGCGAGTAGCTTGTTTGAGATTAAAGGGGAACGAAGTAGATAAGCAATACCTGTATCATTTCCTTAATTCAGACTATTTTGAAAATATTTGTACGAAGAATTCATCAGGTGCTGCTCAATTAAATCTAAGTACGGTTTGGTTGTCCAATTATGAAATTGCAATACCCTCTCTCTCCGAGCAACAATCCATCGTTGATTATCTTGACTCTGCTTTTGCAAAGATAGATGCGATGAAGGCTAATGCAGAAAAAGCCCTCAATGAAGCCAAAGCCCTCTTCCAAGCATCACTCAAAGAAATGCTTGAACCAAAAGAAGGGTGGGTACATAATAAGTTAGGGGATGTTTGCAATGTCGTTGGTGGAGGTACGCCAGATACCAAGAATAAAGACTATTGGAGTGGCAATATTCCATGGGCTACTGTGAGTGATATGAACTGTGACGTATTAAAGTCTACAGGTTACTATATTACCGATAAAGGATTAAATGAAAGTTCAAGCAGAATTATTAAAACAGGAGAAATAATAATTGCAACTAGAGTAGGTTTAGGAAAGGTGTGCAAATTAGCTGTTGACACTGCGATCAACCAAGATTTGAAAGGTATCATTCCTAAGAATAATAATATATTAAGGGACTTTATTTTTTATTATTTCAAGCACAAAACAAAATATATAGTAGATAATGGCATCGGAGCAACGGTGAAGGGCGTTAAAATTAAATTCATTGAAGGGCTCTCTTTCGATTATCCTTCCCTCTCTGAGCAGCAATCCATCGTTGCCACTCTCGACTCTCTCAAATCCAAGGTTGACCGCCTCCAAGAGAACTACGACAAGATTTCTCAGGAGTGTGACGCATTGAAACAAGCAATATTAAGACAAGTATTTGAATAGAATATGAACGATATTAATGATATGATGATTGATTTTGTCGATTTGGCGTTGCCAAGTGGAACAAAATGGGCGATTGACTACCTTAAGGATGAGGAAGGGAATATCCTATATCTTTCTTATAATGAGGCAGCAAAGTTAAACATTCCAACTAAAGAGCAGTTTTACGAGCTAACAGATAATTGTAGGATTATTCAAGATAAATTCACAGACGAGAATAGAGGATGCAGCTTTTTGGGTACGAATGGAGATTACGTTCATTATCATGAAGATTATTATATAGAAGCAGGAAAAAAGATGAGAGCGTTTTTTCCTGAGTCTTGGCTTAAAGATGATGAAGAAGACTGTTCAGAGAAAATGGTAGCTCATTTTTTCGAAGAATCTTATATAAGTCATGAGTATATGGGGTCGAAATATCCTGTAATACTTGTCAGAATACCTAAATAAAAGAATCATATGAACGAAGCTCAGACACGATTCAACAAGATAGACCCCAAACTGAGGGAAGCCGGTTGGGGGATAGTTCCTGGAAGTAATATTCTGGTGGAGCAGAGTGCGTATATTGCGCCTGGTCGCATCACGACTACTGGGCACAAGAACCCGAAGAAGGCTGACTACATCCTGGAATATAAGGGGCAGAAACTGGCTGTGATAGAGGCCAAGAGCGACGAGAAAGACGTGTCTGAGGGCGTAGGGCAAGCCAAGCTCTATGCCGATGCGCTGAAGATTCGCTATACCTATAGTACCAATGGCGATGAGATCTGGTTCATCGACATGGGAATCAAGAACAATCAGGGCGAGTATATCATCCCCAGCAAGGAGCATGATATTGACGCCTTCCCGTCGCCACAGGACTTGTGGCAGATGACTTTCCCGGAGGAGAATCCCTGGCGAGACAAGTTTAATCTGTGTGCACTGAATCGCAGTGGCGGTCGCCAGCCTCGTTACTATCAGGAGATAGCCATCAAGAGTGTGTTGGAGGCTGTGGCCAAGCAGCGCAATCGCATCTTGCTGACTATGGCCACTGGTACGGGTAAGACCTATACGGCATTCCAGATTTGTTGGAAGCTGACGCAGACGAAGTGGAACATCCGGAGAAGCGAGGGCCATCTGAACTCGCTCAAGGATGGCCGAGTCTCGACGGATGAAGACGTAGTCACCACGAAGGGTGTGGAGCGTGCGCCAAGAATCCTGTTTATAGCTGACAGAAACATTCTGGCTAATCAGGCCATCAACGACTTCGACCAGTTCCCCGAGGATGCGATGTGCCGCATAACTCCCAAGGAGCTGAAAAAGAACAACTACAAGGTGCCCACGGCACGCAATCTTTACTTCACCATTTTCCAGACAATGATGACTTCGCCCAATGCACAGAAAGCAGAGGAGCAAGGCATCAAGTTGCCTGAAGGCGCAGACGACCAGCCATATTACATGCAGTATGAGCGCGACTTCTTCGATTTCATCATTATTGATGAGTGCCATCGTGGTGGTGCTAATGATGAAAGTGAGTGGCGCAAGTTGATGGAATACTTCGACAGTGCCTATCAGTTGGGTATGACTGCTACTCCCAAAAGAAAGGATAATGCCAATACCTATGCCTACTTTGGCACTCCTGTATATAGCTACTCGCTGAAACAAGGCATCGAGGATGGTTTCCTGGTTCCCTTCCGCGTGGAACTATCTACGAGCAACATTGATGACTACAAGTGGGAGAAGGGCGACGTCGTGAAAAGTGGAGAGATAGATCCCGAGAAGACCTACACGGAGTCGGATTTCTATAATGGCAGAATCCAGATCAAAGAGCGCGATGAACATCGTGTGAAGGAACTGCTGAGCAAGATTGATCCAGACGAAAAGACCATCATCTTCTGTGCCACTCAGAAGCATGCCATGATAGTGCGTGACATGGTGAACAAGCATAAGCAGCGCCCTGCCAATAACTATTGTGAGCGCGTTACGGCCGATGATGGCGAGGTGGGCGAAGCCACCCTGAGAACATTCCAAGACAACGAAAAGCTGTTGCCTACTATCCTGACCACCTCTTATAAACTGAGCACTGGCGTTGATGCCCGCAATGTGCGAAACATCGTACTGATGCGCCCTGTGCAGAACATCGTAGAGTTTAAGCAGATTATAGGTAGAGGCACGCGCTTATTTGACGGAAAGTATTATTTCACGATCTATGACTTTGTGGGTGCTTGCGACATGTTTAAGGATCCAGACTGGGATGGCGATACCTACTGCCCCGTATGTGGAAACTGGCCCTGCACGTGCAAAAAGAAAAAACATACAGATACAAATAATGGTGGGGGCGATAAAGCTTCTGAACACGAGGTTTGCCCTGTATGTGGTCATCTGCCTTGTACTTGCGAAGGGCCCAGAAATAATCTCATAGATATCAAACTTTCTGTAGGAAGAAGGGTGACTCTTGAAACGACTTGGGAGCAGAAAATATTCTTTGGCGACGAATTTATCGGTCTTGATGAATATGTAAAAAAACTCTTCGGAAGAATACCTGACCTTTTCTCAGATGCTGATGACCTCAGGGAGAAATGGGCAAATCCGGAAACTCGTGAGCAACTGCTAAAAACGTTGGATGAGGCTGGATTTGCAGAGGAGAAACTGAATATGCTGAAGAATATGCTGAAGATGCAAAAGTGCGACTTGCTTGATGTGCTGGAGTATATTGCCTACGACTCTACACCTATGGAGCGGGCAAAGAGAGTGGAGCTTGTGAAGAAGCAGTATGTAGATGCGTTGAATAAGGAACAGCGAGAGTTCGACAACCTGATTCTGGAATACTATGCCAGCAACGGCTTCAAGGAACTGGGTGCAGACAAACTGAAAACCTTCATCAACATCCGGTTTAACTCGATGAGGGATGCTAAGGAGAGGCTAAACATGTCAGTCACGGAGATACGTAACCATTACTACGAGTTGCAACGACGATTGTATTGTGAGATATAGGTACAGTTATATTGTTAATATTTATTATTTTCTTGGCGGATTACGCAAATAGTGCTACCTTTGCAGCATCAACCAATAAACTAAAAAATAATGAAAAAAAATGTTTTCCTTTTAATTGTAGCTATATGCATGATGGGCTCCTTTTCATTAATGGCCCAGGAAACCGAGAAAAAAAAAGAAATAAAGGATTGGATGCATGCTGTGGCTTATAAGAAAGACGGAACTACGTTCGAGGGCTATCTGAAAAATATCACTCCTGCCTTGTATGGCTCATATCATCTACCGGATGCGTCAGACTCGACGATGATTTTCACAAAAGGCAATAAACTGTTTGAACGGACTACCAGAATACCCAATAGTGAGATTGATAGTATGGTAACATGGTATGATGACAAACCTGATTTGAAATTCAAATGGGAGTCTCGTCCTGCGAATTTTGCTTTTGGTGGAAGCAAACCCTTTGTTATGGAGCATCCCGTTATGCTATTGTTGCTTTATAAAGGGAAAAAGGTGAGGGGATATTTGTCTTCTCATCCATTATATGGGTTTAAATATTTCTTTATGTTAGATGATATGCCTTATGCAATGGCTTTTATGAAACCATTTCAGAAGTTCAACGAGCGACGTAGAAAGACATTGTTGGATACCTTCTATATGTATCCGGAAATGGAGGCCTATATTAAAACTTTGACAAAGGAAGAGGTAAAGAGAAATCCCTTCTGTGTGTTGAAGAAGCTCGACGAGATATTATTGATAAATAATTGAATATATTATAAACGAAGTAGTATGAAACGAAACATTATTCTTGCTGTCGTTGCAATTCTCTGTCTGGCTATGTATCTGGGACCGTATGTGTTGTTGCTGCTGGTGCTCCCAATTGCATATTTCATTGGTAGCAGAAAGGAGAACATGGAAGTGCAGAGGGTGACCTATACAACAATGGAGGAAGTGGAGCGGAAGTATGGAGCACCCGATGACGTGGTGGTGCTGAATGCCTCGCGTGCCAATGAAATACCATCGCTTATCTTGTTTTATGATGCTATCGATGTGATGATCATCTCTGGCATGGAGTTGAAACTTAGCGACCTTGTGGGTGTGATGCCAAAGAACATGGCTACGCCTTATACGGTAGATGAGTGTGCAGTTATTCTCAGCACAAAAGATACCGACTATTCCACCATTCGTCTGCGTGTGGGCTATGACTACGGGTTGGCCTGCGAGATTACGGCACAGATAGATTCGCACATCAAAAAATAGGTTTGATATTAATAAAGGAATGTTTGGTGAAATAAAGTTTTTCTTGTATCTTTGCAACATGAACTTGGGAAAATACGCTATTAACCAAATATTACGTTAAACCAAAAATTAAACGATTATGGGCAAATTTCAATTAATGGCATTGCCTTATGCAATGGATGCACTGGGAACAGTGATTAGTAAGCAGACTTTGGAATTTCATCATGGCAAACACCTGGCTGCTTATGTGAATAATCTGAATGGTCTGTTAGATGGCAGCGGATTTGAAGAGGCATCCTTAGAGGATATTGTATGCAAGTCAAGTGGTGGTATGCAGAATAATGCCGGACAGATTATGAATCACGAAATGTATTTCGCTCAGTTTACTGGTAACCAGTCAAAGCCTGCACCTGCTGGTGCCTTAGCAGAGGCGATTAAGCGTGACTTTGGTTCGTTTGAGTCATTTAAGGATGAATTTCAGAAAAAAGGTGCTACCCTTTTTGGCAGTGGATGGGTATGGCTATCTGCCGATAAGGATGGCAAACTCATTATCACACAGGAGACGAATGCAGGCAACCCCATTCAGAAAGGACTAAAACCACTGTTGACTTTCGATGTATGGGAACATGCTTATTATCTTGATTATCAGAATCGTCGTCCCGATCATTTGTCTGCTCTTTGGCAGATAATAGATTGGAAAGTCATAGAGAGTCGTTATAATTTCTAGTATAATAATAAAAGAAAGTGAGCAAACCTGATGGTTTGCTCATTTTTTCTTTGTAATTTTGCTCGTTGAAAATAAAAAAGAGATATGGCACAAAGAGAATGGAAAGAGATAAGGAAGTTTGAGGAGATTCTCTTCGAAGAGTATAATGGTATTGCGAAAATTACAATAAACCGTTCACGCTATCGCAATGCCTTCACACCAAAGACAACCTTGGAGCTGAGTCAGGCATTTGCTGCCTGCCGTGAGATGCAGAACATACGTGTGGTGCTGCTGACTGGCGCCATGAGCGAGGTGCCCGAAGGAAAGAGCCTGGCTGATGTGAAACATGCTTTTTGCTCAGGAGGTGACATGCATGTTAAAGGACGTGGTGGCTATATTGATGACGATGGTGTGCCACGTCTGAGTGTTCTTGATGTTCAGATGCAGATTCGTCGACTGCCCAAGCCCGTCATTGCAATGGTGAATGGTTATGCCATTGGTGGAGGACACGTTCTTCACTTGGTGTGCGATTTGACGATTGCTTCAGAGAATGCTATTTTCGGACAGACAGGTCCTAAGGTGGGCTCTTTCGATGCAGGCTTTGGTTCCAGCTATCTGGCTCGCATCGTTGGTCAGAAAAAAGCACGTGAGATTTGGTTTATGTGTCGACAGTACTCTGCCAAGGAAGCTGAAGAGATGGGTATGGTAAACAAGGTCGTACCTATCGAGCAATTGGAAGATGAGTGTGTTAGTTGGGCAGAGACCATGATGGAGCGTTCGCCTATCGCTCTGCGAATGATTAAGGCAGGATTGAATGCGGAACTGGACGGACAGGCTGGTATCCAGCAATTGGCTGGCGACTGTACCATGCTTTATTATTTCCTTGACGAGGCTCAGGAGGGAGGAAAGGCTTTCCTTGAGAAGCGTAAGCCAAACTTTGACCAATATCCAAAGATTCCTTGAAGACAGAATAACGGAAGGGAAAGACATAATAACTTTTTTTAAAGACATAATAACTTCTTTTAAAGACATAATAACAAACGAACACGAACATACTTTTTGGTGAAAATACTTGTTTTATGAATATATATATTGATATACGATGATGGACGGTGAATTACTGATAAAACGGGTGATGGACTGCGCTGGAAAGGTGCGTAGGCAGTTAGGTCCTGGATATCTGGAGGCTGTCTATAAAAATGCTATGTTGATAGAATTGCGTAAGAATAATCTGGGCTATGAGGTAGAACGTCCAATCTCTGTGTATTACGACGGAATTGTAGTGGGGGATTATAAAGCTGATATCGTTGTGGAAAAGCAATTGATATTGGAACTAAAGGCAGTCAATTCATTACATGTGGCCCACGAACTACAGCTCGTAAACTACCTGACTGCAACAGGCATCGACAATGGACTGCTCATCAACTTTGGCTCAGAAGAAATACAATTCAAACGCAAATTCCGCGTCTATCGTAAACGCTTTGAAAAATAGTATGTTCGTAAAAAAAGTTTGTTCGTTTGTTCTTTCAGTCGCTTCGCTTGGTGAAAGCGGCAGAGCCGAGCAATTATGTCTTTTAAAAAAAGTCTGTTCGTTTGTTATTATGTCTTTAATATCAGTTATTATGTCTTTAACCCCTTCGTTATTATGTCTTAAAAACAAATAGTTAATATGTACAAGATAAGTATTGCAAAACGCATTTTCCATTTCAAGCAGCCGGCAGGCACCTCTCGCGGTGTATATACGGAGCGCAAGTCATGGATGGTTACGATCTCTGACGGAGAGGCAAGCGGTGTAGGCGAGTGCGCACCGCTGCCCGACCTCAGTTGTGATGCGTTGCCCGACCAACAGTATGAAGCAGCGTTGCAGCAGTTCTGTGACCAGCTGGCCAGCAGCATGCAGATACCCTATGAGGAGATGCGCGACTATCCGTCGATGCTCTTCGGACTGGAGACAGCTCTGCTGGATATGGAAAGTAAGAAGAATGGCAACGGCCTGCTGTTTGACACGCCGTTCGCACGAGGCGAGAAAGGCATCACCATCAACGGACTGGTGTGGATGGGTTCCTACGAAGAGATGCTCGGTCGGATGGAAGAGAAACTGAAAAAGGGCTTCCGCTGTGTGAAGCTGAAGGTGGGTGCCATCGACTTTTATAAGGAGCTGGACCTGGTGAAACGTATTCGCGAACGTTTCTCACATCGTGAGGTGGAACTACGCTTGGATGCTAATGGCGGTTTCAAACCTGATGAGGCTCTTTATCAGTTGGAGCTTCTTTCTCAATATGCTATTCATAGCATTGAACAACCTATCAAACAAAAACAATGGGCGAAGATGGCTGAGCTGTGTAGGGATGCACCATTGCCGATAGCGCTCGATGAGGAGTTGATAGGCGTGAACGATCCTGAAATGAAACGACAGATGCTTCGCATCATCAAACCTGCCTACATTGTGTTAAAGCCTTCGCTTCATGGTGGCATGATGGGATGTAGGGAATGGATAGATATAGCTAAAGAAGAGGGCATCGGCTGGTGGATTACATCGGCATTGGAAAGTAATATCGGCCTGAATGCTATTGCACAGTTTGCTAGCAGCTTCCCATTGACAATGCCTCAAGGACTGGGCACAGGTATGTTGTTTACAGATAATGTTCCAATGCCTTTGGAGATAAAGGGCGACAAGCTATGGATCTCGAAGAATTCTTAGAAGAGTGGCATAACAGTAGTCCGACGGTGTTGGTACATACCAGTGGCTCCACGGGACAACCGAAGCCTATGTGGGTTGAGAAGGAACGCATGAAGGTTTCGGCTCGTATCACATGTGACTTTCTCGGACTGAAACCTGGTGATACAGCTCTGCTTTGCATGTCGCTTGACTATATAGCAGGCAAGATGATGGTGGTTCGCGCTCAGACATGCGGACTCCGACTGGTTGCTGAAAAACCTACAGGATGTCCATCGTGGAATGGAAAGATTGATTTTGCTGCGATGGTGCCCATGCAGGTGTATAACCTCCTGAAGACAGAAGAGGGCAGAAAAAGGCTGAGAAGTGTGCGCCACCTGATTATCGGAGGCGGCGCTATCGACGATGCACTTGCACAAGAGCTGAAGACTTTTCCACATGCCGTCTGGAGTACCTATGGCATGACGGAGACGCTCTCGCACATCGCCCTGCGCCGACTGAACGGAACGGAGGCCAGCGAATGGTACACGCCCTTCGATGGCGTGGGCATCGCACAGACGGACGAAGGCTGCCTGGCAATAGATGCTCCCGCTGTGCATGAGGGAATACTGGTGACTAATGATATCGTGGAACTGCGAGGGACGCAGTTTCGCATCCTCGGGCGCAAAGATAATGTGGTGTGCTCGGGCGGTATCAAGATACAGATAGAGGAGGTGGAACGACTGTTGCGGCCACATCTTGGCGCAGCCTTTGTCGTCACAAAGCGAAAGGACGAGAAGTTTGGCGAAGCACTGGTGCTGCTGACAGAAGATACACAGCTAGATGCACAGCGAAGCGTCTGCCAACAGGTGTTGCCGAAATACTGGCAACCACGCTACTATCAGTATGTGGAACAGATACCGATGACGGAAACGGGAAAGCCGGCTCGCAAAGAGGCAGAGCGCCTAGCAGCCCTCGCGAAAGAAATCTAAGGCTTCCTCGATTTCTTCTTTCGTGGCCGTCTGATTGATGCGTATGTCGCCTATGCCACCTAAAAGTGTGAAGTTGATCTGTCCACCCACGTTCTTCTTGTCGTGAGTCATCAGCTCGAGGAGCGTGGGATAGTCGTCGCAAGTGATGGGCATGCGGCCGTAGTTGTCGAAGATGAACTTAACGGTCTGGCGCATCTTGTCAACGGGGAAGCCCGTTTTGGCGACGCTGAGGTAGAGTTCGCACACCAGTCCCCAGGCCACGGCATAACCATGGAGAACAGGCTGGCGCTGCAAGGCTAGCGACTCGAACGCATGGCCCACGGTGTGGCCCAAGTTCAGCGCCTTGCGGATGCCTTTCTCGGTGGGGTCTTCGGTCACGATGTGCTGTTTCACTCCGACACTTTCGCCCACAATGGCTCCTAACTTCTCGACGTCGTCAAGGTCGAAGTTGAGCAGTTCGGCCCAATGCTTCTCGGTAGAGATGAGACCATGCTTCAGCATCTCGGCATAGCCGGAAAGAAGGTTCTCGGTGTCGAGTGTCTTCAGAAAGTTGGTATCCAGAATCACGCAGTCGGCATTGTTGAAAACGCCAATCTCGTTTTTCAGACCTCCGAAGTTGATGCCCGTCTTGCCACCCACAGAGGCATCGACCATGGCAAGCAGCGTGGTGGGTATGTTGATGAAGTGGATGCCGCGTTTAAAGGTGGAAGCAGCAAAGCCACCAAGGTCTGTCACCATGCCGCCACCTAGGTTGACCATCAGCGAATGGCGCGAGGCACCACCCTGTTGAAGACTGCTCCATACGTGGGAGACGGCCTCGAGCGACTTGTTGATGTCGCCTGCGGCAATGACAATCTCTTGAGCATCCTTCAGACAACTGAAGTTCTTGACAAGTGGCAGACAAAGACGATGGGTGGTTTCGTCGGTGAGAATAAAGGTGCGGTCGGCCTTGCATGCAAGGATAGCTTCGCTTAAAACTTGTTCCAGATGATTGGAAATGATAACTTTCTGCTTGTCCATAAGTGTCTGCAAAGTTAAGGTAATTCTGCGAAACATCCAAATTTTTTCTTTGTCGATTAAACTTTTTTGCCCCGGCAACATCAAAAGACTAAAGTTTTACGGATAAATATTCCCAAAATGAAAAAATTGATACTTTTGATGGCCGTACTCTTGACCACGGCCCTCTCTGTTCAGGCACAGCGCACTGTAAGCGGACAAGTCATCGACGACGTGAAGGAACCCGTGATACAGGCCACTGTGGCTTTGTTGAAAACCGACAGTACGCTGGTGGGCAACACGGTGACTGACGCTATGGGACAGTTCTCGGTGACAGCTCCTAAGGATGGTAAGTACTTGTTCCGCATCACGTATGTGGGCTATAAGTCGCTGTTTCGCTCCATCACCATGGCAGGGAAACCCATCGACATGGGGACACTGCAGATACAGGTGGACGCCATCATGCTGAAAGGTACTGAAATTGTGAAGAACATGGCGCGTGTGTATTCGAAAGAAGACACCATTATATATAACGCGGGCGCGTATAAGACGCCCGAGGGCTCTGTGCTCGAAGAATTGGTAAAGCGCCTGCCCGGTGCCGAACTGAGCGATGATGGAAAGATTACCATCAACGGCAAGGAGGTGAAGAAAATTAAGGTGGACGGTAAGGAGTTTATGAACGGCGACACGCAGACGGCGATGAAGAACCTGCCTACGTCTATCGTTGAGCGCGTGAAGGCTTACGATGAAAAGAGCGACCAGACGCGTATCACGGGTGTGGACGACGGCAACGAGGAGATGGTGCTGGACTTCGGACTGAAGCGCGGCATGAACAGAGGCACGTTTGCCAATGCTGACTTTGGTATCGGTACCAAGGAGCGCTACACGGGCCGACTGATGGGTATGACGTTTAAGGATGACTTCCGCATCATGGGATTCACCAACGCAAACAATGTGGGCGACCGTGGATTTGGCGGAGGCGGTCCTGGCGGACGCTTTGGCGGAGGTGGTCAGGGACTGCAGGCACCGAAGATGTTTGCTGTAAATATGAACTACGAGAAGAAGAACTTGCTGAAGTTGGATGGCGGCGTGCGCTGGAACCACAACGATGGTGACACGTGGAGTCGTACGGCAACAGAGAACTTCGTGTCGAAGACGGGCGCCTTCTCCAACAGTGTGAATCAGAACTACTCGCGCAGTAACTCGTGGAGCGGTAATTTCCGCGTGGAGTGGACACCCGACACGATGACGAACATCCACTTCCGCCCCTCGTTCAGTGTCAACAGGAATGATGGTCTGTCGCAGTCGTTCTCGGCATCTTTTGCGCAGGATCCCTATAACTATGTGAACTACGCACTGGACAGCAGGGCACAGTTGCAGAATGCCATCAACTATCTGCAAACGAACTATTTGGACGACAAGCTGTTGGTGAACAGTCGTGATAATGCTTCAATGTCGTACAGCAACAGCACGCGCTTTGGCGGTGAACTGCAGATGACACGCAAGCTGAACTCGCTGGGACGGAATATCTCTTTACGCTTGACGGGTAACTACTCTGACGGTGACTCGAAGTCGCTCTCGCTGCAAGAGGTGGACCTGTATAAGACCACGATGGACCTTTATGGTGGCAGCTATAGCGAATACTACAGAAACCGTTATAACGTGACTCCCACGAAGAACTACGACTACTCGGCTCGACTGACCTATAATGAGCCTGTGGCCGACCGCATCTATCTGCAGTTGAGCTACGACTTCCAGTATCGTTATACGAAGAGTGATCGCTCTACTTACGACTTCAGTGAGTGGCCTACGCTGGCTAATGCCGCTGGACAACCTTTCTCGCTAGATGACTTTAACTTCCAGTATCGCCAATGGGATCATAACCTAGGACAACTGGTGGAGAGCGGTAAGACAATGGATGACTATCTGAGCAATGAGCTGAGCCGCTTCTCGGAATATAAGAACTTTATCCACACGGGTGAGGTGATGCTACGCATGATTCGCAAGGACTATAACTTCAACGTGGGACTGCAGCTGATTCCACAGACATCGAAGTTCTCGTATCGCTATCTGGGCGTGGACTATGGCACAACCACTCGCACGGTGGTGAACTGGAGTCCTACAGCCAACTTCCGTTGGAAGATCTCGGACCAGGGACAGATGCGCTTCCAGTACCGTGGTTCTACGAGTCAGCCTTCGATGACAGACCTGTTGGAAATCAGGGACGACAGCGACCCCTTGAATGTCACGGTTGGTAATGCTGGCTTGAAACCTTCGTTCACCCAGAACTTCAGCTGGCGTTTCAACAACTACTATCAGAAGCACCAACGCTTCGTGTTCGCCAACCTGAACTTCTCGACAACAAGTAACAGCGTGACCAGCAAGGTTTACTATAATCCTGAGACTGGCGGACGCACTTCTACTCGCGATAATATCAATGGCAACTGGAACGCACGTGGCGAGTTTATGTTTAACACGGCACTTGATACGTTGGGTCGTTTCAATATGAACACGCGCACTACGGCTGGCTATACACACAGTGTGAGCTATCTGGACGTGAATCAGGATGGTAATGTTCAGAAGAATGCCGTGAACCAGACCTCACTGGGACAGCGACTGGGATTCAGCTATCGTAACGACTGGTTTGAGTTTGAACCCAATGGTTCGATCAACTATACCTTTGGTCGCAACAAGTTGCAGGAACAGGGCAACCAGGATACCTGGAACTTCAGCTATGGTTTCAACACCACGGCACAGTTGCCTTGGGGTATGCAGCTGACCACCAATCTGAACATGAGCTCGCGTCGCGGTTATAGTGATGCGTCGATGAACACCAACGAACTGATATGGAATGCACAGATTTCACAAAGCTTCCTGAAGGGTAACCCTCTGTCTGTTCGCCTGGAGTTCTATGATATTCTGGGACAGCAGTCAAGCTTCTCGCGTACACTGAATGCGATGATGCGTTCGGATACGGAGACCAACGCCATCAACAGCTACGTGATGCTGCGCGTGAACTATCGTCTGAACCTGTTTGGAACGAAAGAGGCACGACAGAGCATGCGTAACGCTGGCGGACCAAACGGTTCCGGCGGTGAAGGACGCCGTGGCAACCGCGGCGGATTCGGTGGCGGCAGCGGACGTCCTGGTGGCGGATTCGGTGGTCCACGAATGTTCTAAGATACAAAAAAGGCACGGATGTTGAAGTCCGTGCCTTTTTTATGTTTCTTAGAAAGATTATTCTTTTCTATCGTCAATGTTGTCACCCTCAGTGGGCTTCATCTCTTCTTTGAAGTCAGAGATGCCATTCTCGATGAGGATGTTGTACCACTGAATCAACTTCTTGATGTGGCTGGTCTGCACGCGCTCGCGGTCGAACTCGGGCAGCACCTTGCCGAAATACTCGCGCAGCTCGTCGCCACTTGCCTTCTTATAATCTACAGAAGACTTCTTGCCGTCTTCCAGGTTCTTCATGCTGTCCAGCACATCCATCAAGGGCACATCGTCTGTTTCGGTGTACATGGCGATGTCGGCCAAAGAAGTGATGCGGTCGGTGCCGAAAGCAGGCTGACGACGATGGGTGGCATCGAGTGCTTCCACAATCAGGCTGTTCTTGGCACGTGATACTAATTTGTAGAGTCCGGGCTTACCGGCAATTGCTAAAATGGTCTGTTGCATATTTCTTCTTGTTTATTTAATTAAATTGTCTATTTGTGGTTCGAGGGGCGTCTGCCCGTCGTTGATAATTTCATAATCGGCTCTGGCTCTCACCGTCTCTTGCGGTAGTTGTCGGGCTATCCATTCCTTGGCCTTCGCCTCGCTGATGTGGTCGCGCTGCATGACGCGCTGGATGCGAACATCTTCTGGTGCTGTCACGACAATGACCTTGTCGAGCAGTTTGTCGAGGCCTGACTCAAAGAGAATTGCACTCTCTACCCAGTCGATGCCGCTCTTCTCATAGTCGTCGAAGACGGCGGGGTGGACAATGCTGTCTATGGCCTTGGCGTTTGCCTCTGAGGCTAACAGAAACTGTGCTACTGCGGCCTTGTTGAGACTGCCATTCTGGAGGTAGGTGTCGGGACCAATCAGTGCAGTGAGCTGTTGGCGGAGTGGGGCTGAGGTGCGCATCAACCGTTTGGCAGCGCTATCACAGTCGTAAACTTCTATTCCTCGCTGCTTCAGTAGCTGGCATACAAAACTCTTGCCGCTCCCGATGCCTCCTGTGATTCCTATTCTCATTGCTCTTCAATCAGATAGTCCACTTGGTTAACACTCAGCTTGGCCTGCTGGATGGCTGTGGGTACCTTCTTCAGGTATATGTTGCACTTCGTCGATTCGCTACGACTGAACTCCTCGTAGTCGGCCACCACGAGGAAATCGTCGGGGGTCAGCGACTGGAAGTCCTTCATGCCTGTCACAAAGGTGATTTTGACCTTTGCGGGGAAGGTGCGCAGCACTTTGCCTTCAGGCATGTTGATGCCTACGATGGGAATGTTGTCGATGCTCTCTTCTGTCAGAACATCGGTGATAAAGCAAACAGAAACCTTGTTGGGTACCATCTTCACACCCGACAGGCGGGCCAGGTTTGTTTCGATGGTGAGCGTGTCGTGGAAGTTCTCGTAGTGCAGCTCTTCTGTATATACCACCGAAATGCTGTCCAGCTTCTTTCTGGAAGCATAGATGGTGACAGAGTCTGGCGAGTACCTGGTCTCGGAAATGAAATAAAGGGGCTCGGGGATAACTTGTCCTTGGATGCGGACGGGCACCTTCTTCTTCTCACCATAGTTATAATAGAACACCAGCTTCTCGGGTTTCACACTGACAATCCTTGAAGAAGCAGGTAATGTTTTGCTGATGAGTTTTTGAAGATCGCTGTTGGTAATGACACCTGTACCGTTGCTTCTGGCAAAGTTGTCGAAGTCAATATCGATACACTTGTCGCTGTTGCCATAGAGCAGCGCCAACAGCGTGATGCCTTTGTCGCCTACCACAACCCTCACGGTGTCAATCTCGTTCGAGGTGATGACGGCATTCTTGGGCACGTTGACGTAGCGAACGGGTATCTTTAACTCTTGCTCGTATTGAACATCGAGCGTCATGAGTAGCCAAAAAATACCTGCTAACGCAAAGAAAGCAAGAAAAACCAGAAATTCCCTGTTAGCCTTGCTAAACTGGAAATGACTGGCTGTGCGGAAAATATGAGATGGGCTCAATGTGCTTGGTTTACTTCTGCAAAGGCAGGTTTGCCATATCTTTGAACACAAAGCTCTTGTCAACTGTGATGACTACATCGCGTGCAATCTTCACCTCGACGGTGTTCTTTGCCAGGTCGATGCTCTTCACAGTGCCATAGATACCACCACCAGTCACAACAGCTGTTCCTTCGGTCAACTCGTTCTGGAACTTCTGAATCTCTTTCTGTCTCTTCTGCTGAGGACGGAACATAAAGAAATACATGATGGCAAACATAGCCACAATCATCAAGATGGGCATCATCATGCCACCCTGCTGTGCACCAGCCTGTGCAACTAAAACGATATTGGTCATAATCTTATGGTAATAATAAAAATTGGTTAGTCATTGTTTGTCTCTCTGTTCTCGATGGGCTTCATCAGTCGGCCTGTGCTTACCAGGTGGCGAGCAATGGCGTCGAGCATACCATTGATGTAGCCAGCACTGCGTGGGGTAGAGTAGAACTTAGCCAGCTCTACATACTCGTTGATGGTTACAGAAACGGGAATGCTGGGGAAGGTCATCATCTCGGCAATAGCTATCTGCATGATGATAACGTCCATATAAGCAAGGCGAGAGAAATCCCAGTTGCGAGATGCCTCGCTCATGAAGCGCTGATACTCGTCGGCGTTCAGGATGGTGGCGCGGAACAATTTGCGTGCATAGTCCTTCTCTTCCTCCGAATCGTACTCGGGTAGCAGAGTCTGGGCATCACCATTCTTCTCGTCGAAACGCTTGATGGTCTTCAGTACGAAGGTGTCAACAACGTTCTTGTCGTCATTCCAATAAAGACTCTGCTCCTCGAAAATGGCATCCAGGTCTTCATTGTCTTCAATCAGGGCACGATACAGACGGCGCCACAACTCACGGTCGTTGGCATAGCTGTCTTCTGTGCTTTCCATGTACTCCTGATAAATCTGACTCTGTTCGATCTTCTCGAACATCTTTCCAATAAATTCTGGGTAATCGGCCCAGGCATGCTTCTGTGTTTCCTGAAATTCGTTCAGTTGATGGTTGTTTTCCAGTTGAATGGCAAAACGGTTGTAGGCGAACTTCTGTGATGGAGCCTCTGTTCCCTCACGCTCAGCTTTAGCTTGAAGAATCTCCAGTCGGCGACGTGACTCCTTGGTGATGGCCACCATCAGCGACAGCAAATGATTGTATAAATCATAAGCCTTTGAGAGACTAAAGAAGAGTTCTTTTTCTGCACTGTCAATGTTCTTGTTACCGTTTTGATAGTACGCGTAGGTTAACTGAACAATCTTAATACGTATGATTTCTCTGTTAATCATCTTTATATTGTCATTTTATCGGATGCAAATTTAGGCATTTTTCCTCTATTATACAAGTAAAACGTTCTTTTTTTGAAAAAAAACATGCTCGTTGAATTGTATTTCATAAATTATTTGTACCTTTGCACCGCTTTTTTCGTGTGATGGCGAATTAAGTCTAATTAATTTTTATTTAACAACTTAATTTAGAGTAACACATTTATTGTTATGAAAGAGATTTCAATCAATGGCCAGGTGCGCGAGGCCTTAGGCAAGAAAGCCTCAAAGATGCTGCGCAAGGAGGGTCTCGTTCCCTGCAATCTGTATGGTGAAACAAAGGGTGAGAATGGTCTGCCCGTAGCACTGTCTTTCACTGCTCCTATGTCTGAGCTTCGTAAGGTTGTTTACACTCCTCACGTTTATGTTGTAAACATCAACATCGATGGTAAGGAGCGCAAGGCAATCGTTAAGGAGTTGCAGTTCCACCCCACAAGCGACGCTCTGCTGCACGCTGACTTCTATGAGGTTAACGACCAGAAGGATATCACTGTAGGTATTCCTGTTAAGCTGAACGGTCTGGCTCAGGGTGTACGTGATGGTGGTAAGCTGAACCTCAGCATCCGCAAGATTGACGTTACCGCTCCTTATAAGCAGATTCCTGAGATCCTCAACGTTGACGTTACAAACCTCGGTCTGGGTAAGGCCATCAAGGTTGGTGAGTTGAGCTTCGACGGTTTGAAGTTGGCTACTCCTGCTCAGGTAGTTGTATGCTCAGTTAAGGAGACTCGTGCTTCTAAGGCTGCTGCTGCCGCTGCTGCTGAATAATATCAGGAGAAATGGACAAGTACTTAATTGTTGGCTTGGGTAATGTCGGCGATGAATACGACTTAACCCGCCACAATACTGGCTTTATGGTATTGGATGCTTTTGCGAAAGCATCCAATATCTGTTTTGAAGACAAACGCTATGGTTTCGTGGCAGAGACTACTCTCAAAGGTCGTAAGGTGATTCTTCTGAAGCCTTCTACCTACATGAATCTGAGTGGTAATGCTGTGCGTTATTGGCTTACTAAAGAGAATATCGACCAGAAGCGTCTGCTCGTGATTAGCGACGATGTGGCTCTGCCATTGGGCGACTTCCGCCTGAAGGGTAATGGCTCGAATGGTGGGCACAATGGCTTGGGACATATCCAGCAGCTGATAGGTCAGAACTATGCACGTCTGCGTATGGGCATTGGCAATGAATATGCCCGTGGCGGACAGATAGACTGGGTGTTGGGACGCTATTCCGAGGAAGAGCAGAAAGAACTGCAACCCAGCATCGACCTAGCAGTGGACATTATCAAGAGCTTTGTGCTGGCTGGTATTGACATCACGATGAACCAGTATAACAAACTGGGAAAAAGAGCAAAAACAAAAAGCGAATAATCTGTCAACGTATGGGTGAGGCAAGAATAGACAAGTGGCTTTGGGCGGCACGCATCTTTAAGACAAGGAGCATTGCTGCCGATGCCTGCAAGAACGGACGCGTTGGGGTGAACAATGTGTTGGTGAAACCCTCGCGAATGGTGAAAGAGGGTGATGTCATCAGTGTGCGTAAGCCTCCGGTTACCTATTCTTTCAGAATTCTGAAGACCATCGAACAGCGTGTCGGTGCCAAGCTCATACCGGGCATATACGAGAATATCACACCACAAGACCAATACGAGCTGTTGGAGATGAACCGCATCAGCGGATTCGTGGATAGAGCTCGTGGTACCGGACGCCCCACGAAGAAAGACCGTCGCGCCATGGATGCCTTTGTAACCCCTTCGCTCGAGGGGTATGGCGCCTTCGACTTCGATAGTTGGGACGATGACGATGATGAAGAAGAAGTCTAACAATTTACCAATTATTTAATCATTAAAACAATGAAAATAGGAAAGCTAATTCTAGGAGCAATGGCCATCTTGATGATGATGACTTCGTGTTTCGACGACAAAGATCCGTATAGTGCGGGCATCAACTTTGCTCGTCCTCGTTATCTGAATAATGGCGTTTATGCCAACACTACTGTCGACTCAGTGGTGATGTTTAGTTATGGTAAATGGAACGTCTCGCTTTCTGACGGCAGTTGGACTCGTCTGGGACTGACGGAGGGAAAGGGCAACGTGATATATCGCATTCCCGTATCCTTTGATCAGAATACCACTGGTAAGAGTCGCCAGTGTATGGTTCGTTTCTACGACGTAGAGCATCCCGATGTGGCCAGCATATTCTACTATATTCAGCATGCCACTCGCGGTGATGGCTCTTTGGGCAACGCACCTGCTGTGAAGAAAATTACTGGCAGCGATGGCAGCCTCTTTGAGTTCAGTTATGACAGATTGTACCGTCCGGTCAACCTCACAATGTCAAAGAACGGCACTCAGCTTCGCAGTGTGACGCTGAACTACAATGACAGAGACAGTTCGCTGGTGGTTTATGATGGCGAGGAAACGTATTCTTGTACGTATTCTCCTGATTATCAGCCCTATTCGCTGAAGTCATCTACGGATACTATCGGCTATTACATGGTGAAGAATAAGTTCTATTATCTTCCTATTAATACTGCTTTCAGCTACGAACATCATAAGAGCGGTAAGGTGGTTAATGCTGCTACCTACTACGTCAACGGCCGTTCGCTTGCTGCCGACAGCATGCATGTGGCCGACAGCGTATATCAGTATGCTAATGGTGAGATTATTGAAAAGGTGATGCCTAAGTATAGCAATGTGGACAATCGCTGCCAGACGGTAGATGTCAACCAGCTTGTGGAGGGTATTGACAATTGCGACCCCTATTTGCTGATGTCACTCTTCCGCTATGCTCGTCATACGAGTGTTCTCAGCGAGCTTACTTCGGGCAAGCGTCATCAGACCGTCGAGGTACAGCTGAACGCCGATAAGAGCATCAGTCGAATGACGGTGAGCACCACTGGTGGCGACACGGTTGTGTACAACTTCGAATATTAATTTATAATAGGGGTACTTGCTAAACCCCCTCTCGCTGGGCGTTGGCTCGCGACAAACAAAACAAGATTATGGAAACAAACAAGAATCAGCGTATCAGTGTGCTGTTTATGTTCTACGGCATACTGTTCTGCGTTTGTCTGATAACGGCAAACGTTTTGGAAACCAAACAGATTTCGTTTGGTCCGATGAATATGACGGCAGGACTTATCGTGTTCCCAGTTAGTTATATCATCAATGATGTAGTGTGTGAAGTTTGGGGCTATAGCCGCACGCGTCTGCTCATCTGGATGGGCTTCGCCATGAACTTCCTCTTTGTGCTCTTTGGCGCTATTGCCGATTGGATTCCTGGAGCACCCTATTGGCATGGTGAAGAGGGCTTCCATCAGATTTTCGGATTGGCACCCCGTATTGCAGCAGCCTCTTTTCTGGCATTCCTCTGCGGCTCGTTCGTCAATGCCTATGTGATGAGTCGTATGAAACTGTCGTCCAACGGACAAAACTTTTCTGCTCGTGCTGTGCTAAGTACAGTCTTTGGCGAGCTGACCGATTCTCTCATCTTCTTCCCCTTGGCCTTAGGAGGCGTTATCCCCTGGGAAGAGATGCCCTCGCTTGTTATCACTCAGGTGACGTTGAAGACCGTCTATGAGATTCTGGTTCTTCCTGTGACCATCCGTGTGGTGAAATTTACAAAAGCTCACGACCACGAAGATGTGTTCGATCGTGACATCAATTACAACATCTTTAAACTGAAAGAATAATGGCAACAAGAGAGTCAGAAGGTCTTCATGCCCTCGGTAAGAAGACCGAATATCGTAGCGACTATGCACCCGAGGTGCTCGAGACCTTTGTCAACAAGCACCCTGACAACGACTATTGGGTACAGTTCAACTGTCCTGAGTTCACTTCGTTGTGTCCCATCACGGGCCAGCCCGACTTTGCAGAAATCAAGATCATGTATATTCCTGCAGAACGAATGGTGGAGTCAAAGAGTCTGAAACTCTATCTTTTCTCGTTCCGCAATCATGGTGACTTCCATGAAGACTGTGTGAATGTCATCATGAAGGACTTGGTGAAGTTGATGGAGCCTAAATACATCGAGGTCGTTGGATTGTTCACTCCCCGTGGTGGCATCAGCATCTATCCATATGCTAACTATGGTAAGCCCGGTACTAAGTACGAGAAGTTGGCCGAACAGCGCCTCATGCAGCATCAATGCATATAGTTAATAGCTGAAAGGTTACATTAACAAGGCTATAATAGAAACTATATAAAAGAAACAAGCGTGACTTCCCATGGAGGCCACGCTTGTTTTTGTTATTTCTCATTCTATCAATTTTCTTCCTTAATTTTCTTGTAGTAACCTCTCAAGCCTTCAGCAAATCGGAAGACCAAAGTGTCGGGAGTCAGCATCTCCAAGTCGGCAGTGTCGCTCAGCAAAACCTGCTGCTGTCCCAGGGAGTCGGGCCTTACGCTGCGAAATACGATTTTACCGTTATAGATAAACCATTCGTTGTAAAACTTCAGTTTAGGGTATTCCACGGGCGATTCCTCATCGCTGGTAGCCTTTCCTCTGCTCATACCAATGGGGAAAGCCACATTGTCGGCCTTGATGCTGATGCCATACTCGCGCTCCACTTTCAGCAGTTTGACAATCGTGTCTGGCAATTGGCTTATCTTCTGCTTGATGGTGTGTCCTTCCATGTCAGCACGCATGCGTAGGGTGGGGAGCACCTTGTAGCACCAGTTGCCTTGCAGGTCTTCGGTCACAATCACCATGTCTGCCTTGGTCGTGTCAACGCCATTGCGAACAATAGCCAGCTTGTCGCCGATACGTGGATGACCGAAAATCTTGTGCTGTTTCGAGGCTTCAAGAATATTCAGTGTGTCGGGGTCTGATCCTGAGTAGGGCGTCTCCAGATAGACCACGATGGTGTCGTTGCATCCATCGCAAGCCATACCATAGATGGTAGAGTCACCTTCTATTCTGGTGAACACCACTTCCTCTTCCTCGTTGCTTATTTTCTCTTTGCTTGTGCCGCAAGCCACGAAACATCCGATGGTCAGCAGCAATGCGAATGATAGAACTTTCTGTTTCATTATCTATGAATGCTGGTTTTGTGGGCAAAGGTAATGAAAAGTTGGCAGTTAAAGTATAGCTAATGTGATATTTTTTTATTGTCATTCAGTAAAAAAACGTTAAATGGTACAAATTACTTTATCTGCGAGGTCCTTAACTCCCAACTCTTTAGTACCTTTGCACCAATTTTAATTTTCAGTACCGAAATATTTGATAAAATCTATTTGATAAATCTATGGGAAAAAAGAAAATCAAGTTTAGTCTTGTGTACCGTGACATGTGGCAGTCATCTGGTAAGTTCCAGCCACGCAAGGATCAGTTGGAGCGCATTGCTCCCGTCATTATCGAGATGGGATGCTTCGCTCGTGTTGAGACCAATGGTGGCGCTTTCGAGCAGGTGAACCTCATGGCAGGTGAGAATCCTAACGATGCCGTACGTGCTTTCTGTAAGCCATTCAACGAGGCAGGCATTCAGACCCACATGTTGGACCGTGGTTTGAACGCACTGCGCATGTATCCTGTGCCCGACGATGTTCGTGAGCTGATGTATAAGGTCAAGAAGGCTCAGGGTGTTGATATCCCCCGTATTTTCTGTGGTCTGAACGACACACGTAATATCATTCCTTCTATCAAATGGGCCAAGGCTGCAGGTATGATTCCTCAGGCCACCCTTTGTATCACCAACTCACCCGTTCACACCGTTGACTATTATTCAAACATTGCCGACGAAGTGATTGCTGCTGGTGCCGAGGAAATCTGTCTGAAGGATATGGCCGGTATTGGTCAGCCCGCTATGCTGGGTGCTCTGACCAAGGCCATCAAGACCAAGCATCCCGATATCATCATCCAGTATCATGGTCACTCAGGTCCTGGTCTGTCTATGGCTTCTATTCTCGAGGTATGTAACAATGGTGCCGACATCATCGATACAGCCATTGAGCCTCTGTCATGGGGTAAGGTTCATCCCGATATCATCTCTGTTCAGTCTATGCTGAAGAACGAGGGCTTCGATGTTCCTGAGATTAACATGAATGCCTATATGCAGGCACGTACGCTCACTCAGGAGTTTATCGACGAGTGGCTGGGCTACTTTATCAATCCTGCCAACAAGCACATGTCTTCACTCCTGTTGGGTTGCGGACTGCCTGGCGGCATGATGGGTTCTATGATGGCCGACCTTGGTGGCATCCAGACCATGATCAACAAGCTGCGTGCTCAGAAAGGCGAGCCCGAGCTGACCATGGACGACATGCTTGTGAAGCTCTTCAACGAGGTTGAGTATGTATGGCCACGCGTAGGTTATCCCCCATTGGTAACACCATTCTCTCAATATACCAAGAACATTGCCCTGATGAACCTTCTCACCATCGAGCAGGGCAAGGGTCGCTTCGTGATGATGGACGACGCTATGTGGGGCATGATCCTCGGTAAGAGTGGTAAGATTCCCGGCACTGTTGATCCCGAGCTTGTTGAGTTGGCTAAGCAGCAGAAGCGTGAGTTCACTGATGTGGATCCTCACACCTTGCTCGAGAATGCCCTCGATGGTTTCAAGAAGGAAATGGACGAGAACGGTTGGGACTATGGTAAGGACAACGAAGAGCTCTTCGAGCTGGCCATGCACCCCGAGCAGTATCGTGCCTACAAGAGTGGTCAGGCCAAGAAGCAGTTCCTGGCAGACCTTCAGAAGGCTAAGGATGCTAAGCTTGGCACCCAGCTGAGCGCTGAGGAGCTGGCAGCCTTCAAGCATGCTAAGGCCGACGCATTGGTAAGTCCTTCTGCTGGTCAGATTTTCTACGAGTTCAATGGCGAGGGCGAGTGCGCACCTTGTCTCGAACCATTCATCGGTCAGAAGTACGAGGAAGGCCAGACCTTCTGCTACCTGATGGAGAAATGGGGTGAGATTGTGCCCATCCCCGCAGCACTCGGTGGTAAACTTGTTGAGGTTGGTGTCAAGCAGGGCGCAAAGGTCCGCAAGGGCGATGTGCTGGCTTGGATAGAGCGCGATGCCAAGTAAGGAAGTGGACTATCAATCAATTATAAATCAGTATTATGCAGAAGATGATCAGTTGCGTCGTCTTCTGCTTTTTCATTCTCGTCAGGTGGCCGATCGCAGTCTGGCTATCTGTCGCCAGCATCCCGAGTTGTCGCTCGACGTACAGTTTGTGGAAGAGGCAGCCATGCTCCACGACATCGGCATCCGCTGGTGCCACGCGCCTTCCATCTTTTGTGTAGGCGAAGCCCCTTACATCGAGCATGGACAGATTGGCGGACGCTTGCTGCGCCAACTGGGTTTCGAGCGCCATGCCCGTGTCTGCGAACGACATACCGGTACCGGACTGCCGGGGTTCGAGCCCGAGACCCTTGAAGAACAGCTGGTGTGCTATGCCGACAAGTTTTATTCAAAATCACATCCCGAGCGTGTGCTTACCGTCGAACAGGCCGCTCAGAGTTTGGAACGCTTTGGTCATGAAGGCGTCGAAAAGTTTCTTGGCTGGGCCAAAATGTTTGAATAAAGCGTAAAATAATGGGCTCTACGTCAAAAAACTCATAACTCTTATCCTCTAACTCTCAACTTTTTCGTATCTTTGCACCCGTGAAACGCAAATATGCGATATTTGTTTTGCTTTCCGCTTTCATCTTTGTGTTGGCGGAAATACCTTCATCGCCCCTTCAGAACATGATTCTTAACAGGGTGATGGACGACTCGTTGTTTGCCGACACACTGCCTCACGACACTTCTATCTCGCCTCATGCTAAGCCCGCTGCGGCGGCGTTGAAGCGCGATACCTCTCAGATGGATTCTCTCGAACTGGCTATCTATAAGCACAATAAGGCCATCGACGATTCGCTGGCGCTGGATAGCATCAATCGCAAGAAGAAAAACGGTATCGATTCGCCGGTGAAGTTCTCTGCCGAAGACTCGCTGGTTTACCAAGCTGGCGCAGGCATGGCTCATCTCTATGGTTCATCGCACGTCACCTATCAGAACATGGACCTCACCAGCGAGAAGATTTACCTCTGTCTCGACTCTTCGCTGGTTCATGCCACTGGTGCCCGCGACACCCTTGGCGAGATGTTCGGCACGCCTGTGTTCAAGATGGGCAGCGATAGCTACGAGAGCGATACAATGGCCTTCAACTTCAAGACCAAGAAAGGACTTATCCAGCAGGTTTACACCCAGCAAGAGGATGGCTTCCTGACCAGTGAGTTGTCGAAGCGTGGTGCCAATGGCGAGCTCTATCTGCGCCACGGACGCTACACCACTTGCGACGAACCCCATCCCGATTTCTATCTGGCTCTGTCGCGTGCCAAGGTGCGCCCCGGCAAGGATGTGGTCTTCGGACCCGCCTATCTGGTGGTGGCCGACGTGCCCCTTCCGTTGGCAATCCCTTATGGCTTCTTCCCCTTCACCAAGAGCTATTCCAGTGGTTTCATCATGCCAACTTATGGCGACGAGACCTCACGAGGTTTCTATCTGCGCGATGGTGGCTACTACTTTGCCATCAGCGACAAGATGGACCTGAAACTCCTGGGCGAGATTTATACCAAGGGGTCATGGGGCATCAGTGCAGCCAGCAACTATCGTCGTCGCTACAAGTACAGTGGCTCGTTCTTTGGTAGCTATCAGAACACCATCACCGGCGAGAAAAACATGCCTGACTATGCCAAGCAGACCAGCTTCAAGATTCAGTGGTCGCATCGCCAGGATGCTAAGGCCAATCCTTATTCCAACCTCTCTGCCAGTGTCAACTTTGCCACCAGCAGCTACGAGCGCAACAACCTGACCTCGATGTATAATCCGCAGGCGCTGACACAGTCCACACGTACTTCGTCGGTGTCGTACAGCACAGGCTTCTCCAGTCTTGGTCTCAGCCTGAGCACCACCATGAACCTCAGTCAGAACATGCGCGACTCTTCTATCGCCATGACGCTGCCCGACCTGAACATCTCGGTGTCGCGCTTCTATCCCTTCAAGCGCAAGCACATGGTGGGCAAGGAGCGTTGGTACGAGAAGATTGCGTTGAGCTATACGGGTCGTCTCTCTAACTCTATCTCTACAAAGGAAGACAAGCTGATGCATTCCAGTTTGGTGAAAGACTGGCGCAACGGAATGCAGCACAACATCCCCGTTTCGGCCAATTTCACCCTGTTTAACTATATCAACATCAACCCCTCGTTCAACTTCACCGACCGTACCTATACCAATAAGGTGAAGCGCTCATGGGACGATGCCGCCCAAACAGAGCTTCGCGACACCACCTATGGATTTTATAATGTCTATAATTGGAACCTGTCGCTCTCTGCTTCTACGAAACTATATGGTTTCTATATACCCTCGCGCAAACTCTTTGGCGATAAGGTTCAGGCCGTACGCCACGTGCTGACCCCCTCTGTCAGCTTCAGTTATGCGCCCGACTTCAGCGCCTCGCGCTATGGCTATTACGATACCTACATGAAGACAGATGCCAATGGCAATGTCTCTATGGTCGAGTATTCTCCCTATCAGGGCTCGCTCTATGGCGTGCCGGGCAAAGGCAAGACAGGTAGTCTCTCGTTCGATTTGTCGAACAACGTAGAGATGAAGATTAAGTCAGATGCAGACACCACAGGCTTCAAGAAGATCAGTCTTATCGACGAGTTGGGCGCTGCCATGTCTTATAATATGGCTACGGATATTCGTCCGCTGAGTGACCTCTCCGTGCGTATGCGACTGAAGCTGACCAAGAGCTATACCTTCAACATGAATGCGGTCTTTGCCAGCTATGTCTATGAGGCCGACTCTGTTGGTGCCACACCTCGTGTCAGCGAGCACACCACCTATTGGCAGCAGGGTAAGATAGGTCGTTTCCAGGGTATGTCGCAGAACTTGTCTTATACCCTCGATAATAATAAGATTTCCAACCTCTTCAAGTGGCTTCGTGGCGAGCGCGTGGAGAAAAAGCAGAAGCGTGATGATGAGGAAGAAGACGAGGACGAGAACGAGGTGGAGACCAACCTCGATCGCGACCTTGAGAAAGGTAAGCATGGGGCTAAGGGACAGGGTAATATGGCAGAGACCGATGAGGATGGCTACATGAAGTTCTCGCTGCCCTGGTCGCTGAGTTTTGGTTATGGTGTCACCATGCGCGAGCATACCGATGTCAGCAAGTTCAACTACAACACGATGCGCTATCCTTACAAGTTCTCGCAGAACCTGAACGTCAGTGGCAATGTCCGTCTGTCGGAAGGATGGAACATCAGTTTCTCGTCGGGCTATGATTTCGAAAACAAGAAGATATCCATGACCACAGCATCGCTCAGTCGCGACCTTCACTGTTTCAACATGTCGTGTTCTGTGGTATTGGCGCCATACACCAGCTATAACTTCTCTTTCCGTTGTAATGCTTCAACCCTTACCGATGCGTTGAAGTACGACAAACGCAGCAGCTATAGCAACAGCGTCCAGTGGTATTAGTGCTTTTCTAAGTGAGAAGTGAGAGGTGAGAAGTGAGAAGGACCCCCTCTAAATCTCCCCGAGGGGAGACTTAACCCCCTCCCTTGGGAGGGTCGGGGAGGGGTTCCTGGTCTGTTTTTCCTCCCCTCCCATGTAGGGGAGGGGTTGGGGGTGGGGTCAGTATTGTTCTAACTGCAAATGGAGTTACAGACCCCACCCCAACCCCTCCCCTTGAAGGGAGGGGAGTGCCTACGTAGTCCTCGGATTTTCAACCAACCCCCTCTAAATCTCCCCAAGGGGAGACTTCTCAACTCTCAACTCTCAGTTTGCGCCAAAGGCGCACCATCTCTCATCTCTCATCTCTCATCTTGCGCCGAAGGCGCACCGCCTTTCAGCAGCTGTTCCAACGACTCTTCTTCGCCTACAATCCAGATGATGTCGCCTTCTACGAATTTGCGCTGAGGAGGCACGGCTGTCAGGTTCTCCTTGCCTTCCTCCATTCCCACCACCATACAACTGTAGCGATTGCGGATGCCACTCTCTTGCAAGGTCTTGCCAATGAAACGACTGTCGGCACCAATCACGATCTGGCGCAACTTCATCTCGCGCTTTTCCATTTCCATGTCCTCGCCCAGCAGTTCCGTTTCTATTGCCAAACCGAATTTAGCCAACTGCTCATCGCTGCCGATAGCCTGCAGACGGTCGCCTGGGAAGATGATGTAGTCGCCATCGGGGATGTTCAGTCGGCGCCCGCCACGCAGAATGCTGCTGATGTGTACCCCATACTTTCGTCCCAGGTTCAACTGTTTCAGCGTGTGTCCCATCCACATCGAGTTGCCAGGCACGTCGAAGTCGGCAATATGGATATCGCGATCCAGCAGCTTACCCTCGTACAGAGGCTTCTTCTTGCCGTGCACCTGTGCCTCGATGTCGCGAGAGCGCAGGTTGTTGATAAACAGACGTTCCAGCAAGATGCTGCGCCGCTTGATGCTGCGCGAGGTGATGATGGCTATCACCACCACCACGCCGATGGTGAGCACGATGGCCGGTCCGAAGGTAGAAATATGCTGTCCGATGTAGAACACGAAGCCCAGCGCAATCATCATCCTGAACAGAATGGTGAACAGCAGCGGCAGACGGTTGCGATTGCTCTCTTTCCACAGCGCCTTGAATTCCTCGCTTCGGTTTTTCTTCATCACCATAGCCCTGAGGAAGGGCGCTATCAGCAAGATGGTGACCAGTCCTGTGGCCACGTTAGCATATCTCGGCCTTAGCAGTTCCATCATCAAAGGCTTGAAGAACGTGAACATGATGATGATGACGGCAATCGAGAGGATTGAGTATATCACCACGTTCATCGACATCTGCAGCAGCAGCTTTTTCCATTTATTGGGGTTGTTGCTTGTGGTCTGGTTCATCGACTGATGGTTCATCATGCGGATGATGCGCTTTGGCAAGCGCTTCTCCATCACGTTGTATGAGGGCAGTGCCAGCCTGATCATGTAGGGCGTCAGGAATGTGGTGATGACACTCACCGCCACCACTACCGGGTAGAGGAAGTCGCCAATGACGCCCAGCGACAGGCCCAGCGACGCAATGATGAACGAGAACTCACCAATCTGCGCCATTGAGAAGCCGCAACGCATGGCCGACTTCAGACTCTGGCCACCCAACAGGAAGGCCAGCGAGCCGAACACCGCCTGACCTGCGATGATGGTCAGCACCAGACAGACGATAGGCAAGGCATAGTCTGCCAGTATCTGTGGGTCCACCAGCATACCTACCGACACAAAGAAGATGGCACCAAACAGGTTCTTCACCGGGTCCACCAGCTTCTCGATGCGCTCGGCCTCGATCGTCTCGGCCAGGATGCTGCCCATGATGAAAGCACCAAAGGCCGACGAGAAGCCCACCTTCGACGAGAATACCGCCATGCCGCAACACAATCCCAGCGACACGATGAGCAGCACCTCGCTGTTGATCAGCTGGCGCACCTTGCGCAGGAAGATAGGCACCGCAAAGATGCCCACCACCAGCCACAGCACCAAGAAGAACACAATCTTCAGTATCGAACTCAGCATCTCGCCGCTGTCGGGATTGTTGCCACTGGCTATGGCGCTCAGCATCACCATCATCACGATGGCCAGAATATCCTCGAGTATCAGCACCGACATCACCATGCCCGCAAACTGCTGTTGTCGCAGTCCCAGATCGTCGAACGCCTTATATATAATGGTGGTAGAGCTCATGGCCAGCATACCCCCCAGGAAGATGCAGTCCATGCGCGACCAGTGGAACAGATGTCCCACAATGACGCCCAGCAGCGACATCGAGAAGATGATGCTGATGGTCGAGATGATGGGCGAGGCCCCCATCTTCAGAATCTTTTTGAACGAGAAGTCCAGTCCCAGCGAAAACAGCAAGAACATCACGCCGATGTCTGCCCACAGGTGGATGTTAGACATGTCCACCACCGATGTCGTGTATGGCATGTGGGGCGACACCAGAAAGCCAGCCACGATATAGCCCAGCACCAGTGGTTGCTTCAGCTTTTTGAACACCAGTGTCACGATGCCTGCCACCATCAGTATCAGCGCCAGGTCTTGTATCATTGGGGGGAGTTCAGCCATTATATTCGCCTACTAGTTCACATATCTTGATAATCACGTTCTGTGCCTTTTCCATCGACTGGATGGGCACAAACTCGTATGGGCCGTGGAAGTTGATGCCACCGGCAAAGATGTTGGGGCAGGGCAGTCCCATGAACGACAGCTGTGCGCCGTCGGTGCCGCCGCGTATGGGTTTCACCTTCGGAGCCACTCCCGCCTCTTGCATCGCCTTCAGCACCAGATCTATCACGTGCATCTGCGGGTCTATCTTCTCCTTCATATTGTAGTATTGGTCGGCCAGTTCAATGCAGACGGTATCCTCGCCATACTTCTCGTTCAGCTGTTCAGCCGCACGCACCATCAGTCGCTTGCGCTCCTCGAAGCGGGTGCGGTCGTGGTCGCGTATGATGTAGCTCAGCTTGGCATGCTCGGTTTGTCCTGCCATGCCCGTCAGGTGGAAGAACCCCTGATAGCCCTCGGTGGTCTCTGGTCGCTCGTCGGCAGGCATCATCCCGATGAACTCAGTCGCCAGCAAACTGGCGTTCAGCATTTTGCCTTTCGCATAGCCCGGGTGCACGCTGCGCCCCTTGATGGTGATTTTAGCGCTGGCCGCGTTGAAGTTCTCGAACTCCAGTTCGCCCACCTCGCCACCGTCCATGGTGTAGGCCCATTCGCAGCCAAACTTCTCCACATCGAAGTGGTGGGCCCCCATGCCAATCTCCTCGTCGGGGTTGAAGGCCACACGAATCTTGCCGTGCTTCACCTCCGGATGCGCCTTCAGCCACACCATGGCCTGCACAATCTCGGCAATGCCCGCCTTGTCGTCGGCTCCCAGCAGCGTAGTGCCATCGGTCACGATCAGGTCTTCGCCCACGTGCGCCAGCAGTTCTGGAAACATCTTCGGACTCGACACCATGCCTTCGCTCAGCACGATGTCGCCCCCGTCATAGTGCTCCACGATGCGCGGACGGATGTTGGCACCCGAGCAGTCGGGGCTGGTGTCATAGTGCGATATAAATCCGATGGTAGGCACCTCAGCCTTTGTGTTGGCAGGCAGCGTGGCATACAGATATCCCTGTTCGTCCAGTTCCACGTCTTCCAGTCCCTCGCTTTTCAGTTCCTCTTTCAGATAGGCTGCAAAAGCCAACTGTTTCTCCGTGCTGGGCACGCTCTCGCTATCTTCTGCCGACTGCGTGTCAAACTGTGTATATTTCAGAAATCTTTCTACGATGTTCATGCTATTCAATGATGCAGTATTTTTATTTTGATTTATTTTGCCACAAAAGTACAAAATAATCGGTGAAGAGCCAAATTATTCCGTGTTAATTCGTGCACACTTTTATGCCTTGTGTGCAGCTTTCGATAATTTTCTTCATTTTATTTTTGTTGTTCGAGTTTTATTCCTTATTTTTGTAGCAACATAATCGATGCCATAGACTTCCCATTCATAGCGATGAATCTCTTAACAGTGGTAACGAACCTAATGAAAATGAATAACTGTTATGAAGAAGTGGAGTATTTTGAATATCATATTAACGTGTATAGTAGCTGCATCAATGACGGCATGCAGCATAGACGAAGACTTCAACGTAGAGACCGATGGCCCGCTGACCATCACCGTTGACGGTCAGAGCCACGACTACGACCAGGAATACATGCGTTGTCTGGGATTTTTTGGCGAGTATGTCCACTCGCTCGACGACAGCTACCTGAGTATCGTGACCCCCATCTATTGCGACTTCCTGATGGAGTTTCCGGCCGACACCAACCCCTATACATTCTTTTGCGAGGGCTACGACGGTTTCGAACGCGATGCCACCAGCGTCACCATAGGCATCAACGAGCGCCAGTGCACCTACGTCTCTGGCTCTGCCCAGATCACCCGTGCCGATGCCGAGAGCTTCACCGTGGCCTTCTCCGACTATAAGTTCCGCTGGAACAGCAGTCGCGAGATTGTGTTCAACGGCACCCTCGTCGTGCCCATCAGCAACGAGTAACGCCCCCTTTTTTTGTTGTTTCAACAGAAAATAGTATCTTTGCATCTGTAAAACAACGAAAAAAATAGAGTCCATGGATACAAAAAGAATATTGAAATACCTCCGCCAGATTCAGGTCAACAACAACCGTGCTTGGTATCTGGAGCATAAGGCCGAGTACGACGCCGTGCGTGCCGACTTCGAGTGTGGCGTGCAACAAGCCATCGAGCGCATCGTCACGTTCGACCCCACCGTGTCGCACCTGCGCGTCAAAGACTGCACCTACCGCTTCAATCGCGACACGCGCTTCTCTGCCGACAAGTCGCCCTACAAAAACCACTTCGGGGCCTACATCGCCGCCCATGGCAAGAAGGCGCTGCACGGTGGCTACTACCTGCATCTGGAGCCCGACCACTGTATGGTGGCATGTGGCAACTACTGGTTGCCCACCAACATCCTCACCTCTTGTCGCAACGAGATCATGGCCAACATAGACCAGTGGCTGCAGTGTGTCGAGAGTCCCGAGTTCCTCAGCTACTATGGCAGCACCGACGCAAACCATACCACCACTCCCACCGATGTCGATAGCTGGGACCAGCCCCAGGGTTTCGGCCTCACCCGCCTGAAGACCTGTCCGTCGGGTTTCCCTCGCGACTGGGCGTATGTGCACTATCTGCGCCTGAAAGACTATTGCTGTTGGCATCGTGTGCCCAACGATTTCTTCCAAACCGACCATTGGCTCGACGAAATGTCATCCATGTTCCGTGCCGCCAAGCCCATGATGGACATGATGAATTCCGTGATCGACGACTATGAATGACGATAGAACGCCTTTGCTTTGCTAACCTAAAAGTGCCACTATTCCAATTTACGACTTAAGTCGAAAGATCTCACGACTTAAGTCAACAGTTCTCACGACTTAAGTCAACAGTTCTCACGACTTAAGTCGAAAGATCTCACGACTTAAGTCGAAAGTTACCAAAGCGCCACTTTTCAGTCGCGACACCACTGCTTTTGCGTTGCAAAAGTGCCCCTTTAGTATTTGAAAAAGAAAAAAGTCCAGTTTGGATTTGGAACTTATGCGATTATTTCATTTATTTGCAAAATCCAATAATTAAAGCCTATAAAATTCCTTTTTCACAAGGCTTGCGGAGCGTGTATATACTATAGATTAAAAAATAATAGAGTATCTTTGCCACATCAATACATTTAATGCTTATGAAGAATTATCTGATTAGCGAAGCTATAGGCGATATTGCAGGTCCCATGGCCTACGCCTATTACAAGAAGATGCCTGATGCCCTCGTTTATCAGGCCATGAAAAAACTCCCCGACTGGATGGTAGAGGTAAGCGAGAGGTTTGATGAGGTGATGAATAAAAACAAGTAAAATGCACTATTATCTATTATGACAGATTATTTAATAAAAATGGTAAATAATCATATAATTATTAATAACGAACAAAAACTTGTATTTGATACAGGAAGCCCTCTTAGTTTCCATAGTTTAGGTCATATTTTTATAGGAGATGAAACCATAACCGTTCCTACATCTCTTCCAGAAGTATTGGCAGAATACCTGTCGCAAAACATTGGTTGTGATGTACAGGGTTTGATAGCTATGGATATCATTAACAATCATTCAACTACCATTAGTCTAAAAGACGGCTTTTTGCTTATGAACGATGATGCTCCCTTTGGCACAGAGTTTTGTAATCTTAACATGAGCCGTAGTCTGGGCGGTTTGCTTTGTATTAAGGTAAAAGTCAATAAGAGAACAGCAAAGATGATTGTTGACTCAGGTGCAAAGATCTCATACATCAGCCCAAACTTCGTCAATGGTATGAAGGAAGAAAATAATGTCGAAGATTTTTCGCCATACATAGGCAACTTCCTAACGCCATTATTTACTTGTGACGTTGATTTACTAGTAGGAGGCATATCATATTCACAACAATTCGGGATACTTCCCGCGATAATCTCAACGATGTTATTTTTATATGGTGCCGATGGTCTCTTTGGCGTGGAATTATTCAAACGCTACCGACTTCAAATAATGAATGGCCGATTGTTTTTCCCTCCGCAGGGGATATAGTTTTTGCAAAATAAACTTGTTGTTTCAAAATAAAGTTGTATTTTTGTAGGCATAACAAAATAGCATGATAGATGTATGGCAAGTTGGAATAAAGAATTATTGACCAGAGAGAATGGAGAGCAAGTATGGATGCAGGTTCCTGAAATTGTTTCTGCAAGTAGAAGTACGGATATTCCTGCCTTTTATGCTGATTGGTTTTTCCATCGCCTGAAGGTTGGTTATTCTGCTTGGACGAATCCTTTCAATGGGGTCAGAGGCTATGTATCGTACAAGAATACACGCTTTATCGTGTTCTGGTCGAAGAATCCAAAATCACTATTACCATATCTGCATTTACTGAAAGAACGGAATATCAAGTGCTACATTCAATATACTCTGAACGATTATGAGCAAGAGAAACTAGAAAAAGTACCCTCTCTAACTGATCGCATTGAAACATTCAAACTTCTTGTTGATCAACTTGGGAAAGATGCCGTAATCTGGCGATTTGACCCAATGATATTGACTGATGATATTTCTGTTGACAACTTGCTGCAGAAAGTCCAGAAGATTGGTGACCAACTGAAAGATTATACTGAAAAGTTGGTTTTTAGCTATGCTGACATCGCTATGTACAAAAATGTGAAGCACAATTTGGAAGCAAGTGGTGTTCCTTATCATGAATGGGAAGTTGGACTGATGGAAGATTTCGCAGAAAAGCTTTCTGCCATGAATGATGAACGTGGCTGGAACTTTCAACTTGCTACCTGTGGCGAAAAAATCGACATTAACAAACATGGCATCCTACATAATCGTTGCATTGATGGTGATTTGATTACCCGCCTTGCATGGGATGATAAAGAACTCATGGACTTTATGAAGGTCAAGATTGAAGATGTACCTGCTCCTTCTTTGTTTGGTGAGCCAGAATTACCTAAAGGAGCCATAGTATTGCCTAATAATCACTACTTCATCAGTACGCATAAGAAAGATCCTGGGCAAAGACAGTTCTGTGAATGTATGGCATCAAAAGACATTGGCGAATATAATACCTGCCCACATCTTTGCGAGTATTGCTATGCCAATGTCTCCAAGCAATTAGCATTACAAAACTGGAAATGTCACAAGGAAAACCCATTTAGTGAAACAATAACTGGCAAATAATATGAGTATAAACGAAGTAATAAACGATTATCCCAATTGCCTATATTATAATGAGCAATGGCACAAGTTGGCTCAAAAAGGTGATACCGACAGCATAGTCAACATTGGAACGGATTTTGCTCGCTGCGAGATGATGCAACAGGCTGTTACATGCTGGAAATATATAATAGATTCTGGCAAAGGAACTGCTGAAGCATATTCAAATCTTGGAGTATCTTACTATTTTGGAAATGGGGTTGCTCAAGATTATGATAAGGCCGTCCTTTACTATAAAAAAGCGGCAGTAATGGGTCATCCCTTTGGATTGTTCAATTTAGCGGTTGCATATGAAAATGGTAATGGTATCGAAAAAAACATGGATGTAGCCGTTAGCTATTATAAAATGGCAGCAGAAAAACATCTAAATATGGCTATAGATGCGCTTATCAGATTGGGTGTGTATAGTGAGACACAAGGATTCGCTTTCTATCAACGCAGTTGGGTGGACAACGGCTTCGCACCTGATAACACAAATGATTTAGATAACGAGGACTTGCCATTTTAACATCATGACTTGAAGGAATACGATAATGTTGATTTTATGAGCTACATAACCGATATACAAAAGATAAGTGACCTGACTATAAATGATATTATCAAGGTCTCCTTACGTTATGTTCCTGATCTATTCAAGCCATGTCCTTGGGCGTATAGGGATAGCGAGGGACGAACGTTGGAACATGGTACCGCTGTGCTCGAAACAGAAGAACAGTGCTGTGCATACATGGCCGCCTATGGCCCGATGCATCGCCACAAGCTAATTCGCGCCTTAGATGAGAATGAATTCCCATACAAAAACCTGAACAATGGCGTGGAGATTTATGATTGGGGATGTGGTCAGGGTATTGGTACTGTTGCTATCATTGAAAAATTACGGCAGTTTGGGTGGTTGTCAAAGCTGAAGAAGGTCACATTAGAGGAACCTTCTAATGTGGCCAGGCAACGAGCTGTATTGCATGTTAGGCAGGCACTAGAAGAACACAATGCCGAGATAGTGAATATTCCTGATTATCTACCGTCTGATGAAAGGGACAAATATAAGCATATTACGGAAATAGATGTTCATGAACCATGTGCCATACATATATTCTCGAATATTCTGGATATTGAAAAAGTCAGTTTGAAGGGTGTTTCCAAGATGATTACATCTTCTGGCACTCAGCATATAGCCCTGTGTATAGGTCCAGCAAATCTAAATGAAAGTCGAATCAATACCTTCACCTATTATTTTAAGAAGGAAGGCTTACGGGTATTCACAGAATATCGCGATGTTAATTTTGGCCATCACCCGAATGGAAAAGCGTATGGTTGTCTGATTAAGAGTTTCACCTATAGCCTGACACGTAACAAAGACATTCTCCATAAATACAGTTACTTTGCTCCCGTTCAACTATTTGCTTCTTATTCTGATACCATTTCCAATGAGCAATTTGCATCATATTATGATAGAAGTTTAAGGGGACACTATCTGTTAGAAGGTGCTTTTGAGATTCTGGCTCCATTTGATATGACAGCACATAAGAATCTTTGCCCGGTCTATGTCCTTGTTAGCAATCTTATTTCACGTGGTTGTCCAACATTGGCCAGCCAAAAGGTCTTGGATACCATCAGTTCGAAGGATAAAGCAAAGAGTCTTAATGCAGTTGCTCGTATTCAGAAGACCTTCATAGAGGCAATGATTTCCGATCGCATGGATTTGAATAAGGATACTTTGAATATTCTTGTGATTGAAGATGACACGTCAGTGGCAAAGATTGCCATCAACGATTTTGTTGAGCTATACCATCATATCGTTGCCATGACGCAGGATTATTCGAATATGACCCTTCCCCAAATTAACATATATGGTAAGAGTGAGGCTAAGACACAAACAACTTATGATGCTATCATTGATGTGTCTATCGACCAATTATGTAATCCTGAAGAAGTGGTATTCTCTAAATATAAGGCCAACAACGACTGCTACTTTATTGTTCGCTCTTCAAAGTCAGTATATGCGGAGAGATTCCTCTATACAACTGAGAGAATCAAGTATAAACCTCTCGTTGAAAAGGACACACAAGGAAATTATCACAATATTGAGGATGTTTGTGGCCACCTGCGCTATTTTCTGAACCTGATTTTCAGAAAAGAAGATTTCAGACCTGGCCAGCTTCCCATCCTTAGTCGGGCATTACAGCTAAAGAGTGTCATCGGACTATTGCCAACAGGTGGTGGTAAATCCCTTACCTATCAGCTGGCTGCCATACTACAACCTGGCGTTACCTTGGTTGTTGATCCGTTAAGAGGTCTTATGAAAGACCAATATGATGGTTTGCTAAAGACGGGTATCGATTGTATCTCGTACATTAATAGTGACATCACAAAGGACAGAGAAGAAAGAGAACGAAGGGAAAATGCACTTACTGGTTCTCAAATACAGATTATGTTCTTATCGCCTGAGCGACTAAGCATACACCGATTCAGAGAGGTCTTGCGTTCAATGCGTGAATCTGACGTTTTCTTTGCTTATGGTGTTATCGATGAAGTTCACTGCGTTTCTGAGTGGGGCCATGACTTCAGACTTGCTTACCTGCATCTGGGACGGAACCTTTTCAACTACGTTCTACCCAAAGAAGTCGAAGGCGAAGATAATCACATATCCCTGTTTGGACTGACGGCAACTGCATCGTTTGACGTCCTCGCTGATGTGGAAAGAGAACTATCGGGAAGTAATTCGTATTCATTGGAAGACGATGCCACAGTCAGATATGAAAACACCAATCGACTGGAACTCCAATATTATATCTATCCTGTGGATGCTTCGGCTGCTGATAAAGCCCGAAAAGTTGATGAAATTAAAGAGGATTTGGTTCTTAATGCCATTAATGATGCAACGGAGAAGATACAAGAGATTCAAAACGATGATAGCATCAGTGAGATTAAGAAACGATTCCTTGAAAGAGAGAATATCTCTGATGAAGGGAAAATCACAGAAGTCAATTCTACTGACCTGCACACAGATGTTAATGAAGATTGGTATACTGCAAAGCATACAGATGTTGCCGGAATTGTGTTCTGCTTACGAGCCAACAAGGATGGAAAACCTGACGTAAAACTGAGTGTTCCTACTGTAGCCAATACCCTAAGAGAACACAATATCAATCGTATTTCGACATACAAAGGAGGCGATGATACGTCATGTCAGGATGATTTCCTTGCAGGTGAGACAAATCTAATGGTTGCGACAAAAGCTTTTGGAATGGGTATTGACAAACCAAACGTTCGTTTGACAGTTCACCTGAATTACCCTGGATCTTTGGAATCATTTGTTCAAGAAGCCGGACGAGCTGGACGTGACAAAAAGATGGCTTTAGCAACCATCATGTATTCGCCTAAAACCTATCCTGTCATAAATGCCAGGACTCGTCAATGGAGCCATTTCTCTGCAGACTATACAAATAACAAGTTCTTCTATGACAGCAACTTCCTTGGTGAAGAGTTTGAGTTGTACGTGATGGAACTCTTGATGAATGGTCTGAATATCCGTATCAGCAATGAAGAGATTGCTGGTATTGAGACTCTGAAATATGGAAATAGTAAAGGTATTCTTCAATACATCAACAGATATGCCAAAGGAACGACCCTTACATATTATGTATCATACGAAGAAAATGAGCATATTCTCGACGAATATAATACATATTTAAAAGAAAGGCAAATGCCTCTGTTCAGTACATGGAATGCCAAGAACGCAAAGAATGACAGAGGATTCAGCTATATTCGGGACTATGGTTCGGCTGAATACAAAGATGCAATTCAAAAGGCTATCTACAGAATGTGCATTATAGGCTTGATAGATGACTTTACAGAGGACTACGCCCAAAAGACTTTCCGTATTACGACAGTATGTCAGGACGAATCGCACTATTATGATTACCTCAGTCAATACTATCGGAAATATTACTCCGAGGATAGGGTTGACATCATGATTAATGAAGTCAAGCAGATGGCGGTCAATGATGGTGTCATCATGGCATGCTTGAAGCACCTTACCTCTTTTATATATAAGAGTATTGCGGATAAGAGAGCCAGGGGTATCTTGGATATGGAGCAATTCTGTAATATGGCTATCAGCTCAGGCAAGGACTGGAAAGAAACGAATGAAGAACTGAAGGACTTTATTTATTACTATTTCAATTCTAAATATGCAAGAGAAGGCTTCGTTACATATGATTCAAGTGTGCGCCAGGAAATACCATTCTCACTCAAAGATGACACCAATTACGATATTCACAGTGAAAGTGAAATATCAGATTTCAATCTTGTGAGAAAGTATATGAGGGTGGTTGATCCTGATATTGTCAACAATGATTCCCAAAAAGACAATATCAAGCACTTGCAAGGTGCTGTACGTCTCATCAGACGTGCTATCGCAGAAATGAACCCTGTGCTGAACCTCTTGAATATATTCTGCATCCTGTTCCTTGGTCAACATGAGAATGAGATGCTGGAGCAAGAACTATATGACGACTACAAAGCAGTCATGAGATTGTATGCATCCCAAGGGAAACTTGGCCTTCTCAATGAATATACTGATTTGTTATTGCAGCATACAGCCATACTTTCAGAAGACAAGGTGTATATAGAGAAGATGCAGTTTGCCATTCAGCTGGAAGATCATGTTGCAGAACTCAATAGAATTAATCAAATATACAATGAAATATGATCGACGAGAAAATCAACAACTCACTTAGAGAGTTAGAGCAAGGACTTAAAAGCATGGAGTCCGCACGAAAACAAGTGGAAAAGACTGTCAATTCCTACGATGGTCTTAATTCAACTACCGCTGAGTATGTCAGTAAACTCGGCACTATTACGACTAAGATTCAGGAACTTGTTGATACCATCGGCAAGGATTATTCTCAGAAAGTAAAGGCGTTTGAGAAAGACCGTGAAACAGTCATTAATGCTGCAACTGCTGCAACTGAAAAACTTTCCAATGCATCAGAAGAGTTTAAAGACTCATTGGTTGATATCCAAACAAAACTGAAGTACAGCTTAATCGTCAATGCTGTATCGCTTGCTACTATTGTTGCAATTTTATTCCTTGTTTTGAAATAGTTTATAAAACCTGCCGTCATTTCTGTGTGTATTGTTATGCAAATACCAGCAAAAAGGCAGTTCTTAAGAATAAAGATAAACATAGTGACGAAAGCGAGAGTATTATCGGTTAATATATTAAAAAGAAGTTACATGGCGTTAAAAGATTTTTTAACAAAGATATTACTTGGTAGTGATATATACGAAGACTTGGAGATGGCTGAGAAGGTGAAGTGTGAGACACATATATCTGGGGACTGTCCCTAGACTTAAGGGTGATTCATGATACATTTTCCAGTCTGTAAAAGCATATGAATATTTCGGTTTTTCATCCTATTATTAGTCTTTATGAGAATATTTAAAAAGAAATTAACTCTAAAACATCAAAAGTTTGTGAATCATTATGTCCGAAGCAGATACAACCCAATAGGATTGTATAAAACAGCATATTTCTGTGAAGATGAAGATATTGCATTTGTCATAAAGGTTGAGGACTGTGAAAAAGCAGAAGCATGGGGATGCGTGAACATGGTTCACCAATTACTTGTACCCTTTGAATACCGAAGAATTTATGACTTCGGTAGGTTCTTGATAGGGAAGAATTGGCGTGGATTGGACTTATTCGACAAAAAAGGGCAGTTACTCTATAGCATCGGTGGATTAAAGAAAACTCCACATAGAGCCTATACGCTTGTTTATGATGAAGAAAAAGAGTTTTTCAGAATTTCAATTAGGAAAATGGCTATTTCAAAATCTCTGTATCAAAGATTCTATGTAATAGCCAATGGATTAGCTTTCGTTCAGAATCCAAATGAAAAAGTTGGGCTAATATTATTTTCAAAACTAAAACTCCCATTTGAATATTATGCAATAGCCGTACCACAAAACGGTTACACACTTGGAATAATCGAAACGAGCAAAGACGATGATTCTGTTTTATATGACTGTCAAGTTATCAAAGTAAGAAGTCAAATAAAAAAAGAAGATTCTATTCATACAACTGGAATAAATCTCTTCACAAGTAAGACATTAGATGAAGTTCATGCTTATTTTGAAGATAAAGAACAATTTGAAAAGGAATGTAATTCAATTATATGCTACAATGAGAGGATAAAATTCTCTGGTGATTCTCTTTGTTTTTTCCCCTTCGATACTGAAAACTTCGGTAAAATCAATAATGACGAATATGACGAAGAAGAGGAAGCAAACGAAAAAGAAGATGATTATAATGAGTGGGAACATTATAGCCATGAAGAAGCAATGTATGATGCACTTGGTGGTGATATGGAAGCAATTTGGAATTTAGATTAAATAATATGTTTTATTGTGTATATGGACAGGTGAGTGACATATGGTTTGCTGCAATTAATGACATGCAAAAAGAAAAAAAGTCCAGTTTGGATTTGGAACTTATGAGTTTATTTCATATATTTGCAACATCCAATAATTAAAAGCTTATAAAATGCCTTTTTTCACAAGGCTTGCGGAGTAAATACTAACAAATATCTGATAATAAATTAGTATTTTTGCAAAAGCAATAGATTTAGTGAATAGTTGTTTAAACAAAAGAAACAGAGAAACAAAATGTCGAAAAAGCCTTGCGTAATATAAATAAGGCAATGGATAGACGAAATGTAAAGATGGTACTATCGAATCCCGAATTACTTCCTTCAGATTTCAATAAGAAATCTCCAGATAATAGCATCTTAACAGTTGCATTAAAGTTCAAACATGAGAATCCGATATTAATGACATCGGATAATGGATTACAAGTAAAAGCGAATGGATTGGGAATTGCCACAATCTCTTTAAAAGAATTCTTGAGAAGATAATAGATATGGAACTTTTTAATCGATATGAAACAAATCCAGATTTCGTTATATCTGCAATTAATAAATACAATGACAAATATTGCGATCCTAGGGATTATTATGTAACTGAGGAAGAATGTAAAAAATATGCTGAAGATTTGAAGTTAGGTCAAAAATTAAATAACGAATGGAATACTAAACGTGAGAAACGAGTTATAATAGCCATTTCTTTTGTAGGTATATTATTAACGTTATCCGTTACTCCTGCGTTATTTTTGTGGCTAGATAAGCAAGAATCTGCATGGGGACTTCCTATATGTTTTATTTCTTCTTGGATTATTATTGGTATCTTTGTGTGGTTAGAGAATGCTTTTGAAAATAGAAATGAGAAGATTTACTTGGACAGGTTCTTTCCACTGGTTAACCAAAATATCGAGAAACTTTTTGATGATTATCTGTGGAAATGGGAAATGGAAAAGCAAAGAAAAGTGAAAACGGAAATTTTATAAGTTATAACAGATTACGAATATGTTTTGTAAAATTGCGTCTATGGACAGGTGAGTGTGACAGGGGGACAGGTTCCGCGTCACGCAAATGAAGAAAGTATAATACGTCAGTTCAAGGAGGTAAAGAGAAAGTCTAGGCTTTATATCTCTGCGGATGACTTAGATAGGCTGAAAATAGAAAACCCACATGCAGATTGTGGTATTATGCCAGGTTCAGGAAGAATGCCTCTTGATCCAACCGTCATGCCTTATCCTGCGCCTCCATTTATGGTGCCTATTATACCCCAAGCCACAGAGCCAGACGCAACAGATGACTTACCATTTTAATAAGATACATAGATGAAATTCGATATAAAGAAACGAAATACCCCAGTAGCCACGTTGATTAAGAACTATATCAACAAGAAAAGTGGCAAAGTCGCAGAGTCCCGTGAAGAAATTCAGAGACGTTTTGACCATCTGGATTGGAAGGATCAGAAGAAGATCATGCAAGCTTTCCTTGAATCGGGAAAGACCGATAGGTTATGGGCATATTCTAAACTTGTTGACAACTGGGATAAATCATTTGAACCTAGAATAAAGGAGCTATGGGAACAGTTGCATGAAGATAAGTGCTCTTGGGTGGTAACACGCCACTTCCCGACAAAATACCTATCTCAAAACATCGATAAGTTTACCGATGATAGAGATTATTATTTCATTTGTCTGCGATTAGCAGAGGATAAGAACTATATTATTGACAGAAGCAAGCTTTCGGTAACAGACTACCTATCTGTGCTATATCATACAGATAGGCCATTGTCAGATGATGAAGCGCGTGATCTGCTTTATAAAACAGTTCACGATGTCTGCACTGAGGACAGCTATTATACTCAGTTATCAAGGTATGCGACTGTAGGTAAAGATGCTATCATCAGTCCTATCCTCTTCCAGAGTGTAAATCTGGCTGTCTATTATTTGAGGCAGATGGATTTGATAGACGTTGTACGACAGTTTGAAACGTGGAATGAAGGCGTGCAAAGAACTGTATTCAGCAGCTCAGAGTACAAGACCGTTTTAACTGCGGACTTACTCGAATATGATTTACGAGAAGCAAAGGCAAAAATAGCCAAGAAATACGCTTATCTCGCACTGGATGACAAATACAAAGAGACAGAGAATTTTAATGTCGATAGCATTCTTACTCCACATGAATGGTTCAAAGAGAACAAAATTCGTGAAGGAATCAAGAGACCGTCGAAGCCTGAATTTCCTGAACCTGCAGATCCTACTGCTCTGAAAGAATTGATAGCCGAAAATCCTGCTGTTAAGAAACTTGTTGGAGATTTGGGGCTTGACATAAATGATGATACATTGCCATTCTAATTTTTGGGTCGTATGAAAGGTTACAAGAACTGGTTAGTATTTGCAAATCGAGACTACTGTCACCATGCAGAAGCCTTGTATGAATTGGGCTTTGTCAACTGGAAAGCAAGAAAAAGCTTTAAAATGAACATCGGTGATTACGTTTACCTATATGTCTCAGATGAACGCCGTGTCCGTTTCAAAACCCAGGTCGTTGCTGAGAATTGTGACAGACAAGATGACAAATACTGGCAAGTGTCACCATCACACGATCCTACATACAAATTGGAGTACCGGGATGAGTATAAAGGCTATGAACTTGACGATGCCATATTGCGAGAGCATGGTTTTAATGGTGGTGGCAGCATCTTGACACCCAGCTATAAGAACGCCGAATTTTGTGTCTAGGGACAGGTGAGTGACATATGTGTTTTCTAAGGAGAGAAAAATAAAAATCCGCAAGCCTTGCGGGGCGAAAAGGTTTGGTTTAATGGTTGGATTTTGCTATCTTAGCAAAAAAAGTGCGAAGCTGCTAATGCTCGACAAAATGAGAGCTAACTCTCTTTTGTACTTGCTTAATCGCAGCCTTGCAAACAAAACTGTTATGTTATGAAAAAGGTGTATATTGCTTTCGTTTTTGCCATTGTTTTCTTCGCCTGCTGTAAAGGGACGGCGGAGAAGCCTGTGGCGGATAATGAGGTGGAAACTGTTGCTGAAGGGGCAGGGGCTGACTCGTGCGTTGATGTTGGTGGAGAGAAAGATTCGGTAAGGGAGGAGAACCAGGGATATGAATACCAAGATCAAAGAGAATTGAACGATCTTCATGGAACATGGATGCTTGAATACAATGATAGTATAGAGAGGGAGTTTCAGCAGTTGTTGGTGCTATTACCTCAATACCGGGATGTCTTCAACAAAGAGAAAAAGTACTGGAAGAGGTATCAGAAGGGAGTGCGTGAACTGGCGGGTTGTGAGTATCATGGCAGTTCAACGCCCATGTTTGTTGATGATATGCTTAAACAGGGAATAAGTCTCAGGGAGGCGTCTTTCCGAAATCTCTATCTCCACATGCAAGGAAAACGTACATCGTTCAGTAAAACAAGGTTTACCTCGGGCATGATATCGAGAGCCTATAGGATATTCATAAAAGTGGCAGGAGAAGATGAGTATAATGACTACAGAATGGATTATCAGGAAAATCTCCGTAAAGAGTGGCAACTTTGGAATGAATGGATGAACTATCGACGTCAGGTGTCTGAACAATTGTCTGATGAATTGAAAGTTGTTTATGACAATTGTACCAATCAGATGATGCGTACAAAGCTCCTCCAGCTAAAAAATCAGAATAAAGGTTTGGGGATGATAGGTGGTGATGTCCTGGATTGTCTTTTGCCCGACGACTGTACGGACAAAGCACTATTAAATTATCCAGGCTTTAATGTGGTATGGGAAAAGCATCAGTACGTCCAGGTGGGGCCTGATTCTGTTAATGATGACAAATTATAATGGTATTAAACAATTACGTTATGGAAAAGATTAAGATGCTGGGGGCTTTGGTGGGCGACATCGTTGGCTCTACGTATGAATGGTATAACACGAAGAAAACGGACTTCGTGATGTTTGAGAGGGGGTGCCGTTTTACGGATGACTCGGTGATGACGTTGGCGGTGGCAAAATGGCTGCTGGAGGATGCGACGCATAGTATTCACCATTTGGTTTGTTGCATGCAGGAGCTTGGCAGGCGTCATCCTTATGCGGGGTATGGCGGACGATTCATGGGGTGGCTCTGCGAGGAGAATCCTCAGCCGTATAATAGTTGGGGCAACGGGGCTGGCATGAGGGTGAGCCCTGTGGGACTGTATGCCAGGACGCTTGACGAGGCATTGGCTCTAGGGGCTTTGACGGCGTCTGTGAGTCATAATCATCCTGAAGGAGTAAAAGGGGCGCAGGCGATAGCGGCGTGTGTGTTCCTGTGTAGGCAAGGATGGTCGAAGGAGGAGATGAGGGAGTATGTGGAGAGGACGTTTGGCTACGACCTGCATCGCACGATAGCGGAGATTCGTCCGCGATACGGGTTTGACGTGTCGTGTCAGGGAAGTGTGCCTGAGTCGATAATTGCTTTCTTGGAAGGGAACTCGTTTGAAGAGGTTATACGCCTGGCTATCTCGCTTGGTGGCGACTCTGACACGATAGGTGCGATGGCTGGGGCTATTGCTGCTTGTAGGTATGCTATTCCTGAGGAGATAGCAGAGCGGTGTGATGCTCTGCTGACGGATGATCTGAGGGACATCAAGAACAGCTTTCTGGAAATGATTGACGAACGGCGGTGAGGACTGCTGACGAACGAAAAAATGAAAAGAGCGCTATCTGTGGTGGGGTAGCGCTCTTTTCTGCAAATATGATATTAATATAGGGCTTACTTCGTCTCGGGGGCCTCGCCGATGAGCTCCATAAACTCGTCGAGCTTTGGCGTGATGATGATCTGGGTGCGACGGTTGCGCTGCTTGCCCAGCTCGGTGTCGTTGCTCTGCAAGGGGTTGTACTCGCCACGACCGCCTGCGGTGAGGCGCTTGGGATCAACACCATACTTGGTCTGGAGAGCCTGTACTACCGACGATGCACGCAGACAAGAGAGGTCCCAGTTGTTGCGGATGTTTTCGCGCGCAATGGGCACGTTGTCCGTGTTACCCTCGATCAGCACGTCGTAGTCTTTATAGTCGGTGATGATCTTGGCAATCTTAGACAGGGTCTCGGCGGCACGGTCGTTGATTTCGTAAGAGCCGCTCTTGTATAACATGTTGTCTGCCAGCGAGATATATACCACGCCTTTCAGCACTTGTACGTCAACCTCTTTCAGTTCCTCTTTCGAGAGCGAGCGGGTGAGGTTGTTGCTGAGCACCATGTTCAGCGAGTCGCTCTTTGACTTCACCTCTACCAGGTGGCGGATATACTGGTTCGACTCGTTGATCTGGTCTACGAGTTTATCGATAGACACATTGTTTTGCGAGGCGTTTGAGAGGCTCTTGTCGAGCGATGCCTGCAGTTTGGCGTAGGCAGCCTTTTGTTCGTCCAGTGCTTTCTGCTGGTTTTTGATCTGTTCCTCGAGCGAGGTGATGCGTGCATTCTTGCCAGCCAGGTCCTCGCGTGTGTTCTGCAGGTTGGCCGTCAGTGCCTTGTTGTCGTCGCGACATTCGGTCAGTTCTTTTTTGCTGGCACAGCTGCTCAGCAGTATGGCAGCCACGGCTGCAACCATCATCATGTTCTTCTTCATAATCGTTCAGTTTTTATTGATTAAACATAAAAAATCGGGTGCAAATATACTTATACGACTATTAAAACCACCAAAAGTCAATTGGAATTAGCGATTTTTAACCTCGCAGCGCCTGTTTTTTGAAAAGTTGACCTTTTTAGAGAAGTGAGAAGTGAGAGGTGAGAAGTGAGAGGTGGTGCGCCTTGCGGCGCAAAGACACTACTTTTTTACGGGCTTTTGCTCGTTTGTAGCTTTCTTCTTCACCTCCGAGGCCTCGTATTTAATTTTCTTGAAGCCTTTGATGATGTTCTGAACGTTGGTCTTGTCTGCATCATACTCGATGGTGACAGTCTTGACATTGAGGTCTGTAACGATATTTTTGATACCTTTCTCGAAACGAAGGTTGCCCTTGATTTTCTTTTCGCAACTTTCGCAATGCATCTCAGGATTGGTGGTGAACACAACGGTCTTGATGTCTTTTGCCAGAGCAACCATAGCGGTCATCATCATGGCACTTAATACGAATACTTTTTTCATTGCTCTTATTTTATGGGATTGTTATAGTCTTCCTATATTCACGCGGATGCCTGCATAGAACATGGCACCATGAACGGGTCCCCACACCATCGTGGGGTCGAAGGTGCTACTCCACGGGTCGGCAGCATTGACGATGGGCTGTTTCTGGCGGAAGCCTGTGAGGTTCTCGCCACCAACATAGACCGAGAAATGACGGAACCAGCGGGTGATCTGTGCAGACACTTGCTCGTAACCATGAAAGTGCTCGTCCCAAAGACCACTGACAGGTGTTGGCATGCGTCCGCCACCGTTCAGTTGCAGCGTGGCATCAAACTGCCAGATGCCGAGGGGCGTCTTGTAACTGGCTGTGACGAGACCCTTATAGCGACTGGTCAACGGTTTCTCCATCAGTTTGCCGCCATAGGTGGACTTCACGTCGTTCCAACGCCATGCGGCTGTCAGTTCCATGCCTTTGACAATGGGATATGAAGCATCGATTTGGAAGGTATTGGAATAGGACTTTCCATTGAGGTTGGCGATGCGAATCTCTGTGGGGTTGCTGTCGTAGTCGATGACGGCCTGCTCGTTGAAATGCGTATGATAGAACTCGGCATTCAACTTAAGCGTATGGCTGAACAAGGGGATATAGAACGAGCTGCTAACGCCTGAGTTCCAAGCCTGTTCCTGTTTCAGGTCGTCGATGACCAGCTGGCGTCCGCTTGCCAACAGATAGTTATTCTCTGCCAGCGCCCAGACGGTACGGTAGCCTTTTCCTACTGACAGTCGGAGGTTGACAATTTCGTTGGGTGTCAGTTTCAGGTGGAAACGGGGTGTCACAAACGTGCCGTAGCGGCTGCTATGGTCGGCGCGAATGCCAGCCATCGCAACAAGCTTGTCATTGAGGTTGTAGGTGTACTGTGCATAGACGCCTGGCGTGGTTTCCTTTTCGTTGCTCGTCAGGTAGTCGTGGTTCAGCGAAAGACCTGCCGACAGGTTGTGCTGTTTCGTAAAGTTCGTTTCGAAGAGCAGTTGTGCGTAGGCATTCTTTTGGTTCACGTCGTAGTGCTTGAGACCATAGTTGGCATCCAACTGGTGCATCGAGAGGTTGGTCATCAGGGCTATGTTCGTGCCGTGCTCAGGGTCGAGGACGAAGGCATGCTTCATGTAGCCCTCGTAGCGATTGGTCTCTATACCTATATTATAAGGATGTGAAAGGTGTGAGGTGTGTCCCGTCTGTCCTCCTTCACGCTTCTCCTTGATCATGCTTATGCCGCCATGAAAGATATATTGGCTATTCCTATAATGCCAGCGGTTCTGCAGGTTCCATTGGCGCACGTTGGCTTGGTCGAGGAAACCGTCGTTGTTCTCGTCGTGGTTTCCGTAGTCATCCTGATAGTGTACCAACAACTCCGTGCTCAGTTGGCTATTCAGGTGTATATTGGCATCGGCATTGGCATCCATGCGGCTCTTCGTGTTTCCGTAGAGGTTCAGCGTAATGCCTTGTTCATCATCAGGCTTCAGATATTCCACGTCAATCTGTCCGGTGATGCTTTCATAACCGTTCTTGACTGACGAGGCACCCTTCGACACCTGGATGCCACTCATCCAGGGACCGGGAACGTAGTCGAGGGCATAGGGGGCAGCCGCTCCACGAAAGTTGGGCAGGTTCTCTGTGAGCATCTGCACATAGGTGCCACTCAGTCCCAAGAGCTTGATTTGTTTGGCGCCAGTAGCGGCGTCGCTGTAGTTCACATCGACTGATGGGTTGGTGGTAAAACTCTCGCCGAGGTTGCAGCAGGCAGCCTTGAACAGCTCTTCGCGGCCTATCATCACAGCGTTAGCGGGTCCTGCCATCCGCCTTGTTCCTGCACGGCGCGAGGTGATGGTGACGTTGCCCAAGTTCTGTGTCTTCATCGTGTCAACCTGCAACGAATCATTATTCTGTCCATAGACGGACATGCAAAGCATCATAATGATGCTAGTCAGTAAAAATTTCATTCTTTCAGATATTGATTTTAATATGATACAATTACTCGTCAGGATACTGCCAGTAAAAGGCAATCTCCTAAAAAAAACGTTGAATCATATTAAGAATCAAATCAGCAGGACTTGGATGAAGTTCAGGTAATCGCTGGGCGGAATCTTCCACTCCACATAGATAGACCGAACGTTCGCCTTGCAAGTGTTAGGCAGAATCCATTCTGTTGCAAGGCTTGGCAGAATAGCCAGTAGAGGCTGTAGGACATGAAAGTCGTAAGTGATGGACTGCGCTGTGAGCGTTGGTGACAGATTTACATGTTCCACCGTCAGGCAGCCCTCATCAGGCGCACACCCTTTATCGTTTACCTTCATACCACATGGAACCACCTTTGCCATTCCCGTACAACTGCATTGTACGATGTCAACACCTGCCCCAATGAACAATATCGTTACGGAGAGGAGTAAAGGCAGCAATATGTGGCTAAATCTCTTCATTTGCGGTTGCAAAGTTATTAATAATTTCCGGTTTATGTCTTTCTTTACCTTAAAATTTAATGGTGTTTAACTCTATGTGGAAACTTGAACAGTATTACCCTATGTCCTGATTTGTAAGCCTGCCTACCATAATTTTGGTATGACAATTCCCATATAAATTGCATATATCATCCGCGAACTCCCCTCCCATGTAGGGGAGGGGCAGGGGTGGGGTCTGTATCTCTATTTGCAGTTAGAACAATGCTGACCCCACCTCCGACCCCTCCCCTACATGGGAGGGGAGGGCTTACGGAGTCCTTGGATTTTTAACCGCATAGTACGTTTTGGGTATGTTTTATAAATTGCATATATCATCCGCTGAACTCCCCTCCCTTCAAGGGGAGGGGCAGGGGTGGGGTCTGTATCTCCATTTGCAGTTAGAACAATACTGACCCCACCCCCGCCCCCTCCCCTACATGGGAGGGGAGCGCTTACGGGGTCCTTGGATTTTTCAACCGTATAGTACGAAAGATTCCTTTTTTGGGTATGTTCTATAAATTGCATATAGCATCCGTAACTCCCCTCCCTTCCCGCTCGAGCTCTGCTCGCTTGCTACCGAAGGGACGCAAGAAGGGGAGGGGCAGGGGTGGGGTCTGTATCTCCATTTGCAGTTAGAACAATGCTGACCCCACCCCCGACCCCTCCCCTACATGGGAGGGGAGTGGCTTCGGAGTCCTTGGATATTCAACCGTATAGTACGTTTTGGGTATGTTCTATAACTTTGCATGTAGCATCCGCGAACTCCCCTCCCCTACATGGGAGGGGAGTGGCTGCGGAGTCCTTGGATTTTTAACCGTAAAGTACGAAAAAAGTTTTTATGGTTTGTAATATTTGCCTCTGATGTTGCGTATATAAGGATAGAGAAACGAAACAATAGTAACAACAATTTTAAAACAAGAAAGTTATGGATTGGATCATGATTCCGCTGAACTGCCTGATCGTGTTCGGCACTATTTACAAAGTGGTGGAACTGTTTGTACGCAAGCGCGAACGACTGACGCTCATCAGTAAACTGACGGAGATATCAAACGTCGATTTCAAGGGTATCAAACTCTACAACAGCGGCAATAAGTTTACAGCTCTGCGCTTTGCATGGCTTCTGATGGGAGTGGGCTTGGGCTTCTTTGTAGGCTTCTTTCTCAACTTTGTGTCGGCTAGTGGAAACCTCGAAACCCTCACCGAGTGGCAATTCATGAATAAAATAGGTGGCATCATCTATGTGTCCAGCATCTCTTTCTTTGGTGGCTTAGGCTTGCTTATATCATATTATACAGAACGCAAGGCTGAACAGACTGAGGATAAGAAGAACGACGACAATCAAATCTGATGCAGCAGGCAGACGAACAGCAACTGATAGCCCGTATCCTCGACGGACACGCCGAGGATTACGGCTATTTCCTGACGCGCTACGGGCAGGAGGTGTTCCGGCTCGTGGCCCGACTGGTTCCCCAGCAGCAGGATGCCGAGGAACTGGTGCAGGATGCCTTCGTTCGTGCCTTCAACCGTCTGGACACCTATACCGGCGAGGCGCAGTTTCAGACGTGGCTATGCCGCATTGCCTACAACCTCACGGTGAGCTGGCTGCGCAAGCAGAAGATGAAATACATCAGCATAGACGAGCGCCCGGACATCAGCGATGCGGATATCGACCGACTGCTGGACGATAATTCGCGCGTAGAGCAGCTCCGCGATGCCTGCGCCCAACTGACGCCCGACGAGCAAACCCTCGTCAACCTATATTATTACGACGAAAAGCCCATACGCGACATCGCCTATATCCTGGGACTCGAACAGGGCAATATCGCTACACGGCTTTTCCGCATCCGCAAGAAACTATATCTAATCATCAAAAAAACAGAGAAGCTATGACAGACCGTGCACTACACGAGGCATTGCGCCAACAGGCAGAGCAGCACCCCATGGAGCTGCCATCGAACTTTGCCTATACTACCATGCGCAGAATCGCGAAAGAGCAGCAGGCGCGCCAGCGGCATGAAAAAGTGGTGGCCACGGTGACCATCGGTGCCTGCAGTCTGTTGGGCATCGGGGTCATGGGTTATTGCTATGGTGAGGCATTGCTGAAGGGGCTGTACGCCATGCTGCATCACACCGAGGGCTTCGGCGTGGTACCCGGTTTAGCCTTCTGCTGCCTGTTTTTGGCTACGCTCAATTATTTCCTGCGTCGCCACTTTTCAAGATACTGAAAAAAAAGCCTCTCCCCAGCCCTCTCCGAGGGAACAGCCTCTCCCCAGCCCTCTCCGAGGGAGAGGGAGCTTTTTTTTGCGCCTCGTGGAATAACAAAAACCGAAGAAAACCCCTTTCTGAGCCAGAAGCCTCTGTCGAGTCTTCCACCAACAGCGTTGCCCCATTCTGGGGGCTGTCTGGCTCAAAAAGGAAAAACCTCGGACCTACGGTCCTAAAAAACAATTTTTCTTCTGGATTAACCAGATAGTCTCGATGAGACAATAAAGCACAGAAGAGGCCTTAACAATGCGTCAAGGTCTCCTGCAGTAGTCGTACCAGCTTCTCGGGTCCGGCGATGATGCTGATCTTGCGATTCTCAGCCAGGGGCACGATGATGCCGCCGGCCTCGCTGACGATGAGCTGTCCGGCACACACGTCCCAGAGGTTGAGGTTGTACTCCCAGTAGGCATCTATGGTTCCCATCGCCGTGCAACAGAGGTCGTAGGCCGCACTGCCCATTCTGCGGAAGCCACGCACCTGCGGAATGACGATGCTAGCCTCGCGGATATTGTTGACGGGATGAGTAGCCTTGTCGTAAGGAAAGCCCGAGGCCACCACACATTCCTTCAGCGCCGTCTTGGCAGACACGTGCAGGCTGTTGATGCGCTCGCTGCCGGCCTTTCCCAGCCAGGCGCCCTGGCCCTTGATGGCCGTATAGAGCTCGTCAAGATAGGGGGCATAGACCACGCCCACCATGCACTCACCACGGTAGGTGATGCCAATGCTGACGCAGAACACGGGCAGGCCCTGCGAATAGCTGTTGGTGCCGTCGAGCGGATCTACCACCCAGGCCCATTCGCTCTCGGCGTGCAGGTGCTGCCCCGTCTCCTCGCCGATGACAGAGTGTGTGGGGTAGAGGCGCGAAATCTCTGCCAGCAGATAGTCCTCGCAGGCCTTGTCCACCTTCGTGACGACATCATAGACATTGCTCTTCGTGTCAATACCTATATTGTTTGACCGAAAGGCAGCCAGCTGCAGTTTGCCGCAATGCAGCGCCATCTGTACGGCAGCATCCTTCATCTCCGTGAGCATTTCTTCTAATTGTTCTTTCATAAACACATCATTCTTATTACCGGGCAAAGATACAATGAAAAACGCGAAAAACAAAATTTTAGCCTGCGCTTTTCTCTCTCTCGCATTAAGTCGCGCATGAAAAAAAAGTTTGGGAAAACGATGGTAGATAGAATTATATTATGTATCTTTGCACCAAATCTAATAATAAACGCGTACTGGGAAGTACATGTTTGCTAACCGCGATAAGAATACAAAGTCAATTAATCTATTAACGAATTAACTTAATATGACATCACTCAAAGGAAAGATTAACCGCGACTTGCCGCTACGTCTCAGTTTGAGAATAGCTGTGGGCATTTCGGTGCTGCTGGCCGTCACGCTATTTATCATGCTGCGCTTCACACGCCAGACGATGAAAGAAGATGCGCTGAAAAGGGCCGAAAACACACTGGAACGTGCCAATACGAACATCGACAATACCTTGCTGAGCGTGGAGGAAACCATCGGCAACGTGTACTTCAATATGAAGTTCGACGACCCCGAGAAAATGTATGGCTTTGCCCACCGCATTGTGGAGAGCAACCCGTATATCAGCGGTTGCGCCATAGCCTTCAGGCCTGGCTATTTCAAGGGGCACAACGAGTTTGTGGCCTATGCCTTTCGGGTGGACAGCACACAGCAGGACGGTGAGAATGCTCTGATAGTACACGCCGACACGTTTGGCACGAAACCCTATACCCGACAGATATGGTACACGCGCACCATGACCATGAACAAGGCTATCTGGCTGAACCCGCTCGAGGGCATGGAGACAGACATCGAGCCGCTCACGGCCGTCAGCGCACCAATCAGAGATGCCAAAGGTGAGCCCTATGGCGTGATATGCACGTTTGTATCTACGGGGCTGCTTTCCAACCTGATAGTGGCTGCCAAGCCATCGCCACAGTCGTACTGTGCATTGCTGGACCGACATGGGTCGTTCGTCGTTGACCCCACGGGCGGCCATCTGCAGAAGATCAAGGCCAAGAACCTGCCTGGCGAGTCGCTGCAAGAGGCTGTGAAAAGGGTGATGTCTGGCGACAAAGGCAGCATGCCGTTCGAGGTGAACGGCCACAAGTTTATCTTGTTCTACAAGCCTTTCACGCTGGCAAAGGTGCCATACCGCTCTATGGACGACCTGGAATGGAGCCTCGGGGTGGCCTTTGCCGAGGCCGAGATTTTTGGCGGCTATAATGCGCTGCTCTACTATGTGCTGATTATTGCCATCGTGGGCATCGTGCTGATGTGTCTGCACACGCACCTCATCATACGCCACCGACTGAAACCGCTGAAGTCGCTGACTCAGCTCACCGAGCGAATAGCTCAGGGGCACTATGATGAGCCTTTCCCCAAGCGACACACGAACAACGACGAGATAGGCATGCTGCAACGCCACTTCCAGAAAATGCAACGCTCGGTATCGACCAACATCAACGAGCTGCACGAACTGACCGACACCATCCAGAAGCGCAGCAAGGAACTGCACATTGCCTACAAACAGGCTAAGAAGGGCGACAGGGTGAAGACGGCCTTTCTGCACAACATGACGGACCAGATGCTGAACCCCGCCTTCGCCATACAAAACGATGTGGCGGCGCTGAACCACTTCGACCGCGAGTCAAGTGCTATGAGCGTAGGCCAGCTGGTGGACGATATACAGCAAAACGGCACCACCATCACGCTGATACTGAACAACCTGATTAATCTCTCGGAGAAAGAGATAGAACAGGAGAAAGAGGCCGAGATTGACAATGAGATAAGGATAGGTCAAGAGATAGACCGGGAAATAGAACAGAGACAAAAGAAAGGAGGTGAGTTATGAGGCGCATTCGTTTGTCGTTCTCGACCAAGGTCAGCTTGTGGGTACTGCTCATTTCTGTACCTCTGTTTCTGGCATCGGTAGGCGTGCTGTTCTGGCAGTCGCACAAAATGATACGCAACGAGGCCGTGCATAGGGCCAGCGACGTGTTGGTGGGGGCCATGCACCGCATCAATCGCTATCTGATCACGGCACAAACGGCCACCAACTCGAATGCGTGGCTGGTGGAACAGTCGCTCAGGGCCGACTCGCTGCTGTCGTTCACCAATCGCATCACCACCACCAACCCTTATACAGACGGATGTGCCATCAGTACCGAACCGGGGGCTATTCCGGGCCATCCCGATGGATTCATGGCTGTGTCGTTCAACGACAAAGGCACTATCAAGACTTTAATTGAGACAGACCATGTGTATTTCCAGGAGCGCTGGTATGCCGTGCCTCGCGCGCAGCAGAAGTCGGTGTGGGTGGTGTCGAACGAAAAAAAGAGCGAGCTGGACATGGACGACGAGGTGATGATTGCTTCCTATCCGCGTCCGCTCTACAACGAGCACAGACAGTTTGTGGGCATCATCTCTACATGGCTCTCGCTGAACCACATCTCGCATTTGTTGGCCGAGGTGCGACCGTATCCGCATTCTTACTATATGATGCTCGACGAAGAGGGGCGCTTTGTGGGCCATCCTGACTCTACACGTCTGTCGGGCAAGACCATCTTCAGCGTGGCCGATCCGCAACGCGAGTCGGACTTGATAGCGCTGGGCTATGAGATGACCAGGGGCAAGAAGGGCAACATGTCGGTGGTGATCAACAACACCAAGTCGCTGGTGTGCTACATGCCCGTAGAGGGAACACCGTGGAGCCTGGCCATCGTTTGTCCTGACAGCGACATCATGAAGGGCTTCAACCGGCTGACCTACGTCGTCGTGGCGCTGCTCATCATTGGTCTGATATTGATATTTGTGTATTGCCACAAAGACATCACCTTCATGCTGCAACCACTGCAGCCCCTGTTGGAGAAGGCGCAGGCCGTGACCAACGGCAAACTGGATGTGGACATCACGCATACCGGTCGCACGGACATCATCGGTGTGCTGCAAAACAGCTTTGCCACGATGCTTGAGTCGCTGAACTACTACATCAACAGTGTGCGCAATGCCACGGAGCAGACGCAGCGCTACAATCGTGGACTGGAACACACCACCAAGTTGGCCATGGAAGCCGAGCAGCAGAAGATTGTGTTCATTCAGAACGTGTCGCACCAGATCAGAACACCCCTGAACATCATTATGGGATTCTCGCAGGTGCTTAACATTCCTACAGACGATGCGTCGCTGGGCGATGCCATGGAATCGGACGAAATCAAAAGCATAGCGGCCACAATCACTCACAACAGTCATCTGCTGGTGCGCATGGTGATGATGCTGTTCGACAGCTCGGATGTGGGCAAGGTGAAAACCAGCAAAATCAATAAGCGCGAGCCGGTGGGCTGCAATGATGTGTGCCGTAGGGCCATCAAATTCGTCACAAGGCAGAACCCCGATGTGCCTGTGGGATTCGAGAGCGAGGTGGCCGACGACTTCTTGTTGCACACGAACGGGCGCTACCTGGAGTACACCATCGAGGAACTTCTGAACAATGCGGTGCGCTATTCCGACCGGCAACATGTGGCGCTGCAGGTGAAATGCCACGACCAGACGGTGAGCTTCATCGTGACCGACACGGGTAAGGGTATTCCGGAAGCGGAAAGGGAGAAAATATTCAGGTTCTTTAGCAAGGTCGACGACTTTACCGAGGGCTTGGGTTTGGGGCTGCCGCTGTCTAAGCGTCATGCCGAATCGCTGGGCGGAAACCTGACGCTGGATGCCAGCTATCACGACGGTTGCCGCTTCGTATTGGAGCTTCCTATCTCATAAGTTCGCTGTGAGGAAAAGTAAGCATTATTTGTCTGTTTGTATTGACTTCTTGATCATAATTGTTGCGCAAATGGAGAATAATGCTTACTTTTGCATCCTCTTTTAGCGAATGCAAACGTAATGATATGATAGAAATAGGATTGAAACATACCAGCGAACTGACCCAGATTGATGGTCGCAAAATCATGTTCAGGGTGTCTGCCTATTGTGGCGATACGCTCCTTGGCGAAGGCACCCACCTGCGCTTTGTGGTAGATAGAGAGAAGTTTTTGTCTAAACTGTAATAGCGCATGGACCATCAGCAAACGTCATTTCCCAACGCGTGCGGACACAAGTATGCACTCTTTTTTGATATCGATGGTACGCTGGTCAGTTTCAAGACCCATACCATCCCTGCCTCTACGATAGCGGCTCTGACTCAGGCCAAAGCCAATGGCCACAAGATTTTCATTGCTACCGGCAGGCCTCCGCTGATTATCACCAATCTTGGTGCTATCCAGCAGCTCATCGATGGCTTTGTCACCATCAATGGTGCTTTATGCTTTGTAGATAACCAGGTGGTCAGCTGCAAAGCGATCCCCCAGGAGGACGTCCTGACCTTGGTAAACGATGCGCAGCAGAAGGACTACGGATTGATTGTGGTAGGCGAAAAGGATGTGGCCGTGCTCGACCCCCATGGTGAGGTGGATAGAGTTTTTCGTGGGGAGATAGCTGTAGAGAACCTTCACCTCTCGAAGCCACTAGACGTGGTACTGCAGCAGCGCATCCTTCAACTCACACCTTTCTTCTCACAGGACTACGAGCGCGAGATCCTGCTGCGTATGCCTGGCTGCACCTCAGGGCGATGGCACCCTGCCTTCACCGATATTACGGCCAAGGGCGCCGATAAGGGCGAGGGCATCAGGACCCTGTCTGCGCGTTTGGGCATTGACATGAACTACACCATGGCTTTTGGCGACGGCGGCAATGATACCTCGATGGTCAAGGCAGCAGGCATAGGTGTGGCTATGGGCAATGCGTTGGAATCATTAAAAGCGGTGGCCGACTACACCACCACCTCCGTGGATGAGGATGGCATCCAACAGGCCTTGCGACACTTCCAGTTGATATAAGTAGCATTGCTTTTTTTCTGAAATAAAAAAGAGCGAATCTGAAGTGCCCCCGAAAAGTTGGACGTTAAATTAATCGTTAATTATTAATCTCTCTATAGTAGTGAGCTCGGTATTGTACCGGGCTCATTCCTTTTAACCTCAATTTTATTCTTTTATTGTTATACCAGAGAATATATTTCTTCAGTTGCTGCTCAAAATCCTCTACGGAGTCAAACTGATTAATGTATAGCAGTTCATTCTTCATCAGACCGAAGAAGTTCTCCATCATTGCATTATCCAAGCAATTTCCTTTTCTGGACATGCTTTGCACGATACCATGTTTTTTGAGCAGTTCTTGATACATCAGGTGTTGGTAGTGCCACCCC
>NZ_JHXM01000020.1 GCF_000621725.1 Xylanibacter brevis ATCC 19188
CAAAGGTAAGTGATTTTCCTCAATATCAAGGACAATTTGGCTCTTTAATGCAAAATCGGCCTTGATAATCTCGCTTTTTCGCAAGCCTGACACACCATAACGCTGATACTTTGCCCATAGAACACGAAGCTGATTGTTATTAATACCATACTCAGTGCAGATAGAATGGATAGATCTGCCAGACTCCAACAGACGCATATATTTCAAACGGTCTGCATAATCATGTTTCTTTTGTTTCCTTCCAGACATAATAAAACCCCAAAAGTTTTTTGTCTAACTTTCGGGGTTCATATCACTTCAGTGCTGTTTGTGTACTTTTCTTATGGCATTTATACGGCCTGATTTAGGTCGTTACTTCGACACAATTTCATTAGCTCTTGACAGAGCCAGGTCAATGTGGTTGCAGATGTTTTCTTCGCCAAGCAACTGAACGAATCCGTTGCGACGCAGCACAGAATCGACTTTTTCGTTGACGCCCGACAGGACGATGGCGATGCCCTCACGCTGACTCATCAAGCACATGTTCTCTAAGTTGTGGAGACCAGTAGAGTCGATGAAGGGAACCTTACGCATGCGGATGATACGTACCATAGGACGGTCGCCGAAGTTGCCCATCAGTTCTTCGAACTTATTACCTGCACCAAAGAAGTAGGGACCGTTGATCTCGTAAACCTCAACGCCCTGAGGAATGGTGAGGTGCTCAAGATTGCCGCTCTCCATATCGGCATCTTCGTTTAGGTCAATCTCATCGCAAATAGCTTTGACATCGGTGGTCTCGCTCATGCGGCGCATGAACAGCAGACATGCACAGATGAGGCCTACCTCGATAGCTACGGTGAGGTCGAAGATGATGGTGAGGAAGAAGGTGAGCAACAGTACGGTGACGTCGCTCTTAGGATTGCGCATCAGGGCAGAGAACGAGCGCCAACCGCTCATGCCGTAGCTCACTACCACCAGAACACCGGCCAGACAGGCCATGGGGATATACTTGGCCAGAGGCATGAGGAACAGGAAGATGAGCAGCAGCACAACAGCATGGATGATGCCAGCGATAGGTGTGCGGCCACCATTGTTGATGTTGGTCATCGTACGGGCAATGGCACCTGTGGCAGGGATACCGCCAAAGAGAGGCGATACGATGTTGGCCACACCCTGACCGATGAGCTCGGTGTTGGAATTATGATGATCGCCTATGACACCATCGGCCACGGTGGCAGAGAGCAAGCTCTCGATGGCACCAAGGATGGCAATGGTCATGGCAGGGGCAACCAGGCCTTTGAGGGTGTCCCATGACAGTTCGGGAACCACTGCGTCTGGCAACTGTGAGTTGATGCTGAAACGGTCACCGATGGTCTCGATGCTGGTGATGCCTGCATACTGCTTCAGCAGCAATACGGCCACGGTCATGATGATGATGGCAATGAGCGAACCGGGAATGCGCTTGCTGAAACGTGGGGCGGTGGCAATGATGGCCACGCTGATAAGACCTACGGCAGTACTCCAGGGATCGATGTCCTTGAGATGCTGGAAATAAGCACCCCAACGAAGCAGGAAGTCGCTGGGCACAGGTCCGTCAATCTGCATGCCCAGCAGGTCTTTTACCTGCGTGGTGAAGATGGTGACGGCAATACCGCTGGTGAAGCCCACAATGATGGGGTAGGGAATGTATTTGATGATGGTACCCAGGCGCAACAGGCCGAAACCGATGAGGAAGACACCTGCCATGAGTGTGGCAATGGTGAGACCCTGCATGCCATATTGGTTGATGATGCCAGCCACGATGACGATGAACGCACCGGTGGGACCACCAATCTGTACCTTACTTCCGCCCAGGGCAGAGATGATGAGACCTGCAACGATGGCAGTGATAATACCTTTCTCGGGTGAAACACCTGATGCAATACCAAAGGCGATGGCCAGTGGCAGTGCCACAATGCCGACGATGACTCCCGCCATCACATCGGCCATAAAGGTCTGTCGGTTGTACTTTCTAAGAGCCGAAAAAAGCTTCGGCTGGAAATCTAAAGTTTTCATCTTTTGTCTTATTATCCTTGAAAAACGGGTGCAAAGGTACAAAAAATATATAAGGTGACAAAGAATTGCCACCTTATATTATATCTTTATAGGAATATTTCTTGATTTACTTCTGCTTCAACAGGTCGCGAATCTCGGTCAGAAGCTCTTCCTGAGTAGGACCCTTCGGGGGCTCGGGAGCTGCTGCAGCCTCTTCTTTCTTTCGAAGGTTAGTCAGTTTGTTGATGGCCTTGATTAGCAGGAAGATACAGAATGCAACAATAAGGAAGTCGATGATGTTTTGCAGGAACTGTCCGTAGGCAAATACTGAAGCACCTGCCTTTTGAGCTTCTTCTAGAGTATTATACTTGTTGTCATCGCTCAGGTTTATATACAAATTAGTAAAGTCGATACCACCAGTAGCCAGACTGATAACAGGCATTAGCACATCTCCTACCATTGAGGTCACAATCTTGCCAAAAGCACCACCGATGATCACACCGACTGCCATGTCGAGCACGTTGCCACGCATGGCGAACTCTTTGAATTCTTTAATAAATCCCATAGTTTTACTGTTTAATAGTTTAACGATATTGAGAATATTGTTATAGTTTCCTTTTTGTCAAGTGAACGTTGCAATCTCGACTTTTCCATCTTGATATACCTCACTTTTCACTTTGTGATTTTCACTTTTATCTTAAAAAACTTTTATTTCGTTGCAAATATAGGAAAATAATTCGTAACTTTGCGCTCGAAACATCGAAAAAATGATTTTTGAACGCAAAATTGGTTGAATTTTATTATTAAACCCTTTAAATAATTAAAGCAAAATGACAAAAGTAGCTATTAACGGTTTCGGCCGTATCGGTCGCCTCGCATTCCGTCAGATGTTCGAGGCTGAAGGTTATGAAGTAGTAGCAATCAACGACTTGACAAGCCCCAAGATGCTTGCACACCTGCTGAAGTATGACACCGCTCAGGGTGGTTTCTGCGGCAAGTTCGGTGAGAACAAGCACACTGTAGAGGCTGGTGAGGACTTCATCGTTGTTGATGGTAAGAAGATCACTATCTATGCTATTCCTAACGCTGCTGAGCTCCCCTGGGGTAAGCTGGATGTAGACGTTGTTCTGGAGTGCACAGGTTTCTACACATCTAAGGAGAAGGCTTCTGCTCACCTGACCGCTGGTGCTAAGAAGGTTGTTATCTCAGCTCCTGCTGGTAACGATCTGCCCACCATCGTTTACAACGTAAACCACAAGACTCTGACTCCTGCTGACACTGTTATCTCAGCTGCTTCTTGCACCACCAACTGCTTGGCTCCTATGACCAAGGCTCTGAACGACCTGGCTCCTATCCAGAGCGGTATCATGACAACTGTACACGCTTACACTGGCGACCAGATGATCCTCGACGGTCCTCAGCGCAAGGGTGATGTTCAGCGCGCTCGTGCTGGTGCTCAGAACATCGTTCCTAACTCAACTGGTGCTGCTAAGGCTATCGGTCTCGTTATCCCCGAGCTGAACGGTAAGCTGATCGGTGCTGCTCAGCGTGTTCCAACTCCTACAGGTTCTACCACTATCCTGCACGCTGTTGTTAAGGGTGATGTAACTGTAGAGAGCATCAACGCTGCTATGAAGGCTGCTCAGAACGAGAGCTTCGGTTACACTGAGGAGAAGCTGGTTTCTAGCGACATCATCGGTATGAAGTTCGGTTCACTCTTCGACGCTAACCAGACCATGGTAAGCAAGATGGAGGATGGCAACTCACTCGTACAGGTTGTTTCTTGGTACGACAATGAGAACTCTTACACTTCTCAGATGGTTCGTACTATCAAGTACCTCGCTGAGCTGAAATAAGATTTTTCAAAATCAGTTATAAATAAAGCCGTTCGATTTTGTCGGACGGCTTTTTTTGTGTACCTTTGTCACTGTTTTATTGATAAGAGCTATGGAAAAAGAAGAAAGATATCAGTTGTTAGTTAATCAGGTTCGTGCTCTGGTGGAGGGCGAGAAAGACCAGATTGCGATTATGAGTAATGTGGCAGCTTTGCTTCATCAGGAGATGAAGTTCTGGTGGACGGGCTTCTATCGTGTGAAGAATGATGAGTTGATACTTGGTCCGTTTCAGGGACCAGTGGCCTGCATGCATATCGGTTTTGGAAAAGGTGTCTGCGGCACGGCGTGGAAACAACGTCAAACAATTGTGGTGCCCGACGTAGAGGAGTTTCCTGGACATATTGCTTGTAGCAGTGCTTCGCGTTCGGAGATTGTGGTGCCCATCTTCTCTAAGGATGATTCAGAACGCGTGATTGCTGTGCTCGACATTGATAGCGAACACTTGAACACCTTTGACAGTATCGATCAGAAATACCTGGAGGAGATTTGTCTTCTCTGCCGTGAAGAAGCCTAAGCGATAAGCTATTTGGCTTCTATGTCGTGGCGACTCTTGGACTTGGTTACCAGCGTGACACCGCTGAACACCAGGATGATGGCGAGCGCATGGCTCCACTTCATGATGCCGATGCCAGTCATGACACTGACAGCAACGGCAACGATGGGTTGCACGTAGTTATAGACAGAGACCACTGTGGGACGTAACACCTTCTGGGCTTTGATAATCAGGATGTAGCCTACGAAGGTGCCAAAGAAAACAACATAGGCAGTCTCAAGAATTGTCTTGGTGGACAGTTCACTACTTACCATCGTGAACGTATGTGGACCCACCAAGGGCATCAGGATGATGGTGGCCCAAAGGAACATCCATTTGTTGACGGTGAAGACGCTATACTGTTTGATGAACTTATTGAAAAGCGACAGATAGAGTGCGTAGGAGAACTGGGCGCCGAGGCAACAAAGGTCGCCGCGAATATCGCCTACCTTGTCGCTGGCGTGAGTAGCCGACGTGAGGATAAGCATCAGAGCGCCACTGCATCCCATGAAGACACCCAGCACCTTTTTGCTGGTGAGTGGCTCTTTCAGGATAAGCGCAGCCAGCAGCATGGCAAAAATGGGCATCGAGGTGGTGACGATGCTGGCATTGATGGGCGAGGTGAACGACAAGCCAATGGTGAAGCCACACTGGTTGCACACAATGCCAAAGACTGCAGCGCCAGCAAAGGTGAACACGTGCTTCAAAGGAACATGCTCGTGCTGGGTGAAAAGCGAAGCTATCCAGAACAGAACGGCACCGCCCATCACGCGAATCATCACCATCGACGGACCGTCAAGTCCGTTGTTCATGGCATCTTTTCCCAATGGTGCCATCAGTCCCCAGATGGCACAAGCAGCAAACATCGACAGATGTGCATAAAGTGGTTGCTTGTTATCCATAACGCGTACAAAGGTACAAACTTTTTTTCGTTTAAAGTGCTCAGATTAGATATTATTTCGTACTTTTGCAATGGATATGAAACAGATGATAACCATACTTGGTCCTACAGCCAGCGGAAAGACGCCTCTGGCTGTGGCAGTGGCAAAGCGGGTGGACGGCGAGATTATCTCGGCCGACTCGCGTCAGGTGTATCGCAGAATGGACATCGGTACCGGTAAGGACCTGGTGGAATATGAAGGCGTGCCTTATCATCTGATTGATATCTGTGAACCTGGTACGAAATATAACCTCTTTCAATATCAACAGGACTTTCATCGGGCTTATCAGAATATCCTAGAGCGAGGACGAACACCAATTCTATGTGGTGGCACGGGCCTCTATATCGAGGCGGTGCTGAAAAACTATCAGCTGTCGCCTGTGCCTCAGAATCCTGAGTTGCGTGCAAGTCTTGAAGGGAAAAGTCTTGAAGAACTGACACAGATGCTCAAGGAACTGAAAGCCAAGAATGGTTCTGTGATGCATAACACCACTGATGTCGATACGGCTCAACGAGCCATCCGAGCCATCGAGATAGAATACGGCAGTCAGCAGCTGCAGTCTTCACAGGAGGCTGAAGCCATGAAAGCATCTGATGGAATAGGAGAGGGCGCACTGCTCATTGGCGTCAACATTGACCGTGAACTGCGTCGTGAGAAGATCACTAGGCGACTGAAGGCCCGACTGGACGAGGGCATGGTTGACGAGGTGCGTGGGCTGATGGCAGAAGGTATTCCCGCAGAAGACCTTATTTATTACGGGCTGGAGTATAAGTACCTGACGGAGTATGTCATTGGTAAACTGACCTACGAGGAGATGTTCCGACAGTTGGAGATTGCTATCCATCAGTTTGCCAAGCGTCAGATGACCTGGTTCCGTGGCATGGAAAGACGTGGTATGCATATCCATTGGATTGATGCAACGCTACCGATGGACGAGAAAGTTAATAAGATAATCGAGATATGGCAGAAGTAGAGAGATGGGGTATCCTTTATTGTCCTAAAAAGGGTTTAGGACGTCACCGCAAGCACTGGATGCGCATTCAGCAGGAGCTGGATAGTCGTGGTGTGCTTTATGATATGGTTCAAAGCGAAGCTGTTGGCAGCGTAGAGCGTCTGATGACGATGTTGATTCGCAATGGCTACAAGACCATCATCATCGTGGGTGGCGACTCGGCCTTGAACGATGCTGTGAACTGCCTAATGCGTGAGGATCAGGAGGTACGCAACCGCATCTCTCTGGGTGTTATTCCCAATGGCTTGTTGAACGACTTTGCCCGCTTTTGGGGCTTCACCGAGCGTGAAGATGCTCAGTCTATCGAGTGGTTGCTGAAGCAACGCGTGAGAAAGGTGGACCTGGGTTGCATCACTTATAAGGATGACGAGGGGCATGACGTGAAGCGCTATTTCCTGAATTGCATCAACATGGGACTGATAGCCGATATCATGAACTTGCGTCGTCAGGCCCGTCAGAAGTTAGGCTCCGTCAAGTTGGCCTTCCTGTCTTCTCTGGTGGTGATGATATTCCATCGCCATGATTACAAGATGCGTATTGATATCAACTATGAGGTTATCGATCGTAAGGTGATGACCGTTTGTGTCGGTAATGCTCTTGGTTACGGACAAACGCCTAATGCCGTGCCTTACAGTGGTATGCTGGATGTGTCGGTGGTGTATAATTCCAGCATCAAACAATTGTTGAACGGCCTTTGGCTGCTGGTCACAGGACGATTGCTGAACCATCGCAGCGTGCATCCTTATCGTACCAGGAAGTTGAATATCGAAGAGGCTAAAAAGATTCGAATAGGCATAGATGGCCGACTGTGGGAATCGCCTGCCGATTCTTTTTCTATTCATGTACTTCCTGAGCAGATTAATTTCCTGATACCCGATTAATCACGGGCTCTTTTGAGAATAGGGAGATTACTCTTTCTGCGAAATCCACAAGAGTTTCTTTTCGTCGAGGATGGTGTAGCGCCTTCCGTCTAAAGCAATGACACCCTCGTTGGCAAATGCTGACAGTGTGCGGATGGCATTGCTGATGTCCATATAGGCCGCGTTGGCAATCTCTTTGCGGCTTGGGTGGGCATTGAGGGTCTTGCCATCGGTCTCGTATCCGCATTTGTCCCTAAGAAACAGTAGCATATCTGCCATCTTGCCGCGTATGTGTTTTCTCTGAAGATTTTGGATTCTGCGTATCAGCGTGTCGATACGTTCTGAGAAGGTGCGAATATACATCAAGGCTATCTGGGAGTTGGTCTCCACCAGGTGATAAACGATGTCGTTGGGCAGTTTAGCAACAATAGAGTTTTCGGTTGCAATAGCAGTAAACTTATACACACCTTTATCGAAGGGTGGCTGACTGGCAAAGATATGTCCCGCAGGCACCATGTTGATGATGTGCTGCTTGTTGTCAAGACCTACTATTTCGTTCTTTACGCGACCTTTATAAACAAAGTAGGTATGTGTGGCTGTATCGCCTTCGTTGAATATGACTTCAGCCTCTGTGTGATGTTCTATTTCCAAATGTTCCAAGAACGTGTTGCGTTGCTCTTCTGTCATGACATGCCAAATGTTTGATATTGATTTGGCAATTTCAATCTTGTCGTTTATCATTCGTTTCCTAAATAGAATCCTAGTTGTACATAATGGTTTACAGTGGACAAAGTTACGTATTTTTTATATAAATGTCAAGAAAAAGATGATGAAAAAGGCATTTTTTTCATAAAAAGCAAAATAATCAGGCTTTTTTTTTGTCGTGACACAAAAAATGTGTACTTTTGGGAAATCAAAATCTAAAACTGAAGATACGATCAGAAGAAACCTTTAAATAATAGGAACTATGAGTTATTTACGATTTGAGAAGGCCGTGATGACAAACTTGGAGGAGAGTCTTCGTCGCGAATTACTCCGTACAAACCGTTCTGGTGCCTATAGCAGTTCTACACTGGTGGACTGTAATACGCGAAAATACCATGGACTGCTGGTTGTGCCAGTACCTGAGCTTGATGATGAAAACCATGTACTTTTGTCATCGCTCGATTGTACTGTGATACAACATGGCGCGGAGTTTAACTTGGGACTCCACAAGTATCAGGGCAACAACTACAGTCCTAAAGGACACAAGTACATACGTGAGTTCGATGCTAGCGTTATTCCTACGACGACCTACCGTGTGGGTGGTGTGATCTTGAAGCGCGAAAGCATTTTTCAGGCTTACGAGGACCGCATCCTGATTCGATATACGCTCGAAGATGCTCACTCGGCTACCACGTTGCGCTTCCGCCCCTTCTTGGCATTCCGTTCCGTTCGACAGTTCACCCACGAGAATTCTGTGGCCAGTCGCGAGTATCACGACGTGGAGAATGGTATCAGAACATGTATGTATGCAGGCTATCCTGACCTGTATATGCAGTTCAACAAGAAGTGCGAGTTTGTGTTCCAGCCCGACTGGTATCGTGGCATTGAATATCCAAAAGAGCAGGAGCGTGGCTATGCTTCTAACGAAGACCTCTACGTACCTGGCTATTTTGAGTTGCCCATCAAGAAGGGCGAGAGCATTATCTTTGCCGCTTCTACCTCAAGTAGTAAAACCGGTAGTTTGAAAAAACTGTTCCAGGACGAGTTGAATTTGCGTACACCGCGCGACAACTTCTATCACTGTCTGGTAACAGCTGCTCATCAGTTCCATAACCGCAAACCCAACGACGACCGCTATCTGCTTGCAGGCTATCCTTGGTTCAAGGCACGTGGCCGCGACACGTTTATTGCTCTGCCAGGTCTGACGCTTTCTATTGGCGAGAACGACTATTTTGAATTGGTGATGAAGACGGCTGAACGCGGACTGTACGAGTTTATGGAGGGTAAGCCTCTCTCCGTACAGATTTACGAGATTGATCAGCCTGATGTCATGCTGTGGGCCGTGTGGGCCATTCAGCAATATGCCAAATACGAGGGCCGAGACCGTTGTTTCGAACTCTATGGCAAATTGCTGAACGATATTGTGAAGTATATTAAGAACGACAAGCATCCCAACCTGCGTTTGGATGACAATGGGCTTGTTTATTCTAATGGTCGCGATAAGGCTGTGACTTGGATGAACTCTACGGCCAACGGCCGTCCTGTGGTGCCTCGTTCTGGCTATATTGTGGAGTTCAATGCATTGTGGTATAACGCCTTGAAATTCTGCGCATCGATGGCTGGTGAACATAACGACCCCAATGGCGCCGCTATGCTTGAGGATATTGCAGCAAAGTGTAAGCAGTCGTTCGTAGATACTTTTGTCAACGAGTATGGCTATCTGCTTGACTACGTCGATGGCACCAACATGGACTGGAGTGTTCGTCCTAATCAGATCTTTGCCGTAGCACTTGACTATTCGCCGCTCTCACAACAGCAGATGAAGAGCGTTGTCGATATCTGTACCCGCGAGTTGCTCACCCCCAAGGGACTGCGTTCGCTGTCGCCAAAGAGTGGAGGCTATAATCCTATGTATGTAGGACCGCAGACTCAGCGTGACTATGCCTACCACCAGGGAACGGCATGGCCTTGGCTTGGCGGTTTCTATATGGAGGCCAGTCTGAAGCTCTACAAGCGCACCCGTTTGTCGTTTATCGAGCGCATGATGGTGGGCTATGAGGACGAGATGGACTATCATGCTATCGGCACCATCTCAGAATTGTTCGATGGTAATCCTCCATTCCATGGGCGTGGCGCCATGTCGTTTGCCATTAATGTGGCAGAGATTCTGCGCACCATGAAATTGTTGGAGAAATACACATATCAAAAATAAATAAGGAGGAACGACAATGAAAGTATTAATGTTTGGATGGGAGTATCCTCCTCATGTGTTTGGCGGACTCGCCACTGCTAATTACGGTATATCAGAGGGACTGAAAGCTCAGGGCGATATAGAGACTGTGCTCTGTCTGCCACATCCCTTCGGAGATGAGAGTCAACATGCTTGTCGCATCGTGGCGATGAATGCGGTGCCCATAGCTTATCGCGACGTGAACTACGACTACGTGAAGAGCCGCGTGGGCAACATTATGGATCCTGACTATTATTTCCGTCTTCGTGAGCATATCTATGCTGACTTCAACTATATGCATGTCAACGACCTCGGAGCTATGGAGTTTGCCGGTGGCTATCCAGGCAATCTGCACGAGGAAATCAATAACTATTCTATCATTGCTGGCGTGGTGGCCCGAACAGAGGAGTTCGATATCATCCACGCTCACGACTGGCTGACGTTTCCTGCTGGCATTCATGCCAAGCAGGTCAGTGGCAAACCGCTCTGTATCCATGTGCATGCCACCGACTTTGACCGCAGCCGAGGCAAGGTGAACCCCACGGTCTATTCTATCGAAAAGAACGGTATGGACAATGCCGACTGCATCATGTGTGTGTCGGAACTGACCCGTCAGACTGTCATTAACCAGTATCATCAGGACCCGCGCAAGTGCTTCACCGTGCATAATGCCGTTTATCCTTTGCCTCAGGAGTATCAGGATATTCCTCGTGAGGATCATACTGGAAAAGAAAAGGTGGTGACCTTCTTAGGACGTATCACCATGCAGAAAGGACCAGAGTATTTCGTTGAGGCTGCCAATATGGTGCTGCATCGCACCCGCAACGTGCGTTTCTGCATGGCAGGCTCTGGAGATATGATGGATGCCATGATTTATCTGGCTGCCGAACGTGGTATAGCAGACCGTTTCCACTTCCCCGGCTTTATGCGTGGCAAACAGGTTTATGAATGCTTGAAAGCTTCAGATGTCTATGTGATGCCTTCTGTCAGCGAACCTTTCGGCATCTCACCGCTTGAAGCGATGCAGTGCGGTACGCCTTCTATCATTTCGAAGCAGTCAGGCTGTGCTGAGATTCTGGACAACTGTATCAAGGTGGACTACTGGGATGTGCATGCTTTGGCTGATGCCATCTACTCTATCTGTGTCAACGAGTCGCTGTTCAACTACCTGAAGGAAGAGGGCAAGCGCGAGGTCGATCAGATTACGTGGGAGAAGGTAGGCCGCTGGATACGCACCCTCTATCTGCGCACCCTTGGCTGGGAATAGTAATAAAATTGATAATAAATAAATGTAATTGATAATTATGAAGACGATTTGTTTATATTTCGAGATACATCAGATTATTCATCTAAAGCGTTATCGTTTCTTCGATATCGGTACCGATCATTACTATTACGATGACTACGAGAATGAGCGTAGCATCAGTGATATTGCGGAGCGTAGCTATATGCCGGCTCTCAATGCGTTGTTGCAGATGATCAAGGACAACGGCAAGTACTTCAAGGTGGCTTTCTCACTCTCTGGAACGGGTATCGAGCAGTTGGAGTTCCATGCTCCCCAGGTTATTGAGAAGTTGCAGGAACTGAACGACACTGGTTGTGTGGAGTTCCTGGCCGAGCCTTATAGCCACGGTCTGTCGTCGCTGGCCAATACCGAAGCCTTTATCCGCGACGTGCAGAAGCAGTGCAAGAAGATTGAGGAACTCTTTGGCAAGAAGCCTACCGTGTTCCGCAACTCTTCACTCATCTATAGCGACGAGATTGGTGCTCAGGTAGCCAGCATGGGCTTCAAGGGTATGTTGACCGAGGGCGCTAAGCATGTGTTGGGATGGAAGTCGCCACACTACATCTATAATTGTAATATGGCCCCGTCGCTGAAGTTGCTGTTGCGCGATGTGGAGTTCAGTGATGATATCTCTTTGCGTTTCAACAATGCCGAGTGGGAGGGCTATCCACTTTTTGCCGATGCCTATATCGATCGCATTGCTCGTCTGTCTGAAGATGAACAGTTCATCAATATCTTCATGGAATTATCGGCTCTGGGCATTGCTCAGCCGCTGAGTTCAAACATCCTGGAGTTTATGAAGGCACTGCCTGCATGTGCTAAGACCAAGGGCATCACCTTCTCTACACCTACAGAGATTTGCTTAAAGACCAAGAGCGTAGGCGCCCTTGATGTGCCTGATACGTTGTCATGGGTTGACGAAGAGCGTGATGTCAGCTGTTGGTTGGGTAACGCTATGCAGCATGAGGCCTTCAACAAACTGTATAGTGTGGCTGATCGTCTGCTCATTGCGAATGATCCACGACTCAACCAGGACTGGGACTATCTGCAGGCAAGCAATAACTTCCGCTTCATGACCACCAAACCTTCTAATGTAGGACTGGATCGTGGTATCTATAGCGGCCCATTTGATGCGTTTACCAATTATATGAATATCCTGGGCGACTTTATCAATCGTGTGAATGCACTCTATCCCGAGGAGATTGACAATGAGCAACTCAACTCTCTGCTCACCACCATCAAGAACCAGGGTGATGAGATTGAGATGAAGGATATTGAGATTGAACGCCTGAAGGCTAAGTTGGCTAAGCTGCAACCCAGTGAGACAGAAAAGCCCGCAGCCAAGAAGCCTGCTCCAGCTAAAAAGGCACCTGCTGCCAAGAAACCTGCTCCAGCTAAGAAACCTGCACCGAAGAAGGCTGCTAAGAAAGCTGAACCAGCTAAGAAGTCTGAAGAAAAGAAATAGAAACTATCATTTTAACCATAGAAAAAGAGGGCGTTTCTTTATTTGAAACGCCCTCTTTTATTGTGTAATAGTGGCACTTTCGCATTGTGAAAGTGCCACTATTGAATTTATCTTACCACGTACTTACGTCCACGAATGACGTAGATGCCGGGTTTCAGTCCTTCCAGTGTGGTAGCCTGCTGACGTACCATACGGCCGAAGCTGTCGTAGATGTCCTGAGGATTCTGCACAGAGATCTTTGGTCTGATGGCAGTGTCCACGTCTTTCACGATGAGGATACCCTCGCTGATGCGGCTGGTGTCCCATGTGATACCATTGGTGTTCTGCACTTTTGGAGTACCGCTGAAACTGTTGGCCTTCCACAGGCGGATAGAGTCGCCAGGGGCCAGTGTGTTCGTCTTCGAAGGTGTCACGATGATTGTACCGTTCATGGTCAGCGTGTTAATGCCACCAATGAACGAACATCCATTGTAAGTGCTAGTAGCACAAGCTGCTGCGTTGATAACGAGTGTGCTGGTAGCGCTCATGTTGACGTTCTTCGAACCAAAGTAGAGTGTGCCAGTGGTAGAACCATTAAACGCACCAGGCTTCACCATTCCGTGGATGGTGTATGAAGAGTTCTTCAACGATTTGTCTGCAGAGTTGTTGCCAGAGAGTGTGCCTGCCTCCTTCACGGTGAGGGCACCCGTTCCCAGACTTGTACCATCCTTGACGCACATCTCGCCTTCGTTGACATAGGTAGCACCCGTGTGATTGCAGGCTGCACTCCATGTCACCTTACCAGTACCCACCTTGATCAGTTGTGCGTTGGCGGTCACCACTACGTTGGTGGTCCAGTTCTCATCGTTACCAACCTCCCAGGCGTTTGTACCGCTGACACCGCTGCCGAAGTCACTGTTACCACCCAGTGATCCGTTGCCGACCACCTTACCGATGCGTAATGTTCTTCCAGAGTTCAGCACCACAACACCGCTGGGGATATTCAGCGTGCCGTTAGGCATACCGTTGCTGGTGTCCAGTGTGAATCGTCCGCCTGGGTCGCCATTGCTGGTAACCGTCAGTATGCCAGCAAAATTATTCAGTCTCAATGCCATGCGAGTACGTGTGGCATACCAGTAGTTTGGATTAGTACCACCCTTGCGCACAGGACATGATACCGTCAGTGTACCTTCACCTGAAATGGTATTGGAATAGGTAGCATCATTCACTGTGTTCCAAGTGCCCGACTTGCCTTTAGGAATATAGATGTTATAGCTGGTACCAGTGTTTTCGTCCAGTCGTCCACCTTGGAATTCTACTGTTTTGGCAGGTGTGGGGGCATTGATACACTGCACCGTACCGCCAGCGATAACCAGACGTTCCAGTGATGAGTTGCTGGTGTTCAGCTTCATCCAGCCGTTGCCCTTCTTAGTCAGTTTCGTACCGGTCATGTAAGACGCAGCGATGAAGTCATTGGCGTTGTTGATCACACCACCTTCTTCTCCCATGAACTTGATTGGAGAACCATTGTTCACAGCTGCTGTGGTGTTCAGTTCTGCGCCATTCTCAATGATGAACAGGTCGCTGTTGCTCGTGACGGCACCCAGGTTACCCTTAGCCTGATTAGCGTTGGCCAGCGAAGAGACGACGACCACACCTTCCGAGATGCGATTGCCGCCCTTATAGCTATTCTCGGTGTTGATGGTCAGCTTGCCAGAACCCTGCTTCACCAGTCGGCTGTTGCCCACGATACTTCCTGTTCCCATCAAGGTTATGTCCTTCGTTCTGTTGACCACGATGTCGCTGGTCTCCACATCGTCACTAATGTTGATAGAGCTAAACTTACCCTCGTCGTTGAATGTCACCTGGTCGCCCGTTACGAAGATCATGCTTTCGCCTTCGCCATCGGCAAAGTTCTCGCTGATGCCGAGGTCCCAAGTGCTTGATTGAGCACCTGTCCAAATTACCTGGCTGGCATCGCGTTGATTCTCGATGATGAGGTAGAGCTTGTCTTCCTCTAATGCCAGGTAGCTCTTCTGCTTGTTGCTCAGTCCTTCAAGTTTGATGTTCTCCAATTTGCCCTTCAGGGTCTTTACCTGTCCCAGCAAGTATTTTCCCTCGACCAGTTCCTCGTTCGTGTTCAGTTTGTTAAACTGGAACACAGGCATCTGGTACTTTGGTCCATACTGCCAGATTTTCTTCTCTATCGTCAGCAGTTCGGCGTTGATCTGGTCAGCCGTAAAGTCGCTGTTCAAGTCGAAGACCATGCGTGAGCCAAAGCCCATCAATAGTGAATCGGTGGTAATAGTACCAATGTTGTCCTTGCGGCCAGGATACAGCTTAGAGTCATAGTCCATCTTGATGCTGCGGAACTTACCACCATCGCTGTAGAGCTCGGCAAAGCGGTTCATCCACACCGAAGTGTTGAGCATCGAACCGTCGAAGTTCACCTTACCTGCCCAGATGTTGGTTTCGCCCGTATAGGTCATATCTACCTTAGGCAGGTTCAGCGTACCGTCACCCTGCTTCACCAGTCGCATATCGCCCGTGAAGGCAGCACCCTTCACGTCGCAGGTGTAATACGTATAGTTGATGCGTCCAGTGCCATTTGTTGAAGTAGAACCGGTGCCTTGTACCCAAGAGGGCGTGTTGAAGGTCACCATATAGGGCTTAGCACCCTCGGCCACATTGACCGTCATGTCGTTGGTCTCACATACGATGACATGCTTGTCGTTCAAAGCAGCAGAGATCGTTCCGTTGTTGGCCACCTCCGTGCGATCGGTCATCGTGAGTGGGGGAGGTGCCATGGTGATGCCTTCCATCTCGCCGAGATAGTAGCTGGCGTGAGGAGGCTGGTTGTAGCCGATAGACTCCCACACCATGCCCTGGCGATACTGGTGGTCGTGCCACAAGCTGTAGTTGCGCCAAGGGGTCTCTATATTAGTAGTGTACACGCGTACGTATTTATTATCTGCAGTGCGTGCAATAATCTCTTCACGCCAGTCGCCCAGCACATCGCCAGTGGCCGAAGGCGTATTCTTCGTCCAGTTACAGTTGGCAGTACCATCTGCCGTAAAAATGCGAGTGCCGTCGGCTTTGACTACCATTGGAGCACCTTCGCGTGAGCTGGCACCATCCAGACCCTCTTCCAGCAAGTCACCATCCCAGTAGATGCGGAAGTTCAGTGTAAATCCGGCAGGACCATTGGGCAGCACCTTGTCTGAAACGCATGATACAACGCCCGACTGACTCGATTTACCGATAGCGCCAGGGAAGTCGTTAGAGAAGTTACCACACAGTGCACGGCCGTCATCGCTGGTCGATTGCAGACGATAGTAGATCTTACCAGTCGTACCATCTCGATAGTTCATAGCAGGCTGATCCTCATTACAGGTGAAGATCTCCTGACCATGACGATAGGGGTCAAAGTCTGAGCAGTGCTGAGCATCACCATGTCCAAAGCCAGTGGTGTGGAGTCCCTGACCATTATCGTCGATCACCATAGAACCGAAGCAGATCTCATCACGTCCGTCCCAGTCCACGTCGGCAATACCGAAGTTGTGGAAGCCCTGACCATGGTAGGGCCACGATTCGCCGCGAAATTCCCAATACTGTGTCAGCTTGTGGGTTGCGGGGTCCACTTGGAATGCTTTCATGTGGTGCTTCGTGTAGCAGCCACGTCCCAAGAAGATGAATGGATGGCGTCCGTCCAGGAAGGGTGCACCGAAGTAGTGCTTCGTAGAGCGGTGACCATAGCCGTCGCCCCAGTCATTGGCGCTGCCACGGGGTAGGGGATAGTCCATCCATAGCGCACCGTCATTGCCGATGGCGTAAGGCTTGCCGCTTGCACCCTCCAGATAGAGCAGGTATTCAGCACCCGTATTGGTGTAGGTCATGTTGGCCGTTTGGTTCACGGTGTTACGTGTGTTCACGTTCATATTGCCGATTTCGGTGGTAGTACCGTCGTTATGATGGATAATCATGTTGTCGGCACCGCGCAACAGGATTTCGGCCTTACCGTCACCATCCCAGTCGTAGCCCACAGCATCATACTGCTCGTCGGGGCCCGACACCATGTTTGGACCCAGGTCGATATACCACAGACGATCGCCCTTGATGTTGTAGCACTCCAACAGGTTGTAGGCGGGTGCGTTCACCGAGCTGCCATCTATGTAGTTGCGCTTCATGATGAACTCGCTCACGCCGTCGCCGTCAACGTCGGCCAGCGCAATATCATTGATGTTGTAGTCGGCCGTGATGTCATTGCCTTGGCGGTCTGTCACGTTCTTTACAGCAAACTGTATGTATTGCTGTTTCAGGCGGGTCACAGCTTCGCATTTAGTCTGTTCCTTGCCGCGTACCACAGCAGCCACCTGGTATGTGGCACCGTCCTTGCCGTCCTTGTCCACATAGTTAGAAACCTTCAGCGGTCCTGCAATCTTGGTACCGTCGCGATAGAGGTTGTACTCCGTATCGTAGTACTCCTCGGCAAAGATGCGCCAGCTAACAAACGAGCCAGCCCCCGATGGAACGGCCACAAGACCACGGTCTAGCTTGTCTGTGGTTCTTTGAGCCCATACGTTGCCCATCATCGTGAAAACCGTCATGAAAAGTAGTAGTAATACCTTCTTCATAGAGTTTTAATTGATTAATGTTAGTAATTTATTTTTGGTTTGGGTGCAAAGTTACGAAGAATGAACCTAACTACCAAACAAATTAATGAAAAAGTGTAATAATTACCCTTTATTGGGGTTTTGAGAAACAATTAGTTACTAAAAGGCCCTTACTGATAACTATTTGAAAATATTTTAGGCGCTATCGTTTGCAGTTTAATATTTTATTATTAACTTTGCGCCCGAATTTTTAAACCATGAGAATATGAGTCAAGTCATCAAGCCCATCGCCTATCAGCCTCTGCTCGACATGAGACAGACGGAACAAGGCATCAAGTTGATAAAAGAGTTTTTTCAGGCTAACCTCTCTACCGAGTTGCGTTTGCGTCGTGTCACCGCCCCTTTGTTTGTATTGAAGGGACTGGGTATTAATGATGACCTGAATGGCGTGGAGCGTGCTGTGACGTTCCCCATCAAAGACTTAGGCGATGCCAAGGCCGAGGTGGTACATTCTTTGGCTAAGTGGAAGCGCCTTACGCTGGCAGAATACAACATCGAACCTGGCTATGGCATCTATACCGACATGAATGCCATCCGTGCTGACGAGGAACTCGACAACCTGCATTCTCTCTATGTTGACCAGTGGGACTGGGAGGCCTCTATTCGTCGTGAAGACCGCACGCTGGCATTCCTGAAAAACATCGTGGAGCGTATCTATGCAGCCATTCGTCGCACCGAGTATTTGACCTGCGAGACTTATCCCCAGCTGAAGCCCTTCCTTCCCGAGAAGATCCACTTTATCCATGCCGAAGAGCTGCTGCAGATGTATCCCGACAAGACACCCAAGGAGCGCGAGGATGCCATCTGTCAGAAATATGGTGCCGTGTTTATCATCGGTATCGGCAGCAAGTTGAGCAATGGCGAGAAGCACGACGGACGTGCCCCCGACTACGATGACTGGAGCACCGTTGCCGAGGACGGTCGTGAGGGCCTCAATGGCGATATCCTCATCTGGTATCCCGTGCTGGGACGTTCGTTCGAACTGTCGTCTATGGGTATCCGCGTGGACAAGGAGTCCTTGCTGCGCCAGCTGAAGATCGAGAATAAAGAAGAGCGCAAGCAGCTTTACTTCCATCAGCAGTTGCTCAACGACAAGTTGCCACTGTCCATCGGCGGTGGTATCGGTCAGAGTCGCCTTTGCATGGTGCTACTGCACAAAGGCCACATCGGCGAGATTCAGGCCAGCATCTGGCCCGACGACATGCGCCAGCAGTGCAAGGAGATGGGTATGACACTTATTTAATAACAAACAAGCATAAGAATCAGTGGAGGCAGGAAGCATCATTTTCCTGCCTCCTTTTTTTGTTAATTAATGTTTGCAACGAGACCTTTTTTCGTGAAATAATTTTGCTACTGACAATTATTTCTTATTTTTGCACCACCTAACCATAACTACTTTTTTACTAACTATAAACTATTTTAAAACTATCTAACTCATTAAAAACAATGAAACACTTATCAAAGTACCTATGCAGGTATGGAAGCATAGCTCTGTTGGCTATCCTTTCGTTTCTTTTCGTGACTAATGCTTCTGCACAGCGCAAGACCGATCAGCTGGATCGCGGCTTGGTGGCCGTCAAGGTGTCGCAGGGCGTGTTTGTCAGTTGGCGCGTACAGGCAGACGAGTACTATGGCGTGACGTACAAGCTCTATCGCAACGGTGCGCTGATTGCCCAGAACCTCTATGCCTCCAACTATGCCGATGCCAGTGGCAGCACCTCTAGCCAATACACCGTGGCAGCAGTCCGCAATGGGGTAGAGGAGGCACAGTGTGCAGCCGTCACTCCCTGGCAGAATCAGTATTTCGAATTTCCCGTTTCCAACGTTCAGGCTCGTAGTGGCGTGACCGTGTGGAAACAGAACAATCCCTCTACGGCGATGGCCAACTACGTGATCAACGACATTTCGCTGGGCGATGTGGATGGCGACGGTAAGGTTGACTTCATCGTGAAACGTAAGAATCAGACCGACCAAGATAACCTGTTCCCTGCCAACAACTATCAGATGTACTGCCAGATAGAGGTCTATGCCTCCAGCATCAACTATGGACGTCTGTGGTGGATTGATTGCGGACCCAATATCTGCTACGGTGCTGATGAGCAGTGGGATGCAGTGGCCTTCGACTGGAACGAGGATGGTGCCTGCGAAGTGCTTTATCGCGGTGGTGCCAACACCGTTATTCACCATGCCGATGGAACCACCGAGACCATTGGCAATGTCAACGAGAACATCCGCAATGGCATCACGCACACCGCCAATATGACCTTCTCTAATGCTGGTGAAGAGTGGCTCATGTATATCAATGGCCGCACCGGTCGCACCTACGACGTTATCTCTTATCCACTGCCTCGCGGCAACGCTTCCGACTGGGGTGATTCCTATGGTCACCGCTCCAGCAAGTATTTCATGGGCGCCCCCTACTTGGATGGTGTCAACCCCTACATCTTCCTGGGTCGCGGCATCTATACCAAGATTGATGCCTGCACTTATCGCGTGAACAAGAGCACTAATAAATTATATAAGGTGGGCAACACCTGGCACAGCTATAACAACAGTGGTTGGAACGGCCAGGGCAACCACAACTTCTCTATTGCCGATGTCGATGAAGACGGCAGCGACGAGATTATCTATGGTTCCATGGTGCTCGACTTCCACACGGCCGACAACTCGCTGCATGGCTGTTCTTCCACCGGTCTTGGCCATGGTGACGCCTCTCATACTGGCGACCTGGATCCCTTCCGTCGTGGTCTGGAGACCTTTGCATGCAACGAAGAGCGTCCTTGCAACAATTTCCGCAATGCCACCACCTGCGAGATCTATGCCCGCACACCCGGCAGTGGCGACGACGGACGTGCCATGGCTGGCAATTTCACCAACCAGTATCCTGGTGGTATCGGTGCTTCGACAGGCTCGGGCATCATTCCTCTGAGCTATGTGCAGCCCAACCCCACATCGCCTGTTTACATCAGTGGCATGGCCAACAACTGGAATGCGCAGACGCCTTACCCCATGGCGCTGAATTTCCGTATCTATTGGGACGGCGACCTGCTGTCTGAGACCATCAATGGCCCTGGCTCTAACGAGAGCTATCTCTATATCGACAAGTTGGGACAACGCATCTTCGATACCAACCACGGCTCGTATGCCACCTCGTGCATCAACGGCACCAAGAAGAACCCTTGTGCCACAGGCGATATCCTGGGCGACTGGCGCGAAGAGCTGGTGATGCGCTCTTCAGATAACCGTTTCATCCGTGTCTATACCACCGTCACGCCTACCGAACACCGCATGCAGTCACTGTGGTACGACCACCAGTATCGTCAGGCCATGGTATGGCAGACCGAGGGCTACAACCAACCTCCTCATCCCAGCTTCTTCGTGGGCGAGCTGGAAGGACTCACGCAGGCTCCTCCCGCTCTGACATGGACAGGTCGCACGGGCATTGGCAACAACGGTTCCATTACTACCGCCCTCAATGGTCGCGATGTGTTTGTGTGGCCTGATGGCAACGGCTCTCAGTACACGGTCAATATCAATGCTGGTGCCAAGCCCTCGACGCTCTTCCTGAACTCACGTACCACCATCGAGGGTGGCGACCGTGTGCAGTATCTCGAGACGAAGCATACCTGGGACCGCATCCGTCTCACTGGCAATGGTCTTTCTGGCACCACCAACCTCTGTAAGCAGGGCTCTTCTGCCGCTCATCTGCCCTTTACCACACATACCCACACGGGTAAGACCGACGTATGGCAGGGTGCACTGATCAGCAACGGCAGCATTCCCAACAGCGATGTGTGGGCCAACCGCTTCACCGAGCTATTCTTCGGTTCTGACTTGGCAGCCGCCGAGAGCCAGTATAAGTCTATCTCTATGGAGTATGGTTCGGCACTCTATATCACCAGCAACCTGAAAACCACACCATACGTCAACGACAATGGTTATGCACATATGACTGTGGGTAACCTCACCATCAAAGAGGGCTCACGTCTGGTGTTCGATATCAAGGGCAGCGGCAATGCCAACGGCGACCGCCTGAACATTGGTACCCTCTTCGTGCGCACACAGAACTGGCAGTATGGTCCTCAGTACTTGATGCCTGTCATCGACATCCGCTCTGCCGGTGCTCTGGCCGATGGCGACTACCTGTTGGGCACGCTCCAGGGCATGGCTACCGGTTCGGCCAGTCTGCTCGACGTGAAGGTGGAGTGTAGCGCGCAGGTTAATGGACACTTCGGCACGGTGTTCTTCAACCAGGCCAACAAGAGCTATTACCTGCACGTGGGTACGGCCATCGATGCTACTTATCAGATTGACGGTGCTACCTATCTCGATGTGCTGGTACAGAACTTTGAAGGTTCCAACTGGCAAGACAACTGGACCATCGCCCTTCCCGGACGTCTGACCGCCGTCCAGCAGTCGAACGGTGCCAGCGGTTCTAAGTGTATTTGGCTGAAGAGCGTGCTCGATGCCAACAACGGCACCTCGGCTACCTATACCATTCCCGCCATCAGCGAGTATGCCACCACCACCTCATACGAGTTCAACTTCGACTTCGCCCAGACATCCATCATCGGCAGCAATGCCGACCGTGCTGGCGAAATCATCCTGCGCGACCAGAGCAATGGCGCCATCGTTACCTTCCGTGCGTTCACCGGTGCTACCACAGGCGACATCGTGGTCAATGGTACCGTCTTGGGTCACTATGGTGTCACCAAGGGCACTTACTTCAAGAGCGAGACGGCTCCCACCATCAATCATCACGTATCGTTGCGCTCGTCTCAGGCTGGTACCTTCCTCTATGTCGATGGTACCAAGTACACGATTGGCTCGTCGTTCGTCAAGGTGGGCAGCATCCTCTACAACACCAACCGCTATGCCGGTCAGGCACAGTTCGACAATATCCTGTTGAACTGTCGTGTGGAGAACAACTACGCTTCGCGTATGTCGCCAGAAGAAACCACCAGCGTTGCACCTGCAACCCGTCAGGCAGTGCCCGTGGCTTATTACACCCTCGATGGCCGTCGCATCCAGCATCTTGAGAGTGGCAAGGTTTACATCGTAAAGCTGTCGAATGGCACTGCAAAAAAGGTAAGATTATAAGTCAATAATGCCACTTTGCGTATGGCAAAGTGACGGTATCAGAATCATTCTAGACTCTAGAAAAGCTATTTCTAAAGTCTAGAATGATTGTTTCTAGACTCTAGATGTTGCATTTCTAAAGTCTAGAAATGTGCTTTCTAGACTCTAGAATGATATCAATAGTTACCCTTTTGCATGGCAAAAGTGGCACTATAACAACAGAAAAGTGGCACTTTACACATCGTAAAGTGCCACTTTTTATTCATGAGTGAACGACAAAAGTGTATCAGCGTTCGCCGTTCAGTAACTCCATGTATTCTTCGTAGGAGATGTGCCGTCCGCCCATGGAACGGAGATGAGGTGTCTCAAACTGACAGTCGATGAGGCTCCCGCCGTTTTCTCGCAACACCTGAGCCAGGTGGATCAGTGCCAGTTTCGAGGCACTCGGCACCAACGAGAACATGCTCTCGCCAAAGAAGGCCGCACCGATGGTGATGCCATACAGTCCACCCACCAGCTGACCATTGTCCCACACCTCGACGCTGGCTGCAAAGCCCTGGTGGTGCATCTCGGTGTAAGCACGAATCATATCGGGTCCCAGCCATGCTCCCTCGGTGGTGTCGCGGTCTTGTGCCATGGCACAACCATGAATCACGCCGTCGAAGTCCTTGTTGATGGTCACCTGATAGCGCTGACTGCGTATGAGCTGGCGCATGGAGTGGCTGATGTGTATCTCGTCGGGGAAGATGACGAAGCGCTGCTGCGGACAGTACCACATCGGCTCTGGGCTGTCGCGATACGAGAACCAGGGGAAGAACCCGTTGGAGTAGGCCAGCAGCAGACGGTCGATGCTGAGGTCGCCACCCACGGCTATCAGCCCGTCGTCTTCTGCCAGACTCGGATGTGGGAACCACAATCGTTTATCTAATTGAAAGATGGCCATCGTCTGTTGTTATATTGATGTTGCCGCCCTGTTTCATGCTGCCAAACAGAATCTCGTGCGTCAGCAGGGGTTTCAGACGACGGGCGATGACGCGATCCATCTCGCGTGCACCATATTCCTTAGTGAAGCCCTCGTTCAGCAACAGGTCGAAGGCTTCGTCGCTGAGCGTCATCGTGACGTGCTTCTGACTGAGCTTCTCGCGCAGCTCGTCGAGTTTCTTGTTGAGGATGAGGCGAGCCATCTTCTCGTCCATGTCGTTGAACACCACGGTGCCCGACAGGCGGTTGATGAACTCAGGCTTGAAGGTCTTCTTGACCTGGCGCAACATCGCCTCGCCACGTGAGGCACCACCTGTGAAACCGATGGAGGCCTGGGCCGCATATTGTGCGCCGGCGTTCGACGTCATGATTAGAATAACGTTGCGGAAGTCGGCCTTCCGTCCTTTGTTGTCGGTCAGACGCGCATAGTCCATCACCTGCAACAAGATGTTGTAGATGTCCTGATGCGCCTTCTCTATCTCGTCGAGCAGCAGCACGCAGTTGGGCGTCTTGCGGATGGCATCGGTCAGCAGACCACCATCCTCATAGCCCACGTAACCTGCTGGCGAGCCAATCAGTTTGGCCACCGTGTGCTTTTCGGTGTATTCACTCATGTCGAAGCGTATCAGTTCGATGCCCAGCACCTTGGCCAACACGCGAGCCACTTCCGTCTTTCCCACGCCGGTGGGTCCCACAAACAGTAGCGACGCCATGGGCTTGTTGTCGTCCAGCAGTCCGGCGTGCGACATCTGTACGGCTTCCACCACCTGGCTGATGGCTTCGTCTTGTCCGTAAATCTTTGCCAGCATCTGTGGCGCCATCTGCTCCAGCTGCTGGTGCTCGTTGGTTGCGTTGACTGCCAGGGCATCCACCTTGCAGGTTTTGGCCAGCACTTCGGCAATGTCGGCCTTGGTCACGGTTGCGCTCTGGGTGTCTTCACCATTCGCTGACGTCAGTTTACTCTCGTAGGAAGCTCCCGCTTCGTCTATCAGGTCGATGGCCTTGTCGGGCAGGAAACGGTCGTTGATGTATTTGGCGCTGGCATCCACCGCAAAGTCGATGGTATCGCTATCATACTTCACGTGGTGGAACGCCTCGTAGCCTTGTTGCAACTGTCGCAGGATATGCTTGGTCTCTTCGGTCGAGGGCTCGGGGATGTCAATCTGTTGAAAACGACGTACCAGTCCTTTCGAGCGCGAGAAGTGACGGTTGTACTCCTCGTAGGTGGTGCTGCCTATGAAGCGGATGCTGCCTGCTTCAAGGTAAGGCTTCAGCATGTTAGAGGCATCCATCGCCCCTTCGCCCGTGGCACCGGCTCCCACCAGCGTGTGTATCTCGTCGATATACACGATGTTAGCCTCGCTTTCGGCTTCGATGCCGTCCATAATCATCTTGATGCGGTTTTCAAAGTCGCCGCGATACTGCGTACCCGCCAGCAGTGTGCCAATGTCCAGTTGATAGATACGTGCGTCCTTCAGGCGTTCAGGCACACGGCCTTCAGCAATCATGCGTGCCAGTCCCCACACCAGTGCCGTCTTTCCGACACCCGGTTCGCCCACATGCAGCGGGTTGTTCTTGTCGCGTCGGCACAGCACCTGGATGGTGCGGGCCAACTCCGTCTCGCGACCAATCAGCGGGTTGTGTTTCTCGTACAGCTCATTCATGCAGGTCACCAGCTGGCGCCAGGCCACCTCGTGCTTCTTGTCGTAGTCGCCAAACAGGTCGTCTTCCTCGTTGTCATCCTCGTACGAGTCGCTTAGGAAATCCTCCATCTCATAACTGTCTATCAGCTGACTCATGAAGTTGCTCACCTTATTGCCAAGCGCACTTTTCAGTATATAGGCGGCCCACGACTCTTCCAACTGCAACAGGGCGGCCACCATGTGGGGCACGTCAACCTCTTCGGCGCTGCTAGCCTTTACCTGCTGCCATGCCATGCTGATGACCTGTGTCAGCTGTTCCGATATATCCGGTGCGTAGTCGCGGTCAGTGGGCACGATCTCCAACTCTAGCAGTTTCTCTCTGACTCTCTTTCTCAGTTGTTCCGGATGGTAGAAAATATGTAGTGTCTGATAGAACTCGAAGTCGTTGGTGAGTGTCAGCAGCAGATGCTCGGGCATTACAAACTCGTGTCTCAATGCCTGGCAGCAAGCCACGGCTTCTTCCATCACGCGACTAGCCCTTTTGGTTCGTTTTATCTCTGCCATAATTGTTTACTGTTCTGGTTCAACCGACAGGCGTAGCGGATGGCCCGCCTCTCGTGAAATGTTGGTTGCCTTGCGCACCTTTGAGAGGGCCACGTCATAGCTGTAGATGCCTACCACCGCTTTGTCGGAGTGATGCACTTGCAGCATTAGCGCCTCGGCTTCGGTGTCGCTTTTGAAAAAAATCTCTACGAGTATCCTCACCACGAAGTCCATGGGTGTGAAGTCATCGTTGTATATCACCACCTTGTAGCGCTTCGGTTCGCGCAGGTCGGTGTTTTGTCTTTCTTTGACAGATGCCTGTTCTTTTGCCATTGTTTGATAACTTATGGGGTGCAAAGTTACTGAAAGTCGAGAGAAATACAAAGGGAAAACATGTTTTTCTTCTTAATTCCGAGCCCCTGTAGCCTTAGTGTTTTCTGTATCCTATCACTCTCACTGCTGTGCGCACTTTGTGCGTGCAGCAGTTGCATGCTGTCGCCATCAAAATCGTTGAGTGACACAGCCATAGCATCGCTTTCGATGCCCAATAGTGGCGCTATTGATATGCAATAGTGCCACTATTGCTGTATAAAAGTGCCACTATTAACATGCAATAGTGCCACTTTTGGGTCGGTTCTAGGGGCTAGAATCCTTCCGTCCAGCCCCTGGATCCGCTTCATCTAGCCCCTAGATGCCCCCCATCTAGCCGCTGGAATGTTCATTTCTAGCCCCTGGAGCAGAAACAATACCTAAAGAATAGCATCTCCAAAGTCTTCGTCTTTCTCCATAATACCGCCCGAATTGCTTGGCAACAGTGGCAGGAAGACATAATAACGGGAGTAAAGACATAATCGCTCGGCTATGCCGCTTTCACCCGCTCGGCATCCCGAAGGGTGACGCTTGCAGGCAAGAATGCGAAGCGACTGAAAGAACAGACGAACATACTTTTTTTTCTGTCGGGGAAGTGCTATTCTAAATATTATTTGTACCTTTGTCAAATATGTTATAAGCTCGGTATAATTGATATTAAAATGATACCAAAGAAATGGCACAGACGATAGATGAAGAGAAGAGAAACTGGAGACCGGTAGATCCCACACGGCACCATCGGGAGAAGAAATGGGACTACCGAGGGCGTGCCATCTATCACTTTACACTGCCTGTAGAGGGGCGCTACCCATTGTTTGGGGCGCTTAGTGGCGAAAGTGCAGAAACGGCTTTTGTCAGGCTAAATCCTTTCGGGCAGCGGGTATGCCAAATGCTCGGAGGGCTTGCGCAGTTCTATAAAGACAAGGGCTACGCCCTGAAAGTCCTGGCACAGATGGTGATGCCCGACCATGTGCATCTGGTGATTCAGGTGCTGGAGCCGCTTCCGCATAGTATCGGGGCGGTGGTGCGCGGCTTCAAGAGCGGGTGCACCAAGGTCTATAGGGAGGAATTCTATTGCAGCGGCGAGAACGCCGCTGAAGTGCACAGGGAAGCACGCAGCGCGGCACCAGCTGCCTCCGTGCCAGCTGCCCCTGCTCCTGCCTCCTCCGTGCCAACTGCCCCTGCTCCTGCCTCCTCCGTGCCTGCCGCCCCCGCTCCTGCCTCCTCCGTGCCTGCCGCCCCTGCTGAAGGAAAGCACAGCGCCCCCGTGCAGTTTGCCCGCATTTTTGCGGGCAGAGGCAGCATCTGGCAGGCAGACGCCGCCTATTATCACGAGCGCATCCTCCATGCACCAGGGCAGTTGCGCAGGATGATTGACTATGTGAAAGACAATCCGCGCCGCCTTTGGCTCAAGAGCCGCAACCCCGACTACTTTCGGATGCATAGAGACACGATGCTTTGTGGATTGCCATTCACCTCCTTAGGCAATCATTTCCTCCTGGATTGGCCCGACCGTCAGCTGGTGGAGATGTCGCGGAGTGCCGACGGCGCAACAATCGATAGGCGACTGCAAGAGGTGCTGGCCGCTGCCCAAAATGGTGCGGTGACCTATACGGCAGCTATCAGCAGTGGTGAGAAGCTCATAGCCAGAACGGTTCGTGAGCAGGGCTTCCCCTTGGTGGTGCTGCTGGCCGACGGCTTCCCTGCCGAGGGTTCTCCCCACGAGCGTTACTACAAACCTGGAGGCGTCTATTTCGAAGCCTGTTCCAAAGGCAGCCTGCTGTTGTTGGAGCCTAGAGAGCGTGCCTACGAGCATCCCACCATTGTTAATATAGTAGAGGATGCTCTCCGCAGAAAAGCAGAGGCTAAGCATTACGCCTATACTTCATTGCCCCACGATTCAAAGCGCTACTATTTCGTAGCCCTGAATGCGATAGGACAGCTGCTTGTTGGCCGCTGAGACATATCGCTATTTAGAGAAATAATCTTTTGAATCCACTAAAACTGATCACTATAAATAAAGTGACTAGCTAGCAGACCTATTGACTTCTCTATAAGGCAGGAAAGAGTTATGTAAAGGCCACTGTTAAGTAGGGAAGATATATTTATAAGATATATCTCAATCAAAGAAATCCGCTGAGAGCTTTATAATGCTTTCAGCGGATTTTTGTGCACCAGGATTTTTTCTTACTCAGCATTTACCTGACTGACTCCATCCTCGTCCAAGGGGATGTTGCCGCCGGTGATCTCGATGGTGATAGAAGCTGTCACAGAGGGATCATCTTTCGATGTGCAGGTGATAGTCACCGTGCCGTTCTTCAGCGGAGTGAGCACACCGTTAGCATCAATGGTGGCGAGTGTAGAATCGTCCACACTCCAAGTCACATCAGTCTCGGTGATGTAGACGGGAGTGAACACAGCGCTCAGCTGATAGTTGGCACCTACAGCATACTTACCGCCAGAGGTGGCAGGGATATTGATAGCCATGCTGCCAGCTGTAGGATGCGTAATCACCTTCACGGGCGTATATGCCGTCTGGTAGGAACGACCGTCCTCGCTGTAGAGTAGTGACAGACTGTAGGCCTTGCTGCCATCGAAGCCGCTGGGTGTAGCGGTGATGGTCAGTGTGCCCTTAGAGGCATCAGCCACAGCATTTGTGACAGCCATCGCAGCATCGTGCTGTGACAGAAAGCTCAGACGGGTGATGTCAGCAGCCAGCACGGAAGCCAGTGCCTTCGGCTCCACCTCATAGACGATGGTGGTAGCGGCGGGCTGGTCCACGGTAATGTTCACCACGCCAGCCTCGGTCTGGAACACCACGGAGTTCAACTGCGAGATGGTCTGGTTGTTGTAACTACGCAGGGCATCGTTCTCGGCACCCAGCTTGTCGATGTCGTCCTGATAGTCTGTGCAGGACACTGCGCCCAGCAACAGTGCGGGCATCATCAATGCATAAAATATATTCTTTTTCATATCGTTTTTACTTTATTTGTTTTTATCTTTTTTTTCAACCACGAATCATTTTTCAATTGTGACTGCTACAGCAGCACGACTCTCCTTCCGACTTCCCAGGTTAGCCTCACCCTTGGCAACAATCTTGATGCGGGCTGCACTGATGCCTTTGGCAACAAGCGCTTTCTTCACCGCATTGGCACGCCAACGAGAAAGTTTCAGGTTGTACTTCCACTTACCGTCGCGACTTGCATAGCCCGTGAGCGTCAGTTTCTTATCGTCGTGAGATTTCAAGTATTCCATGATCTCATCAATCTTAGACCTCTCAGAAGACTGGATACGCGAAGAACTGAAGCCGAAGTATATTTTCACCTCCTTGAATTCTGGCTCTTTCTCAACCACAGGTACTTCCACCGCAGGTACTTCAGGTTCTGGCTCCACGACAACAGGAGCAGGTTCCTCAACTACAGGTTCCGGTTCGGTCTCTACTATGGGCAGAGGCTCCTCAATCAGGATGTGTCTACGGGTATTGCCGAGCGCGATCTTCACGCCCACCAGCAGGTTCTGCTGCCAGTCCAAGTTGTCGCCCTTGCCCTTCTTCGAGTTCCACTTGTCGGGCAGCACGTTGGCGTTGTACTCCAAGCCGAGAGCCACGCGCTCAGAGAGGGCGTACTCGATGCCTGCACCCAGACGACCGGCAGGCAGCACCTTCGTGCCGTTCCACAGCTTCTCGAAGCCGCCGTTCTTCAGTGCAGGTATGCCCGCACTCTCGTTCATCGCCGCCAGGTTGTTAGCATCATCGTTTTTGAACGCGATGTTTAAGCCTACGCCAGCCAGTCCATAGACGTTCCACTTACGGTCAGCATCCCAGCCCCAGATCAGGTTGGTCAGCGACACGGTGGCGTCGAGGTTAGCCTGCACGTAGTTCCATTTATACTCTGCCACGGGGTGCGTCTGCCAGTTGCGAGCCTGCCAGCCCGATGCGCCGAGGCGCAGACCGAACACAGGCGAGAACTGACGTCCCACGCTCAGCTGGGCAGCAGGCGACAGCAGCTTCGAGAACTTGGCCTCGCCCACGTGGTAGCCCACGCCCACCTGGGGCTGGACGAACCAGTGAGGCGCAAAGGCCACCGAGTCCCGAGTCTGTGCCTGCACGCCTGTCTGCGTCATGCAGAACAGTGCGAGCAGTGCAAATATTTTCTTTCTCATAATATATATCGTTTTATGTTTCTAACTCACTCTCACTTTACCACGACTTTACGTCCGTTCTGGATGTAGAGTCCCTTCTGAGCGTTGAGAACGCGACGGCCCTGCAGGTCGAAGAAGCTATCGTCTTTAACTTCCATAACTCCTTTAACTCCATTAACTCCTGTCACGTCACCACTGATTGTCAGCACACGGGCATTGGCGCCAGCCTGTTCGTTGCCTATGTGCAGCACGGCCTTGCCGGCGGGCACCTTCACCTCGTCACCCTCGACGAGGATGCTGTGGAACTCATTGTTCTGCAGCACGAAGTAGTGGCCGCTCTCGTAGTGCTTCTTCTCCACCACGGGCTCCAGACAGTTGCTGCGTCCGTAGTCCTTATTGTCAGAAGATGCTACAGGCATGCCGCTGGCAAGTCGTCCACTGTAAGCCACCAGGTTATAGGTCTTGCCGGCTTCGCCCAGCAGCAACACACCATTGTTGGCTTTAATAACACGCTCAGAACCAATCATCAGCAGTTCGTCGGGTACTATCTCAGTAGCTACCTCGGCAGAGTTCTTCACCTTCACGGCATAGACATCAATGCCATCAGGTACTACGACGTCACAGCCTATACCCAAAGTCCAGAACTTATTGGCGGGTGTCACAGTGGTCACCACCTTAGCTGCCTCGTAATTCTCTTTCAGTGACGCCATCAGGGCATAGTCATCGAGCAATGCCAGCGGTGTGTGGATAGTAGCTGTTGCAGGTACTGCCTTACCACTGATAAAGATAGGCTTCTCCGTTTCAGGCATATAGATATCCGTCACGTTATCCATACCACTCATAGCATCATCATTGATACTTACCACTGCCCAACCATCAATCTTGGAAGGAATCACTACGCTAATCTTTTCATCACAAACAGTAGTAGGCTCGGTAATTTTGTCGATGCTCAGTGTCTGATTCTCACGATCCACCACGCTCACAGTCATCATCACATCCTCAACCTCATCACCAGTCTCGGTCTCCTCGGCATTACCTGCAACAATCTGTTCTGTGATAGTGAATTCAGCCTTTACTTCACCTATAAAATTAGTCTTTCCCGTTACAGTCACTGTATAAGTTCCTGGTTCTGTTTGGGTGTTACCCTCCACTTCATACTGGTTTGCAGGAACCACAAGATTGCCAGCCTTCACCTCAGCGATACCGACGTTCTGTTCTACCGGCTTAAACAGGTTGTACTGGAACTCCGTTTGGCTCAGTGTTACACTTGTCAGCGTGGCGGGCTTGATGGTGAAGGTAGCCGTCTTCGTGCCACTGTAGTTACCGATACCTATTGCGGTCACAGTAGCTGTGCCAGCGTTCACGTTGGCGGTGTAAGCCAGCGTATAGTCTGTTCCTTCTACCAAAACAGCATCACCATCTTTCACGGTAACGGCAGGCGTCTTCGCTGTACCATCATAGATGTACTCGGCAGTACCCAGCGTCAGGTTGAACAGGTTGGCGTTGGCAGCCACGATGCTGAAGTTAGCAGTCACGCTACCCTTGTAGTTGCCCTTACCAGTGATGGTAGCAGTGTAGTTGCCCACGTTCGTTGCCTTGTTGTCCGCAATCTCATAGCCCTCAGAAGGTACGGTGATAGCACCGGCGCTTATGATGGCAACCAGAGCGGTCTGCTCCTTCTGGTTATAGATGAAAGTGGTCTCTGTCAGTGTAGCAGCAGTCAGTTTGGCCTGTTCGATGGTCACCTTGAAACTCTGGGCAGCCACATCATTGTGGTTTGCGTCTGCCTCCACTCTGTAATAGACGGTGTATTCCTTGGCATCGGTACCCGTTGGAATGTTCGTGTTCCAGCTCGTACCGTCCAGCGAGTACTGCATCTCGCCGCCCTGTGCATTTCCTACAGCAATCAGCGCCTGAGGCTGAGTAGTATATATGAGTTCTGTGTTGGCAGTAGGAGCAGTCAGGATGATATCAGCCTTAGTAATCGTAAACTGGGCAGTCTTCGTACCGCTATAGTTTCCCTTACCAGTAGCCGTAACAGTAGCAGTGCCTACATTCACATTATTGGTATAAGCCAGCGTGTAGTCCTTTCCTTCTACCAGAACGGCATCACCGTCCTTAACTGTAACGGTGGGCTTCTTCTCCTCACCATTGTAAACGAAAGAGCTGTTTCCAAGAGTCAGTGCAAAGAGGTTAGCATCAGCAGCCACGATACTGTACTGTGCCGTAGTCTGACCTGTGAAGTTCTGGGCATTATCCTTAGCCGTAGCAGTGATGGTGTAAGTACCCACGTTAGTAGCAGAGCCACTTAAGGTATAGTCGGCAGTAGAGACTTCAAGCGTACCAGCCTTCACGCCGCTGATGACAGGCGACTGCTCCAGTTTGTTGTACACCAGGTTCGACTCGCTGAGCAGCACGGTAGTCAATGCAGCCTTGTAGATAGGCACATTGATGAACTTGGCATCTGCGTTATTGTGGTTAGCATCAGCCACCACCTTATAGAATACGGTATATGAACCTGCGTTAGTGGCCTTAGGCAGAGCCGGTGCATAGGTCTGTCCGTCCAGTGAGTATTGTATCTCGCCACCTTCGGCAGCACCTGCGTTTATCAGCGTCTGTGCGGTGCCGTCATAGGTTAGTTTCTTTGCAGTAGGTGCTGTTGGTGTTATGTCAGCCTTATTAATGGTGAAGTTCTTCTCTACCTGTCCGGCATAGTTGCCCTTACCAACAAAAGTAACAGTAGCTTGTCCAGCATTCAAGTTGTCAGTATAGTTCACGCTGTAGTCAACATCCTTGGTAAGGATGGCAGAACCATCCTTTACGGTGACGGCAGGTGTCTGAGCCAGCCCTGTGTAGGTTACGGCGCCGATGCTGTTGATGGTGATATCCGTATTTGTCAGCAACTTTCGGTAGTTAGCTGATACCTCTGCATTGGCCCGCTTCATGGTGAAGGTATAGGTGTTCTCTTCGTTCTTCACAGGTGTCAACTCAAAATCCTTCAGCAGGTCAAGGTTCTGAGCACGACGGGGAGCCTTTGCGCCTTCCCAAGCCATCGACCATTCTCCTTTGAGCATACCAACGGCCCAACCCTCGGCGGGAGTAACAACCAAAGTCACCACATCGCCCTCATTGGCTTTGCTCACCACATTAGGGCCAATCTTGAACGTCATTGTTCCGTGCTCAGATGTTCCAGCAACTAGATCGTATTTGCCGACCAGCACATTGAGTGTTGATTTATTCTGGATGTTGTAGTTAGCTATTGTCTTATCATCCTGCAATGTCTCACCTGCGAAAAGAAGACACTGGTCACCGACAAGGACACCCTCTTTTTCATAGATCATCTCCTTGATCTGACGTATCAGATGAGTAGGTTCCACATTAAGCGTGATATCTTTGGCTGACTGTGTCCTAACGAATATCTGCATAGCACTCATTGTGGTAGCAGCCATCAGCAGCACAAATAGTGCGAAAAATTTCTTACTCATATCTTATTTACTTTATTATTATTTTTTTCCCGTTCTGAATATACACACCCTTCGTGGCCTTGCTGACCTTACGTCCGTTCAGATCGTACAAATAGTTAATGGTCAATGGCTCATGGTTAGTGATGGATATTCCCGTAACATCGCCTCCGAATACAATCTGTCGGGCGTTCTGTGGTTCATTCTCAACGACCTCCAGCCAGCACTTGTTGGCAGCTATCGTACCAGCCTTCTTCACATAGACGAAGGCCGTGCCGTTCAGGACATAGTAATCAACAGCTGAGCTGGCAGGCATGCTCTTGGCTACGAGAGTACCCTTGAACTCAGGTGCTGTCAGGACTGATGAGCCCGTCAACTGCGAGTAGTTCAGCAGGACATCCTTCTTAGCGATTCCACCATTATAGACAAGCATGGGTGTCTGTGCAGGAATCACGCCATCAATCTCACTCAGCACAACCTCACTGTCGGTCACGCTGCTCACGGTATATACCTTGGCGTCAGTCTCTTCTTCATTGAGAATCAGTGTTCTGCTACCATAATAAGAAACAAACTCGCCAGCAGGCACCTCTACGAAGATACCGTTAGCATCGAAGTTGGCCTGAACCGTCATCTCGTCATTCAGCGTGAAAGTTATCTGACTGGTAGCGGGGAAATTTCCTTCTGGGGTGACGATGCCAGTAGTGTAGGCCTCACTATTCGCATTGGTCCAGTTCACGAAATGATTATCCTGAGTGGCACTGGCGCTAACTGTCAGTTCGGTGCCAGGACGTACGCTGTAGGTTCCTGTGCCTATCAGGGTGACACCGGCAGGCAGTTTTTTACCATTGATAGCAACAGTACCCATCGTCTCATCGTTGCTGGCAATTGTCAGTATTGGATAGGCGGCGAAGTTGGCCGTGATGGTCATATCGTCGTTAATAGTGATTGTCTGGGTAGTTTCAAGGTTATTGGTAATATTAGCCTCATTGCTCCAGTTCTTGATGTAATAGCCCTTACTGGCAACAGCTTTTACATAGACCTCTGTACCTGTAGCCACGGTATAGGTGCCGTCACCATTATCGGTCACGTTAGCATTGCTCACAGGATCATTTGAATCTGCAGCGTTTACCAGTTTCACCTGTCCCCACTCGCTATTGTTCGTAGCAATGGTCAGTACAGAAGGATAGTACTCCACAGCCAGCAAACGCTTAGCGCTGGGCATTTTGAAAGTCCAAGAGCCGTCGGCCTGCTTTACGGGGATGGTGGGATCGGGCTCCTCAGAGTCGGGAGTTGCAGAAAAAGCCGTCGTGCTGACAAACAGCAGCATCAGCAGCATTGTATATTTAAAAATGTATCTCATTTTCTTGGAAATTATTATGTACATATATTATACTATTCGCACAGGAAAGTTATGGTTGGCAAAGAAAAACTGCCTGTGCCGCTGTATAGTTCTGTGTTGCAGCACTTGTAAAATACACTCCATAGTTGCCTGGAAGACCAGAAGCTTTTGTAACGGTAGCAGAACAAGAAGTAGAAGTAGCATTAAAGATACTAGCAGACATCATATCAGGTGTAACCGGTCGGCACGTCACTGTACCACCAGGGTGATGGGTGATCGTAATTGTCTGATATTTAGAACTCCATGTATCCCATCCCGTAGTATAAGAAGGACTGAGAGTTATCCAGCCTTTAGCTTTAGCGATAGAGGCTTGACCTATCAAAGTAGGTTCTACGCCAAGGTAATGACCTTCGGGCACTACTTTATAGTAGATGTTATAATCACCAGCATTAGTAGCTGTAGGCACTTTGTTGCTCCAGGTTGTACCATTTGTAGAATAGAGCATGGTTCCGTGATCTACTTCACCAGCGGTAATCAACGCCTGTGTTTGACCATTATAGACTAGATCAGTTCGCAATGTGGGAGCAGTTATTTGCGGCATGAAGTCTTCAAGTGTCACGCTCTTCACCTTATTTATTATAGCAGTGGCGGGTGTCAGTTTTACGTCTGCGCCTTCAGGGATTTCTGCCTCACCGTTGTTTACGGTCACAGAACGTCCGTTGGCAGTCAATGTCCAGCCCTCAGGAATATTAATAAGGGTGTACTTAGTAGTATTATCATCCAAGTCGCCCACAAAAGGAACCTTAATAATATCATAGAACTTTTCCTGATACTTACTGAGATCTTCACTTAGCACATGAACCTTGGTGCCACGATTAGGCATGAAAGCATCTGTATTTTCCCAACTTAATTTCTCTGGGTCACCATAGCAAAATATATCAGCGAGATTAGTACATCCCGTAAATGTATAACTTTTTATCAACTTTATACTGGCAGGTATTGTTATTGATACCAGACTTGAACAACCACCGAAGGCCCAATTTTCAATACTCTCAACACTGTCAGGCAAAGTGATTGTAGTCAGAGCTGTACAATCCGCAAAAGCATCATTCTCGATGAATTTCAATTTAGATCCTTTTTCAAAATCAACAGTTTCCAGTTGATCACAGTCGTAGAAGCAATTATTTATTTTCGTTACCCCCTTCCCAATGACGGCATGCTTGATAGAACTTCTAACGTCATACCAGGGTATTGAGGGTATACGTTCGTAATTTTTCGTTCGACCGTCTCCACTGATATACAGAGTATCATTACTAAGTGTAACGGTACAGTCTCTACTGGTCCATGATTCAGCCTTTACGGACCCTGTGGCCGCAAATGCTATCGCAAGTACGGCCATCAATAATTTAAATCGTTTTTGTATCATGATTAAGAAAAAATAGTTTTGGCATCCTAATTTAGTGTTCTTTTCACCTTAATGTTCTAAACGTCACATTTTTGGGTGCAAAAGTACACATAAGAATCGAAACATTTCTGTTGGATTTTTCACTTAATATGTTTGGTAAGTAACTTCTTGGTTAAATTTCCAATCTTCTTTTTGTTCTTCTCTCGTTTTTTCGTAACTTTGCGACAAAAGTCGCGAAGTTACTACGTCTCGGCATAAAAAAATAAATGGATTTATTTTGTTCTGCGCTCGACTTTTCATAACTTTTCCTTTGGAGAAGTTACTTCGTCTCGGAAATAAAAAGAAAAAACGAGTTTTCCTTTTGTATTTCTCTCGACTTTTCATAACTTTGCCACGTGAAACTAAAAACAAGGTAATTGTATATATGGAATATATCGTTTCGGCACGTAAGTACCGCCCGATGTCCTTTGATACGGTGGTGGGACAGAGCGCTCTGACGACGACATTGAAAAATGCCGTGAAGAGCGGGAAACTGGCACATGCCTATCTGTTCTGCGGACCACGAGGCGTGGGAAAAACGACCTGTGCCCGCATCTTTGCAAAGGCGATCAACTGCCAGAATCCTACGGCAGATGGAGAGGCCTGCAACGAGTGCGAGAGCTGCCAGTCGTTCAACGAGCAGCGCTCGCTGAACATCTTTGAGCTGGACGCTGCATCAAACAACTCGGTGGAACATATCAAGACTTTGATGGAGCAAACCCGCATCCCACCGCAGTTGGGCAAGTACAAGGTGTTTATCATTGACGAGGTGCACATGCTTTCTACTGCTGCCTTCAATGCGTTCCTGAAGACCTTGGAGGAACCACCTGCACATGTGATATTTATCCTGGCTACAACCGAGAAACATAAGATCCTGCCCACCATCCTGAGCCGTTGTCAGATTTACGACTTCGAGCGCATGACGGTGCAGAACACCATTGCTCACCTGAAGAGCGTGGCCGAGAAGGAAGGCATCAAATATGAGGAACAGGCGCTGGCGGTGATTGCCGAGAAGGCTGATGGCGGTATGCGTGACGCCCTCTCAATCTTTGATCAGGCTGCCTCGTTCTGTCAGGGTGATATCACCTATCAGAAGGTGATAGAAGACCTGAACGTGCTGGACTCGGAGTATTACTTCCGCATCGTGGATATGGCTGTGGAAAACAAGGTGAGCGACATCATGGTGCTCCTGAACGATGTGATCAATAAGGGATTTGACGGTGGACTGCTCATACAGGGACTGGCCAAGCATGTGCGCAACGTGATGATGGCTAAAAATGCTGAGACACTGTCGCTTCTGGAGGTTAGCGAGCAGCAGCGCCAGCGCTATGTCGATCAGGCTCAGCGCGTGCAGTTGCCTTTCCTCTATAGTGCACTGAAGCTGATGAACCAGTGTGACGTGAACTATCGCCAGTCAAGCAACAAGCGCCTCTTGGTGGAACTGACACTCATCGAGGTGGCACAGCTGACACAGCCCGACGAGGGGGCTGCCAGTGGGCGTAAGCCCAGAAGACTAAAATCCCTGTTTAAGCAACTGATTCAGCAGACAAGGCCTCAGCAAGCGGTTCAACAGGTGACCGCGGCTGCGTCAAGGAATCATGAGAAGAAAGCGGAAGAAGTAAAGATCTCACAGCCTGCTCAGCCAGAGAATAGTGTGCCAAAGCCCACTATCAAGGTGTCGAACCTGGGCATGTCTTGGAAAAACCTGCGACAGCAGAATAGCAAGATGAAGATACTGCCAGGTACGCCGGGCGTGGAGTCAAAACAGGTCGATGAGCAGAACCAGTTCTCGCAGGCCGACCTGGAATTGCAGTGGTTGTCCATGTGCAACCGCATGCCACAGAAATACAGTGGTATTGCCATGCGCATGAAGAATATGAATCCGGTTGTCGCCGAGATGCCTATCGTTGAGGTGGAGGTGCCTAACGAGATTATGAAGACGGAGATGGAGCAGATAAAAGGTAGCATCATCAGCACCTTGAAACTGCATCTGCGAAATAATGGTATCGACTTAGTGCTGCGTGTGGCAGAGACACAGGAGGCGGTAAAGCCACTGACACGCCGCGAGCAGTTTGAAGAACTGGCTAAGGAGAATCCATCGGTTGAGAAATTGCGAGTGGCCTTTGATCTGGTGCTCGCCTGACAACGTAAAGCAGTGAAGATATGAAAAAAATAAAAGAAACCCTTCTGCGCATCGCGCACTTGCCCTACATGAAGTACATCGTGGTGCTCGTGATAGGTGTGCTGTTTATTGGTTTTCTCGATGAGAACAGCGTGTGGAACCATTTCCGCTATAAGCAGCGCGTGAGCGAACTGAAGGAGGAAATAGCTGTCTATGAGAAAAACTTTGAACGCGACCAGAAGACCATCCATGAGTTGCAACACAACCCCAAAGCGATGGAACGCATTGCGCGCGAACGTTATTTTATGAAGGCGGCCGATGAAGACATCTTCGTGCTGAGCGATGATGAGGTTAAACAAGAAGAAAAGACTTTAGACGATGAAAGAACTGAATAAATGGCAGGCTATCACCTTTCAGATGGGTGCTGTGCTGTTGCTGGCGGGTGCTATAGGCACCATTTTTGAGTGGCATTTATCACCCTATGTGTTTAGCGCGGGAGCCATCTTTTACTCCGTTGTCCAGATGCTGCAAACCTATGATGGACGCAACATTACCATCCGACGCCTGCGCCGCATCATGCTGTTCAGCGACCTGCTGCTTTTGTTGACAGCCGTCATGCTTTTTGCCACATATGGGAAAGTGCCCTTTATCGATCAGATAACTTATGCACAATATATTCACAATAATTGGGTGGTGACGCTGCTGTTGGCAGCCGTCTTGCAACTGTACACAACGGTCAGAATAGACAATGAACTGATTAAATAAGCAAAAAATCCCTAAAAGTTTGCGCATTTGTTTTAAAATGCGCAAACTTTTTTTTTTAGTTCAAGATATCGTTGTACTTTTGCAGAAATCGAAATTCAATTTATGAAAAAAATTCTTTATATACTAACCATAGTAGCAGCCTTAACCTCGTGTGCAGAGTCATACAATATCAAAGGTAGTTCATCACTGTCGCTTTTGGACGGAAGCAAGCTTTACCTGAAAGTGGTGAAAGATGAGAAGTTGACAAATCTAGATTCATGCGAGGTGGTGCATGGCGATTTTAAGTTCTGCGGCGTGCTGGACAGCACTTGCATGGCAGGTCTTTTCATGGATGACCAGAGCATCATGCCGGTGGTCATAGAGAAAGGCGAAATCAATATCACAATTGACGATACAAAGCAGAAGGTGAGTGGCACGCCACTGAACGACTGCCTCTATGCTTTTTTGGAACAAATGAACCAGTTGACCGGACGTATGGTGGAACTGGGACACCGCGATGCCCAGATGTTGCTGGACGGCGTTGATGAGTCGGTGATAGCTCAGGAGATTGGTCGTGAGCGCATGAAGATTATCAGCGAAGAGGATAGCCTGGTGACGGATTTCGTGGTGAACAACTTCGATAATATCCTGGGTCCTTATGTCTTTGTCAGAAACTGCTCGTCGGTTCCTCAGGTGGAGCACATCATGAGCAAGGCCACCGAGCGCTTCAAGAACGACCCTCAGGTGAAGGCTTTCTACGAGGCTGTGACAAAGTCGGATATGCCAGAGAGCGCGGACAATACACTGTCTGAGCCAACCGATGAAGAGGTGAACAAAATACTGGAGGGCGAATGAAAACACTGATTAAAGGTGCTACCATCGTCAATGAGGGACGTCAGTTCAAGGGATGTGTGGTCGTGGAAGACGAACGCATCGCCGAGATTTTGGAAAATGCGGAGCCTCAGAACTTTGAAGGTGATGTGATCGATGCTTCGGGCTGCTTTCTGCTGCCTGGCGTGATTGATGACCACGTGCATTTTCGTGAACCCGGCCTGACTGACAAGGCCGACATGGAAAGTGAAAGTCGTGCTGCCGCTGCTGGTGGCGTCACGTCTTTTTTTGATATGCCCAACTGTGTGCCTCAGACCACAACCCTTGAGGCGCTGCAAGAGAAATTTCAGTTGGCTGCCGAGAAGAGCCACGTGAACTATTCGTTCTTCTTCGGTGCCACCAATGACAATACCAACCTGTTTCCCCAACTGGATATTCATCGTATTCCCGGCATTAAGCTCTTTATGGGAAGCTCTACCGGCAATATGCTCGTAGATCGCGATGAAGCCCTGGAACGTATCTTCAAGAGCACGCCACTCCCATTGATGGCGCATTGTGAAGATACGGCTATCATCAATAAGAATATGGAGGAGGCCAAGAAAGGCTATGGTGAGGATCCCGATGTACGCCTGCACTCGTTGATACGTAGTGAGGAGGCATGTCTGGTTTCTACGACCAAGGCTGTCAACCTGGCCAAGAAATACAAGGCGCGTCTGCACGTGGCACACGTGACGACGGCCGAAGAGCTGGAGCTCTTTACACCCAACCAGACCGATATCACGGCTGAGGTGTGCGTGGGACATCTGTTCTTCTCGATGCTCGATTATGCCCAGTTGGGCACCCGCATCAAGGTGAACCCCTCTATCAAGAGTCCCGTGGATCAGTTCATGCTGCGCCAGTCGCTCAGCGATGGACGTATCGCAGTAGTAGGCACCGACCATGCTCCACATCTGTTGAAGCAGAAAGAGGGCGGCTGCGCAAAGGCTGCCAGCGGTATGCCTATGATACAGTTCTCGCTGGTGGCCATGCTGGAACTGGTGGATCAGCACGTGCTGACGATAGAGCGGATGGTAGAGCTGATGGCGCATAACCCCGCACGCCTGTTTGAGGTGCGCAACCGCGGATTTATTCGCAAGGGGGCGCAGGCCGACTTGGTCCTTGTGCGTCCTAACAGTCCGTGGACGGTGACGCCCGATGTTATTGAGAGTAAGTGCGGATGGAGTCCGCTGGAGGGCCACACCTTCCAATGGCGGGTAGAGAAAACCCTGTGTAACGGACACCTTATATATAATAATGGGCAAGTGGACCGCAGCTATATAGGTCAGCCCATAGCATTCCGATGAAGCTGACCTACGACATTAGTACGCTTGTTCCCTATATCAACTGGGTTTACTTCTACCATGCGTGGCAGTTGAAACAACCCGTTGAACAGCAGAAGATTAAAGCTGAGGCCGAACAGTTTCTCATGTCGCTAGAGCATCGCTATCATGCCTATGCGCTCTTTCATATTCTTGATGCGCATAGTGCTGGTGATGATATCGTGCTGCTTCCTTCCAATAAGCATATCCCTTGTCTGCGTCAGCAGGGTGTGGCGCCCTGTTACTCGTTGGCCGACTTTATCCATCCCGACCAGGATAAGGTAGGCATTTTTGTGACCAGCGTGGATAAGGGTATGGAAACAGATTTCGATGCCGACCCCTATCAAAAGATGATGGCGCAACTGTTGGCCGACCGCTTGGCTGAGGCTGCTGCCGAACTGATGCACCTGCAGGTGCGCACCCACTACTGGGGATATGCAGCTGATGAACATCTTTCTATGGCAGAGTTGCACCTCGAACAATTTCAAGGCATTCGCCCAGCCGTGGGCTATCCCTCGCTGCCGGATGCCAGCATCAACTTCTTGTTAGACGAACTGCTCGACATGCAGCAGATAGGCGTCTCGCTCACAGAGAGTGGCGCCATGCGTCCTCATGCCAGCGTCTCGGGGTTGATGATCAGTCATCCACAGGCTCGCTACTTCTCCATTGGTCGCATCGGAAATGATCAGTTGTGCGATTATGCTGCTCGTCGTGGCATGAGCGTAGAAAATATACGTAAATTTTTGTCGGCTAATCTATGAACACACAATTTATGCTTCTCCTGATATTGCTTGATCCAGACACCTACAGCCTGATAGGGTGGGTGGTGCTGATGATGCTGAGCGCCTTTGCAGGCGTGATGCTCTATATGAAACCACGTAGCAAGACGCGCTGGAGTGCTGCCGCGCTGCTGCTGACAATGTGGGCCGCATTCATCTATGGCTTCTATGTAGGAAACGATGAACTTCGTGTAGTGGAGGTGGAATATGCAAGTGCCGACCTGCCTGCTGCTTTCGATGGCTACCGCATCGTGCAGTTTGGCGACACACACCTCGAGGCTTTCGAAGGCAAGGGACGTGACTTGTTAGAGCGTGTGGTGGACAGCATCAAAGCGCAGCATGCCGACATGATTGTGTTTGTAGGCGATCTGCAGAATCGCCATCCCGACGAGGTGAAGCCATTCATCGATCTGCTGGGCAGTGTGAAGGCACCCGATGGCGTTTACTCGGTGTTGGGCAACCACGACTATCCCGACTATCTGGGAACCGACGATCCATTTGAGATATCAGGCTTGACAGGCCGCTCTGTCGAGAATCATCAGTTGCTGGGCTGGCATCTGCTATGCAACAGTCATCACCTGGTACACCGCGGCAACGACAGCATCGTCATTGCGGGCATGGATAACGACGGCGATGGGCGCTTCCCGGCGAATGGCGATATCTCTCAGGCGTTGAGTCACATCCGCAGAAATCAGTTTGTGGTCATGCTTGAGCACGATCCCTCTTCCTGGCGCAGAAAGATACTGCCTCATTGTCACGCCCAACTGACCCTCAGTGGGCACACCCACGGCGGACAACTCAATCTATTTGGGTGGTCGCCGGCTTCGCTTCGCTACCATGAATATGGCGGTATGTACTATATGGGCGATCGCGCCCTTTGCGTGACACAGGGTGTCGGTGCTGCCATCCCTTTCCGTCTGGGCGTGCCGTCAGAGATCGTCGTCATCACACTGAAAAAGAAATAATACCATTATGAAATACTTTTATCGCATCTATCAACTATTCATCGCACTACCCATCGTTCTGGTGGCTACGGTGCTGGTGGTCCTTTTCATTTCTGTAGGTTGTGCCTTGGGCAACGGTCATTTCTGGGGTTATTACCCCGCTCATATCTGGGCCCGCGTGATTCTCTGGGCTCTGCTACTTCCTGTCAAAGTGGAAGGACGTGCTCAACTGGAGAAAGACCAGTCGTATGTGTTTGTGGCTAATCACCAGGGTGCCTTCGACATCTTCTTGATTTATGGCTACTTGAACCGTAACTTCAAATGGATGATGAAGCACCAGCTTCGTAACATGCCACTTGTGGGTTACGCCTGCGAGAAGTCTCACCAGATATTTGTGGATAAACGTGGTCCAAAGAAGATTAAGGCTACCTATGATAAAGCACGTGAAACGCTTCAAGGTGGTACCAGTGTCACTGTGTTTCCAGAAGGCTCACGTTCGTTCACCGGACATATGGGCGTGTTCAAGCGCGGTGCCTTTGCACTGGCCGACGAACTGCAGTTGCCCGTGGTGCCTCTCACCATCAATGGCTCTTTCAACGTGATGCCTCGCATGCGCGACATGAAGTTTGTGCTTTGGCATCCGCTGACCCTCACCATCCATCAGCCTATTTATCCGGTAGGACAGGGCGCCGACAATATTGAGGCAACAAAGAACCAGGCGTACGACAGCGTGATGTCGGCGCTGGTGCCAGAATACCAAGGTTTCGTGGAGAACCCAGACCAATAAAAAAATAAAGGAATAGTGAAAAGCACTATTCCTATATTTTTGGATATTTCCTTGTCCATCCATCCCAGCGCAATCGCATCACGCCAAAGAATGCTTCTCCGAAGATGCCTCCAGACATTTTGCTGGTGCCCTCTTTGCGATTGACGAAGATGACGGGCACCTCCTTGATCTTGAAACCAATCTTATAGGCGGTGAACTTCATCTCTATCTGGAAACCGTAGCCCTTGAAGCGAATCTTGTCGAGCTCGATGGTCTCCAGCACACGACGTCTGTAGCACTTGAATCCGGCAGTGGTGTCGTGGATAGGGAAGCCTGTCATCATCTTCACATATTTAGAAGCGAAGTAGCTCATCAGCACACGACTCATGGGCCAGTTGACCACGTTCACACCACTGACATAGCGCGAGCCGATGGCCACGTCGTAGCCTTCGTCGTGACAGGCACTGTACAGGCGAGGCAGGTCGTTAGGATCGTGACTGAAGTCGGCATCCATCTCGAACACATAGTCGTAGTCGTGCTGTAGGGCCCACTTGAAACCAGCAATGTAGGCCGTGCCAAGACCCAGCTTACCTTTGCGCTCAACCAGGAACAAACGATCGACGAACTCGTTGGCCATCAGGTCCTTCACAATCTGGGCAGTGCCATCGGGCGAACCATCGTCGATGATCAGAATATGGAAACACTTCTCCAATCCAAAAACGGCTCGGATGATTTTTTCGATGTTCTCTTTCTCGTTGTAGGTAGGAATGATGACAATGCAGTCGCTCTTGTTCATAGTTTATATGGTTTGATAGTGCAAAGGTACAAATTATTTATGAATACGTCATCATGTATTATGATTTTTTTTGTTACCTTTGCACCAGGTATTTATAATGAACATTCAGGAACTGCAGACATTGTATGCCATGAAGCCTCAGGTGGCGGCATTGGCAAAGCTGATGGGGAAATCTTCGGAGAAGACGATTTCTTTGGATGGCCTGTTGGCCTCGTCAGCACCTATGTTGTTCAGCGCATTAGCACTGAAGACATCACAGAAACTTTTGTTTATCCTCAACGATGCCGATGAGGCTGGTTATTTCTACCACGACCTCTGTCAGGTGATGGGCGAGGGGAGCGTACTCTTCTTCCCATCCAGCTATCGTCGCGCCATCAAGTATGGACAGAAAGATCCTGCCAGCGAGATACTCCGCACGGAGGTGCTGACGCGACTGACAGAACAAGAAGAGCCGGTCGTGGTTGGCGAAGGTGCTGCTCACCCCTCATCTTACCTGTATGTGGTCACCTATCCAGAGGCGCTTGCCGAGATGGTGGTGACGCGAAAGCAGTTGGATGCTCGTCGTCTGACGTTGCAGCAGGGACAGTCCATTCGTGTGGATGATGTCTGTGCCACGCTTCGTGACTTCGGCTTCCGTGAGGTGGATTATGTCTATGAACCAGGCCAGTTTGCACTGCGTGGCTCTATTCTGGATGTCTATTCCTACAGTCATGAGTTTCCATTCCGCCTGGACTTCTTTGGCGACGAGATCGACTCTATCCGCACGTTCCAGGTAGAAGACCAGTTGTCGAAAGAGCGCTGCGAACTGGTGGATGTGGTGCCCGAACTGACGGCTGTCGAGGAAAAAGAGTCGATACTGAAGTTCTTGCCCAAAAACACGCTGCTGGCGATGAAGGATTTCCAGTTCGTGCGCGAGTGTATTGAGCGAGCCTACCAAGAAGGCTTTTCGGCTCAGGCCATGCAGGAACGCATGGAGGGCGCTACAGAACTGGAACAGCGCCAGATAGAGAAGGAGATGCAGCGCGACAGTCAGATCATCACTGGTAGTCAGTTTGCACGCGATGCCGAACCCTTCCGCAAGCTGTTGATCGCTCGTGCTCATGCCGTTGAGGGAGCATGTGTCTCTTTCAACATCAAGCCCCAACCGCTGTTTCATAAGAACTTCGAACTGTTGACACAGACCTTAGAGGACTTCCTGTTGCAAGGCTTCAAACTCTATATCCTGGCCGACAGCGAGAAACAGCAGGAACGCCTGAAGGATATCTTTGCCGAGATGAAACAGGGCATCACGTTTGTGCCCGTCGATAAGACGCTGCATGAGGGCTTCGTGGATATGGATGCACGCCTGTGTCTGTTCACCGACCACCAGATCTTCGATCGCTTCCATAAGTACAACTTGAAGAGCGACAAGGCCCGTGGTGGTAAGGTGGCGCTGACACTCAAAGAGATACAGCAGTTTGAGGTGGGCGACTACGTGGTGCATGTGGACCACGGCATTGGTAAGTTTGGCGGACTGGTCAGGATGCCGCTGCAGGATGGTGGTTTCCAGGAGATGATCAAAATCGTGTATCAGCGCGGCGATGCAATCTACGTGAGCATCCACTCGCTCTATAAGGTGTCGAAATACAAGTCGCAGGACGATGGTCAGCAGCCACGCATGTCAACGCTGGGCACCGGACAGTGGGAGCGACTGAAGGAGCGCACCAAGAAGCACATCAAGGATATAGCCCGCGACCTGATCAAACTCTATGCGGCCCGCAAGCGCCAAAAAGGCTTTGCGTTCAGTCACGACACCTATCTGCAACACGAGTTGGAGGCTTCGTTCCTCTATGAAGATACGCCCGACCAGCTGAAGGCAACACAGGAGGTGAAGGCAGATATGGAACTGCCCAAACCGATGGACCGACTGGTGTGTGGCGATGTGGGCTTTGGCAAGACCGAGGTGGCCGTGCGTGCTGCCTTTAAGGCTGCCGTCGATGGTAAACAGGTGGCTGTGATGGTGCCCACCACGGTGCTGGCCTATCAGCACTATCGCACGTTCCTCGGCCGACTGAAGGACATGCCTGTAAGGGTGGATTATCTGACGCGTGCTCGTTCTACCAAACATACCACGGCGCTATTGAAGGACCTGGCTGAGGGTAAGGTGGATATCTTGATTGGTACGCAGAAGCTGATCAGCAAGAGTGTGAAGTTCAAGGACCTGGGACTGCTGATCATCGACGAGGAACAGAAGTTTGGCGTCTCTACAAAAGAGAAACTGCGCCAGATGAAAACCAACGTGGACACGCTCACCATGAGTGCCACGCCTATCCCCCGTACGCTGCAGTTCTCGCTGGTGGGCGCTCGCGATATGAGCGTCATCCAGACGCCACCACCCAACCGCTATCCCATTCAGACAGAGATACACACATTCTCGGCAGAGATCGTCACTGATGCTATCAACTTCGAGATGAGCCGCAACGGACAGGTCTATATCGTGAACAACCGCATCAGCGACCTGACGCACATCGCTGAGATGATACATAAGTACATTCCCGACTGTCGTATAGCCATCGGTCATGGTCAGATGAAACCCGACGAGCTGGAGAAGATCATCCTCGACTTCTCTAACTACGACTACGACGTGCTGCTCTCTACCACGATTGTGGAGAATGGTATCGACATTCCCAATGCTAATACCATTATTATTAATAGTGCACACTACTTCGGACTGTCTGACCTACACCAGATGCGTGGACGCGTGGGACGCGGCAACCGCAAGGGCTTCTGCTACTTGCTGGCACCGCCTTTGGCAGCACTGCCGGTAGATAGTCGTCGACGACTGGAGGCGCTGGAGAACTTCTCGGATCTGGGCAGTGGTATCAACATCGCGATGCAGGACCTCGACATCCGTGGTGCAGGCAACCTGTTGGGCGCAGAACAAAGTGGTTTTATCTCGGACTTGGGTTACGAGACCTACCAGAAGATTCTGAATGAGGCTATGGCAGAACTGAGAAATGAGGAGCCAGAGATGGAAGAGAGCGAGGCACGGAGCGCAGAACAGGGTGGCAACGCGCGTGATGAAAGGACTCAAAGCCAGGCCTCGAAAGGGAATATGGACTCGTCGCAGTTCTCATCGCTCGGCAGTCAGGTGGACTTTGTGGCTGACTGTAACCTTGAGTCTGACTTGGAAATGTACTTCCCCGACCAGTATGTACCTAGTGATTCTGAACGTATGCTGCTCTATCGCGAACTGGACAACACCCGCAACGACCAGGAGGTGGAGGCCTACCGTACGCGTCTCGTGGACCGTTTCGGACCGTTGCCACCACAGGCCGAGGAACTGTTGCAGGTAGTTGGCTTGCGCAGAAGTGGCAAGCATCTGGGCTGCGAGAAGATCATGCTGAAGCAGGGACGTATGTTCCTCTACTTCGTCAGCAATCCAAGAAGCCCGTTCTATCAGAGTCAGGCGTTCAGCCAAATTCTTGATTATATCGGAAGAAACGTGCGCCGCTGCAACCTTCGCGAGCAAAATGGCAAACGCTCTATGGTTGTAACGGATGTGCCCACCGTTGGCGAGGCTGTCAAGGTACTGAACGATATCATTGGAAAAGGGGCACTATCGTGATGGAATAGTGCCGCTATTTACCCCGAAAGGGGGCACTATTCTATGACTATTATGGCACTTCTCCGTAACCAAACCAATGCTTTGCCGTAATGTAAGTATTGGTTTCCCGTAACTAAACTAATGCTTTCCCGTAACGTAAGTATGGGCCTCCCGTAACCAAAGTTCCCCCTTCAGGAAAGAATGTTTTATGAAATAATGACCGACAATATGTCTTGTGTTTGTGACAAATTGTCGGTTATTTTTGTATTGGCATTTATATTGCATCTTGATAAGTGAGCAACGATGATAAGTCGATGACTCAGACAACAAGTTAAACCAAAATAAAACATAATTAGGAGGACAATATTATGACACCAATGATGAGACGTAACGCAGCTTGGCTGCCCAGTGTATTCAACGATTTCTTTGATACAGAGTTTATGCCACGTGCCAACTGCACCGCACCTGCTATCAATGTGAAGGAGAGCGATAAGGCTTACACCGTTGAACTGGCTGCTCCAGGCATGCAGAAAAACGATTTCAACGTACATATCAATGATGAGGGCAACCTGATCATCAAGATGGAAAAGAAACAGGAACAGAAGGAGGAGGACAAGAGCACTCGCTATCTGCGTCGCGAGTTCTCGTATTCTAAGTTTGAACAGACGCTGCTGTTGCCCGACGATGTAGAGCGTGACCAGATCAGAGCTCACGTAGAAAACGGTGTGCTGACTGTAGAACTGCCCAAGCATGCTGAAGAAAAGGTCAAGGTGAGCCGCCAGATTGAGATTGGATAAAACAGCATAAAGGATTGACTTATGGAGGAAATGGCATTCTGACGAAGGGTGCTGTTTCCTCTTTTTTTATTATTATTTGCGGGAGTTAAGTTTTTTTTGTACCTTTGCCGCTGATAATGAATAATGTATATTCTATGATGATTAAATTCTTGCGTAGTTGGCTGATGGCACTGGCGTGTGCAGTCGGTCTGAATAGTTATGCTCAAGACGAGATTCAAACTGTTGCCAAGGCAGACATTCTGAGCCAGTATATGTGGCGTGGACAGGAAATGGGAGCCACCAGTTTTCAACCTGCATTGGGCATCGAGTGGAAGGGATTCAGTTTGGTGGGTGGTGCCAATATCGGTATCTCGGACAAGACAGACCCTAAAGAACTGGACATCACAGCGCAATATACCCTGGGAAACTTCAGATTCGGACTTGTTGACTACTGGAGCGATTCACCCAATACGCGTTATCTCTATTACGATGCACACAGCACCAGTCATGTGTTTGAGGCTTTTGTGGGCTATGATTTCGGCATCGTGGATGCTTCGTGGCAAACCAACTTTGCCGGACAGGATTATCAGACGGCGGATGGCAAGCGCGCCTATTCTTCATATGTAGAGCTGACTGCGCCCTTCAAACTGGCTAACTTCCAATGGGAGGCACAGCTGGCTTTCGTTCCCTGGAAGTCAGACTATTACCACACGACGGGCTTCGCCGTGACGAATGTCAATCTGAAGGCTATCAAAAATATAAGACTGACAGAACATTTCGCCCTGCCAGTCTTTGCACAAGTGGTGGCCAATCCTTGTTCGCAGAAGACTTATATCGTCTTCGGACTGACCATCGAATAATTCTTTCGTTAGATAATCTGCTCAAGTTCAGAAACGTTCTTCTCGATAGTCTCATCGCTGACGCTGAAGTTCTGCAGGTCGCCATTGATGTACGACTCGTAAGAAGGCATGTCAATCAGACCGTGGCCTGAGAGGTTGAAGAGGATGACTTTCTCTTCGCCTGTCTCAATGCACTTCTTGGCCTCGCGGATGGTGGCGGCAATGGCATGACAACTCTCGGGCGCAGGGATGATACCCTCGGTGCGGGCGAAGAGCATGCCGGCCTCGAATGACTCGAGCTGTGGGATATCGACGCCATACATCAGACCGTCTTTGATCAACTGACTGACAATCATGCCTGCACCATGATAGCGCAGACCGCCAGCGTGGATGTTTGAGGGCTTGAACTGATGACCCAGTGTGAACATGGGGAGCAGAGGGGTATAACCAGCCTCGTCGCCGAAGTCGTACTGGAACTTACCGCGTGTCAGTTTAGGACAGCTCTCTGGTTCGGCAGCAATGAACTGGGTGTCCTTGCCGTCCTTCAGGTTGTGGCGCATGAAGGGGAAGGCAATACCGCCAAAGTTACTACCTCCACCGAAGCAGGCAATCACCATGTCGGGATACTCACCGGCCATCTCCATCTGTTTTTCGGCTTCCAGACCGATGATACTCTGATGGATAGCTACGTGGTTCAGCACTGAGCCCAGTGTGTATTTACAGTTGGGCGTGGTGGTGGCCAGCTCAACAGCCTCACTGATGGCTGTTCCCAGCGAACCAGGATGCGTGGGGTCCTTGGTGATGATGTCCTTACCAGCACGGGTTGACATAGAAGGTGAACCTGTAACGGCAGCACCAAAGGTGCGCATGATGCTGGAGCGATAGGGCTTCTGCTGCATCGTGATCTTCACCTGATAGACAGCGGCATCCAGACCGTAGATCTTCGCTGCGTATGACAGAGCGGCGCCCCACTGTCCGGCACCGGTCTCTGTGGTGACGTTGGTGGTGCCTTCCTGCTTGGCATAGTAGCACTGGGGAATGGCTGAGTTGATCTTATGTGAACCAAGTGGATTGGTAGATTCGTTCTTGAAATAGATATGGGCAGGTGTGCCAAGAGCCTCTTCAAGGGCGTAGGCACGTACCAGCGGAGTAGAACGGTAGTATTTGTATTTCTCCAAAACCTCTTCGGGAATGTCTATCCATGCGTGTTCTGTGTCCAGTTCTTGTACGCAGCATTCGCGGGGGAAGATGTGTGCCAGGTCGTCAACGCCGAGTGGCTGGTGGGTTTTAGGATGAATAGGAGGCAATGGCTTGTTGGGCATGTCTGCCTGAATATTATACCACTGCGTGGGAATCTCACTCTCGGGGAGAATAAATTTCTTTTGTTTGCTCATACGTTTCTATTATTGGTTTAGTATTTGCGCTGCAAAGATAATATAATTAATTAAGAATGAAGAATGAAGAGTTAATAATTTTGTGACACTGTGGGGGCTGACTTGGGAAAAATGTGTAACTTTGCAGGCTGTATGTGGATTATTGTAACAATATTGGCTTATTTCTTCGTACTGATGGGCATCAGTCGCCTGGCAGTACGGCGTGCCGATAATCAGGCTTTCTTTCGTGCAGGGCGCCGCTCGCCTTGGTATATGGTGGCCTTTGGCATGGTGGGCGCTTCCATTTCCGGCGTCACGTTTGTCAGCGTGCCAGGCATGGTGCTGACTTCGCAGATGACCTATCTGCAGGTGTGTCTGGGCTTTATTGTGGGCTATCTGGCCATCGCCTTTTTATTGCTTCCGGTCTATTATAAGTTGAACCTCACCTCTATCTATACTTACTTAGGTCAGCGCCTTGGCGCATCGTCGTATCAGACGGGCGCCTGGTTTTTCCTCGTTTCGAAGATGGTGGGGGCTGCGGTGAAGTTCTATGTGGTATGCCTTATTCTGCAGCAGTTTGTGTTTGAGGCGCTGGGCGTACCCTTCTTCATCAACGTGCTGTTGATGGTGTCGTTGATATGGTTCTATACGCGAAAGGGTGGGGTGCGCACGCTGGTCTTCACCGATACGTTCCAGACGGTTTGTCTCTTCATGGCGCTCCTTCTCATTATATTTATGGTGGTTCAGTCGCTCCACTTCTCCATGGGTGATGCCGTACGGGCCATTGCCAGCGATGCCCATAGTCATATCTTTGAGTTCAGCGACTGGCGGTCGCCTTTCTTCTTTTGGAAAGAGTTTCTGAGTGGTGCTTTTATCGTGATTGTGATGACAGGCCTCGATCAGGATATGATGCAGAAGAATCTGACGTGCCGCACTTTGCGCGAGGCACAGAAAGATATGTGTAGTTATGGTGTTGCTTTTGTACCGGCCAATCTGTTGTTTCTGTCGTTGGGCGTATTGTTGGTGCAGCTTTTTCAGCAACAAGGGGTTGAAATTCCTGCTCAGGGCGACCAACTGCTGCCCATGTTTGTGAAGGGCGAAGTGATTCCTCTGACTTCTCAGCTTCTCCCATTGCTCTTTGTTCTTGGCATTGTGGCGGCATCGTTCTCAAGTGCCGATTCGGCCCTGACGTCGCTAACCACCAGCTATTGCGTTGATATCCGACAAAAACACGACGACGAGAAACTGCGTAAACGCGTACATCTGGCTGTCTGCTTGCTTTTTGTGGCTTTCATCGTGATGTTCCATACGCTCAATAGCAAGTCGCTGATAGATGCCATCTATACCATCGTTTCCTATACGTATGGTCCTCTGTTGGGACTCTTCGCTTTTGGGTTGTTTACCAAACTGTATGTTAGCCAGCGGTGGGTGCCTGTGGTTTGTGTGGCGTCGCCATTCATTTGCTATGGCATAGCTTGTGCAGCCGAACAGCTGTTGAATTATCATTTTGGCTACGAACTGCTGATGCTCAACGGCTTGCTGACATTTGTTGGCTTGTGGCTGTGCCGTTGCTCTGTGCCTCCATATACTCGCTAGGCTGTACGCCAAACTCTTTTTTGAAACAGGTTGCGAAGTATTTCGGGTCCTTAAATCCTACGCGATAAGCCAGGTCGCTGACGCGCATGTTGGAATGGCTCTCGGCCAGTCGTTTGGCTTCTTTCATGCGTATGTCGCGAATATAAGTGGTGATGTTCATGCCCGTCAGCACGCGCAACTTGTTGTAGAGCGTAGAGCCTGAAGCTCCCATCGCCTTGGCAAAGGCATCTCGGTCAAAATCGCTGTCGTCAAGATGATCCAGTACGCATTTGTAGGCTCGCTGCATAAACTCGTCATCGGGCGATATCTGCTGATTTTCGGTGATGGGTTCTTTGCCTGCAGCTTCCATAATACGCTTTCGGTTCGAGATCAGATTGTCTATGCGCAACTCCAGGTCGCCCAAGCGGAAGGGTTTGGCGATGTAGTCATCGGCACCGATAATCATTGATTCTTTGCGGTCTTCTTCGTTGGTCTTGGCTGTCAACAGAATGATGGGCAGGTGGTTCCATTCTGGTTTTGACTTGATCTTCTGTGTCAGTTCGTTACCATCCATCTCAGGCATCATCACGTCAGAGACGATGAGGTCCAGATGTTTGCTTTTCACAATGTCGAGCGCTTCTTTTCCGTTAGAGGCGGTGTAGATATGATAACGCTTGCTCAGCAGTGTTCTCATCAGCATCAGCAGCTCTTCGTTGTCTTCTACGAGCAGCAGCCTGTAGGCATTCTCGTCTGTTGGTTGGATGGCGGCCGACATTGGTGGCTCGTCATCTTCTGGATAGAGTGCCTTCAGGTCGATGATGTTTGATTGTGTCTTGCTGAGGTCGAAGGCGTTGTTTTCATCGACTTGCTCTGGCAGGAATGCTTCCTTGGTGATAGGAATCGTGACAGTAAAGGTGGTTCCTATGTTTTCCTTGCTCTCACAGTTGATGGTTCCTCCGTGCAGCATCACCAGGTCGTGCGTCAGTGCGAGTCCTAGTCCGTTGCCCTTCGCTTGCATCCTGCGGTATTCTCCGTCGTGAAAGCGATGATACAGGTTCTTCATCTTGTTTGCCGAGATGCCGATACCATCATCTGTTATTTGTATAATAATATGGTCATACAGATTGTTTGTCATCACGCGGAGCGAGATGTTTCCACCCGCCTTTGTGTATTTGGCGGCATTCGACAGCAGGTTGTAGATAATCTTGTCCAACTTGTCGGTATCTATCCAGCCCATCATCGAGTTGGGTTTCGTCTCTATGGTGAAGGTCTGGTCGCGTTTGTGCATCAGTGGCTCTATGCAGAGTGCGGTCTGTCTGATATATTGCATGACATCTCCTTGCGATACCAGAAGCTTCAGTTCGCCAGAATGCGATTTGCTGGTTTCCAGTATCTGTTGCAGTAGGCGCACCATGCGTTCAATATTTAATTGCATGAGTGCATAGTCTGATGCATGATTGGGTTCTTGTTCGCGTAGATGATCTACCGAGGCCGAGATGACGGTGAGTGGTGTTAGCAGTTCATGGCTGATGTTCGTGAACACCTCTTCCATCTTTCTGCGATTCCGCCGACCGATGCTTTGCTGGTAGAGCATGCGTCCATGAATGATTAATATGGCAATAATTGCTATGCCGAGTGCTATGTTATACGCGATATTCATTCTTTTAAGGTTTAGATTTCCGTCTGCGAAGATAGATATTTTTATCGAAAGTTCCAACAAAATCGGCGAAAAAGTGCACTAATTGGTTTAAAATTTGTGATTTTTGGTAGAAATAACGTTAATTCACGATTATTAAACCTTAAATAACAAAAGTTAAACGTCGTTTTGGAAAGCATTTCTTATCTTTGCAACATTAAAAGAGATTTTTAATGGTTAAGGTTTATGGTTGATTAATTTAGTTAATCGAAAGAGCTACGCTGGGAAGCGTGGCTCTTTTTTCTTTTTATATTCTTCTAGCCTTAATTATTGTTGAAATCTCCTACAGTATTTATTCTGCCTGTAGTTGTGTTCCAAGAAAAGCTGTTATCATTTGATGGCTTTTCTATAAAAATCGGTGTTGGTTGCTTTGATGGAAATAGTCGCCCATGGCTCAGGTTTTGGTTGGACGACATGATTTGATCAGTTTAGGTGTTTTGCTGGGCCGTTAGTTGTTGCATGCCAGAATACTTTTTCTGCCAATTATTTTCTATTTTTAAGCGATTTTTTCACTTATTAAGTAAATTAGGGGCTGAAATAGTTTTCAAAATGGTTGAAATATTGTGATTTTAGGTAGAAAATATGATAATTGTTATTTTTTAAACCTTAAATAACAATAGTTGAACCTCATCATTAAAACTATTATATATCTTTGCAATATCAAAAGAGATTTTTAATGGTTAAGGTTTATGGTTGATTAATTTAGTTAATTGAAAAAGCCTCGCTGTGAAGCGGGGCTTTTTTGTTTTTTATTCTTTTTTGTTGTTTTGTCGTTAACTCTTTTTGTCGTTATCTCGATATCTCGATATAACGATATCTCGATATTTCGACATCTCGGTAAAACGATGCTTCGATAAAACGATGTTTCGATTTCGGTTCATCTTAATTCTTTGCCAGCAGGTAGCGTTCGGCCTCGATGGCTGCCTGGCAACCTGTTCCTGCGGCGCTGATGGCTTGACGGTAGGTTGGGTCGGCACAGTCGCCTGCCACGAAGACACCGGGAACCTTTGTCTTTGGTGTACCGTCTATCTTCTTCAGGTATCCCACCTCGTCGGTGTCAAGCCACTCCTTAAAGATGGCTGTGTTGGGCTTGTGACCGATGGCCAGGAAGAATCCGTCTATCTGGATGTCAACCTTCTCTTCGTCGGCTTCTCCCATACGTTTCACCAGGTGGGCACCTTCCACGGCACCATCACCAAACAGTCCTATGGTGTTGTGCTCAAACAGGATCTCAATGTTCTCGCGATCCATCACGCGCTGCTGCATTACCTTGGATGCGCGCAGGTAGTTCTTGCGAACAATCAGATAGACTTTCTTGCAGAGACCGCTCAGGTAGAGTGCATCTTCGCAGGCAGTGTCGCCTCCACCTACCACTGCTACGGTCTTCTTGCGGTAGAAGAAACCATCACAAGTGGCACAGGCGCTAACACCCATACCGTTGTATTTCGTCTCGTCGGGCAATCCTAAATACTTTGCAGAAGCACCAGTAGCTACAATCACGGTGTCGGCTTCAATCTCTTCGCCAGCATCGTCCCATGCTTTGTAGGGCGCTTTTGAGAAATCCACCTTAACGATCTCGCCGTCTCGGATGTCTGTACCGAAACGCTCTGCCTGTTGACGCAGGTCCATCATCATCTGGTTGCCGTCAACACCCTGTGGATAGCCTGGGAAGTTTTCTACTTCCGTTGTCTGTGTCAGCTGTCCACCAGGCTGAAGTCCGCAGTATTCAATGGGCGATAGATTAGCTCTTGACGCATAGATTGCCGCTGTATATCCGGCAGGTCCGCTACCTATAATTAAGCATTTTGTCTTCATAACTGTGAACTTTGAATTTTTAACTGTGAATTGTAATAATGGATTGTGAACTTACTTCAGCAGTTCCTCAATCTGTTCTTCAATCACTTCAATATTCTCGGTGGGTTCAAAACGTGCAACCACCTGTCCCTTCTTGTTGATCAAGAACTTGGTGAAGTTCCATTTAATGTCGGGCTTTTCCTTGTAGTTGGCGTCTGTCTTTGTCAGCATGTCGTCCAGAATGTGGGCAATGGGGTGCTCCATGTTCCAACCCTGGAAGCCTTTCTGCTCTACCAGGAAATTGAACAAGGGTTCTGCATCGTCGCCCTTCACCTTTACTTTCTTGAAACGTGGGAATTCTGTTCCAAAGTTTGCTTTACAGAATTCGTGAATAGATTCGTCGGTACCAGGTGCCTGCTGACCAAACTGGTTGCATGGGAAGTCCAAGACCGTGAATCCCTGGCTGTGATATTTCTCGTAGAGTTTTTCCAGTTCTTCATACTGTGGGGTAAAGCCACACTTCGTTGCTGTATTCACGATAAGAATTACCTCGTTGGCATACTCTTTCAGTGATACATCCTTTCCTTTCCTGTCCTTGACAGAGAAATCGTAAATAGTTCTCATTGTTGTGTTATGTAAAAATTCAATGTTATTCAGAAATCTTTTGTTGCAAAGTTACACAAAAAGTTCTGTTTTGCCAAACAATTTACGTAATTTTAATCAATAGTCGTCATTTGCCATTCTTCTGAATAGTCAGGTTGGGCGCAACCATTGGTCCCCATACACTTTTTAGGAAGTCAGCAGACTTTCCTTCTACGAGTTCCTCGATGTCGTCAGGCAGATTGCAGAAGAAATCCAGACCTGTCAGTCTTTCCAGTTCGTTGATATTCACGACATGCGGACTTAAATCATATTTTGTGCCATCCGACGTTCTGTCATAGTCATCCACCTTTCGCTGTTCGATGTAGAATCCCATCGCGCCGATGTTGGACTCAGAGCGCTTCAGCAGTGCGGCCATAAAGAAGTATTTCGGCACGATGAGACCATTGCTGCGGTGCATCAAAATCTGGCTCTCGTTGTCGATGGTGCCTCCTTTACATATAAATAAGGTGTCCGAACTGCTCTTCGTTATCTTGCTGCGCATGTAGTCTTCCATGTGTGCCCATACGCCTGCGTTAAACGCATTGTATTGCGGCTGCATGTTGGTCAGGAAGAATGTCTGATAGTTTGCCTCGGCAGAGTTCAGACGGTCTGCCGACGGACAGATATGTCCATGGTCAAAACCACTTCCTTTGAAGGGATCATCACCTCCAAAGTAAGGAATCTCTGAACTAAGTTCCGGATCAAAAGGATATTGTGGGTTTCCATAATATCTCGATGTGTTCGAACTGCGGTTGCCCGCATAAATCTGGTAGCAAGACCAGCGCTGCGACTGTTTCTCCACGTCCCATTCCACCGAGTAGTTGATTTCGCCATTGCTCGTGTAGTGTACAATGACAATGTTGTTGCCGTTGTCTTTCAGTTTTGGAAACTCCTTCCTGGCGGCTTCCGGATAGGTGCTCACGTCGTTGCGGTTGTTGTTGACGATGTTGACGGTGTCGTCGTTGTCTTCGCCACAGGCACTCATCAAAGAGGCTCCGATAATCAGAAGGAGTAGGGCGGACTTACTAAAAAAGTGATGTATATAAACCATCTTGTTTTTGTGTGTGTTGTTCGTCATCTGTTTTTCTCCATAAGAAAAAGGTGCAGTCATGGGCATATGCAACTACCCAGAATGCACCTTTTATTCCTTCAAGTGTAAGCTATCTTATTTCTTCGCAGCCTTACCGTAGCGGCTCATGAACTTATCAACACGACCAGCCGTGTCAACGAGCTTGCTCTTACCAGTATAGAAGGGGTGAGAGCTACTTGAAATTTCGACTTTTACCACTGGGTAAGTTTCGCCTTCGAACTCTACAGTCTCATTGCTCTTTGCAGTAGACTTCGTAAGGAACATATCGCCGTTGGACATGTCCTTGAACACGACGGGGCGATAGTTTTCTGGATGAATACCTTGTTTCATTTCTTTATAAATTGTTGTTTATGAATAATTTCGGGCTGCAAAGGTACGAACTTTTTTTGATTCTCGCAAACTTTTAAGCCTTTTTTTACTTTCCGGGAGTGGTCTCGCCGTTCAGCATGTAGAGGTAGGCTTTACCCGATACGGTCTCAGGGGTATTGCCTCTGTAGTTCACCACTTTACCATAAACAACGACCTCGTCGCCTACCTTCAGCACAGGACCTGCGCCCTCTGACCATTTGGTGTTGTTGAAGTAGTTGGCGCGGTAAACCTCGAAGGTGTTGGCATCCTCGCCATCGTCCGAGATAAAGAAGGTGGCGTTTCCGAAGCCGCTATCGTAGTTCTGCTCTTTGTTGTTGCTCACGTCAATCTTAGACACGATACCCTTGATGTAAACATCCTCTGTAGAGTTGACATCTTTGCCCAGTTTCTTGGTGAACTTCAGTGCACCTGAAACGTTGAATGGGTTCTCCAGGCTGCCATCGCCTACTGCAGGTGCCAGTGGTTTTGGAGCGCCGCCGCGGTTCTCACCATTCAGCTCGTAGATGAATCCCAGGTTCTGAGCGGTCTCAATCGTGCCGTTGTAGTTGGTCACAATGGCGCAGATGGTCACCTCGTCGCCCACTTCCAGAGACTGGTCGGTGGCAGTCCATTTCTTGTTGCCCAGGTAGTAGGCGCGGTAAACGTAGAACTGGTTGGTCTTTGTACCGTCAACAGAGATATAGAATGTGCCTGTACCGTACTGTGCAGTGAACTGGTCTGTGACCGATACCACCTTACCTTTGATAAAGCAGTAGTCGTCGGTGTTGTCGCCTGCCTCCAGATTGCTGGCCACGTTCAGGATGCTGATCACGTTATAAGGATCTTCCACCGTTCCACTACCGGTGCCACCCTTGATGTGCGTACCCAGAGGGTTAGCATCAGTTCCAGGGATGCCGTAAGGCGCTTCGACATCTTTATCGCAGGCAGCCAGTGCTACGGCAGCCATTGCGAAGAATGTCAGATTTTTAAATAGCCTTTTCATATTGTTGTTCTTTTTAAAAGGTTCTTGTTACTTGTATTATTCCTCGGGGAAGTTGATATCACTTTCCTTACGGATCATAATCTGCCAGGTGTCGGTAGAACCGCTGACGAAGCGTGTAGCCATACCAACGATTGTGCCCTTGGTCTTAGGCAGTTTCCAGGCTGCAAACTTAGCATAGGTGCTGGTGCGCACCACGATTTGGTTGGCGGTGTAGCCCTTCAGCTCGCGCGACACACATCCACCTTTGATGGTCACGGTGTGGTCCTTCGTCGAGTCGGGTGCAAAGGTGCCCAGACCTTCCACGTCCTTGAACTCTATGCCACCGATCTGTACCAGCTGGCCGCAGTTCTTGTTCTTGTCCAGCTTCATGAAGTCGGCAACAGATGCAAACTTCAGCGTGTCAATCTTTGTCACGTCGGGTGTGCCCACATACTTAAAGTGCTGCTGGAACACCTCTTTGTTCATACGTCCCACACCGCTGCCATATTTTGAACCGATCTGTGGCTCCTTGCGATAACCACCAATCCAGAGGTCTTTCAGGTCCACGATGATCTCCTGTCCCTCGGCCAGGAAGGCGTGCATACCGCTCTGGTTCACAGAAATGATGATGCTGCCAGTCTCATCCTGAAGGAAGAACTGCTTGTAGATGTTGCTGCCAATATCGTTGCCGCTGACGCGACCTTTGATCTTGATGTCTTCCTCGATCTTTACGGCCTTGTCTGTAGAGGCAAACACGTTGGGATATTTATCTTTCAGTTGTGCAATGGTGATGATATTCTCGTCCGTGATGTTGTTGTTGCCATTCAAGTCACCATAGGCTAACGTCGGCTCATCCCAGTCACCCTGGCAGGCTACTGCCAACAGGGCAACAAGTGTCATTGCAAGATATTTTATTGTTTTCATAATGCGTCTACGTTTTGTTTAGAAGTAATAGTTGAGCATCAGCATGCCGTTGATGCCGTTAGCATAGAACTTGTAAGGACTGTTCTTGAAGGGGTCCTTCTTGGGGTTCACGGGCTCGCCGTCTTCATACTTCACGCGGCTCTGCTCGCGTCCACCAGTGACAATCTTCAGGTTGTTCAGCAGGTTGGTCACCATCAAGTTCACACCCAGACGGTGGCCGTTCTTCAGGTAGAACTGACGACCGATAGAGGCGTCAACCATGAAGCCACCCTTGCCCTTGTCCTGTGCGGGTACGTCGTTATACTCAGTCTCGCCAGTGATCAGGTTGATGCTGTTAGACTGGTTGCTGGCATAGCGTGTCACAGGTGTGTAGTACAGGTAGATGCGGTCGTAGTAGTTGCCAATCAGGTCCACATACCAGCCGTTGGCATGATAGCTCAGGTCCAGGCTGGCAGCGGTGAGAGGTGTGTTGCCCTCGCGCATACCTTTATTAAGTACCACGTCGCTGTGGGTCACGCCATCCTCAGACAGCATGTAGTTCACGTTGGCGTTGTTCATGTACTTAGCGTCGCTGATAGTTCCCAGTGCCTTGATGTTCAGCCAGTCGGTCACCTTCACGTTGGCACCCAGCTCCAGTCCGTAGTAGCTCTTGGCAATGCCGGTCAGCGATACGTATGAGAATGAGTGGTCACTGTCAGAGTAGTACATGCTCTGTTCTGTGACGTCGTCCAGGTGGCTATAGAAGGCGTTGAAGTTCAGGCCCAACCATGAGGTCTTCAGCTGGTAGCCCAGCTCGGCAGTCATCATCTTCTCGTCTTTCAGGTCGGCCACAAACTCGTTGCTCACCTGTGCAGCCTGGAAGGCCGTCTTCGCATCAGGAGCCTTTGAGTCGTAGCTCAGACCCATCAGCAGGGCGTGACCCTTGCCTAGATCCAAGTGTGCGCCAGCCTTGAAGCCTGCGTCAAAGAAGCTCTTGGTGCTGCTCTTACCGTAAGAGTTGGTGGGAGCCAGACCGTTGCGCATCTTACCGTCGCGCTGCATGCTGGTGCCGGCCACGCGTCCGTTCAGGAAGAGGTGAGCGCTCTCAATATCCTTCGAGATGCCTGCCCAAACCTGAGCACGGTTCACCAGCAGGTTGTAGTCGTAGCCAAAGCGGTCGCCCTTGCCAATCCGCTTGTTGGGATTGTTCAGGTCGTATTGTGCCTGCTGACTATCCTTACCATAGCTCTTGATCACGTAGGTGTTCACGTTGGTAAACTTCGTGGCACCCAGCAGGTCGTCCATGGTCTGGTAGTGCATACCCTTGTTGGCCGACAGCAGCAGTCCACCGTGCAGAATGGTGCTGGGGTTCAACACCTTCTCCAGGTAAGACGACAGGTTCATCGTCAGCTGGTCGTCGTGGAAGCGCTTCAGGTAGTACATAGCCTCGCCACCCTGCAGTGCCACGGTGCGGTTGGCAAAGTACATCTGATCCCAGTGCACCTGGCGGTTAGCCTTGCTGGCCGACAGATAGTCGTAGCTGGCCTGCCAGTTGGCCAGGGCAGCAGCGTCGCGGTCCTCGGTTGCCTCCTGGTCCCACACTTTGAAGTGGTAGCTGGGCAGCACCGAGTAGTAGTCGGGCTGAGGGTTGGTGGTGTTGTTATAGTCCAGACGGCTGTTGCTGAACATGGTGTATTTGCCCAGCAGCGAGGTGGTCAACTTGGTGTCGTCGTCAATCTTCCAGTCCCATATCAGCATGGCAGCAGGCTGGAAATCCTTGATCACACGCGAGTTACGCTTCTTGCCGTTCTGGTATCCCCATACAGAGTTGTACTGATAGTCGTTGGCAATCCAGTACATCTCATCCACAGAGGCAGCCTGCGTGCCGCGCTCGGTGGGGTTACCCCATGTCACCAGCGATAGTGAGTGCTGGTCGTTGATCATCTTCTCTGCCCCCAGGAAGTAAGAGAGCGAGTTGTAGAATGTACCATCTACAAAGCCCGTACCGTTACCCCAGCGGTATGTCAGACTACCGGTGAAAGCCCATCCGTTGTCCATCATGCCTGTATTGTAGGTGTACATGGCACGCACGTTGTAGTTGCGGTTGGCACCGGCCAGCGAGAAGCGCTGTCCAGTGGCAAAACTGCTTGGACGGAAGTTGTAGTTGGCCGACCCAGCCATGCCCGACATAGAGAACTGGTTGTCCTCGAAGGGCAGCGTGGTCTCTTGCGAGCGTGTCTGGTTGTTCAGACCGCCTACGAACGAATAGCGGAAGGAACCGGTCTCTATATCGTTCACGGGGTTGCCGTTGATATAGATGTCGTTGTACTTTGAATTATAGCCACGGAACTTGAAACGGGCGGGGCTAAAGCGGTAGCCCACTTCGCTGGCATACACATTACGGCTAGACGAGAAGATGATGACGTTCTTAGGAATGTTTTCGTCTTCGTCCAGCTGACTCTCGGTGAAGGTGAATGCATGCTCGTTCTGGAGGTCTGTGGTCAGGGGATCTGACTCAGACTGGGCCATCACAGCAGGAGCGATGCAAAGCATCAGCACCATTGTTTTCAGCTTTCTGTTCATAAATAAATGTTTTTTATAGAGATTTAATTAGTTTTATTAGGTGCAAAGATATATAAAAATGGTGTAAGCGCAAAACTTTTCTAAAAAAAAATAATGTTTCTGTTGTCGTACCAGAATTTTTATTTATCTTTGCAGAAACATTACTGGCTAAATTATGAAAAAGACAATGATCCTGATGGCATTGCTGCTCCTTGTCGGAGTGGGCAGTGCAACAGCACAAGAGCGTAAGTTTAATCTCTATGGTGTTGGCTTCTATAACCTTGAGAACCTTTTCGACACTTGCCATGACGAGGGAAAAAACGACTACGAGTATCTGCCCGATGGCAAGAACAAGTGGAACGGCCTGAAGTATTCGCACAAGTTGAAGAACATGGCACGCGTGCTTTCTGAACTGGGCACCGACAAGTTGCCTGGCATTGGCTGTGCCGTGATTGGTGTCTCTGAGGTAGAGAATGCCCGTGCACTGACCGACCTTTGTAACCAGGAGCCGCTGAAGGCTCGCAACTTCCAGTTCGTACACGTGGAGGGTCCCGATAAGCGTGGCGTCGATTGCGCCTTGTTGTACAACCCCAAACTTTTCAAGGTCGACAATGTGAAGCTGGTGCCCTATGTCTATGTGCTGCCTGCTGATGCCGACCGTGCCACTCGTGGCTTCCTGACCGTCAGCGGCCAGATGGCTGGCGAGCATGTCGTGGTCATTGTCAATCACTTGCCTTCGCGCTTCGCCGGCTCTTTCTATCGTGAGGAGGGCGGACGCCAGATTCGTCTGGTCAAAGACTCGCTGATGAAGGAAGATCCCAACGTGAAGCTCTTTGTGATGGGCGATATGAACGACGACCCACAGGATAAGTCTATGGCCGAGGCACTGGGTGCCAAACGTAAGATGAACAAGGTAGAGGAGGGCGGACTCTGGAACCCCTTCTGGGACACGCTGGCCAGTGGTCGCGGCACGTTGCAGTATGACGGACGCTGGAACCTCTTCGATCAAATCATCCTTTCGCGCTCGCTGCTCGACGTGAAGGGCAAGAAGGACTTTAGCACGCTGACCTACTGGAGTCACCAGATTTTCATGCGCGACTACCTCTTCCAGAAAGAGGGAAAATATAAAGGCAACCCCCTGCGTACGCATGCCGGCGGTTCATGGCTCGATGGTTATAGCGATCACCTGCCATCCGTGGTCTATGTCATCAAAGAGGTTAAGTAGTAAAATATCTGACAAATCATTATGACAATCATCGGAATAGCAGGCGGCACAGGTTCTGGCAAGACTACCGTCGTTAAGAAAATTGCCAATGCACTGCCTGCTCATTGCGTGGCTGTGGTACCACTCGATTCATACTATAATGACACCACAGGGCTGACGCTCGAAGAGCGCAAGGCTATCAACTTCGACCATCCTGATGCCTTCGACTGGAAGTTACTCACCGAACACATCAAATGCTTGAAGAATGGCGAGGCCATCGAGCAACCCACTTATTCCTACATAGAGAGCAACCGACAGAAGGAGACCATCCATGTGGAACCCAAGCCGGTGATCATCATCGAGGGTATCATGACGCTGCACTACAAGAAGTTGCGCGACATGATGGACCTGAAGATTTTTGTGGATACCGACAGCGACGTCCGTCTGATACGCAACATCCGTCGCGATGTGGTGGAGCGCGGACGTACCGTCGAGATGGTGCTCGACCGCTACGAGAAGGTACTGAAACCCATGCACGAACAGTTTATCGAGCCTACCAAGCAGTTTGCCGACCTGATCGTGCCCTGGGGTGGAGAGAATAAGACGGGCATCCACATCCTGAAGACTTACATCGAGGGTATTGTTACCGGCGTATGACGATACTGTTATTGGTGCGCCACGGCGAGACCGTGGATAATGCACGACAGATCATGCAGGGACAGACACCCGGACAACTGAACGAGACGGGCATCGTGCAGGCTCGACAGTTGCGCGACGCGCTGACCAATCATCCTATAGATGTCTTTATGGCAAGCGATCTGCATCGCGCTGTTCAGACGGCTGTGATTGTTGCCGAACCGCATCATCTTGAGGTGCAGACCACTCCTCTGTTGCGTGAGCGCGACTGGGGCGACTTCACCGGACGCTTCATCCCTGAGCTGAAAAACGAGGTGTGGCCCGATAATATCGAGACGCTCGACCACATGATGCAGCGGGCACAACAGTTTCTCGACATGTTGAAACAACAATATGCGGGAAAGACCATTCTGGCCGTAGGCCACGGCATCATGAATAAAGCCATACATGCTGTCTATCACCACAAGCCTATGACCGAGATCCAACGCATGGCTAATGCCGAGGTCCGCCGCCTCGAATTATAACTCGCTGATTTTGTTTCCGCAATCCCTTGTCGAATAACAAAAACCGTAGAAAACCCCTTTCTGAGACAGAAGCCTCTTTTCGAGGCTTTAATACATATAGCGGAAGACTTGCTCGTGAGTAAACTCACGGCCCGTCTTCCGCTATATGTATTACCCCATTCTGGGGCTCTCTGTCTCAGAAAGGAAAAACCCCGGACCTTCGGTCCTGAAAAACCGAACCCCACCCCAACCCTCCCAAGGGAGGGTGTAATTTTGTCCTTTCCAATCTGGCTCCTAAAGCCTTACTCCACTGTTTATATTTACCAAGTCGTAGGCGGTTTTCTCGGTTTTTCGATTCTGTTGTTGTAGCCGGCAGGCGGTTTGGGGGTAATGCGGCGGCGAAGGCAAGCTTGCTTGACTTCGATGAAGCATTGACAACAAACGGATGGGACGAAGGACCAGCAACAACAGAAGCGGGTCTTCTCGGTTTTGGTTTAAAAGAAGAAGCGCACAATCAACATGTATCATGCAAGTTAATCTAAAATGCAGAGATTGTCTTGCTTTTAACGTCGTAATAATATTTCTCACATTGATCTTTTACTGGCGCAAAGTTATAAAGAATGCCTATGGGTTTGTTGGCCAACCTCATGTAGTTCCATAGTTGTTGACGTTGCTCATTTCCTATCGAAGCGATGGCTTTACATTCCACCACAACATTATCCTTACACAGAAAGTCCATATAGTGTTTGTGCGGCAAAGGGTGTCCATGAAATGAAACCTGGAAATAATACTCTTTGATAAATGGAATATTCTTTTCTTGCAGCAATACCATTAGGGCTTCTTGGTAAACATATTCGTTGAGCCAAGGTCCCAACTCTCTATGCACCGCCTGACAACAACCTACAATGTCATAAACATGCGCCTTTAATTTTGCAATGGTCTCAGCGTCTATACTCGTATTTTCAGTAATCTTCATATCCTCATTTTTGTAAGAAACGAGCTCATCACATCATTTATTGTACAAAGCCATTCCTGTCCTATCATAATGTTATTATTATCTCAGATAAAGTCAGCATTTCCTCCCCATGGGGAGGTTAGGAGGGGGTCGATGGAGTGTGTGAGCACCTGATCCGGTTTTTAGGACCGAAGGTCCGTGGTTTTTCCTTTTTGAGACAGAGCCCCAGAATGGGGTAATGGTGTTAGTGGAAGACGAACTGTGAGCTTGCTCACAAGTAAGTCTTCCACTAACACCGTTAAAGCCTCGACAGAGGCTTCTGTCTCAAGAAGGGGTTTTCTACGGTTTTTGTTATAAAACAAGGGCACTTATCTGCGTGATCCGCGTGACCCACCGCTCGTGCTGCGAGTACTGCTGCCTGCACTTCTGGTGCTGCTGCCCATACTTCTGGTGCTGCCTTCACTTCGCGAGATGCTGCCAGAGCTATGACTGCGACTGCCCTCACTTCGCGAGATACTGCCAGAGCTATGACTGCGACTGCCCTCACTGCGTGAGATGCTGCCAGAGTTGTGACTGCGACTGCCCTCACTGCGTGAGAAACTGCCGGTGCTACGGCTGCGTGTGTCATTGCTATTCGTCGTGATGCTACTACGACTGCCAACGTGCAGTTCGCGAGTGGCTGGGGTCGTGTTCTCCGTGCGACGGCTGCCATCAGTAGCTGCCGAATGACGGGTAGAACTGCTGTTGTGTGTGGTCAAACGGTAGTCACCACGGTCCCAGTTGGTGCGCATGCCAACGTGCTGTTCACGAGAGTGGTGAGGACGATAGTGGTCGTGACGTCCCTCGTAGTAGCTGCGACCACCATTGTGGCGCCAGCTGTGCCCGCCGCGATACGATGCGTAGAAGTGTGGACGACCGAAGTAGAAGTAGTCACGGTGCGGATAGTGCGTATAGATTCTGAAGTGCCAATAACCTGCATTCCAGTACAACGGACGGTAGAAGTAGGTGGCTGCACGATACAGGTCCCACTGCCATCTGTAGAGGATATACTCCAGGTCTATGTTGCGGCGCTCCCAACAGGTGCCAAACACGTCGTAGCGACTGCTCACGCCCATCAGATAGTCCAGGTTTATCTCGTAGGCGGCCTCGTACTGTGCGTCGGTGAGGTTCAGCTCGTATGCCATTTTATCGGTCAGGAAAAGAGCCTCGTTGCGTGCACGTTCGTATGACATGGCGTTAGCCGATACTGCTATCGTCAGCATGCTAACCAGGATAAACAACATCTTTTTCATAATCGTATTCTTTAAATGGTTCTACATTCTTTTTTCTTGTTCTCTGATGCAAAAGTAGTGGAAAAGTGTCACCCTTCCAAAGGTTTTTCCCTAAACGCTGGGGGAATTTCCCTAATAATTATTATCTTTGCCTGCGGAAACCTTTTGATTATGAGGAAAGAAATAACTTTGATGTTGATGCTGCTGGGTGGTGCCGTGATGGCTCTGGCCCAGACCGAGGTGCGCACCGAGACGCAGGTCACGGCATCGGCTGGCGACCACTCGCCGTTGTGGCTCAATGCCAACCACTACGGACTGAGCTCCATAGAGCGTAATAGTGGCTATCTGCGTGCCGGCATCTTTCACGAGGCCGACAGCAACCACACCCGCAAGTGGCGCTGGGGCTATGGTGCCGACGTGGCTGTAGCGGCCAATTTCACCAGTACGCTGGTGGTGCAACAGGCCTATGCCGACCTGCATTGGAAGAAGATACGCATGACGGTGGGCAGCAAGCAGCAGCCGATGGTGCACAAGAACCAGGAGCTGAGCTCGGGCAGTCAGACCTTCGGCATCAACGCACGCCCCATCCCGCAGGTACGCTTCGAGCTGGATTGGTGGTCTATCCCATACACCCGTGGGTGGGTGGCATTCCGTGGCTATGGCTCCTATGGCATGACCACCGATGACCGTTGGCAGAAGGACTTCACACAGGGACACGACCGTCGCACGGAGCACACTCTCTTTCATACCAAGGGTGGTTATCTGCGTTTTGGGCCAAAGAACATCACCTTCGAACTGGGACTGGAGATGGGATGCCAGTTTGGTGGCACCATCTACGACCATGTGTCGGCACCAAAGATAGAGAACGACAAGGGCTTCAAGGCTTTCCTCAATGCGCTGACAGCACAGGGCACCGACAAGACCGATGGTAACTACCTGAACAGTGAGGGCAACCACGTGGGCAGCTGGGTGGCAAAGCTTAATATCGATCAGGAGAGATGGAACCTGGGACTCTATGCCGACCAGTTCTTCGAGGACAACTCGATGATGGTGCACATCGCCTATAATGGCTATGGCAGTGGCGATGAGGCTTTCCAGCGCAAGCAGTCGCGCTACTTCTGTTATGACTTCCGCGATGCGCTGCTGGGTGCTGAACTGAAACTGAAGGCGTTTCCCTGGGCCAACGACTTCGTGGTGGAGTATCTCTACACCAAGTACCAGGGCGGTCCTGTGTATCACGACATCACCAAGACCGATGGCGAGCATATCACCGGACTCGACGATTACTACAACCACCATCTCTTCACCGGCTGGCAACACTGGGGCATGGTGATGGGCAACCCGCTCTATCTTTCACCTATATATAATACAGACCACACCATCCAGGTGAAGGACAACCGTTTCTGGGCGTGGCACTTCGGTGTCAGCGGTGATCCGCTGCCCGGTCTTCACTACCGTGTGCTGACCTCTATACAACGAGGCTTCGGCACCTATTTCGCCATTTACCCCGAGCCGCGCAACAATGTCAGTATGTTGGCTGAGGCTGCCTACCACTTCCCTGCCACCTCACGCTGGGCGGGCTGGCACGTCAAGGGAGCGCTGGGCATGGATCGTGGCGAACTGATGGGCGATAACCTCGGTATGCAACTCACCGTGGGCCGTTCGATGTGGTTAAACAAGAAAGGAAAGGAGAATAGACTATGAAAAGATACACATGGCTGATAGCCTTAGGCACCCTGTTGCTGTTGACAGCCTGCGATTGGGAGACATCGGACAATGGCAACCTGGATGGCTTCTGGCAGATGACCGACGTAGATACGTTGGCCACTGGCGGACACGAGAATGTGAAAGAGCAGGCGCTCACCTGGAGTTTCCAAGGTCGCATCCTCGAGGTGCGCCAGGCTACTCATAAAGGAACCCCCATCTATATTTTTAAGTTCTCGCACGAGGGTGATGTGCTGAAGACGTTCAATCCTTATCTCAACAATCGTGACATGGAGGACCCTTTGGTCGAGGATGTGAAAGACATCGAGCCCTTTGGCTTCAGCGCCCTTTCCCAGCAGTTCCAGGTACTAAAGCTCACATCCAGTCGCCTGATTCTCCAATCCCCCACGCTACGCCTCACCTTCCGTAAGTATTAACCCCCTCCCGACCTCCCCAAGGGGGAGAGGAGGGGGTTAGGATTGGATCAGAATGGGGTAAGGAGTGGGTAAGTAGAGAATCAATGGGTAAAAATCTAACCCAGGTTTTTAGGACCGAAGGTCCGCGGTTTTTCCTTTGTGAGACAGAACCCCAGAATGGGGTAACGCTGTGAGTGGAAGACGGGCTGTGAGCTTGCTCACAAGCAAGTTTTCCACTAACAGCGTTAAAGCCTCGCAAGAGGCGTTCTGTCTCATAAAGGGGTTTTCTCTGTTTTTTTTAAGAACTAGGAACGCTTTTTAAAAAGTCTGTTCGTTTGTTCTTTCAGTCGCTTCGCTTAATGAAAGCGGCATAGCCGAGCGATTATGTCTTTAGAACTTCTTTCCAAAGACAATGTTGATGAACGTCTTAAACAGAATCTTGAAGTCGAACCACCATGAGCGATGCTCCAGGTAGTATAGATCCAACTCCAGTCGGCGTAACATCTTCTCCATGGTGTCCGTATAACCATTATATAGCGTGGCATACGACGTGACACCCGGACGAATCTGATAGAGGTAAGAATAGCGCGGGTCGTGCTCTACGATCTGGTCGATATAGAACTTACGCTCCGGACGCGGACCAATAAACGCCATGTCACCCTTGAACACGTTCCACAACTGTGGCAGCTCGTCCAAGTGGTGAGCACGCAGAAATTTTCCAATCTTCGTCATGCGTGTCTCGTTCTCGTGCTGATAGAGTGCCGGACCGTTTTTCTCAGCATCCACGCGCATAGAGCGAAACTTATAGATGTTGAACGGACGACCAAAGCGTCCTATGCGCTCCTGCTTGAAGATGGCGGGACCGCCATCCTCGCGTTTCACCAAGAAATAGCATATTACAAACAGTGGGGAAAATATGATTAATGCAACAGCGGCAATCAAGAAATCTACGATGCGTTTGATGTTACGCTCAATTTCGTTCATGCCATCCAGCACGTATCCGTTTTCAAGTTTAGTCATATATGGATGTGGTCTTCTCTTTATTTATATAATAGTAACGTGCAATTGCACCTATTATTATATATTCCCTGCAGATATTACATCTTTTTTTCGCAAGTACCTTAGACTGTCTATCTTACTTTTCAGCACCTTGGCAACGTGGGTGGGCATGAACAGCAGGTAGAAGTACACCACCGACTTCCATTTGCTGAACCCCAGCACCTTCTGGTAGATAAGTATGTTGTACTTGATTAGTCCCAGTTTGTTGCGCGACACCGACCCCTTGCGCATGCGGTAGTAGGCCAGCGGTGCCTGTATGCCAGCAGCCCTCTTGCAGTCGCGTATGATAGTGAGAAACAATCCCCAGTCCTGACGCTTGCGGATGGCAGGCATATAGTATTTCTTGCCCAGCATCTCCACGTCGTAAACAGCCGTCAGACAACCAATCTTGTTGTCGCGCTTCAGCTGTCCGAAGGTCAACTCGCGCGGTGCAATCACCACCCCGCGCTCGCAGTTGTTGTCGTCGCAGGTCACAAACGAGGTGTAGCTCAGTGCCAGTTGTTCCTTCTGCATAAAGGCAATTTGCTGCTCCAGCTTCTCTGCCATCCAGCGGTCGTCGCTGTCGCAGAAAGCGATGTAGCGCCCCTTTGCACGCTCTATCGATTTGTTGCGGGCATAGCCAGGACCATGGTTGCTGTCCAGAAACAACACCTTCACGCGCTGGTCTTTCTGCTCATAGCTGTGCAGAATTTGCAGCGTGTTGTCATCGTCCGAGTGATCATCCGTGATCAGCAGTTCGATGTTGCGGTATGTCTGATTCAGTATGCTGTCAATGCTTGCCTTCAGGTGTTGTCCCGAATTGTAGGTAGGCATGATGACAGATACAAGATCTTGGCTCATTACTTCTTTGTTTAGTTACTTCGGGTTGCAAAGTTACTGTTTTTTTTCGTAATACAAAAGCTTTTACCCTTTAATAGTTACACAATAGTTAGATAAAAGCTACTCATTTATAGTTACAAACTGCCACTCTTCTGATGCCATTGCTATACTCTTGTTTTTATTCTAGGGTCTAGAAAGGTCAATTCTAGGGTCTAGATTGCTCGCATCTAGGGTCTAGAATGCTCTCATCTAGGGTCTAGAACTGACCAATCTAGGGTCTAGATGCGGACCAAAAGCGTTAGTATTGCAAGTCAAAAGTGGCACTCTTGCATCATAAGAGTGCCACTTTTCAATCACGAAAGTGGTTGTTTGGTCCTATCTAATAGAATGTCTTGATGAGATAGTCCAGCCCCTCATAATTGTATCTGTAGTACAATCTGCGTCTCATCTTACTTGTTGAAACGCTTTCTTGGTCTAAGATTTTGATGTCGGGCCGATACACCACCTTTAGATGCAGTTTTCTACATGTCTCTGCTAAGTATAGCTCTTCGCCATAGAGAAACAACGGATAGTCTATGGTGGGGCATTTCTCAAAGAAGGTATGTGTCAAGATGATGAAAGCGCCATGTCCGGAATAAATGATTCCGGGCTGATGCTCTTTTTGAAGTCGTTTACGTTTCAGCAGAGTCTTGGTGTAAACATAATGAATGACTGGATATTTGAATGCGAAGCGTAGGATTCGCAACTTGGTCAATGGGTATCTGTTCACCGCCTGTGGATTGCGATCATAGTGTCGCTTTTCGGAATAGATGCTTGGTGCAATCCATGCGATATCATCGTTCAGAGTGGTTGTTGATAACTTTTGAAAACAGTCTTCTGGCAGCGTTAAATCTACGTTGCTGATGATGACAAAGTCATAGTTGGAGACGATGGATTCCGCCATCATCTTTTTGATGGCTCCAAAGTATCCAAGGTTCTGATGGTATGGAAAAAGACGGATAGATATATGCTGAGACTGATAGTCAATATCTTGTGTGTTCTGTTCGGTGTTGTCTGCTACATACACATCAATATGAGCATCGTTGGCAGCCTTGCTGGCAGCCTGATCAATGGAGCTGAGGTAGGCCGTCAGCGACGCATACGAGTGATAGTTGACACAGTATAGTGCAATTTTCTTCATGCTTATTATTTCAAATTGTTGAGGTGAATGCTCAACATGTATTTCAACTTGATCGTCAGGAAAGTCAGGAACGACATACTGTGCAGGCATCGTGTACTCCTGAACTGGCGTTTCGTTTTAACGAATAGCTTGTTGAAAATAAAAAGTTGAGAGGTGATGCTTGGCACTTTCTTGGCCCCAACCGTGTTTCCTTCGTGAATGCGATAGCGGATTTGAGGCTCATCAACAGTCAGGATGCGGCCATCGTGCCATAGCACCGAAGCGGCAATCCACGCGTCGTGCATCTCTATGTCAGGTGAATAGGGCAGGCTGCACTGCTTTGCTGCATTGTTGATTAGCATCGAACAACCAGGGATATTGTTATACACCAGATGAAAATACTTGTCGTTGAGCAAAGCTTTCGAGAAGTGCCTCTGTTGCCAGAAAGAAGAAGCGGTAGGGTGACTAGCAGCATCGATGATCGTCAGGTCAGAACAAACGATGGCTGGTGTCGCACTCTCTATCTGTTCCATCAGCGCTATAGATGCAGCTATCTTGGTTGGTTCCCAGATATCATCGTGGTCGCAAAACAGATAATAGTCGGCTTCTACATGACTCAGCAACCACATAAAGCCGTTTTTTGCACCGCGTTTCTCGTGATCATCCATCATAATGATACGTTGGTCGTTGGCGGCATAGCCTTGGACGATGGCTACGGTGTCATCCTCCGACTGGTCGTCTCTGACATAAAGCTTCCAGTCTTGGTATGTCTGTCTTAGCAACGAGTCCATTTGTTCTTGAAGGAATCTGCTGCTATTATATGTACATAGGAGAATAGCCGTTTCTTTCATGCGTTCGTGCAATCGTTGATAATTTGCTGATACAGCTTGAAGACTTCCTCAGCGCATCGTTCTTGGGTGTACAGACTATTCACGGTGTTGAATGCTCTGTCTGTATAGGCTTTATAATAGTCGATGGGATGTCTGTGAACGTCTTGCAACAGGGCAGTCAGCTCTTTCGTGGTTGTATAACGCAGAGCGATGTCTTGTCCTGTCAAATGCAGTCCGTTGTCTAACTGTTCTTTAGTTCCTCCCGTGTCTCTGGCAATCACCAGGCAACCATTAAACATGGCTTCTGGCATGCAGAATCCGAAACCTTCTGCTGGTGATGGTATGACGAGCACCTTGGCTTTTCTCATCCAGCATGTCACCTCGTCAGACTGTCCTTCAAAGTGTACAAGCGCACTCAGGTTGTTGTCTGCTACAAATGTTTCCATCTTCTCTCGGAAAGCTGGTTTCGGAGCGTCGCCTACAATATGAAGGGGGAGTGGGGAAGGCTCTTGTCGCACATAGTCGGCATAGGCCTCTAACAGTTGGTCAACGCCTTTGGTGGCTTCCACTCTCCCTACAAAGAGTATGAAGGGCTCTCTTTCGCCAGAAGGGATGCAGACCTGTTGGGGATAGACGCCATCATAGATGACCCTCGAAGAACTGATATCAGACCCAAGGAAATAATTCTGTATGTCTTTTGTAATGCAGATGCTGTGTGACAGTGGCGCATGCAGGCCATTGACGAATGACTGTTTCGATGGAAAATAGTGCATACCAATTCTATCGCCATATTCCCTGATGTGGTAGATGTGGGGAATACCCAGCTTTTTCGCTGCAGAGTAGCCAATGTTCACCACACTGACGTTTGTGTGGACGAGGTCCACTTTTTTCTTCTTTAGATAGCTTGCCAATCTCATCGCTCCCCACTTGTTGACTAAGTATCTGGCCACGAGCTTGGGGAAAAACAACAGGTAGTCTTTCTTGGTATGCAGGTAGGGATAGATGTTAAATCTAAAGGGTACCACAAATGTCTCAAGATGAAGAGGCTGAAGGTCGTCAAGCAACTCTTGTGTGCCTTTATAGCGAGGGATAACAACGATTGGATCAACACCTCTTTGTGTCAATCCTTTCAGCATGTTCTTAAAGGCTATGTGTGAACCTGTAAGCGCCTTTGTGGTACACAGTACGTATGCAACTCTCATCATTCGGTATCAGTTTGTAACCACGTCAGTCCGGTCTCTTTCTCTTTCGATCTGGAACGTCTTATACGCGACATGTTGCCGACACACCACAGCAACTCTTTTAAGAATCCACCTGGTCGATATGCTTTAGCGGGCATGTCGTAGGCATAGGCTCTCACAATGGCTCTTGCTGTTTCAAACAGTCGCTTGGTAAACGACAGGTTGATATCGCACACGATGTTAAGCATGTCGCGATGGACACGCTTGTGTTGATGGGCCACCGGATTGCCATAAAATAATCTGTCGTGATACATGCGCGCTTTTGGTACAAGCAACATGGGGATATGATGATATACCATGCGCTGATAGTAGTTGTTGTCTTCGCCATAGTGGAAATACAGGGGGTTGAAGCCTCCTATCATTCGAATCACGCTAACGGGCAACATCCAGCAGGCAGCGCATATCTCACCAGCCTGGTAGTATTCTTTCAGTCCCTTATCTATAAGTAGGTCGCTCAACAGTTGACCATCGGCATGGTTCAGGGAGATGCGAAACATCTCATCGAGCTTCTCGCCGGTGGCATTCAAATGCAGAGGCGATAGCACCGACTTGCCGTCGCTGACGCTTACCATTTCTTCTATGGCAGATGGGTGGAGTGTAGCGTCTTGGTTCAACAGGATAACAAAGTCTGCCTTTTGTTGTATGGCATAGACGATACCTTTGTTGTTAGCCTGTCCGAAGCCGAGATTCTTGTCTTGTGGCATACAGACCACTTCTGGATGATGCTTGGCGATATAGGATACTGTGTCATCACTCGAACAGTTGTCAACAACAACTGCGGTTGCGGGCACGCTACTGTTCTTGATGCTTGTCAGACATTTGTCTATCCAGTCATGCTGCATGCCGTTGTATGTTACGATGACAACAAATATATTCATGTGCTATAGTTCTATTTTGTATTTATCTGTAAAGTACATAAGGGCTACAATGGCCATCATAAATGTGTATGGAAAAGCCATGTATCTGTAGTAGAAAATGCCGAAGATTGGAATCACGGATAGTGCAAAGAATGCCATATACTCGCCTACGGACAACTCTTCCCGATGGGGACGCTTAATGACTATCATGGTGATCATAAAGAAAAGAAAACACCATATGATCATGCCGATGGGTGACAGGTCGAGCATGATGTCGCCAATATAACTGGCGAAAACACTCATGAAGAATCCTTGCTTGCCCGAGCGTGCGCTGCGGCGATAGTCGTCGTTGTCTATGTGGAAGGCATAGTGGTAGGTCATGGGCAATTCCCTCTCGGCTGTCACCTGGTCGAAATGGGCTTTCTCCCAGAAGAAACAGAAGTTCAGATAGTTCTGACCGGCATACTGCACGATATTGCCGGTGGCACCGGTGTCGTTCTTGCCAAAACGCGACACGGTCACGGCGGTGACATAGGTCACCATGCCGATGGCTACGGGCAACATGGCCCAGCGCATCACGCGTTTGGCTTTTTGCGACATGAACCGATGGAAGAAAATGACGCACGGGATGAACATGATGCCATAGAACACCATCTCTGTGCGGTCGGCACTCTGAATACCGGCCAGTGGCATACTTAGCGAGGCAAACATCAGCAGTGTGTTGAACCACCATGGCTTCTTCTCGAAGCAGATATAATAGAAGAACAGAGGCAGTGCCAACAGGGTCGAGATGTTGAAATAGTACATGAACCTGAGAATGAAGGGCATGCTCTCTGCCTTCACCATGGCAGGCGACTCAATGCCGTCATAGTGGTTGCCACGAATGGTGGAGAGGTCGCCTGAGAGAATCTCTATGGTGGAGTCGGCCACCAGATAGAAGTTGAGGAATGCAATGGCTATCAGAAACCAACTGACACCTGAAATGATGGCGGGGTTGGGCGTGGAGATGGTTTTAACATCGTTCTTATAGACCATAGAGAAGGGCAACATGCCTAAAAACAGAAATGTACAGTAGAGTACGGTGGGAATGAACGACAGTTCCAAGTCGTAGCGGTCAAAGAGGATACCACCTTCGTCAAGCATGTCTTGGGTGACGCATATCACGCAGAGCAGCGAGGTGAAGGTGTACATGGCCGACATATACACGCAGACGTCAAACCCTTGATGTTTCTTCCACCAATAGGCTGTCAGCAGCGTAAAGAATATGAACGGCACAAATACCATCTATATCAGTTGTTTTTATTTAAATAGTCTTCTTATATGTATCAGGTCTTTCCAGCCTACCAGCAGGGTCTTGGTCTGACACACAAACAGGTGGCGGTAGGCGGGAATCAGGGCGTCAGCCAGATAGCCTGCTATCACATTGCTGGCAATGGCTATAAATGCAGCGGCAATGATACCATACTTAGGCAACAGCCAGAGGTTCAAACCGATGCAGGCCACACAACCTAATCCGTCGCGAATGATGGCCCAGCGCTGAAGGCCTTCGGTGACGAGCATCGCACCGGCGGTGTTCGACAGGGCAACACTGGCTGTCTTGAATGCCATCACCTGGAGCACTATGGCGGCAGGCATATATACTTCGCCAAAGGTGTAGCGTATCAGTAGGGTGGCTGACAAAGAGAAGACGATGGATATCATCATCGACAACCAGAAGGAGAAGTTCATAAACTGCCTGGCTTTCTCTATGTATTCTTCCTGACTTTTCTCGCGGGCTCTGACCAATAGGGGGGTGATGGTTTGTGACAATATCATGGGAACAAACACCAGCACTTCTACAAAACGGGAGGCTACCGAAAAATAGCCCACGGCTTCGCTGTCTATCATCTGTCCTATCATGACCTGGTCAATGCGCTGATAGATGATGACAGCGGCATTGGTGAGCAGCAGGGGGAACGACTCTTTCAACAGGTATTTCGCACAATGAACATCAAACTGCCAGTCGCCCAACTTCCCAATCCTTGATCGGTAGGCAATGCTATAGCCTATAGCTAGCACGACAAAGTCCAGCATGTAGGCACATACAAACCATGTCAGCGGGGCATTCATCAGGAGCAGAACGGTCTTGATGGCCAGACTAAGTAGCGTTCTGCTAATCTCTGCCTTGATAGCGGCCTTGTTCTGTACGATGGCGGTAAAGTGGTTGCGGATTACTACAAAGGCATTGAAGACAATGGATAGGGAATAAATGGCCACCAGCAGGGTGGTGTGGTGGTCGGCTTCCATGAACCAAGAGGTCATGATAGATATCGCCATGAAGATAAAACCGAAAAGCACCTTTAGCCCGAAAGCGGTACCGATAATCACCTCTTTTGGACGTTCGTTGCGCGATTCCTCTCGCATCTCAATGGCATCGAGGCCGAACAGGGCAAAAACCTGAAACAGGAATACGTAGCTGATCACGTAACTCATCAGCCCATATTGCGTTGGACCTAAATAGCGGGCAACGATGATGCCAACCAGCAAACTACCTACCAGGCTGACTGTCTTGCCAAGTATTGCCCAGAACAAATTCTGTACGATGACTTCTTTTGTCTTGGAAATGTGAAAATGGTTTAGCAACAGTGATTGGAAAGAAATCAAGGCGATTTAGAATTTTAGATGGATTGTTTTCCTAGACAGATAGATGGATGTGCCGACAAAGGTCAGTAATACCATACCTATGACGAACAACATGCGCTTGGGACCTGTGGCCTTGAGGGGAACGGTGGCTCCTTGCAATACGGTGAAGGCTGGCGTGCGCTCTTGCACTTTGGCACGTGCTGCTTGCAACTGGGTGTTCAGCACGTTATAGGTGTTGTACTTCAGTTGCATGTCGTTCTCCATGTCTGCTATCTTCGACTGTACGCTCTTGAGGATGATGTCGTTGTTGGCATCAGACATGCTCACATATTGTCTGCGCACCTTTTCGTAGTCAGCCTTGGCTTCTGCTGTTAGCCGCTTGTAGTATTCCAGGTCTATGCGGGCTTTGTTGGTACGATAGTCGGTTATGAAGTCTTGCAGACGCGTACGAACAGAGTCGGCCAAGGTGGCACAGATGAGGGGGTCTTGATCGTTCACCATGATGGTAATAACGTCTGTCTTTTTATCTACACTACAGGTGATATTACTTCTCATGGCCTTCGCAATCTTTTCTTGCTGGCGTGTCAGTCTGAAAGGATTAATCTTTTCTTCTCCCCCTTCTTCCTTGTCTTCAAACATGCTGTTGATGAGGTTCTTCGTCCATATCAAGGGCATACTCCAGGGCGATGCCTTTTGGTGGTTCGAGATGTAGTCATAATAGCTGGTGGTCAGCTCTCCGTCTTCGGTGGTGACTTGTATGGGGAACAAACTAACTACAAAATCGTTGGACTCCATCAGGTCGGGATATAGGATGGGAGATATTGCATCTTGGTTGGCTAATGAGCCTATGTCAAAGCCAAATGATGAGGCTAGGGAACCTAGCATGCCACTTGTGTTGGGGGCTTCCGTTTCTGGTGCAAGCATCACACTGCAGGTGTAGTAGCGTGGCACAAAGACGATATAGATGCATGATATGAGGAAGACGGCAGGCAGCGTCTTATAGAAGGTCTTTCTGCCTTTCCATAGTACCTTCAATATTTGACGTATATTGATGACTTCTAGTTCTTTATTCTCAGCCATAGTGTATGATGCTTAATGATTATTTCAACAAGTTAGCAATGGTGGCTACCATGGTGCCGATAGAGGCCATCGAGGTACCGATGCTGAACCACTGGCTCAGGGCTGCGGGGTCTTTCTTAGGCTTGCTGGGCACTACAATCTCTGAACCGGGCAGTACCTTGGCACCGCTCTTAGCCTTGGCCACCTTACCATTCATATAGATGATGATGGTGTGGCGCTTCTTGGCGCGCTGGCCATAGCCGCCGGCTTGTTTGATATAGTATTTGGCATTCTTGCCTTTCACGTAGCCCACGGTGTTGGGATACATCACCTCACCGTTGATCTTCACGGTCTCGGTGTACTGTGGCACGATAATCTTGTCGCCATTGCGCAACAGCAGGTCGTGCTCGCCACCGGGGTTCTCGAGGGCTTTCTCTAGCTCCAGTCCTACGTAGTAGGAGGTGGCGGTGTCCAGAGCCTTACGGGCTGACACCGTGTCGCTGAACACCTGACTCTGTTTCGAGAGGGCGGTGATGGCGGCTTCCATGCGCAGACGCTCTTCTGGGGTCATGCGTCTTTCCAGTCGTGCACCCTTGATGTAGGCACGGTCGTTCGCACCTCCGGCAGCCTTGATGATGTCGCTCAGGCGGGTCTTGCGCATGGGGAGGGTATAGATGCCGGCAAAGGCAACCTCTCCCTCTACAGTTACGTTCTGCAATCCTGAGGCTACGGGGCTGCGCCTTACGAACACGCGATCGTGGGGGCGCAGAATAAATCCTGGTTCGCCATCCACCACGAAGCCGTCTTTCAGTGCAAAGGTGAATGTCTGGGCGATGGTGCTGTCTGAGGTCGTCGCCTTGGTGTCGATAATCTGTCGTGATACGTCAACCTTGACCATCGAGGCTGTCTCTTTCAGACCGCCAGCCTGAAGCACCAGGTCTTCAAGGGTCATGTTGTCAGCATATTTATAGGTGCCCTGGCGATAGACCTCGCCCGAGATGGTCACCACGCGGTTCTGTACCATGTCTTGCTTGGTGGGGATGAACAGCACGTCGTTGGGTTTCAGGGCGATGTCTGCGACGGTGTTGTTCATGATGCCGTCCACATCCACCTGGATGACCTCCAGCGAACGGTCTTCTTTCATGCGGTGCAGGATGGCATGAGCGGTGAAGGCTTCTTCGCGCAGACCTTCTGCTGCCTCGAGCAGGGTCTTCACGCTGTTGATATTTCCACCCACCTGATACTGTCCGGGGCGGAACGCGGCTCCGCGCAACTCTACCATGTTAGAGAAGCGGGGCAGCACTTGATCCACGATGACGGAGTCGGCGTCCGACATCAGGAATGCGTTGCGGTCAAACTCTTCTACGTTGTAGATAGAGAGTTCCTTGCCCTGTTTACGATATACTTTCACATATTTCGTGTAGGCATCGCCAGTGAATCCGCCTGCATAGTTGATCAGGGTGTTCAGGCTCTCACTCTTCTTCATCTCATAGTACATGGGGCGCTTCACCTTTCCTTTGATATCTACCAGACAGTCGTAGGCACCCACGGTAATCACGTCGTTGTCGGCCAACAGCACGTTGCCTTTCAGTTGTCCGTTCAGGATATAGTCGTAGATGTCGATGGTAGAAACCAAGCGATTATTGCGATACACCTTGATGTCGCGCAGCGTACCGATATCGTTCACACCACCTGCCATATACAGGGCGTGGAAGACCGAGGCAAAGGCGCTCAGCGTGTAGGTGCCAGGGAAGTTGACCTCGCCCATCACGTTGACCATGATGGTGCGTGTCTGTCCTACGGTCAGGTTGATGCGACTGCTGGCATAGCGCTGTCCCAGAGTACTGCGCAACTTGGCGTTGGCCTGACTGACGGTCAGACCGTTCAATTGTATAGGACCGTAGCCCTCGATGGTGATCTCTCCGTCGGGCGATACGGTACCTTCTATCGTGCGCTGTGAAGCACCATAAACCTCAATAAACACAGCATCGCCAGGCCCTAAGCGATAATCTTTGGGCGTGGCGATGTTCATATTGGGTTCAAAGGTCATCTCTTCGTTGTTGAAGATGTCGCGACCAAACACTTTTTTCTCGTTCTGCGCTTGAAGCATGACGCGCAGCATGGCAAGTGAGTCGGGCTCGAAGTCGTCAAGCATGTTACCATACATGCTCATGTCAAACATGCTCATGGGCGAAACCATATCCAAACCGGAGGAGCCTACCATCGTCACTTGGTCGGATGTCATGCCTTCGGGCAGGTTTAAGTTGCTGTCGGTCTTCTTGCTGCCAGTCTTACCTGTGCCGTTGTTCATGCGTGAGCGATCCACGTTGATGCTTCCTACGACGTTGCCTGCCGAACCACCATTACCTTGGTATTTCTCCTTGACACGACGAATCTGAGCGATATCCACACCGTTCTGTATCAGCTTGGTCACAATCTTGGTTTGCTCGGTACCGGCTTGGCGCTCTTTAATCACAAAGGCAAGCACCTCTTCGTCGGTCATGCTCTTGCTGCTGGTCTGTGCACTCAAACCCAACGTCAGCAAGGCGAGTGTTAATAGTAATATGGTCTTTTTCATATTTATCTTAACGTGGTTTTTACGAATTTCGTGCAAAGTTAGTGCTTTTTTTTCGTAAAATATTGCAGATTAAGGAAAAATATGTAATTTTGCAACGAAATTACGCATTTCTACTTGGGGTTGACTGGATTTGACGGCAAGATGAGATGGTACGTAAGCACGCGGAGCTGGACTACGGGAGGCTCCATAATCTCTTCTGTAGGAAATTTAATTGGCAACAATGAGTATGCTCTCGCTGCCTAATCGAAGTATAGTAGATTACTGGCTTTATTCCTTTACAAGGTAGAGGAACGAGACGTCGCTCCGAGGATCTGGTTCCGAATCCAAAGAATTAGCGGCGCAGGTTAAATCGGAAATAGTCTGGCGGGCGCTCCGACTGTCAGATGAAAATTTAGGAGATAAGGCTATGATTGGTGGCTTGGGTCTTGTCATAGCTCGAAAATGAAGGCCAAGATAAGCGTGTAGAAAGCGTATGGTTTCCTTGTGCGGACGAGGGTTCGACTCCCTCCAGCTCCACTAGCGGTTCAAGAAACTGGGTTCATGTTCCAAGTTCCATGTTCCAGGTTTCATGTTCTTGGCATAGCCAAGCGGCGTAGCCGAGCGTCAAGTTTCAGGTTCTTGGACGAGCCAAGCGGCGAAGGCGCACGCGCCATCCAACTCCACAATAAACCAAAACCAATAAACTACCATGCCTCTAACTTCTCACTTCTCACTTCTCATCTCTCATCTTGCGCCAAAGGCGCACTCATCTCTCATCTTGCGGCTCTGCCGCACCATCTCTCACCTTGCGCCAAAGGCGCATCTCCTCTTGCTTGTGTTACTTGCTTCATCCTGCGAAAAACCAATCTACGACGAAGTCGGTGCCGGTCAAGATCCTAATGGCAACCTCGTCCTGCATATCGCCTTTGATGACACACGTGCTGGTCAGACGGTCTGTGACTATTTCGGAACCATCAACTTTGTTATCTATCAAGAAGGTAGTAAGGTGAGCGCCTTTACTCAGCATCCCTCTAGCGGAGACTATGGCAACCTCTCCGTCTATCTCGAACCGGGCGAGTATCAGGTCATGGCGCTGGCACACAGTGCGAAGGCTAACCCCACGTTGGCACATGCCAACGAGATCTATTTCGCTAATAAGGATGGCTTTTCGGACACCTTCTGTTATTATGGAGATGTGACGGTGACCAGCGAGCCTAAGCAATACACACTCCAACTTGCGCGTGTCTCTTCGTGCGTGCGCTTTATCATCGAGGACGAGATACCAGCGTCGGTGAACACGATGCTCTTCCAATATACTGGTGGTAGCGGTACGCTCAATGCTGAGACCGGCTATGGCTGTAAGAACTCCCAGCAGTATATGGAGTTCACCGTTGACCACAACGCTAAACCTCCTTACGTCTTCGATATCTACACGATGCTGAAAAGCGAGGAGGGTGAACTGAACTTCACCGTCTTTGGTGTAAAGAAGAATGGCACTACACGTGTCAACGGCCGCCAGACCGACTTCACGGTAGCCATCCACCGCCAGGAGATGGTAGAGCTCAGTGGTAACTTCTTCACTGAAGAGACCCCCAACGGAGGTGACGACCACCCCGGCGAAGATCCCATCGAGACCCCATCCGACAGCACCTCCTTCGTCATGGTCGTCGACACCGTCTGGCACCAAGTCACCCACCTAACTTATTAGCCCCCCCCTCCCGTCTTCCACGAGGGGAGGTGTTATGATGCGCTTCTTCTTTTAAACCAAAACCGAGAAGACCCGCTTCTGTTGTTGCTGGTCCTTCGTCCCATCCGTTTGTTGTCAATGCTTCATCAAAGCCAAGCAAGCTTGCCTTCGCCGCCACATTACCCCCAAACCGCCTGCCGGCTACAACAACAGAAGCGAAAAACCAAGAAAACCGCCTACGGCCATGTAAATATATACTGTGGAGTAAGGGATTAGAATCCAGATTGGAAAGGACAAAATTACACCCTCCCTTGGGAGGGTCGGGGTGGGGTTCCTTCTGGAGGGCAGGGGTGGGGTCTGTATCTCCATTTGCAGTTAGAACAACACTGACCCCACCCGCGACCCCTCCCCTACATGGGAGGGGAGGGGCTGCGCAAGGTTCAAGCTAAGGAAACAACTGCACAGGTTGAAAAATTTGACTTCCCCTGTCGGCCGTCGAGCTATACCTTCCCGACGTAGGCGGCCTCAATCGCGGAAGTTTTAGCCTGCTGCGCAGGGAAATTTTTCAAAATCTGATTCAAAATTAAACAGGATCTTTTATCCCTTCGGCTTGTGTCAGGCGAGAAAAAAATAAAAATGAAAAATTTTGTTTTCAATTCTGGAAAATTTCCCGCCGACAGGCGGCTCACAAATAATTAACCAAATTAATTTAATACTATGAAGAAACTAGAAACAGGAATCCAATCGAGAATATCTCCCTCCCTTGGGAGGGCCGGGGTAGGGTTCGGTTTTCAGGACCGAAGGTCCGTGGTTTTTCCTTTGTGAGACAGAAGCCCCAAAGGGGTCATGGTGTCAGTGGGAAGCCTGATGTGAACTTGTTCACAAGAAGGATTACCACTGACACCATGAAAATCTCGACAGAGATTTCTGGCTCAGAAAGGGGTCTTCTCGGTTTTTGTTCAATAAAACAAGCTGAAAACATGAAAGGTCTCAGAAAGGGGATTTCCTGGTTTTGGTTCAATAAACACAAATAAAACAAGCGAACTCCAAAACATAGCAAGTAGCCACAATAATATAAGCAGTTCTACGTTTCCTAAACAAAAGAGAAAAATGATGGTCATAACCAAATCAAACATAAGCCCAGAAAACATCGCACAACTGAAATCTCATGTTTTTGACATCGTTGGTTGTTGCATTGATGTTCATAAAGAATTAGGCCCTTGGTTAAATGAATATGTTTATCAGGAAGCTTTGAAAATCGCTTTTGAGGAAAGACAAATACCATATATCAAAGAGTGCTATTTTCAAGTGTTGTACCATGAAAGGCCTTTGGCCCACAAACACTATATGGATTTCTTATGCAAAGATAATGTGGTAGTAGAATGCAAAGCCGTGGCTGATATAGGAAGTGAGCAACGTCAACAACTATGGAACTACATGAGGTTGGCCAACAAACCCATAGGCATTCTTTATAACTTTGCGCCAGTAAAAGATCAATGTGAGAAATATTATTACGACGTTAAAAGCAAGACAATCTCTGCATTTTAGATTAACTTGCATGATACATGTTGATTGTGCGCTTCTTCTTTTAAACCAAAACCGAGAAGACCCGCTTCTGTTGTTGCTGGTCCTTCGTCCCATCCGTTTGTTGTCAATGCTTCATCGAAGTCAAGCAAGCTTGCCTTCGCCGCCGCATTACCCCCAAACCGCCTGCCGGCT
>NZ_JHXM01000021.1 GCF_000621725.1 Xylanibacter brevis ATCC 19188
ACACCTCAAAACGGACGAACGGACGACGGACGAACGGACGTTTTGGTGTTTTCAAAAATAATATAAGAAAAGCATATTATTATATATATTATAATATATATAATAATATGAATAATAATATATATAATTATAGATATTATCTATTATCTCCTCCTTTGCTAAAAAATATTGGGAAAACGTCCGTTCGTCCGTCGTCCGTTCGTCCGTTTCGAAAATAAACGAATTAAAAAATTTGGTGGTGTAGGTTTTTATAGCTATCTTTGCATCAATTAAACTAAAGACCAAGCATGAAGGCGCAATTTCTTATACATAATACATTGGCTTTGAGAGGGTTATACCTCCATCCCCCAATTTTCGTTATGTAGTATAGCGACTTCGCTTCGTTCGTCAATCAATATTATTAATTTCCCCTTTTTAGCCTGAAAATGGCAGGTGCCAGTCCCTTGTCATCACATTAAACAATAAAAGCAACAAGAAATTGAATATATGAAGACAGAAAGCCTGAAACTATATATCGACGAACTGAACAAGCAGTACCGTACAGGTATTGCTCGTGAACATTCCTATCGCCCTGCGCTGAAAGACCTGTTACAGAGCTTATTGCCAAAGATGGTGGTGACTAATGAACCAGCGCATTTTGAGTGTGGTGCGCCTGACTATATCATACAAAGAGAGAAAGACCATCTGCCTGTGTTCTTCGTAGAGGCAAAAGACGTGAACGACAACGACCTTGACGGACGCAATAAGAACGGGCACAAGGAGCAGTTCGATCGTTACAAGCAGGCGCTTGACTACATTATCTTCACCGACTATTTGGACTTCCATTTATATGAACATGGTGAGTTCGTGGATAGTGTGAGGATAGCAGAGACAAAGGGCGACAAAATTGTAGGTATAGCTGATGCAGAAGATAAGTTTATCGGAATGATTCAGCACTTGGGGGCTTCTGCCATTCAACGCATTACTTCAGCTCCTCGTCTGGCAAAGCTAATGGCAGGAAAGGCTCGTCTGTTGGCTAATATCATTGAGACTGCCATGAATGATGAGACTCATAGCTATGAGAACGATAATCTTCGAGGACAATATCAGGCATTCAAGGATGTACTTATTCAGGAACTAAAACCTGAGGATTTTGCTGATATATATGCCCAAACCATTGCCTATGGTATGTTTGCCGCTCGCCTACACGATGATACACCAGAGGATTTTAGTCGTGAAGAGGCTGCTCGTTTGATTCCAAAGACCAATCCTTTCCTACGTCAGATATTTAACAACTTGGCAGGCAACGACCTTGATGAGCGTATTGCATGGGTTGTAGATGACTTAGTGACTGTCTTTCAGGCCACTAACCTGCAGAAGATTATGGCAAGCTATAGCCGTGACAAGCTACACCATGATCCCATGATTCATTTCTACGAGGACTTCCTTTCAGAGTACAATCCTAAGCTACGCAAGTCAAAGGGTGTATGGTACACGCCACAACCAGTCGTTGGCTTCATCGTCAGGGCTGTGGACGAAATACTTCAGAAGGAGTTTGGTCTACCAGAAGGATTAGCAGACTACTCGATGATAGAACGTGAGGTGGCTGTGGAGCAAAGTCGCGACAGGCGAACCACAGATGGCATGAAGCATGAGAAGCGTAAATTCCATCGTGTACAAATACTTGACCCAGCTACAGGTACTGGTACATTTCTTGCGGAAGTGGTAAACCAGATATATGACCGCTATCGCGACAATCAAGGCATTTGGCAACAGTATGTGGAGCAGCATCTGTTGCCTCGCTTGAATGGCTTTGAAATTCTAATGGCATCTTATGCTGTAGCTCACATCAAACTTGATATGCTTCTTGGCGAAACGGGCTATCAGCACCAAACAGATAAACGTCTGCATGTCTATTTGACCAACTCGCTCGAAGAGAGTAATAATGAGCCTCGCACCCTTTTCGCCCAATGGCTGAGCCGTGAGGCAACGGAGGCCAATGTTATCAAACGTGACTATCCTGTAATGGTGATGATAGGTAATCCGCCATATAGTGGCGAAAGCCAAAATAAGGGGAAGTGGATTATGTCATTGATGGAGAGTTACAAAAAAGAGCCTGGGGGAAAGTCTCAACTGAACGAGCGAAACCCCAAATGGCTGAATGACGACTATGTTAAATTCATACGTCTGGCTCAAGACTATATAGAGAAGAATGGTGAAGGCATCATAGGCTTTATCAATCCTCATGGTTATCTCGACAATCCAACGTTTAGAGGTATGCGTTGGAATCTGCTGAAAACTTTCGACAAGATCTTCACCATTGACCTACACGGCAACAGCAAGAAGAAAGAAACTTGTCCTGATGGTAGCAAAGACGAAAACGTATTTGACATTATGCAGGGCGTAAGCATCAACCTGTTTGTTAAGACAGGTAAGAAATCAAAGGATGAACTTGGAAAGGTGTACCATAAGGATATGTATGGCTTACGTCAGAACAAGTATGATTTTCTTGACGAAGCTACAATTGAAAACGTAGGATATAAGGAGCTGAAACCAAAAGAACCAATGTATTTCTTTGTGCCGAAAGATTTCGAGTTACAAGAAGAATATGATAAAGGTTTCAAAATTGACGAGCTGTTTAAAATTAGTTCTGTTTCTGTTGTAACTGCAAATGATTCTGTCCTTGTTGACATAAATGAAAATAACCTCTTGAAGAAAGTAAACGAGGCATATGGAAATGCAGATAAATCGTTTGTTGAAAGATATAATTATAGGCCATTTGACGATAGATACATCTACTATGATGTACAAAAAATAGAACGCCCAAGAGAATCGACAATGCGTCATATGAAAAAGCCTAACATTGCTATTCTGACATGTAGGCAATTAGCAGGAAACGAATGGCTTCATGTGTCTGTTGCAGATGGTATTGTTGATGACTGTCGCGTTTCCTCAAAAACAAAGGAAAGAGGATATGTATTCCCACTATACATCTACAAAGAGAATATGGGGAAAGAAGAGTGCATCGTCAATTTCAACAAGGAATTGTATGATAACATTGCCAAGGGGTTGAACTATCTCCCATGCTATGATGACAACATCTTGATTGATCCTACATCAGAATACAATGGCGTTCTCTATCCTAAAGACCTCTTTGATTACAACTATGCTGTGCTTCATTCGCCCAGCTATCGCGAACGCTACAAGGAATTCCTGAAGATAGACTTCCCACGCATACCTTATCCTACTGATTGGGAAAAGTACCGCGACTTAGTGGAAAAGGGCGAAGAACTGCGACAGTTGCACCTTATGGAAGATTTGCCTCATTCGACTGGCGTATCATTCCCCGTTGGTGGCTCCCTACAAGTGGACTGCTATCGCTGGGAGAAGAATCGCATTTATATCAACAGCGAACAATTCTTCGAGGGGGTGTCTGAATCAGCTTGGAACTTCTACATTGGTGGCTACCAGCCCGCTCAGAAGTGGCTCAAAGACCGCAAGGGTTTGACCCTGAGCTTCGAGGATGTGAAGCACTACCAGCGAATCATCTACGTGCTTCAGCAGACAGAGAGAATGATGAAGGAAATTGACGAGTTGTTGAGTTAGTAATACAAGGAAATGACAGATTGGAACTTACGAAAAACCACAATTGCCCTTGTCACAGGGAACGGTTTTGATAGAGATTTAGGATTACCATCTTCTTTCTCTGAATTTGCTATTAGTGATGAGTGGAAGAAACTATTAGTTACATTCGGTATAACTCGATTCAACAGATGGAGAAAGGGGACATCTCTTTTATGTCACCTAAATAACTCAATAAAGCCTAATTGGTTTGATGTTGAAGAAGAAATACATCAATTTATAAAAAAGCATTCTTCAGTATCAAAAAAACAGGCTAATAAGATTCAAATGGAATACGAGGGGTTAACACAAGCCTTTCAAAATTATCTATTGCGCGTCACAAAGGATTTTAAGGCAGATAAAACCAGATTGGCATATCAGCTTTTATGGCAACTCCCTCAATGTCCTGTGTTCATAACAGATTTTTCCTTCAATTATACTACGCCTGAATCTATAATTGGGAATGTGCCACAACCAATAAACTTATTCCATATTACTCGAGAACATATACACGGAAGTTTGCGAGATAACGACATTATTATTGGTTGTGATGTTGGTGAAAATGAAGAGCTAAACCGACGGCTTTCTTTTATGTATAAGTATAATAAACTAAACCATACAAATCACATTAATCTAAGTTTGAATGAGGCTAGAGAAATTATATTCTTTGGTCACTCTATAAACGAAATGGATTTTTGTTATTTTAGGGATTTTTTTAAGAAAGTAAGTTCTTCATACGAGGTTCCTAAAGATTTGACAATAATTACATTGAATGAAAAATCAGAACGAGATATTAAAGATAATATAAGGAACCAAGGTGTCTCTGTAACAGATTTGTACAATAATCTTTTTTCTTTTACATTTATTCATTCGTCCAAGATATATAATGGCGACCACGATGAAAACGAAAAATGGAAAGACTTGCTTTTTAGATTACAACATCAAACTCGCCAAGAAACAGAATAATAAAATATGGAATCACCGGGACAGGTACTTGATCGCCAAATGAATTAGGACTTATACCAACTATTCAAGATAGTGTTTTCATAAATTTGCGAATTATATTATCGATATTTATAGAAAATGCGATGTGAATCGCTAATTCATTTGAGATAAATTTGGGAGTGTAAGGGATTTTTTGTAATTTCGCACTCTGAAAGATTTAGGAAAAAGAGCCAGAGTTCTTCGGATTCTCATCGAACTGCAACACGAAAAAGAATTCTCTCAAGACGGAGGCTACCAGCTCACACCGAATCGTCGTGAGCATTGGTAGAAAGAATCAGGAACCTGTCCCGCCGATTCGTCCCGCCGATTCTTCGACAAGTTTTTGAATAGACAATTTGAATAAATCATTCGAAGACCTATAGGAAATATGTATACGCCACCATATAAAATAACGTCTGAGATTATACGTCTGATAGGCGAGATATCAGAACAGGTAGGAAGTATTATGACCCGTCTTGGAGATAATATTCCTTCTCCACAACTACGCAAGAAAAACCAGATAAAGACCATCCATTCGTCGCTGGCAATAGAGCATAACAGCTTGTCGATTAAACAGATGACAGATATTATTGATGGCAAGCGAGTGCTAGGTGCTCCTGACGAGATTCAGGAAGTGAAAAATGCTGTCGAGGCATATCGCCTGATGTCAGAGTTGGATGCCTTCAAAGAGAAGGACCTGTTGCGGGCTCATGAGCTGATGATGAAAGACTTGGTGCGCAATTCTGGACATTACAGACAAGAAGGGGTGGGCGTGTTTGATGGAAAAGGTAACTGTCTGCATATGGCTCCTCCTGCTGAGCGCGTGCCACAGTTGATGGGCGACCTCTTTGAATGGGTAAAAAAGACAGATGTTCATCCGCTGGTTTGTTCGTGCGTATTCCATTATGAGTTTGAGTTCATCCATCCCTTTGTTGATGGTAACGGACGTATGGGACGCTATTGGCAAACCATGTTGTTGTCTCGTTGGAAAGGGCTCTTTGCATGGCTCCCCGTAGAGACAATAGTCAAAGAACATCAGCAAGAGTATTACAGCGTGATTCAAAAAAGCGATCAGGTAGGCGAAAGTACACTGTTTGTAGAGTTTATGCTGCGCTGTCTGCTTAATGCGATGGATAGTTACGAGGTTGAAGAGGAGTCGGAAGTACAGGATAAAATGCAGGATAAAATGCAGGATAAATTTCCTGAGGTTTCAAAGCCTACGTGGGATGTGTTTGACATTATCCACCAGAATCCAAAAGCAACGGTCAACGCTCTCTGCGAACAGTTAGGATTAAAGGAGAGACAGATATATAAGCATATCTCCGTACTGAAATCCTTGGGGCTGATAGTTCGTGTAGGCAGTAACAAAACGGGTTATTGGAAAGTTAATATTTGAAGCAATGAATCAAGGGACAGGTACTTGATTCGCCAAATGAATTAGGACTTATACCAACTATTCAAGATTGCGTTTTCATACATTTGCGAATTATATTAGTCTATATTTAGGGTGCCAGAGGGACAGTCCCCGACATAACTCATCGCTATATGCAGACAATCGCACTTATCGTGTTATTGTTTACCATCAAAAGTCAAGTTCCGCACCCTCTGCGAAGATCGAGCGGATTATATATAAAGAATAGGTAAAAAGAGAAAAGGTATAACTAAATTAATTAAACTAGAAAATGACAACTGAAGAACTTAGGGCCTTGTTCCGCGATATGCAGGACAAGGGGTTGAGACCTATGCTGTGCGACACGGAGGTGCCTCTCTATGACGCGGAGGTGCCTTGTGGCGAACCTGCGCAATGCACAGGGGACTTTATGGAGTCGGTGCTCATGCCGAAGGAACTGCTGTCCATCAAGCCGGAATTCATGGTGACGGTGAAGGGCGAGTCGATGAAAGATGTGGGCATTGCCACGGGCGACGTGGTGAAGGTGGTAGGTATAGACTATCCTTTCGATGGCGACATTGTGCTGGCATGTATAGAAGGGGAGTACACGCTGAAGACTTACTATGAGGACGAGGAGGGAAGGACGTGGCTGGTGCCACAGAACGAAAGCTATAAGCCCGTGCTGCTGGATGGCAGCAAGCGGGTGAAGTTGTGTGGCAAGGTGAAGGAAATTGTGAAGAAGGCACCACGGGTACCCTCCAGACTTTGTGCCAAGGCGGTGAGGATGGCTATGAGAGCTATGGAGCCTGTGTACGAGGTCAGCGAGGCAAGGGTTGGCTATGCCATGCGTGAGATTGCACCGCAAATCACGGTGGCCCGATTGTGGTATGCTGTGTTTAGGGTAATGGTGGATTGTAATGTTCTGGGAAAAGACGATTTCGATGGCTTTATCGACAGGTTGCGCAAGGAGGTGCCCAACCATGAGCATCTGCCTGCAAGGGTAGAGATACAGAGAATGGCTGTACAGAGTTTTGCTAAACCTGTGAAGCTATGGACGATGGACAATGCACCTGTGAAGGGGCAACGATTCATAACCTATGAGAAAATTGCTCGTCAGACAAAAGAATTACTACTCTCTAAATAAAACTCTCAAAAAACTCTCAAAAAACTCTCAAAACTCTCAAAAAACTCTCAAAACTCTCAAAAAATTAGCTCTTTTTTGGCGAAAACTCTCAAATAAAGGCAAAACTGCGCAAGAAACTCTCACAAACTAGTCGGCGATGGAAGATTACTTCCATCGCCGTTTTTTTGTGCCTATCTTTGCAATGTCAAACAACGACAAGCGGTCTTTGACATGTTTACATTTACAACGCATACGCAGGTACATACGCACACCTACACACACGTACATTCTAATAAAAATATAAAGGAAAAAATGACGCAGGAAGAAATGATGATGATGCGGCAGGCGCAGGAATATATACGCGAGCTGCAGCAGAAACGCAATGCGGGCACTGAGAACTGTATGCTCTCCAGCGACTTGGCTAGGGAGATGGGGATCTCTGCCCTGGATCTACACCACTATCTGATAGACGTGGGGTTCCTCTTTCGTGAGCGAACAACTTACGAACTGAAGCTCGGCAAACGTTATGCGGGGCTTGGATATGCTAAGACTCGGAGTCACTTTCGGTACAACAAGTGGGGCAACCTCGTTGAGACACGCTTCCCTGTCTGGACTGAGAAGGGGCAGGAGTACATCAGAATTTTAATCATAGGAAAAGGCAGAAATGCCAAGAAGTTCAACAACTAAAAAACAACAAAAAATGGAAAAACTTGTATTGATTCAAGCGGTGGGCGCATACGCTGAGCGCCAGTACACACGACAGGACGGCACGCCGGAGTATTATCGTAGTCGTGGTGTGGTGATGAAACATGGTGGTGACACTTTCTACGGGGAGATGACGGGCGACCTGGCATCGAAGAACCGTGACACGGAGTATTTTCAGAATCAGCCTTACGTGGTGAAGGGGTACTGGAAGCATCGCACATGGGGTGAGAACCAGGAACGCCACGAAAACATGTTTTATATCACAGACCTGCAAGCACTTTAGATTATCGAACCGCCTACGGCGGGAAGGTTTCTTCCTCCGCGATTGGAGGCCGCCTACGGCGGGAAATTATATAAAATTTGGTCCAAAATTAAACAGGATTATTTTTTCTATTTGCGAGGAAGAAATTAAAATGAAAAATTTTGTTTTCAATTTTGAAAAATTTCCCTGCGAAGCAGGCTAAGCTCACAAGCTCCCCTCCCTTCAAGGGGAGGGGTAGGGGTGGGGTCTGTATCTCCATTGGCAGTTAGAACAACACTGACCCCACCCCCAACCCCTCCCCTACATGGGAGGGGAGGGGCTGCGCAAGGTTCAAGCTAAGGAAACAACCGCACAGGTTGAAAAATTTGACTTCCCCTGTCGGCCGTCGAGCTATAGCTTCCCTGCGAAGCAGGCTTTTTAACAATAAACCTTTGAGTTGAAGTGAGGAGGATATTCTCGAGTAAATGGCCAAAGAATCCGAAACTTCTTCTCGCTTAAAATCAACTCAAAAGAAATGGAAGTTATCATTAAAATCAAACTGAACGATAGTGTTATTGCCCGCATGAAGAAGGGCGAGTATGTGCAGGGTTCGCTGCACTTTGACGAAAAGACCGGCGAAAAGGCTTTCACCGCCTACGCAAGGAAGTCGAGAACAACGGGCTATGTGCCGAGCTACAAGACCATTGCAGAGCTGGAGAACGGATGGCTGAAGGAGACGAAGACGCTCATCATACGGCGCGAGGCGTTCCAGAAGCGAGTGGGCACGCCACGCATCATGGCGCAGATGGATAGAGGGAACCAGCAGGCAAAGGATGTGCTGATAGATAGGGAAATCATCGAATTTTGTTAATGTAGAAAAGAATAATTATGTTTTGCATACAAGATAATCAATATGTTTCCCCAGCGGTGCCAGGCACTTTGGAAAAGCTCAACGAGGTGCTAGACTCGCCAAGGGTGAAGTGGAAGATAAGGACGATACGTAGCGTCAGACAGCCAGGAGCCATCGAGCAATGGGCAAAGGACTCGGACTTTCAGAAGTTCTGCCTGAAAGAGGCGGGAAAGAAGAAAACGGGCGAGGCTTTCATGGCGCTGAGCAGCGAGGATAAGCTGGCACGATGGGCTACGGCACTGAAGGAGAGTTTGCCACCTCTGATATTCGGTGCCCGCGACTTTGACGAGACCCCGCTGAAGAAAGACCCCACGCGCAAGATGAAACGCAGGGTGCTGGCTGGCATTCGCCTGAGCGGACTGTTTATGTTTGACGTGGACCATGTGGACAACCCGCATGAGATCTTTGAACGTACACAGGTGGAAGGCTTCCCGTGGGATGTGGTGATGGCACATAAGACCTCGTCGGGAAAGGGACTCAGACTGGTGTGTAAGGCTAGGGTGGAGGTAGGCAACATTGCCGACAACCAGATAGAGCTGGCACAGGCGCTGGGCGTGAAGGCAGATGCCAGTTGTATAGATGCATCGAGAATCTCTTATGCTCCCATGCGAGAGGATGTGTATTTCCTTAATGAACAGGAACTACTGAACTATTATAATGAGGCGTTTGACAAAACCTTTAGCGAGGCTTATCGTAGTGGTCATACAGAGCCTACAAAGAAAACACACAGTTTCGAAGAAATAAAAGAGATAACTAAAAAAGATGAAACACGAAAAGAATCAGACAACCGCCTTCAGTCGGAAGGAGAAGGAGGATACCTCTATCATGGCGTTGAATACGCCAAAATCTGCGAAGCGTGGCAGGCCGCGCAAGGTGGAGCCCCTGCCTCGGGAGATCGCCACCGAACAATGTTGCAGCTGGCTCTCGACCTTAGGTATATCTGCGACAACCAGCCTGAAATGGTCGACAGAGTGCTTAGACTGTGTGGATTTGTGCAGGACGTCATCCGCGAGCGAGGCGACAAGGAAGTCACCGACATTGCTCATACGGCTTGTGAGCGAAAACTATACAAGGACATCCCCAAGAGGATGCAAGGGGTGCTTGAAAGTGTGGGTATTCATGCAGGCAAGTCCGAGGCAGCTGCAAAGCCTGTGGGAGCTGTTGAGGTGCCTTACGAACAGTTCGCTGCGCGGCTGGAACCTCTCCTTTGCGCCCCTTATGCGGAAGCCTGCAAGGGAGTGAGCAGACACAACTGGCTGGGGGCGGTGATGGCCTCGGGGGCCATGTACTGTACGCTGATGACGCGTTGCTGGTATAAGCACTTCAACGGGGCGCGCCAAAGGATGAACCCGCAGGTATTGATTATTGGTGACCCCGCCAGCGGAAAGAGCTTTGCCAAGGACCTGGACGACCAGATTATGTGTGCCATGAGGGCGCAGGACGAGGAGGTGCGTGCGCAGGAGACGCGCTACAAGCAGGAACAGAAGAAGCGTGGCACCAGCTCGAAAGCGCAGAAGCAGGACGCACTGGTGGAGCCTGAGGGTATGATACGCTATCTGCCCACGAAGACTTCTAACAACATCTTCTTCCGACGCCTGAAGAGGGCCAAGGAGGTGGTGGATGGCGAGGTGCTGCCCATGCATCTTTATATGTTTGACTCAGAGCTCGACTCTTCCATCTCGGCACAGAGCGGAGGCGCATGGATAGGCAAGCACGACCTAGAGCTGAAGGCTTTCCATAATGAGCTCTCGGGTGTGGACTATGCCAATGGCGACTCAATCAACGACATCCTGCCTGTGTATTGGAACAGCGTCACCACGGGTACCCAGATATCGCTCTACAAGAAGTTCACCATGCGTAACATCAACGATGGTCTTTGCTCGCGTGTGGCAATCTTCCAAATGGAGGTGGCGCGCTATCAGATGGTGAAGAAAAAGATGGTGGACTGGCAGGCTAACGAGGCACTGAAACAATGGGGCTTCCGCTTCGAACAGCTACATGGCGAATTGCCTCTGGAACGTCTCACCGACCATGTGTATGAGCTCTGCGAGCTATCGGCACAGGAGGCAGAGGCTGCCGATGACCACGTGCTGGACTATCTGAGAAAGCGTGCCGTGTTCTATGCCACCTGGCTCACCGTGCCCCGCATCATTGGTCGGCAGTATGAGCAGTATAAGAAGACGGGACAGCTCGATATCAGCGACGACGACCTGAGGTTCTCCACGCTTATCTATGATGCCGTGATCTATTTCCAAGACCATTTCTTCGGGCAGATGCTGCAGGACTCATGGGACAACGCAGCCCGCGAGTTTGTGCCACGCAGAAAGAATTCGAGGAATGCCGATGCCTACAGAGATTTGCCCGAGACATTCTTAATTAATGATGTGATGGTCGTGCTTGACATTGAAAAAGATGCAGCGCATAAGCAATGTCAGCGTTGGCTTAAACATGGATTCGTAGAGCGCGTGAAGCAGGGCAAATACAAGAAGGTCGTCAAGGAAATCATGAGTTAGGTGAAGAATTGAAGAATTGAAAAATTGAAGAATTGAAGAATTGAAAAATTGAAGAATTCTTGGCAGAGCCAAGCGGCGAAGCCGAGCGGAAAAATTGAAGAATTGAAAAATTGAAGAATTGAAAAATTGAAGAATTCTTGGCAGAGCCAAGCGGCGAAGCCGAGCGGAAAAATTGAAGATTATGTTACCAAGAGGAATCAGAAATAATAATCCTTTGAACATTCGCCGTTCTAAGGATAAGTGGCAGGGCTTGAGAGCCCAGCAGACAGACACTGCGTTCTGTCAGTTTGAAACAATGGCGTATGGCTGGCGCGCAGCCTTCGTGCTGCTCACACGTACGTACTACCACACGTATCGGCTGTTTACCATCCGAAACATTATCAGGCGGTGGGCGCCGCCAGGCGAGAACAATACGGAGGCGTATATCCGCAATGTGTCGAGACTCACGGGCATAGACCCCAACGAGCCTCTGGGCATACCGAGCGACAAGCCGGGACGCTGGATAGCCTTAGGTCTCGCGATGGCGATGCAGGAGAATGGTAGCGATGCCACACTAGACACCTTCGCCGTGTTGCAGGGGTGGGAGATGAGGATGGAGTGACCCAGCCAGTTTATGCATTTCGGAGGTGGTGAGTTTACTGCTGGAGATGCTGGATAAAAAAACAGATTAAACGAAGAGAGAGAGACAATAAATGTCTCTCTCTTCGTGATTCCGTTGGGACTCGAACCCAAGACCCACAGCTTAGAAGGCTGTTGCTCTATCCAGCTGAGCTACGGAACCATCATTGCAATCAATGGCATACTACCAGATTTTGCGGGTGCAAAGGTAACAATATTTTATGAAACAGCCAAATTTTACACACTAAATCTGATGTATGAGCGGTCGTCAAAGGAGTTGTTGCCCTCCATGAATGCTTTTGTGGCCTTGAATTCACCAATGTTTAGCGGGTCTGTTTCTTTCTGTTTTGCCAGCTTGGCTTCTGATTCTTCCAGGGTGGGGCAGAGAAACGGATAGCCATCCGAGGCCAGCACAATTTCCCATGGGGTAAAGTCGAGTGTGATGATTCTGACTTTGTCTTCGGGAATGCGGAAACCATCGACCACAGCATAAGTGATGTTCTGATTCTTCATCGTCTGGAGCATGTGTGGGATGATTTGTTGTCTTGCCGTATCTTCGCGAAGGAAGTCGGCATGGGACTTTTCGCTCGTCTTGATGATTTGTGCTCTCTGCTCGGCAAGTTCTTGCTCGTATGGCTTGGGATTGTCGTAGAACGTGCCGTTTACCAGACACTGGCAGTCGCCCACCATCCATATTTCACGTCGAAGCCGACTGTAAATGATGACGCTTGCCGTCAGTCTTTCTTCGGGATGCTCTATGAGACGGTCCACCTCAGATTTCTTGTAGTGCTTGAACAGATAATGTGACACGCCCAGACAAAACTCATGACAGCTACAATCTTTCTTCATCTTGCCAATATAGCTGGCAATCAGTTTCATGGCATAGCGTCCGTTGGAGTTGAAAAGACTATAGCGTCGTGTGGTCTTCGAGGTAGAGCCATCGATAACGGCTACAAAATCATCTGTTACGACGATGCCGTCCTCGCTTTTCTTCTTTGGGCTTTTCGCTACGATGGCCTGTTCTGTTATTGTCATGATAAGTTGATGTTGTTCTGTTGAAGTCGTGATAGGTTGCCGGCTTGTAACCTCCAGTGTTGGGGAACAACTTGGCAATGAGGTCTGTGCGACCTATTCGTCTCAGACTTTGCTCAATGCCTCTACGCTCCTCAGGTTTGTACCAAAAGAAGTATTGACGTTGTGCCATTTTCTCCTTAGGTGTCTTTGCCGAGAATACAGGTTCCAACGTGTAAGGATCGTATCCCGTGTACCAAGTCTCTGTGGCTATGGTCATGGGCGTAGGGGTAAAGTCTTGCACTTGTTCCAACTGAAAATCAAGTTTCTTGGTGAGAACAGCAAGTTCAGCCATGTCTTCCTCGTGACAACCAGGATGAGAACTAATGAAATAAGGGATGATCTGCTGGCGGAGGTTGCCTTCTTTATTGATCCTGTCGAAGATGCGCTTAAAGTCTTCAAACTGGCGGAATGATGGTTTGCGCATGAGATAGAGCACCCGGTCGCTGGTGTGTTCTGGAGCCACTTTCAGACGTCCGCTCACATGATTGCAAATCAATTCACGTGTGTACTCCTGAGTTGATCGGTTGGCTTCTTCATCCTTACTTCTGTGCAGCAGCAAGTCGTAGCGAACGCCACTGCCTATGAAGCTTTTCTTGATTCCCGGCAGGGCATCTACAGACTTGTATATGTCAATCAGTTTTGAATGATTGGTGTCCAGGTTGGGGCATATCTGCGGATGAATGCAACTGGGACGCTTGCATTTCTCACAGGCCTTGATGTTTCGTCCATGCATTCCGTACATATTGGCCGAGGGTCCACCTAAATCGCTGAGATAGCCTTTGAAGTCGGGTTGTTGACAAACCTGTTTCACTTCTTTCAGAATGCTCTCTTTTGAACGGCAGGCTATAAACTTTCCTTGATGAGCCGATATGGTGCAGAAGGCGCAGCCACCGAAACATCCACGATGAATGTTGACGCTGAACTTAATCATCTCGAAGGCTGGAATACGCTTTCCTTTGTACTTAGGATGGGGCTGGCGCGTGTAAGGAAGGTCGAAAGACGCATCTATCTCGCCCGTGGTCATGGGCGGATAGGGCGGATTAACCACAACGTATTTGTTGCCCACCTGCTGAATCAGACGTTGAGCATGCATCATGTTTGACTGCTCTTCGATGTGCTTGTAGTTTTCTGCTTCGGCACGTTTGTTTCTCAAACATTCCTCGTGCGAGTTCAGTATGATGTCCGAGTCCTGTACACCTCCTTCTATATGCTGCTTATCTGTTAGATATACGGTCTGAGGTATGTCTTTGATGTCCTGAATGCTTTGTCCCTGTTCTAATCGTTGTGCTAGTTCAACGATGGGCTTCTCACCCATACCATATATAATAATGTCACCACCAGAGTCGCACAGAATGCACTTGCGTAGCGAATCCTGCCAGTAGTCGTAGTGGGTGAGACGACGAAGCGAGGCTTCGATGCCACCAAGAACCACGGGAACGTCTGGATAGATCTCCTTCAGGATCTTTGAATAGACGATAGTTGGATACTCTGGACGCATGTCGTGACGTCCGTCAGGCGAGTAGGCATCTTCAGATCTGAGTCGTCTGGCTGCGGTATATTTGTTGACCATAGAGTCCATGCAACCAGGCGATATACCAAAGAATAAGCGAGGGCGTCCCAGTTTCTTGAAGTCGCGATAATCACCATGCCAGTCGGGTTGTGGCACAATGGCAACTTTATAACCAGCAGCTTCGAGTGTACGCCCAATCACAGCAGCTCCGAACGAAGGGTGATCTACATAAGCATCACCAGAGAACAAAATGACGTCCACTTCATCCCATCCTCTTAGCTCAAGTTCTTTTTTGGTAGTAGGCAGAAAATCAGTCAGCTGTAGGCTCATTCACTTGTTTCTTTTTCCAATCTATATATAGGTTGAGAAGATTCTGCAATCCTATGGCTTTCATGTTGGGATGATAAATCACATCCAGGCATAAGTCGAGTAGCGCTTTGCTATCTTCGCCGGCACTTGATTCGAGGAGTGAACGAATGTTGAGTCGCAACTTGTCCAGGACCTGTTCATCAACGTAACCATTAGAATCAATGAGGTCACGCAATAATTGATACTGTTCTATTGTGGCCAAATGTTGTTCGGTCACCTCAATACTTCTTGTACCAGAAGCGTTAGCTTGTATTTTGTTCATAATCATAGATTTATTTGATGAGAAAAGACATAATTCCTTTCATTATTCTTGCACGAACCAATGGATCTGTGATGCACTCAAAGGGGAATCCCATGGTGAATGCGTGGTAGTCGGGACCATTATAGGCCACGGCAGCGCTCGACTCATCGTGCTCGTAAACCATAGCAGGAAAAGACATGGAAGAAGTGGGCTGTAGCACATCAGTATGCGGAGCTGCATAGTGAAGTTCGTTGAGAGACTTATAGAAATCGAAATGAAGTCCTAAACCACGCACTGCAGCCGAAGATGTGTTGACCCCAGAAGCCTCGCATTTCAGCAGTTGTGAAAGTAGCAACTTCTCATCGTCTGTGGCTTGGTCACTACCCACGAAAGCACCACTTACCAAGAGGTTTCCGCCGTGATAGGTGTACTTTCTCAGAGCCGACTGCATCGTTGGACGCAGTGTCTTGTAATATACCAGACTGTGTCCATCGTCCTTCTCAAGTCCAAGCACCAGGTCCACAACCTGATATTGATCCAGCTTCACGCTACCGTTTTCTACAGCTTGTGATGAGCAACTGACAATATTGAATCTACCGTCATGTCTCAGTGCCTCAGCATGAGTGCAGACGTAGTTGAAATCGTTTCCTGCAATAATCTGTCCGGCCAGTTCTTCACCGCTGAAACCGAGTCCTGTAGAGTCTTCAATACCAATTTTGTCAGGATCGAACACTCTCTGACGTCCCAACCATCCGGCTGTTTTCCCATAAGTGATGCCAGGGTCTAACTCCATATCAAAACCCAGACCCGTGCTACTGATGGCTGGTGAGGACAGACGATGAAAGCCATTGACTATAAGTGCCTTGTAGGTGGCATCTTTTTGATATATGGCAGAAAGTGTCTCAGTGGGGAAACTACATCCACCCTCGTTTGTCGCTACAACTTTAAAATGATACAAGATGCCTGGCGTCAATCGCACCGTGCATGATGTACCTTTTAGTGGTGTTCCATTGTCAAAACCGTTGTTCTCTTGTGCTATGTAAAGGATATAGCCAGTAGGTTTTGAACTTGGTTCCTGTCCGTCGATGATGCCTTGCCAGCTAATTCGTACTTCGCCCGCTTTGTTGGTAAATTCAATATGGAAATTGTCGGGAGCAAGAGGCTCCACGATATAGTCGCTTGCATGATGCGAAGTGACGTACTTAAGGATGGTTTTATAGATAGAACGAGCAAGCGCAAACTTGAAATCAGGATCATGTCCATATCTCATATCGCCAAAATTCTGATGCGATAGAGTCTCAATAATGGAACTTGGGACAATCGGTAAACGTGTCTCTGAGTAGTTCCTGTCATAGAGTTTGCGCTTAGACCACTGGCCGTAGCGGTATTGCAGATCTTCTGTGGTGTTGTTGAGCAAGGCTGACGCCAACTCGTAGGAAGCTGTTCTACTCATACCTGTTGCCAAAAGACTGTCACCGTGATGCGTGGTACAGATGCTGAGTGTACCATATATTCCTAATCCATTGGATGTGTGGCCGGCATCACTATGGACGGCCAAAGACAATTCAATAGGTACTTTTCTGCCTGCAGAGTCGGGGGCGTAGCATGATCCACCGGCCAGCAGGTTGGTGGTCAGCGAGCGTGTATTAATGTCGTCAGCATAGTCGTTGCTGCCTTGTCGTGTGCTATACACCCGATAGGGCATACCAGCCCACTGAGCATAGTAACGTGCACCTTCTAAACACCTGGGAAGACCACTGACCTGATTGCCGCGCTGAATATTGCCCATGCCGCCACCAAATCTGACGGCATCTGTAGTAACCACACCTTTGTGGCGGCTTAAGTTGGTTACAGCAATATGATTGCGTTCGCTATTACCTTTTTCAAATTCGAAGGTACCCAGATAAACCCACGTGCTTCCACCCATCTGTTGATTCACCCTGAACTCAGTGGTTTGGCCTTTGTGACAAACAAGATAGCAGGCATCGTCAACACTCTCTGGTACTGTCTGATAGCTGATGTAAACGGCATATTGTCCATCTTCAGGAATCTGAGGCGTGTAATATACTACACTTTGATTATTTCTGTTGTGCGTCGTCTTAGCCATTCGCGCCGTACCTGCAACGAAAGGATTCTCGTTGTCTCTGTAGGCACCAGCATGTTGTGCAAAACCACGCTCGGGTGCCTCAGTCCAACTTTCTTTGAGATTCTTCTCGCGATAGGCCACCATAGATGTATGGTCGTCGTTATCCACAATTACCTCATTCTTCTGCCAGTCGCGTTCGCGTGGTGTAAACACCACAGCACCAGCATTCTCAAGCATTGGGATGAGGTAGGGTACTACAATGGTTTGTGTGAAAAGGTCCTCGTTGGTGCAAAACAACGAAGGGCGCTGCCATCTCCATTTGCCTTCATTGCTGTCGAAGTATCGTCCGTGGCTAGCCCATACTGAAAGATGATGGCCTTCTAATCCTTTTTCGGCAATATGTGGCCTTGAAATGTTTTTTACCCATGGCTCGCCTTCATGATGGATCTTTTTCCATGATGTCTGCGCAGCTATGGGTAATGATATGATGGTGCAGAGTGCTATAAGAACTCGTTTATACATTGCCGATGGTAAAGTTTTCCGGATTCTTTCCTTTGAAATCCTTGAAGTATAGTTTGATTTCCCGCATGTCCTTCTCTAGGTCTCCTGAAGGGATGATGGTCTTAGTGCATCTGATGATCTTCTTCTCATAGTCTAATCCATAAAGAAGAATGGGGATGCCTGCCTTTAGAGCGATGAAATAGAATCCTTTCTTCCATTCTTCCACACGAGAGCGAGTACCCTCGGGCGTGATGCAAAGTCGGAAAGAGTCAGCAGCTTTAGCTGACTCGGCAATAGAGTCAGTCATACTGGTGTGCTTTTGTCTGTAAACAGGGATGCCTCCCATCTTCTTGAATAGCGATCCTAATGGCCAAAAGAACCATTCTTTCTTCATCATGAAATTGCTATTCAAACCTATCGCTTTATTATATAGCTGTCCGTAGAAGAAGTCCCAGTTGCTAGTGTGAGGTGCCAAGCAAATGATAAACTTCTTGGGGTGTTCCTCGGTTACTTCGATGGTCCATCCTAGCTTTTGGCAAAGTAACCAATTACAAAATCGTTTTAACATTGAAATATTCTGTGTTCTGTTTCTTTAGAGATTATTAATTTGATCAATAATCTCGCTTGCTTGCGATGTAAAATCCTCTCTAAGTTTTTTGTAATAGGCCTTGGGCGTTAATCCTGGCTCGGGGTGAGAAATACGACTTACAAAGTCGCTTTGCATCTTGATGATGGCATATAGCAGCCCCTCAGCATTATCGTCGTTTACTTGATTTCCGTAAAGTGAAGCAGCAATAGCCTCTGCAAAGATTTCTTCGCAGATCATGTTGATTGCGCGTTTTAAAGTTCTTTTGTTTGCCATAGTCGTGATTTATTGATTTTCACGCCAAAGATACGAATTATATTTGAAACCTCCAAGCTTTTATTGTAAAATTAACAATTGGCCGACTACAACATGCCCTTCGTTGATGGAAGCTGATAATTGTAGATATCTCTCCTTACGGCCTGTCGTAGCGCTCTTGCCAATGCTTTGAAGATGCCTTCAATCTTGTGATGCTCATTGGTGCCCTCTGCATGAATATACAGATTCATATGGGCGGCATCCGAGAGGCTCTTGAAGAAATGGAAGAACATCTCGGTAGGCATGTCTCCAATCTTCTCGCGTTTGAACTCTGCTTCCCAAACCAGCCAGGGACGACCTCCAAAGTCGAGACACACATGGGCATTGCAGTCGTCCATAGGCAGGGCAAAGCCATAGCGCTCAATTCCTCTTTTTGTGCCTAGGGCGTTGTGGATGCATTGTCCCAGAGCCAGAGCGGTGTCTTCGATGGTGTGATGTTCGTCAACGTTCAGGTCACCATTACAACGTATTTTCAGGTCAATCATTCCGTGTTTGCCGATCTGTTCCAGCATGTGGTCAAAGAAGCCAAGACCTGTATTGATGTCGCATTTTCCTGTTCCGTCAAGCGCCACACTGACGTCTATATCGGTCTCTTTGGTGGCTCTCTTGACATTGGCAATGCGCTCTCCGTCAAATATATTTTCTGCAATTTGTTTCCAAGTCATATCATCAGTTAGAATAAGTGACTTGCAACCAATGTTGCGTGCAAACTGCGCATCGGTCTCTCTATCGCCAATCACATAGCTATTGGCTATGTCATATTCACCTGATTCTATATATTTTTTTACGAGTCCAATCTCGGGCTTTCTTGTGGGAGCATTGTCTTCGGGGAAGTGGGAGTCAATCAGAATGTCATCGAACTCAATGCCTTCGCCTTTCAGCGTGTTGAGTATGAAGTTATGCGCAGGCCAGAAGGTGTCTTCGGGAAAGGATTTGGTGCCGAGACCATCCTGATTGCTGACCATTACAAAGAGAAAGTCAGTCCTCTCTTTCAAAAAACCTAACCATCTGAAAACGCCTGGTTTGAATGTGATTTTATCAAGTGCGTCAACCTGTTCGTCGAATGGTTCTTCTACAAGTGTTCCGTCACGATCAATAAATAATATTTTTTTCATCGTTAAGTCTATTATTTGTTATTAATGCTGATATATAAATAATAAAATGGATATACCATAAATAGAAACAGATAGCCCTGTATGAATCCCGAAATTGAGAATAAAATAGGTTCGAGCCATATCATATAGCCGGGCAAGACAACAGCGTCGCCCATCGCCAAATCTCTACGCGCTATTATATTGGCAACGATGAGAATTGTTCTTGGCAACTGCAAGAACTGGGTGATGATGAAGATGCAGATGACACACAGTAAGAAGGTGCCTAAAATGCTGGGCAGATGGTGAAGCCCCTTGGTGTAAGACTTTCCATATGCTGTTGATAGTTTTGTTTGCTTGTTAAGTACGTATTGATACTCACCATATATTAATGGCAGGGTGAATAGCGAAAGAATGAATGCGGTGATGCTGGCGATGATCACAGCAGGTATCAACCCCATGGGTGTAGATAGGTAAAACATACCGACCGCCAGCGCGATGATAACTACAAAGGGCAACAACATGCTGAGGTTGAATTTGAGGATTCTGACAAACAGTTTTAAATGAAATGTACCATACCAATGCTTAGCTGGCAATATGGCTCCATTTTCCTGATGTTCTTTTAAGGTGGCAAACCCCTGCGAAAGCATAGCCGTTATCATAATGAAAAGCAACAGCGATAAGATACATTGTGCGAAGAATCCTGTGTTGTTGGCCAATACTGTTGTATAGATTCCTGCAACGATTGCGTAAATAAGTGTTGTCGTCCAAGACCTTTTCAACAGTCTTGTGAAATTGTCCATATAAAGTCTGTTGCCGTCCCTAAGCGCTTTTATAGGACCGCGTGATTTTACTACTGTTGAAGTATTTTCAATCATAAAATCTGTAATTATTTCATTATTTATTGCAAAGGTACAGACTTTTTTTGTAACTTTGCATGATTTAATTTGAAAATTAATACAATTTATGAAGATATTAAAGTGGGGATTTATTGGGTGTGGTGAAGTGACCGAGAAAAAAAGCGGTCCTGCATTTAGCGAGGTTGCCGGTTCACAGGTGGAGGCGGTGATGAGTCGCAGCCTTGATAAAGCAAAATCCTATGCACAGCGACACGGCATCAAGAAATGGTATGACGATGCACAAGAGCTGATTGACGATCCCGAGGTGAATGCCGTCTATGTGGCAACACCTCCTTCCAGTCATGCAACCTTTGCCATCATGTCGATGAAAGCCGGTAAGCCCGTTTATATCGAAAAGCCACTGGCAGCCAGTTATGATGATTGTGCTCGTATTAATCGCATTAGCGAGCAAACAGGCGTTCCGTGTTTTGTGGCTTTCTATAGACGTTATCTTCCATATTTTCAGCGTGTGAAAGATATTATCGATCAGGGTATTATCGGAAAAATTATCAATGTGCAGGTACGCTTTGCTGTGCCTCCACGCGATTTGGATTACGCTCATCCGGAAAACCTGCCATGGCGACTTCAGCCAGATATTGCAGGTGGTGGCTATTTTTATGATTTGGCACCACATCAGCTCGACTTACTGCAACACATGTTTGGCGTCATTCTTGAGGCTCGTGGCATTTGTGCAAATAGAGGAAATCTTTATTCGGCAGAAGACTCTGTAAGTGCTGTTTTTAAGTTTGAGAACGGATTGCCCGGCAGCGGGTCATGGTGTTTTGTGGGACACGAATCAGCTAAAGAAGATCGCATCTTGGTTATCGGCGAACAAGGGTCGCTCAGTTTCTCTGTATTTAGCTATGAACCCATCACACTTCATACTAGCGAGGGACGCCAGCAGATTGCTGTCGAGAATCCTCCCTATGTGCAATATCCACTCATTAAAAACGTGATAGAGCATCTTCAAGGTCTTTCTGTTTGTCAGTGTACCAGTGTGTCGGCCACACCTACCAATTGGGCAATGGATCGTATATTAGGTAAGATATAAGTTGGGATGAATTTCTGTAGATATTTGGCATTAGGGCTTATTTCCTGTTTCTCCACAGCTGCGCTGGGGCAGGATTGTGATGTTCGTGCTGATTCCACTACATCCTATTTAAATTCAATATCTGATTTAAATTCTACGGTATCGATAGATTCTGATGCTTCTGCTGGTCTAGAGAATCGTCCTCGTAAGATGAGTCTCTTGCGACGCATCATTCGTGGTTTTGACCGATTAGATACGGCCTATATTGAACCGCAGCATTATGTATTCACCGCTATGCTGCAGGCCACGCATACCTACGATCTGTATATGCTTCGCAGTCGTGGACAGAACCTACAGGAGTTTACGTTTGCTCCCGACATGAATATGAAGTTAGGTCCGTATTTCGGCTGGAAGTGGTTTTTTGCGGGATACACGTTTGAACTGAAAGATGTGAATGCAAAGAACTTGAAAGACGAGTTTACTCTCAGCATATATAGTTCTCAGATTGGAATCGACTTGTTTTATCGACGTACGGGAAACAACTATAAGTTGCGCAATGTGTCGCTGGGAAGTGGTTTAGACACTAAACCGTTGGAAAATGTGCCCTTTTCTGGTGTTAAAGCCGGCATTACGGGATTTAATATCTATTATATATTCAATCATGGACATTTCTCTTATCCGGCCGCTTTTAGCCAGAGTACCATTCAAAAGATAAGTTGTGGCTCATGGATGGCTGGCATAGGATATACGCAGAATTCTCTCTCTCTTAATTATAAAAGTTTGCAGAATCTTGTCAATGACAAATTGAGCTCTTCTACGTTTAAACTCGACGAAGGACTGATGATTGATGATGTGAGATATCACGATATGAAAGTGTCTGGTGGTTACGCCTACAACTGGGTATTTGCAAAATCCTGGCTCTTGGCAGCTAGTTTACAGGCTGCTCTTGCCTACAAATATTCTGTGGCAGACAACAATGAAGGTCGTGATAATGGTTTTGACTTCAAGAACGTAAATGTCGATGGCGTGGGGCGTTTTGGTTTGGTTTATAATAATATGCGTTGGTTTGCAGGAATGAATATTATTCTGAATTCTTACAACTATCGTAAGCCTCGTTTCGCAACAAACAACATATTTGGTTCGATGAATTTGTATGTTGGCTATAATTTTGGATTAAAGAAGAAATACAAGAAGTAATGATGAATAAACTTTTGGTTTTTATTGTATTATCATTGATGCCTATCTGCATAAATGCGGCAAACGATAAGGAAGTGGATAGCATTTTTGTAGAGCGTTTGCTAGCTAGCGGACATACTGATGTTTTGTGGTTTGCTAAGCAATTTATCGGACGTCCATATGTGGCTCATACATTGGAAATCAATCGTGAGGAAACACTTGTTGTCAACACCCGAGAGGTTGATTGTACGACCTTTGTCGAGAATGTGCTGGCACTGACGATGTGTAGCAGAAGAGGGGAGAGATGCTTTTCTGATTTTAAACACCAGCTAATGCAACTTCGCTATCGAAAAGGTGTGATTAATGCATATCCAAGTCGTTTGCACTATTTCTCAGATTGGATTATTGACAATGAGTCTATGGGATACGTGACTGAGATTCAGAAGCCGACTAGCTTGTTTTCTGAACTACAAACGGTGAGCGTTCATTGGATGTCAACCCATCCGGGCTCTTATCGTGCACTGCGAGAGAATCCAGACTTCAGCGACGTCATCAAGCAACAAGAACAAAAACTAACGGGTAAACAGTGTCGTTTTATTCCTACACGCAATGTGGTCAATAATAAACTGATGCGTGAAACCGTGCACGATGGCGACGTGATTGCTACTGTTAGTACCAAAAATGGGTTGGACATTGCCCACCTAGGGTTTGCTATATGGAAGAATGGAGTGCTCTGTTTCCTCGATGCATCGTCTATCCATAAGAAGGTGGTGGTTGAGCCTACTAGTCTTCGTCAATATTTGACCAAGAGAAAACAGGTCTGCGGCTTCCGACTTATTCGCCTGAAGTAGCAGTCCTGTGCCCAAAGTAGTATTGCCCGCGTTTTTTAGTAATCCGACCATAGTTGATGGCGTGCTTTGGACAATGATGATAGCAATTTAGACAATTAGTACAACTGTTGTCGTGTTTCCATTCAGGAAGCCCATTTGTTATCACGATGTCACCTGTTGGACAGACCTTACTGCATTTGCCACAATGAATGCATAAATCCTCGTCAACAGAGAATTTCTTGTCACTAATCATTTTTTTATTAAAATAGGCACCGACCACATGACTGAAGAACCAAGGAATAGGTCCCTTCTTGATGAGGAACAAATGACTCTGTTTATTGAGAATGATATCAAGAGCTGCATCGAGGTCTTTAGTAGCTTGTGCAATCTTTTCAGCTTCCCGCTGTGGCGTGTCGGTGTACATGAATGGCAGGCAAACATATGACTCTGGCATAATTAGTGAAATGGCAAAATTGATGTTTAAGCCTTTTGCCATAAGTTCGTTGCTAAACATCTTGATAGCTTCTCCAGCGCTGTCTCCACAGGTTACCACCACGTAGCAATAATGTTTGCTCATATTATTTGACGGGGTGTTAAATGTGAGTTTCTGAAGGAACTGCTTGACGATATGTGGAGGCTGCCACCCGTGAACGGGAAAGCAGAAACCGATACGTTCGGAGTCGTCAAGGTGATAGTTGCATGAACCTTTTAGCTCGTCGGGCACAAACAGAAGCCGTTCACCGGTAGCCTCTGCCAATTTTTGTGCTGCCCATCGTGTGTTTCCTGTACCAGAGAAGTAAAATATCATTTTCTTTATTTCTTTTTAAATTTCAGTGTATTAGGTAGTTTCTGCCATTTCCCATTTTTAGGCACTTTCAGGACACTGCCGCCCAAATGCTGCAACACGTAGGTGCTGTCGTCTTCTTGAGTCAACTTGGCGGTAAAGTCCTCGCTGCCATAGTCGTTGCTCACTTGCAATTGTGCGCTCTTGGGATTAGATATGTCTGCTGTCACAAATAGCCAGCAGTAGCTTGTGCCATTCTTGGAGAGATAACCAGGCAGCTGCCCGAAAAGCTCCTGTCCGGGGATAATGATGTCTTGATCGTAGAGGTTCATGCGGATATAGACATCATACTCACTATTAAATAGATAGCCTTTAAAAGGCTTTTGAGGCTCATTAGCCCATGCAAAAGACCCTGTCAAAAGCAGTAGTACAAAGCTAATTATTGTTTTTTTTGCCATTTTTCTTGTGTATTCAATCAACGACAAAAGTACTTAATTAAATCAATAAATTAAATAATTATTGAATTTTTTTTTGGAAATAATTGTTTTATTTAAAAATAATTAATATCTTTGCCCACGTATATAAATTTTTAAGATGACAAAGAAACAGTTAACTCCAGATTTTATCTTCGAGTCAAGCTGGGAAGTTTGTAATAAAGTAGGCGGTATTTATACCGTGCTTTCTACACGAGCAAATACTTTGCAGAAGACTATTCAGGATAGAATTATTTTTATAGGTCCTGATGTATGGAAAGAGAAGGAAAGTCCTTATTTCCTTGAGGATAGGAAGCTTTTTGCTGAATGGCAATGGCTGGCTAAGGATCAGGGACTTTCAGTTAGAGTGGGCCGATGGACAGTGCCCGGAGAGCCAATTGCAATATTGGTAGACTTTGCGCCTTATTTTGAAAAGAAAAACGAAATCTACGGTTGGCTATGGGAACACTATCAAGTAGACTCTCTTCATGCTTACGGTGACTATGACGAAGCTTCTATGTTCTCTTATGCAGCTGCTTTGGTTGTAGAGAGCATGTATCATTATCTTCAAAACCACTGCGATCAGTTCCCAACGAGTCATGTAGTCTATCATGCTAATGAATGGATGTGCGGACTTGGCGCTCTATATATTAATAATAAGGTGCCAGAGATAGGCACCATCTTTACAACTCACGCTACAAGTATCGGACGCTCAATTGCAGGTAACCAAAAGCCTTTGTATGACTATTTGTTTGCCTATAACGGCGACCAGATGGCCTATGAGCTGAATATGCAGAGCAAACATTCGATAGAAAAGCAGACTGCACACCATGTTGACTGCTTTACTACCGTGAGTGATATTACCGCCAACGAATGTCTGGAATTGCTTGATAAGCCTGTTGACGTGGTATTACCTAATGGCTTTGACAATCGCTTTGTGCCTCGTTCCACTGCTTTCGACAAGAAACGCAAGGAAGCCCGCAAGCGCATGTTGCAGGTGGCCAATGCACTGCTTGGCGAACAATTGACAGACGACACCATCATTGTTTCTACGAGTGGTCGCTATGAGTTTCGCAACAAGGGTATCGATGTGTTTGTGGAAGCCATGAACCGCCTGTTGCGCGACCGCGATTTGAAGAAGAAAGTGCTGGCTTTTATCGAAGTACCCGGTTGGGTAGGTGAGCCTCGCAAAGATTTGCAGGAAAGATTGGCTGACCCACAAGCGCAGTACGATAGTGCCCTCGAGGTGCCTCAAGTTACCCATTGGCTTCACAACATGGGCCACGACAATGTGCTGAGCATGATGAAGTACTACGATATGCATAATCGTCGCGAAGACAGTGTGAAGGTTGTCTTTCTGCCGTGCTATTTGGATGGGCACGACGGTGTGATGAATCTTACATACTATGATGTGATGTTGGGAAATGACCTCTGCATCTATCCCTCGTACTATGAGCCTTGGGGCTATACACCCCTCGAAGCCATCGCCTTCAAGGTACCCTGTATCACCACTGATCTGGCTGGGTTTGGTCTTTGGGCCAACAAAACCTTTGGTCATGATGGCGAGTTGAAAGACGGCGTGAAGGTGATACATCGCACGGATTATAACTATTCGGAAGTAGCCGACATTATCAAAGACACTGTGGCCGATTTCTCTAATATGTCGCAAGCTGAGATTGACGCCTGTCGTAGTAATGCAGTGAAACTGTCAAAGAAGGCCTTATGGAGCAACTTTATCAAATACTATAATGTGGCCTACGACATAGCCCTGAGAAAGGCAGAAACACGTATCTCGAAAAATAAGAATAATAATCAATAATTGTCAAACATAAAATTTCAAGACAATGAAAATTAAAGCAGACTACACAAATGTTCCTCAATGGAAAGAACTTACCGTAAAATCACGTCTTCCTGAGGAATTGAAATGCCTCGACGAGATTGCTCATAACTTGTGGTGGGTTTGGAATTTTGAAGCACGCGACCTGTTTCGCGACCTCGATCCTGCGCTCTACCACGATGTGAAGCATAATCCCGTTATGTTGCTTGAGCGTCTTTCTTTTGCCCGTAAGGAGGAAATTGTGAAAGACAAGGCGCTGATGAAGCGCATCAAGGACGTTTACAAACTCTATCGCGCTTATGTTGACGTAGAGCCTGATAATAATCGTCCTTCTGTTGCATATTTCTCGATGGAGTATGGAATGCACTCTGCACTCAAAATTTATTCTGGTGGTCTTGGAATGCTGGCAGGCGACTATCTGAAAGAGGCTTCTGACTCGAATGTGGATATGTGTGCCATCGGTTTCCTGTACCGTTTTGGCTACTTTACGCAGTCGCTCTCTATGGATGGACAGCAGATTGCTAACTATGAGGCACAGAACTTCTCTTCGCTGCCCATCGAACGCCAACTTGACGAGAATGGTAATCCAATGATTGTCGATGTGCCATATATGAACTATACTGTTCATGCTTACATCTGGCGTGTCAATGTGGGACGCATCAAGCTTTATCTGCTGGACACCGATAATGAACTGAACTCTGAGTTCGATCGTCCTATCACTCACTCTCTGTATGGTGGCGATTGGGAGAACCGTCTGAAGCAAGAGATTCTGCTAGGTATTGGTGGCGTGTTGACGCTGAAGAAACTGGGCATCACTAAGGATATCTACCATTGTAACGAAGGCCACGCAGCACTCTGTAACTTGCAGCGTCTGTGTGACTATATCGAGAGTGGACTGACCTTCAACCAGGCACTGGAGTTAGTTCGTGCCAGTGGTCTTTATACTGTTCATACACCTGTACCTGCTGGTCACGACTATTTCGATGAGGGTCTTTTTGGCAAGTATATGGGTGGCTACCCCCAGAAGTTGGGCATCTCTTGGGATGAGTTCATCGGTATGGGTCGCACCAACCCCGACGACCACAACGAGAAGTTCTGTATGTCAACCTTCGCTTGCAACACATGTCAGGAGGTCAACGGTGTATCAAAGTTGCACGGATGGGTATCGCAGCAGATGTTTGCCGACATTTGGAAGGGTTATTATCCCGAAGAGAATCACGTGGGCTACGTGACTAACGGTGTGCATTTCCCAACATGGGCGGCAACAGAGTGGCGCAAGCTTTATGCGAAGTATTTCGATGCTAACTTCATGAGCGATCAGTCAAACCAGAGTATTTGGGAGGCTATCTACAATGTGCCCGACGAAGAAATCTGGGCTACACGTATGGCGCTGAAGAACAAGCTGGTAGATTATATCAAAGAACAGTTCAGCGACACCTGGTTGCGTAATCAGGGCGATCCTTCGCGCGTACTGAGCCTTTTGGATCGTATCAATCCAAATGCACTGATTATCGGTTTCTGCCGTCGCTTCGCCACCTACAAGCGTGCTCACTTGCTCTTTACCGATCTGGATCGCCTGTCAAAGATTGTCAACGATCCTGAGCACCCCGTGCAGTTCCTCTTTGCAGGTAAGGCACACCCCGCTGATGGTGCCGGTCAGGGACTTATCAAGCGAATCTATGAGATTTCACAGCGCCCCGAGTTCTTAGGTAAGATTATATTCCTTGAGGACTACGACTTCTTGTTGGCACGCCGCCTCGTTTCTGGCGTAGATATCTGGATGAACACACCAACACGTCCACTCGAAGCCAGTGGTACATCGGGCGAGAAAGCTGAAATGAACGGTGTAGTTAACCTCAGTGTCAAAGACGGCTGGTGGCTTGAAGGTTATCGCGAAGGTGCAGGATGGGCTCTCACAGAGAAACGTACCTATCAGAATCAGGGCTATCAGGACCAGCTCGATGCAGCAACCATCTATTCGCTGCTCGAGAATGAGATTATACCTCTCTACTACGCTAAGGACAAGAAAGGCATATCTAAGGGCTGGATCAAGGTGGTTAAGAACTCTATCGCACAGATCGCGCCTCACTACACCATGAAGCGTCAGCTCGACGACTACTATGACAAGTTCTACGTGAAAGAGGCACTGCGCTTCAAGCAGATTTCTAAAAATAATAATCAATTGGCCAAGGAAATCGCGCTCTGGAAGGAAACAGTAGCTGAGCGTTGGGACAGCATCAATGCCGTATCCGTGGAGTGGGATATACCTTCAACCGGTTTGGAAACTGGACAGAAGTACACCCTCCGTTATGTCATCGACGAACAGGGACTCGATGATGCTGTGGCACTAGAGAAGGTCAACGTCTATACTGACAAGGATGGCGAAGAGCATGTCTATTCTATCGAACCACTGAAGATGGTGCGCCGTGAGGGCAATAACTTTATTTTCGAAGCTACGCTGGCCCCCCAGCAGGCTGGTGAATACAAGAGTGCTGTGCGTATGTACCCAAAGAATAACAATTTGCCTCACCGTCAGGACTTCTGTTATGTGAAGTGGCTCGAATTGCCTCAGAATGTGAGATAAATTAGATTCTTGAGGATATAATATTAAAACATAAAAAAGGCCTTCCAAGGAAACTATTGGAAGGCCTTTTTCTCTTGCCAAACATGCCAGACGACACCACTTACAATCATTACAAGGGGGATTAATAGCAGCCAATTGAGGAAAGTTAGGCGTGTTATTTGAAGAACCACCATCAGTACTATTCCTACAAAAATCAGCGCTATTCCGGCGTTTTTTCTAAGCTTATTCATTATAAATCGTTAAAAATCAGTGCAAAATTACAAAATAATTACTATTAAAGACATGTAATTAGAAAAAAAAGTGTACCTTTGCACCGCAATTTGCAAAAATAACATTTATAAACAATTAAAAACGTATTATGAATCAGTACGAAACCGTTTTCATTTTAACTCCCGTTTTGTCTGACGATCAGACAAAGGAAACGGTCGCTAAGTTCAAGAAGATCCTCGCAGATAATGGTGCAGAGATCGTGAGCGAAGAGGCTTGGGGTTTGAAGAAGCTGGCTTATCAGATTGAGAAGAAGAACTCAGGATTCTATTTCCTCATCGAGTTCAAGGCTGAACCAGCAGTTATTAAGACGCTTGAGACTGCCTATCGTCGAGACGAGAAGGTAATCCGTTTCCAAACAGTGAAGCTTGAGAAGTATGCTGTTGAGTATGCAGAGAAGCGTCGTAAGAAGTATGCAACTAAATCAGAGGAGGCTTAAACTATGGCAGAACAGAGTGAAATTCGTTATTTGACTGCTCCTTCTATTGACACCAAGAAGAAGAAGTATTGCCGTTTCAAGAAGAGCGGTATCAAGTATATCGACTACAAAGATCCCGAGTTCCTGAAGAAGTTCTTGAACGAGCAGGGTAAGATTCTGCCCCGTCGCATCACCGATACTTCACTGAAGTATCAGCGTCGTGTGGCTCAGGCCGTTAAGCGTGCACGTCAGATTGCACTGCTGCCTTACGTAACCGATTTGATGAAATAAACAAAGGAGGACGCAAGAATGGAAATTATACTGAAAGAAGATATTATCGGTCTGGGATTTAAGAACGATATCGTAAATGTAAAGTCTGGCTATGGACGTAACTACCTCATCCCCCAGGGAAAGGGTGTTATTGCTTCTCCTTCTGCTAAGAAGATTTTGGCAGAGAACCTGAAGCAGCAGGCTCACAAAATTGCTGCCCAGAAGGCTGCTGCCGAGGAGCGTGGCAATGCCATTAAGGATGTTACACTGACTATTGCTGCTAAGGTAAGTGCTACCGGTCAGCTCTATGGTTCAGTGACTGCCAACATGGTAGCCGACGAGCTGCAGAAGTTGGGTCACGACATCGACCGCAAGATTATCACCATGCGTGATATCAAGAAGGTTGGTGAGTACGTTGCTCTTGTACACTTCCACAAGGAGGTTATCGTTGAGGTACCTGTTATTGTGGTAGCTGAGAATGCTGAGGAGTTGAAGGCAGAGAAAGAGGCCATGAAGGCTGCTACCAAGCCAGCTGTAGCTGAGGAGGTTGCTACAGAAGAGGCTACTGCTGCCGAAGAGGTAGAGGAACCCGCTGCTGAGTAAATCCGCTGTAAAGCAATATCATTGATATTATAACGGGAATCCCGATCATCATTTGATGGTCGGGATTTATTTTTATACACAATTTGAATAACTACTTCGTATTCATGATGCAGTATTATTACTGTGATTTTACTACTATCCGAACAGTGTGTGAAATCGGATACACAGAGGAGGGCTACTATGAAGAAGGCTTATTGCCTGAAAACATGAAGTCGTGGTTACAAATGGTTGCCGATTGCATCACATCGCTTGGAGAAAAAGATGTCACCACAACGCACAGTTATCAAAAATCTAAAACTGCACGAGCTGCAGCGGCTACAGTGGTTATCCCGCCTCTGTTGTCGAGCACTTGGAATCGGGGTACACCGTATTGGGACAACTGTCCTTTTCGTGACGGGCAGCGTTGCTACACTGGGTGTACTGCAACCGCCTTTGCCCAGGTAATGTATTACTATCGTTGGCCAGAGGGAGCTACGACATCGGTGCCAGGCTATTCTGATCAGAACTCTACTATGGACGCCCCGTGTTGATAGAGGGCTATTCAGATGTAAACTGGGGCGGTGGACATGCATTTGTCTGCGATGGCTATCGTGATGATGGTTGTTTCCACATCAACTGGGGTTGGGGTGTATGGTGCGACGGCTACTTTAGTCTCGACGTACTGAACCCCGACGATCATAGTGGCATGGGTGCAGCGCCTGGTGGCAATGGCTACTACTGGCACGAAGGTGCCGTGATGAATGTGCGACGACCAGACGGTATTGGTGGTGGCACCAACTCTGGCAGCGAACCTGTAGCAACCTTTTATCAGGACATCAACTATGGTGGTTATGCAGTTCAGCTAAACGAGGGTACATATACACAGTCGCAATTGGAAGCACGTGGTATCCGAAATAACGATATCACATCGCTGAAGGTTACAGACGGATTTAAGGTTACCGTGTTCGATAGCTCATCTTTCACCGGTGATAGTAAGACGATAACCGCTGATTGTAATTGGATTGGCAGTGATTGGAATGACCGTGCCAGCTCGATTAGGATTGAGCCTAATGGTGTGAGCGGTCTTGGCGGCATTCACAAACTAAAAAACTGCCATAGTGGTAAGTTTATGGATCTGGACGGCAATAGCACCAACAACGGAACAGCTATTGTACAATGGGATGACGAAGGTTCTGAACTCTACCAGCAGTGGCGTTTCAATGAGGTAGAAGCGGGCGTTTACACTATTCAAAGCGCAGCTACTGCAAACCGTGGATTGGACATCATCAACCGCGGAACGTCTAACGGTACTCAGGTTATTCTCTACGACTACTTGAATGGGGCACATCAGCAGTTCATCGTCGTGGACAAGGGCAATGGTTGGTATCAACTGGTGGCACGTAATTGCGGACGAGTGATTGAGATGCCAAATGCCAGCATTACATCGGGTGCGCATGTGCAGATTTGGGACAACCACAACCAAGCCTGCTCATGGTGGCAGTTGGCTGTTGCTTACACTACGGCAGATCTGACTGACCTCGGCGGTTCGTGCGAAGTGTCGCACACGGCTGTAAATGCAAACGAATCGGCCACAAAGTTGTTTGATAACAATTCGAATACAAAGTATTGTGCCTTTATCGGTTCTGCAGATGAGGTGTCGATAATATTCCACGCCACACGTAGTGCGCGACTGACCAGCTACACAATTACATCGGCCAACGACTTTGAGAGTCGTGACCCAAAGTCTGGGCGACTTGAGGGTTCTGTGGATGGCATTACTTGGGAAACCATCGATGAACGGAGTAATGAAATGTTCACGGCGCGTTTCCAGAAAAAAAGCTATGGTATCAATCCCTCGCGTGAATATGCCCACTATCGTTTGGTGGTCACTGCACGCCGAGATTTGCAATCCACGGTTTTTCAGATTGCAGAACTTGAGTATTACGGATTGGTTGCTCAAGGACAGCTTACAGTTGCCAATGCTCCGGTTTTTAGTATAGCTAATCTCACCCCTGAAGTAAGTACGGCTGAGAAATCTTTCGACATCTTCACTGTGGATGGTAAGCTCGTGAAGCACTCTGCTAAAAATCTGGAAGGATTGCGTAAGGGTGTGTACGTGGTCAATCGAAAAAAGGTGATAATTGGAAAATAAATAAAAGTAGAGGAGAACCTTGTGTTCTTCTCTACTTTTATTTCGTTGTATTCAATTGTTTCTATAACTATAAAATAATAACAGGTCACTGGAAAATTCCAATGACCTGTTTTTCTACTCTTTAGGTTCGTTGAATTACTCAGCAACCTCTTCAGCGGGAGCCTCAGCAGCCTCCTCAACGGGAGCAGCCTTAGCAGCAACGATAGAGTCAAGAGCAACCTGGAACAGAGAGTCCTTCACCAGTGAGTCAGCGTCAGCAACGAGAGCCTCAGCAGCAGCTGAATCCTCAGCAGTAGCAACAACTTCCTCAACTACAGCCTCTACTTCCTCAGCGGGCTTCTTGGTCTCACCACAAGCTGCAACGAGAGCAGCAGCAACGAACATAAATGCGATCTTTTTCATTTCTTTTTTGCTTTTTAAATCTGTAAAACAATCATTTGTTTATTAAAACGATGCAAAGGTATACATTTTTTCAATACGACGTTGCTTTTTTTTTGATTTTTTTTAGGGTGTTTCTGTAACTTTTTTGCAAAGCGCTGAAAAACAATTAATTACGAAATGTTAAAAAACGTATATTTTGACACTTAATACTAATAACACTGAAAAACATCGCATTTTCGATAATTTTTAGTACCTTTGCATTTAAATAAAAAAAATGAGATAGAATATATTTTTTCGTATGATTGATACTTCTGCTTTTCAAGGTAAGACAGCAGCCTATTATACACTGGGATGCAAATTGAATTTCTCAGAGACTTCCACTTTTGGAAAAATGCTTCAGGATTTAGGTGTAACGCCAGTGGGAAAAGAAGAAACAGCTGATATATGTTTGATTAATACTTGCTCTGTCACGGAGGTTGCCGACAGAAAATGTCGGCAAGCCATCCATAGATTAGTGCGTAAGCATCCTAATGCCTTTGTGGTGGTGACTGGTTGTTATGCTCAGTTGGAAGCAGAGGAGGTGAGTCGTATTGAGGGTGTTGATCTGGTATTGGGTTCGAACGAGAAATCACAGCTGGTGCAGTTCCTTTCTGATGCCTGGACCGGACAGCTGGGAAACACGACAAAGGGTGCACCTTATTATATAGAAAAGACAAAAGACATCAAGACATTTGCGCCAAGTTGCTCTCGTGGTAATCGTACGCGCTATTTCCTGAAGGTGCAAGATGGGTGCGACTATTTCTGTACCTATTGTACCATACCTTATGCACGCGGGTTCAGTCGCAATCCATCGATAGCCTCATTGGTGGAACAGGTACGTCAAGCTGCTGCCGAAGGCGGCAAGGAGATTGTTTTGACAGGCGTGAATATTGGTGATTTTGGAAAGACCACAGGTGAGCATTTTATTGATTTGGTAAGTGCTCTGGACCAAGTAGAGGAGATTAGCCGCTATCGCATCAGCAGCTTAGAGCCAGATCTGCTTTCTGACGAACTGATCAGCTATTGTGGAGAGAGCCGCGCTTTTATGCCGCACTTCCATATACCATTGCAGAGCGGAAGCGATACGGTGCTGAAGTTGATGCACCGTCACTACGACCGACAGTTGTTTGCGGACAAAATACATCGCATTAAAGAAGTGATGCCTGATGCTTTCATCGGTGTAGATGTAATGGTGGGCTGCAGAGGCGAAACGCCCGAATGTTTTGAAGAGACTTACACCTTCTTGGAGCAGCTGCCAGTGACGCAGTTGCATGTATTCCCTTACTCTGAACGTCCTGGCACTTCAGCCTTAAGCATACCTTACAAGGTGAATGACAAAGATAAGAAGTTGCGTAGCAAGCGACTGTTGGAATTATCAGATCGCAAGACCGAGGCTTTTTATGCTGCTCATATTGGTCTGCAGGCCGAAGTGCTTTTTGAAAAAGCGACAAGAGGTCGTGTAATGCATGGTTTTACGCGCAACTATGTGCGTGTGGAATTGGCTGCGAACGAATCACGTTCTGAATACGACAACCAGCTGATGCAGGTTGTATTGGAAGGTTTTAATCACGATAAGTCTGCCTTGAAGTGCCGACTGGTCAATGCATAATAATACTATGGATAAGGTTGCCATTGTTATTTTGAACTGGAACGGGGCAAAGATGCTGAAGACGTATTTGCCCCGTGTGCTGGAATATTCTGCAGGAGCTACAGTCTATGTGGCCGATAATCACTCTAGTGATGATAGTGTGGCATTACTCAAGAATCAGTTTGCTGAGTGCCGCCTCATACAGTTGGACAAGAACTGGGGATTTGCAGATGGTTACAACAAGGCCCTGGCTCAGATTGATGCCGAATATTATCTGTTGTTGAACAGTGATATAGAGGTGACGCCAAATTGGCTGGAACCCATGGTGACCTTCATGGACAGACATGAGGATGTAGCAGCATGTCAGCCCAAGCTATTGTCGGTCCATGCACGCGACAGTTTCGAGTATGCTGGCGCATGCGGTGGATTTATCGATGCTTATGGCTACCCCTATTGCCGTGGCCGTGTGTTTGATGCGGTTGAGACCGATTGCGGTCAATATGACAGTACTGTTGAGATACATTGGGCCACAGGTGCAGCTCTTCTCATACGCGCGTGTGATTATAATAAGGTAGGAGGACTGGATGGCCGTTTCTTTGCGCATAGCGAGGAGATAGACCTTTGCTGGCGACTTCGCATTATGGGCCGCAAAATCTGTTGTGTCCCCGAAAGTTGGGTCTTTCACGTAGGTGGTGGCACTCTGCCAAAGGCCAACCCTATGAAGACATACCTTAACTTCCGCAATAACCTGACGATGCTCTATAAGTGTCTGCCTGAAAACCGCTTGAAGCGTGTGATGCTAATTCGCTGCGTTTTGGATTATGTGGCAGCACTGAAGATGCTGTTGATAGACCGCAACAAAGAGGACTTCGATGCCGTTTGCCGTGCACGCAAAGACTTTAAAGCCTGGCGCAATCAGTTTGATGATGACAGAAGACGTATTCAACAATCGCGTCAGTCGGCAGCCGAACTGAGTCGGTTCTCACTATTAATGGAGTATTATGTGCGAGGCAAGAAGGTGTTTAGTGACTTGCCTCATACGCTACACAGCTTCTTGTAAGGGCAATAGGCACAGCGTTCTTGTTCGGTGGTGGGATTGAAACTGATGGCTGGGTTGAAGATCTCGTCCACCGTTTCGCTTAATCGCTTATCGAAGTCGGCCTTGTAAGGTGCCAAGTCATTGATAGGTTCCTTTCCAAATTTCAGAATAGGATTGTAATCCTTTTCGCCTGTACGCTGAATAAACAGCAATGCCGGTGCTACTTGATGCGTGGGATTACTTTGACTGACGATGCTAGCATACAGAAAAGTCTGCAGGTAGTAGTCGCTATGCTTGGCAATGTTAGCATCAGAAAATATGGCGTCAACATCGGGGAGTTGATTCAAGTTATGACTACCTGTTTTGTAGTCAACAACACGTATCTGACCATCTATCATGTCAAGACGGTCTATTCTACCACCAATGATGGTAGAGATGTGTGGTGTTGTAAGTGGCGTCCATACATCGGTTTCTAGACCTAGAATCGTAAACTCCTTTTTTCTACGATCAATCTCTAGTAGTGTTCGTAGATAGTGTATTATAACCTCACGGTTAATGAGTTGAAGTCCGTTGAGCTCATAGCCCTTGCTTAGTTGAAGCACCTTGTTGAAGGCTTCGTCAACGGCAGTTTCGATACCTATTTTTGATTTCAAGATCTGACTGAGCACATCTGCTGTGATGACCTGATTATTCTTTTTCCCTGTTATCCGCTCGTAGATGATTTGTGCTGCCTCGTGGAAGATGTCGCCAAAGAGGCGGTTGTCAATGTTTTCCTCATCATCGAGTTCGTCGAGTTCGCGCAACTGACAGATGTAATTGTAGTAGAACTGCAGTTGGCAGCGCAGATAGCGATTGATGGCAGTAGGTGTCAGCAGTGGCTTTTGTGTCCCAGGGTGTTTCTCGATGGAGAATAGCTCGTTTAGTTTTTCCATCACCTGTGGTGTCTTGCTGATTGCTTGAGGCGCAAAAGGTGTAAAGGACTGTCCTGCCTGCAACGTCTGGAAACGAATAGGATGCGGACATTCTGCCATTAGTTGCAACATGAAACGCGACATCTCGCCGGTATGCCCATCGGTAGTAGCATTGTTGTAGCAGATAGTGATATCGTCTGCCCGCTGCAACAAGCGGTGGAAATAGTAAGAGAAGATGGCTACCTTATGGTCGATGGTGGTCAGTCCATAGGCTTTTCTTAAACTATAAGGAATGAACGACGTGTCTCCGACGCCCTTCGGCATATTGCCCTCATTGCACGACAGCAGCAGGATGTGGCTGAAGTCGAGGTTACGCGTTTCAAGCACACCCATTAGCTGAATACCTTCGGCTGGTTCACCATGGAAAGGTATCGACGTGGATTGTATCAGTTGGGTCAGCAGGCGCCGCAAGGTGGAATGATCTACCACCAGGTCACCACTATCCACGAGTGCTAAAAGTCGATTCAGAAGTGTGTACATGCGGAAAATTGCTTCCTGCATCATCTCGTCTTCGCCGGCATGTGGTGCAAGGTCACGCAGAATGTCAATCATCCATTCTAACAGTTCGTGGTTGAACTGCTCGCCATCAATGCGCTTCATCTTCTCCTCTGGAATGAAGTCTGCGTAAGGATGGTTCTTGAAGAGGGTGAGGTAGCGCGGACGAAACTTGAGTGTTTTATGATTGTAACCCACCGTCTGCAAATCGAAAAGCAGGGCGCAGAGTGACGATACGGGCGATTGAGATAGTGGGAAACCCGTTGTGATGTTGACCTTGTCAACCTCGTCGGGCAAACAATGCAACAGGCTTTGCAGCAGCTTTTCGTCGCAAAGTACAATGGCAGTCTTCCTGCCATCGGCAATACGTGCCTGGTTGAGCCAACTGCTGGCGTAGCGCGTCTGAATATTCTCGGTGGGAGCAGATATAAAAGTGATATCTTTATGCTGCTTAAACTGCTGAATGATGTCGCTGTTGTTCTCTAACTCGTTAGGAAAAATCTTCAGATATTGGTTGATATAGTGGCCGGCTTCGTGGTCTTTGATGTAATAGGCATCAAAGTCCCAGTAGAATTTAGCCTTCCCCTGCTTGGAAATGGTGGTAAACAGCTTTTGTTCTACCTGTTGAAGCAGATTAAATCCCACAAACAGATACTGGTCGTACTCAAGATTGATGTTCTCTTTGACAGCCACTTCGCGATAGAGCGCTCCCTCGTAGGCCAACTGTTGCGAGGTCAGTCGATCATTAAAAGCATGATAGATATCGCTGATGTGTGACCAGAGTTTCAGAAAGCGTTCTTTCAGCTGCGAGTTGTGATCGTCAGAGAAGTTGCTGAAGAACTTGCGTATGATTTCCTTTTGTTCGTCGGAAAGATAACTCTCGTCGTCCAGTTCATGAAGGTCACGCAGGTTGGCAAATACCTTATTGGCATCCGCCATATTCTTGTCGATATCGTCGAAATCGGCCAGAAGCAACTGTCCCCAACTGTAAAAGTGGTCCAAAGTCTCGTCGAAACCTGTTTGCTCGATGAACGACCGGTGCAAATCGCATATCAGTTTGATGGGGTCAGCCACCTTCTTGTCACTATACTGGCGAAACAGATCACTGATGGTGACGTATGCTGGGCTCCATATAGGCTTTTCGGATAGGCGAGCCAAGTGGGCGTTAAGGAAAAGAGAGGCACGCTTGTTGGGGAACACCACTGCGATGCGCGACAAGTCGTTACCATATTTCTTGAGGATATCCTCTGCTACGTATTCTAGGAATGTTTTCATTTCACTTCAATGATTTTATTTGAATATACAAACCACAGATAGCCTTTCACACCCGGCATGTTCATTTGTTGTAGTAAGTGCATGTACTCTCGAACCTGGTCGAAGTATTCATCGCGTTCGTGTCCGAACTTAAAGTCAACAACGATGGTCTCATTACCGTTGGTCATGACTCGATCGGGACGTTTCTCCTGTCCGTCGGGCAACAGGATGGTGCATTCATTATAGAGCGTCCATCGGGCCTTCGGGTCGAACCACGTCATAACGCGGGGATCCGTCAATCGCTTTCGAATCATGTCTTCCACGTGCTCCTTGGTGAGTTGCTTGTCGTAAATGATACCGTCCAGTTCCATCTGTTTTAATGCCGCATCAACATCCTCGGTGGTCTTGATTGTCGAGAACACATTGTGGAGTACATTACCCAGCTGTATATAGTTGTTTTGCTGCTGCGTCTCCTCATCGGTAGCGGTAACAAACATCTTACTGTTGTTACTTTGACGGAAGTTGACCTTCTTTTCATATATATGAATACTCACATCAACCGGCTCCGCAGGGGCCAGGAAGGGATTGGCGCCAGTTTTCTTTTTCTCTTCGCCAGGCATGCTGATATGTCCATAGGTGAGGGTGAGTGGTGCTTCAGCATCCTGCTCGCCATCGATGGTAGCGCCATCAAGCTGAGGGGCAATCTCGGGCAGCACCGATTCTATCAGTGCCGAACGCGAGGCGGAACTTTTTCGTTTTCCCCATACGAAGAGATTATGGGCCGCACGCGTGAAAGCTACATATAGCAAGTTGAGGTTGTCCACAACGTTCTGGCCGTGTTCTTCTTCGTAGTCTTTGTAGTATATGGTGTTCTCCATACCGCTCTTGCTGAAATCAATGGGCACAATCGGCAGCATATTGAAGGGTTCCTCTTCGGGGTGGCACCATAGCACGTCTTTCTGTTCCAGTCGCCAGTCGCAGAAGGGAATGAGTACATGCGCAAATTCCAATCCTTTTGACTTGTGGATAGATATCAATCTGATGCCATCAATCTCAGGGCTTTGTATGGTTTTGCCGCAGATACTGTCGTCCCATTCTTTCAGGAAAGAGTTGATGTCCGACGTGTTGTCGCCTACGAAGTTGGCCACCTGGTCGAAGAAGGCGCAAAGATAAGCACTCTGTCCGTTCATGTTTTCCAACTGGAAGATGGCATACAGCTGTTCTGTGAGTTCGTAGAGCGGCATGCGCTTCAGGGTGTCCATGTGATCGGTAAAAGCTGCGGGGAGTGCTTTGTCGCGTAGGCTGGTGTGGATGGCGTCGTCGGGGTAGCATACCTTCAGCAGATAAGCCCGAGCAATGTCGTCTTCAGGATGATTCAGCACGCGTAGCGCTTCAATAATAGCTCTTACGGCAGGCGAAGCCTCGAGTCGGAACGCCTCGTCGCTGACAATCTTCGTGCTGGGCATATTGTCCATGAAATAGTTGGCAATCAGCGGGATCAGCGAGTTGGTGCGCACCAATATCGCGATGTCAGTAGCTTTGGCTCCTTGCTGAAACAGGTCTTCTACTTGCTGGGTCAAGGCTTCGAGCACACACTGCTGATAGTCTTTCTGAGGCAGCAGATTGATAGATACCAATCCATTCGGCTGTTGACCTTTGCGCGCATCCTGATGGATGTCGTCGTAGGCTTCCACTTCCTCAGTTTTTGCTGCCTCTGCAAAGAAAGCATTGTTGAAACTGATAACGTTGGCCGACGAGCGATAGTTGGTGCTGAGTGTTTTTATCTGCAGGCGCTGGTCGGCATTGGTAAACTCGTTTTTGATGCCAGCCAGCAGGCGCCAGTCACCGCTGCGCCAGCGGTAGATGCTCTGTTTTACGTCGCCCACAATCAAGTTCTCGGAGTCGGCATGACTCATAGCCTCTTCCAGCAGTACCTTGAAATTCTGCCACTGAACGGTAGAGGTGTCCTGAAACTCGTCTATCATGATATGCTCCAGCTGTGAGCCAATCTTCTCGAAGATAAAAGGCGAGTCGCTGCCCTCAATGAGGTCGTTCAGCATCTTCTGCGTGTCACTCAGCAGGAATCGGTTGCTTTCTGTGTTCAGTTCGCGAACTTTCTTTTCGATGCTGTCCAGCAGTCTCAGCTGGCTAAGGTGTCTCAGTGTCAGTCCTGCCGATTTATAGATGCAGTATTGTTTGGGGAAGGTGTCGTAGGCATAACGGACAATCTGTCCCAGTTCACTAATGGCCAACTGATAAATCAGCTCTTTCTTAGGGCTCGTCTTCTTACACCATTTCTCTGGGTTTCCTATGGCGTCAATAATGCGTGTACCGATGGTCACACCGTCAAGGTCACCTTCCCTTAACTTTTTGAAGAAGGAAGGGAGACCGCCTTGGTTGGCGTATGCAAAGTCCTCTGGCTGAACGCCTTCGGCCTCAATCGTGTCGAAGAACGACTCTGCTATGTTCTGCATATGTTCCACCACCTCTTTGCGTTTGTTTCTCAAGATAGACGTATAATTCTCATAGAAGTCCTTCTCGCTGATTATGGCATTCAGACTCTGGCTGTTCTTCTTATAGAAGTCTTTGAAGATGGTCTTTCCGAAATTTTTAATCTGAGAAATCACGTTCCAGGAATGGTTATCCTCGATGCTGTCCATGATATACTTCAAGAGCCATTGCAGCATCATGTCGGTAGCTGTCAGATTCTCAATCAGCTGATCCACAGCCATTTCCTCTACCTGGTAGTCGTTGAGTTCGATGCGCAAGTTGGCTGTAAGATCCAGTTCGCGTGCCAGATTTCGAAGGACACTCTGAAAGAAAGAGTCGATGGTCTCTACGCGGAAATAACTGTAGTTGTGCAGCAGGTTCTTGAGTGCTTTACCTGCCTGAGTAGCAACGAATTCGGGGCTTGCATCCAACTTCTCGCAGACGTTGTCGAGATAGGGCTTCGATTCTGGAAGTCCTCGCCAGATGCCATATAGCTGACTAAGGATACGCATCTTCATTTCCTCGGTGGCTTTGTTCGTAAATGTCACAGCCAACGTCTTTCTGTAAGCCTGAGGATCGCGTACTAATAGCTTGATATATTCTGTGGCCAGCGTAAATGTCTTGCCACTACCGGCGCTTGCTTTGTATATAGTCAGTGGTTTTGTCATTGTATAATCAATTATAATTTATATCTTTGCATTCGTTAACAACATCAAGGAAGTGGAATAAGGCCGATTTGTCATTCGTCATAAGACAGTGTAATATGTTCTGCCCCCACTCCTTAACATCCGAATCCGGACAGTTCACTGGGCTTTGACCCCGCATTTGCAATGATGGCTCCAAGATGTTTTGATGTTGCATATTTGTTTATATTCATTATTGTTATGACTTACATTGGTATCGACGTCAGCAAGGACTCTTTCGTTGTCGCTTATTCTCCAGACAAGAACAGCAAGACGAAGACATTCAAGAACACCACCAAAGGTATCCATGAGTTTATCAGGTCTATCTCCAAGGATGAGCATCACTGTGTCATGGAGGCGACAGGCAATTACAGTGCCCTGCTTGTGTACCTGCTTTCAGAGGCGGGTATTACGACAAGCCTGGAGTATCCACTTAAAGTGAAGAACTTCGCCCGTGACATGCTATCCACCGTCAAAACGGATGAGATAGATGCTCGACTGATTGCTCTTTACGGAGAGAAGATGCAGCCTGCACCCTATAAACTCCACAGTGACGCCATTCTCACACTCAAGCAGAAGCGTACAGTCATTCGCCAGCTCAAGAAGCAACTCATTGCCACAAGGAACCTCAAGGGTTCTATGGAAGTGCTACCATTCTTTGATGCCAAATGCAAGAAGTCTATCGAGAGGACCATTGCCTTCCTTGAGAAGCAGGTCAAAGACCTTGAAGAGAATCTATCTTCACTTGCCCGCTCTGAGTACAAGAAGCAGATGGATCTGCTAACCTCTGTAAAAGGCATTGGCGTCACCCTTGCTGCTGCACTCATCATGGCCACTGGCGGCTTCACTTACTTTGACAATGCCAAGCAACTCACCCGTCATCTGGGATTGTCGCCGACTTATCAGCAGTCCGGTACTTCAGTTAATTTCAAAGGTCACATCAACCGCAACGGAGACTCTTCTTTAAGGAGCCAGCTCTACGTGGCAGCTTTTGCATCTCTTAGGTGCAATACTGAGTGTAAAGCATGTTATGACCGTCTGCGGTCTAATGGCAAGCCTGGGAAAGTAGCTGTCATTGCCGTAGCAAATAAACTCATCCGACAGGCTTTTGCCGTTGTCACTCAGGAGAAACCCTATGTCGATGGTTATGTATCTTCAAAGAAGTAGCTCCTGCATTTGCCCGAAGTGTATCAGGATGGAAAATCTAATACCTGAAAACACCGAGGGGTTTGGGGGCGAGAAGCCCCCATGAGAGGGTACGAATCAGCACAAAATGCTAAATATCGTTAACCATATTCATTTTTCGTATTACAGTTCATATTACCATCTTCTAAATAATTCTATTGTAAACTTGCAGCCAATCTCCTGATACTCAATGTTTCGGAAGCCTGCAAAGATGCCCATTGAGATGTAGCGGCTGCTGAATCCGTAGCCCAGCTCGGAGTAAAGTCGGCTTTGGTTTATGAGCAATGAACTAAGATAAATGCGTTCGCGTTCTATGTAATGACCAAGTAAGGGAATGAACGACAAGCCCATCAGCGGACTCTCGTACGATATATTACCTCGAATATAATATTTTGACTCGTTGTAAACACTTGATGATAACAACTGAAAATTGCCCGACCAATCATCATCCCAACCTTCTGGCAGATTGTTGTCGCGGAAGTTAGTAAAGTCCATAAACGAGTTGACTTTTTTCAGTGTGTAAAGTCCACCGCCGATACGTGCGTTGAACACCTGCAGGCGGTGCATGCGCCTTTTCCAAGAGGCATCAACTTCCCATCGTTCGTAGGGCAGATTAAACTTGTCGAACTTCAAACCTCGTTCATAGTCGATAGAAACGACAGGGGCTGCTCGCCACGGACGCAACTTAACAGACACAGATGGGGCTAAACTCTTGTAGTCGTTTTCTATACCAAACGAACCTAGTTTTGCAGCATGCTGTGACCGACGATGGTGGAATGTCACACCACCTTCAATTCCCAACCAAGGCGTAATCATGTAGTAGTTCTTCAGCTGGGCATATAAATCTCTGAATATGTGCAGGTCTTCATTCAGCCATTGAGAGTCTTCACCATCAATAGCCGCTATTTCGTTGAGTGTATATTGATTGCTCAGACGGTTGCCGTTACCCACAATGAGATCCAGATAACCTCTGCGTTTGTGATTATATTCAAGTCGGATGGGGGCTGTAAAGAAGAATTGCTTCAATTTGAAGTTGTAACCGGCTTTGGGGTTAAAGTCAATGCAGGTTTTCTTGCTGAATTCATAGTGAGCACCCAAACGCATCTTGTATGACAATCCCTTTGACTTGCTGTAGCTGATGTATTGCGGGTCGAGTAGGGGCGACAGCCATACATATCCATTCTCAGTACTGCTTTTCGTCTTGCTGAAAAGGTTTTCTCCCAACATATCCCAAGTGCGGTCGCTTGCATTGCTGTGTTTATCCAGCATCATGGGCATGACAGCTTTGATACTATCATTATGTTTCTTTGCATGCCTCAGCGAGTCAAAGTGCTGATACACCAACTCCTCTTCTTCGCTTAAACTGAACGGACGAATAGAATCCATGAGTTGGCGATTTATTTTGAGACTCATGGTGTCCGGTAGTGTAGTAGGACAGTCGTATGCCACCTCAAAATGAGAAGTTATGTTGTTGCCAGCAAACTTAAACGTTACATCAGTGATACATAACTGAGGCATCAGTGCCCGTGCGCCATGATCGCCCTGCGTACTGATGGTGTGAAAACTAATCATGTCGAACTCGCCATTCAGCTCAATCTGTTCGATGCGCCCCGTCGCATAGTTGACGATAGCTTGACCTTTCACTAGCTGCGTGTTCATCACCCGTTTAGGACGGAAGTCTAGGCGTATCTTACCGTTACCTAGATCTGTTGTTGTGTATTTGTAGAACAACCGATTGTAGCGATTAAACGGTGAAAGCACGTGGTCATCGTAAATTGTCTCGTTATAAAGGTCAGGTGTCAGATAGCAAAATAGCGTTGACATCGTATGTTTGTTTCTGGGGATGGTGGTATAGAATACCTGATTCAGATTATCATAGTTGTCAACGTCATTGAAGGTGAAGTGATTATACTGTTCGCTCAGAAACTTTCGTTGTCCCTTAGCCAGTGGATACATGGAAGGTATCAGCCATAGTGTGGCATTGCGACGTTTTGTGTTATAGAGGTGTTTTAGGTAAACATTTGTGGAAAAGCCGTTCACATCGTGAGCGTAGTTGCGCTGAAAACTGAATATGCGCTCCAACAGCACGGAGTCAGAATACTCGTGACCATTGGCCGTAAGGACGGTTGATATTATATAAAGTAGCAGCAATATTCGTTTCATTGCCGCAAAGATAGCAAATAAATAAATAACCACAAAAATATTTTGCCATAAAAAGGATATTCCTTTTTAATTATAGAAGCGGGAGTGTCGCTTTTCTATGAATAAGTGCCGCTATTACCGAGCAATAGTACTCCTTTTGTTGTGCAATACTACTGCTTTTACAAGCCAAAAGTGCCACTTTTGCCCTGTTATTCTTACTGTTTTGTGTCGCATCTAGACTCTAGAATGCCTGAATCTAGACTTTAGATCGGCGAATTCTAGACTCTAAAAATGTGTTTTCTAGTGTCTAGATGAATTGTAATAGCTTTCATATTGGCTATCAGCATCTTAACTATAGCATAAGAAACGTTATGCTTTTGGAGGCTGAAAGCGTTGCTTTTGGAAGATCATAAAAAATGCTTCATTCCATAATCGGAAATGAAGCATTGTATTTTTACTGTAAAAAGAGAAAATCTCTTATCCCAGATATTTCATCAAAATACGAGCGTTACCAGAATCACGGAGTTTAGCAATGCTCTTCTCACGAATCTGGCGCACACGCTCACGGGTAAGTCCCAGCTGATCGCCAATTTCCTCAAGACCCTTCTCGTGGCAACCAATACCGAAGCATTCGCGGATAATAGTAATCTCGCGCTCCTTCAGTACTTTGTTGAGTACGGCGTTCAACTCCTGTGCCATTGACTCGTGATCCACGTGACGGTCGGTGCGGCTATCGTCACCAGAGGCCATCACATCGAGCATACAGTTGTCTTCGCCATCCTGGAAAGGTGCATCAATAGACACATGGTGACCATCTGCCATCATTGACTGACCAATTTTCTCTTCGTCAATGTCAGTCATTTCAGCCAGCTCGCTCACAGATGGGTGGCGCTGATTCTCCTGCTCAAACTTGTTGATTTCGTGATTAATCTTATTCAGTGAGCCAACCTGGTTCAGAGGAAGACGTACGATACGGCTCTGCTCGGCAATGGCCTGAAGGATAGACTGGCGAATCCACCATACGGCATAAGAAATGAATTTGAAGCCGCGTGTCTCATCGAATTTCTGTGCGGCCTTGATAAGACCGATGTTGCCTTCGTCGATAAGGTCTGTTAATGTTAAACCCTGATGCTGATATTGTTTAGCAACACTGACAACAAAGCGCAGATTGGCTGTCACCAGTTTGTCTTTTGCGCGTTCGCCCTCAGGACCGCCCTTCTTAATTTTCTGAGCCAGTTCAATTTCTTCGTCAATACTAATAAGTGGAGCACGGCCAATCTCTACTAGATACTTATCCAATGCTTCACTCGAACGGTTTGTGATGCTTTTCTGAATTTTGAGTTGTCTCATCCTAAAATGATTTTCCTTAAATATTTCCTAACTTCTTAATAATGAAGTGAGTATACCTATTTTTGCAAATTTGCGGTGCAAAGGTACAAAAAATATCGTTACGTTGTTCTCCAGTTGTGGATTTTTTTGTGTTAAAAAAGAAAAATGGCCCTCTTGAGAAGGGCCATTATATCTTTAGTTTGTGGAGTGTTTTAAACCCTACATAGCGAATACATTGAAGCCGCCATCAACAACGGCCACGGTTCCTGTGACAAACTTTGAAGCATCAGACATGAGATAATGGATGGTGCCGCAGAGTTCTTCGGGTTCTCCCATACGTCCAAATGGTGTTTGGCGGATCACATCTTGTCCGCGCTGTGTGTAGGTTCCATCAGGATTGGTCAACAGCGAACGGTTCTGTTCGGTGATGAAGAAACCTGGTGCTATTGCATTGACACGGATGCCTTCGCCAAATTTCTTGGCGCATTCTGTGGCCATATACTGTGTAAAGTTGGAAATGCCTGCTTTTGCAGCCGCATAGCCACACACTCTTGTCATGGGGCGGAATGCTGCCATGCTCGAGAAGTTGATGATAGATCCTTTGCCCTGTTTAACCATGGGTTTCAGAAATATCTGTGTAGGAATAACCGTGCCGGTGAGGTTAAGTTCGAGAACTTTAGAGAACTGACTGGCGTCGAGGTCGAAAAATGTCTTGTCCGGTCCGATTGTAGCGCCAGGCATGTTGCCGCCAGCGGCATTAAGCAGTGTGTCGATACGTCCATATTTAGCGATGATATCGTCGCAATTCTTCTGTACGCATGCTTCGTCCATCACGTCGGTTTTCATAAACTCGCATTGTCCACCATCGTTCTTGATATCATCAACGATGGCCTGACCAACATCTTCTTTTCTACCTAAGATGATAACTTTGGCACCATTAAGAGCCAGATATTTTGCTATAGTACGTCCTAAAACGCCGGTTCCACCGGTGATGACGGTTACGTTGTCTTTGATGTCGAATAGGTTCTTCATTGTCGGTTTTGATTATATGTCATTGTTGTTGTTAGTCAAAGAATCCTGGCTGCGTGTATTTGATGCCCAATTCATCGTCGACAGTAGCAAGGATGCCCTGTACCTGGCCCAATGCAAACATGCGTCCTAACAGTGTATAGCCTGCATTGTGTCCGTGACTTGATTCGTCCATGATGCCACCAGGTTGATCGGTGAATGTCATACCATGATCAACGCGCATTGGGAGCGCCGGATTCTCTTTCTCAAAGATTCTTGCCAGTTCTACGATGTTAGCTCGACCACCCAGATGCGAGGCTTCTGTAAAGTCGCCATTCGGGAAAATATGACAAGAACGTAGGTGTACGAAATGGGTGCGGGGGGCAAATTCACGGGCCATTGCCACCACGTCGTTATAGGCTCCTGCACTAAGTGAACCGGCACAGAATGTAAGTCCATTATGCTTATTAGGTACTGCGTTAAGGAACCAGCGGATGTCGTCTGCTGTGCGTACAATACGTGGAAGACCTAAAATCTCGATAGGGGGGTCGTCTGGATGCACACACATATTCATGTCATAAGCTTCACAAGTAGGCATAATAGCCTCTAGGAAGTATTTCATATTCTCGCGCAACTGCTGCTTGTCAATGTCATGATAAAGTTCAAGGAATGATTGAAACTTTGCAATGGGTTCTTTGTCACCTTCAGAGAAGTTTCCGCTCACAAACCCTTGAGTCTTAATCACAATATTCTCAATAAGTTTGTGGTCTTTTTCTGGAGTCATGCTTTTTGCTAATTCATCTGCCTCGGCAAGGACGTCTCTCACAGCGCCGACATTGTCTGGAAATTGAAATTTTTTCCATTCTTCCCGGGCTCCTTCTCGCTTTAAAAGATAAATGTCGAAATAGGCGAATTCGGCATAGTTGAAATATAGGTTTGTTGCTCCGTTTGGATTGTTGTGAAGCAAGTCTGTGCGGGCCCAGTCAAGTACTGGCATGAAATTGTAACAAACCGTGTGTATGCCTTCAGCGGCCAGGTTCTTTAGTGACTCTATGTAGACCTCTATCTGTTGGTCACGATCAGGTCCTCCGTATTTGATTGACTCGACTACGGGTAGGCTCTCCACTACCGACCAACGCATGCCGTAGCTTTCGATGTATTCACGTAGATCGTGTATCTTTTCTTGTGTCCAAACTTCACCTAAGGGCACGTCGTGAAGCGCTGTTACGATGCCTTCAACGCCAATTTGCTTGAGCATGGCAAGTGTGATTCTATCTTTCTTGCCAAACCATCTCCATGTTCTTTCCATTGTCAGATTTTTATTGTGTTCCGGATTGCAAAGGTAGTGAATAATTGACATTGTACATCGAAAAAAGAATCAAAAAAGTATAATTTGGCGCTTTTTTCTAATTTTATCATAGATATTTTGCGGTATCTCACTTTTTTTTGTACCTTTGCACATCAAAAAATTATAGTACTATAAACGATATGGCAAAGAGATTCGCTGAACATAATGGTTTGAACCTGACTCAGGTTAACAATGAGATTTTAGATAAATGGAAGAAAGAGGATATTTTCCATCGTTCAATTGACGAGCGTGAGGGATGTCCTCAGTTTGTTTTCTTTGAGGGTCCTCCCTCAGCAAATGGTCACCCAGGTATTCACCACGTCTTGGGTCGTTCGCTGAAGGATAAGTTCAATCGTTATAAGACCATGCAGGGTTTCCAGGTAAAGCGTAAGGCTGGATGGGATACTCATGGACTGCCTGTGGAACTCGGTGTGGAAAAAGAATTGGGTATCACCAAGGCTGATATCGATAACAAAGATTCAGACAAGTACATTTCAACAGAGGATTACAATAAGAAGTGTCGTGAAAATGTGATGAAGTTTACAGCTGAGTGGCGTGAACTGACTGAGCGCATGGGATACTTTGTAGATCTTGATAATCCTTATATCACCTACGATAATAAATATATTGAGTCACTGTGGTGGCTGCTGAAGCAGTTCTATGATAAAGGATTGCTTTATAAAGGCTATACAATTCAGCCTTATTCACCTGCAGCCGGAACCGGATTGTCAAGTCACGAGCTGAACCAGCCAGGTTGCTATCGTGACGTGAAGGATACTACTTGTACGGCTCTCTTCAAAATGAAGAATCCGAAGCCAGAGATGACTGGTTGGGGCACGCCATATTTCATGGCATGGACTACAACCCCCTGGACACTGGCTGCGAATTCAGCATTGTGTGTAGGTCCCAAAATTGACTATGTAGCTATTGAGACTTACAATCCTTATACGGCAGAGAAAATCACAATCGTGATGGCAGACGCACGCGTTGCGGCTTACTTTGATACTGCTGCCGAGATTTCCGATGGTGGTGAACTACCTGAATATAATAAGGGTGAGAAGTTCTTGCCCTATCGCGTGGTAGCTCGCTACAAGGGTACCGACCTCGTGGGAATGGAGTATGAACAGCTCCTGCCAATGATTACACCTGTAGGTGAAGGCGCTTTCCGCGTGATTCCTGGTGACTATGTAACAACAGAGGATGGTGCAGGTATCGTACACATTGCTCCAAACTTTGGTGCCGACGATGCTTTCGTAGCGAAGAAGGCTGGTGTACCTGCTATTGTGCTTATAGACAAGAAAGGCAACGAGCGTCCAGTTGTTGACCTGCAAGGTAAGTACTTCTTGATTGAGGATCTGGATGCAGATTTCGTTAAGAATTACGTAGATACAGAGAAGTGGGGACGCTATGCTGGACGCTATGTAAAGAATGCCTACGATGAAACACTTACAGATAAGGATGAGACACTTGACATTTCTATCTGTATGGACTTGAAAGCCGACGGTAAGGTGTTCAAGATCGAGAAGCACGTTCACAACTATCCTCATTGCTGGCGTACAGACAAACCTGTACTTTACTATCCCTTGGACTCTTGGTTTATTAAGAGTACCGATAAAAAGGTTCGCATGAGTGAACTGAACAAGACTATCGGATGGCATCCGGAGTCAACAGGTACAGGACGTTTTGGTAACTGGCTAGAGAATCTGAATGACTGGAACCTGTCTCGTTCTCGCTTCTGGGGTACACCACTTCCTATTTGGCGAAGCGAAGACGGCGAAGAAAAGTGTATCGGTAGCTTGGAAGAACTTTATGCTGAGATTGAAAAAGCTGTTGCAGCAGGTGTAATGACTTCAAATCCGCTGAAAGACAAGGGGTTTGTGCCTGGTGATATGTCAAAGGAAAACTACGACAAGATCGACATGCACCGTCCATATGTGGACTATATTATATTGGTAAGCGAAAGCGGCAAGCCAATGAAACGTGAAAGCGACTTGGTTGATGTGTGGTTTGATTCGGGTTCTATGCCTTATGCACAGGTTCACTATCCTTTCGAGAACCGTGAACTGATTGATAACAATAAAGCATTCCCCGCAGATTTTATCAACGAGGGCGTTGACCAGACACGTGGTTGGTTCTTCACATTGCATGCTATTGCTACTATGATCTTCGATTCAGTAGCCTTCAAGAATGTCATCTCAACAGGTCTTGTGCTGGATGCCAAAGGCAATAAGATGTCGAAGCATGTGGGTAATGTGATTAATCCATTTGAGATGATCGACAAATATGGTTCGGATGCGGTTAGATTCTACATGATGACAAACTCTGAACCATGGGACAACCTGAAGTTCGACCCAGAGGGTGTGGCAGAAATCAGCCGCAAGTTCTTTGGTACCTTATATAATACTTATTCACTCTTTGCTATGTATGCTAATGTGGATGAGTTTGATCCTAAGGCTGCACAGATTCCTGTAAACGAGCGTCCTGAATTCGACCGTTGGATTTTGTCTTGTCTGAACTCTCTGGTTAAGGGCGTTCAGAAAGAGATGAACGGATTTGATCCTACACGTGCAGGTCGTCTAATTGATAAGTTTGTGGATGAGGATCTGTCTAACTGGTATGTTCGTCTTAACAAGAAGCGTTTCTGGGGTAAGGAGATGGACAACGATAAGTTGGCTGCCTATCAGACGCTCTATGAGTGCTTGATGACTGTTTCTAAGTTGCTGGCTCCGTTTGCGCCATTCTTTGCAGATCGCATCTACTGCGATTTGGGAGGAGAACTTGATTCTGTTCATCTGGAGAAATTCCCCGTAGCTAATATGGATTTGGTTAATGCCGATCTGGAGCAGCGTATGGAGATTGCTCAGCGCATCACAACGATTGTTCTTGCTCTGCGTCGTAAAGAGAGTATTAAGGTGAAGCAGCCTCTGCAGACCTTGATGATTCCACCTGTTGATGATGCTCAGCGTAATGCTATTGAGAGCGTGAAGCAGATTTTCTTGCAGGAGGTAAACGTAAAAGACGTGAAATTTGTGGAAGGTGCAGGCATTCTGGTTAAGAAGGTGAAATGCAACTTCCGTACCATGGGTAAGAAGTTCGGCAAGTTGATGAAGGGTGTTGCTGCTCAGATGGATGCTCTTTCTCAGGACCAGATTGCTCAGTTGGAGAAGAATGGCACCATTGGTATCAATGTTGAAGGTCAAGACCTTACCGTAGAGGTGGCTGATGTTGATATTATCAGCGAGGATATTCCTGGTTGGCTGGTTGGCAATGAGGGTAACCTGACTGTTGCTCTTGATATTACACTTACCGACGAACTGAAGAACGAGGGTATGGCTCGTGAATTGGTGAACCGTATTCAGAACATTCGTAAGAAGAGTGGACTGGAGATTACCGACCGTATTTGTGTTTGCATTGAGCCAAACGAGACTGCCACAAAAGCTGTTGAAACCTTCGGCGACTATATCGCACGCCAGGTATTGGCTGACAGCATCAAGCTCGAGGCTAATGATGGACAGGAAGTTGAATTCGATGAATTTAAACTAAATATAAAAATAACTAAATCCTAATGATTTATGGCAGAGAAAACACGTTACACAGATGAGGAACTTGAAGAGTTCCGCGAGATTATCAATGAGAAGCTGGCTTTGGCCAAACGTGATTATGACCAAATGATGCGTGTATTGACTAATCAGGACTCTAATGATGTTGATGATACGTCACCAACATATAAAGCATTAGAGGAGGGTAGTGCAACGCAGTCAAAGGAAGATCTTATTCAGTTTGCCGCTCGTCAGCAAAAGTTCATTCAGGGCTTGAAGGCTGCACTTGTAAGAATTGAGAACAAGACTTACGGCGTGGATAGGATCACCGGTAAACTGATTCCCAAAGAGCGTCTAAGAGCTGTTCCTCATGCAACACTGAGCGTTGAGTCAAAAGAGTTGGAAAAGAAAAGAAAGTGAACGTAAGTAGATATTTGACTAAGGGCAGAATGGCCATAATCCTCATTATGGCCATTCTGATTATTGACCAGCTTATAAAAGTCTGGGTTAAGACTAATATGTGTCTTCATGAAAGTATTCATGTGACCGATTGGTTTTATATCACATTCATAGAAAACAATGGTATGGCTTATGGCATGCAGATAGGTTCAAAATTGCTTTTGTCAATCTTCCGCATAGTTGCCATCTCTCTCTTGTCATACTATATCTGGCTCCAAAGCAAAACAAACGTTCGCTGGGGCTATCTGATTTGTTTGTCGATGGTTTTAGCGGGCGCTGCAGGCAATCTTATCGACTGCATGTTTTATGGGCTTTGCTTTGATGCGTCAACTCCTTATGAGATCAGCCAGTTTGTAGGCTTAGGCAATGGTTATGAGTCTTTCTTGATGGGACGTGTGGTTGATATGTTCTATTTTCCACTTATCGTGACCAGTTATCCCGACTGGTTTCCAATTGTTGGAGGAGATGAGTTTATTTTCTTCAGTCCTGTATTTAACTTTGCCGATGCCTCTATCTCTGTGGGGGTTGTAGCATTATTATTGTTTTATCGAAAGGAGATTAGCCATATTTCTATCAAACGTGAAGCATAACTGGGCCTTGATATTGGTCGCTTTCCTCTTTTTGGTTTCATGTACGCCAAAAGTGCCAAAGCGTTATATCCAACCGGACGAGCTGGAGGATATATTAGTGGAATATCATTTGGCAAAATCATTAGCAACTCATGATGACGACGCAAATGAGAGTGCTGATGTATTGCAGCTTTTATATATGAAGGCTGTGTTGCAGAAGTATGGTTATACTCAGGCCGACTTTGATTCGTCAATGGTTTATTACTATACCAATGCCGAACGATTCGAGGATATCTATGAGCGTGTTGCAGAAAGACTGGAGAATCAGGCTCTGGTACTCGGTGCCACTGAAGGTGAGATGGGGCAATATGCTTCGCTGGATAACAATGGTGATACAGCCAATGTCTGGACTGAACGTAGAACACTCTCGTTGATGCCCGTTGCACCCTATGATAAATGGACTTTTACCATTAATGGTGACACAACCTATCGGAATGGTGATCGCTTCTTAATGCGTTTTATGAGCGATTATGTCTTCCAGGATGGATCAAAGAATACGGTTCTCTATGTTGCAGTTACCTACGATAATGACACAACGATAACACGAAATATTCATTTCTCAAGTTCTGGTCTTACTCAACTGCATATTCCTGAATATGAAAAAGCTAACGTAAAACAGATACGAGGCTTCTTCTATTTAAAAGGAGATAAAGATCGGTCAACGACAACGCGCCTTTTGTTTATAGATAATATTCAGTTGGTGCGTTTTCATAAAGAACGCCTAGAGATAAATGATGAAATTGAAAAAGATAGCCTGTCATCAGATAGTCTTTGAGGATCATTCCATACAGTCTATGGCTGTGGTGGAACTTGAAGATGGTTTTGTTACTCGCTGCTATCCGTTGGAAGGAGAACAGCCTCAGACGGAATGGTTGAGTGGCACGATTAAGCTCCAACGAGATAATCAAGGGTTAATGAAGGCTTTCTATAATGGAAAAGAATTGAAATAACAAACTAAAAACCTTATAGTTTATGAATATGAAAGTACGTTTAGCAGTCATGAACTTTCTGGAGTTCGCTGTTTGGGGAGCATATCTCACCTGTATGGGTAATTATCTAGGAACAGCAGGTTTGGGTAATCAGATTGCCTGGTTTTATGCTATACAGGGAATTGTTTCTATATTCATGCCAACTTTGATGGGTATTGTCGCAGATAAATATATCCAACCTCAGCGATTGCTTGGTTTATGCCATCTTATGGCTGGTGTTGCCATGTTAGGTTGCTGGTGGATGGGTGTTAATGCTGGCTTTGGCCATGAGATTTCCAATAAGTCGGCTTTCATTGCTATGTATTCGTTGAGTGTTGCTTTCTTTATGCCCACTATAGCATTGACTAACACAACTGCTTTTACAATATTGAAAGATAACGGAATGGATACCGTAAAGGATTTCCCTCCGATTCGTGTTCTTGGTACAGTTGGCTTTATTGTAACGATGTGGTTTGTCAACTGTGCGGTGTGGGAAGATGGAGCATTCTTCTTTAGTCTGGTTGATAATGATTACAAGTTTCAGTATACCTACATGCAGTTCTTTGTATCAGGATTTCTGAGTCTTGTTTTATTTGCTTATTGTTTCTCCTTGCCTCAGTGCAAATTAGAGAAGAAGGCAGGTTCTTCTTTAGCAGATGTAATGGGACTGAGTGCCTTTAAACTGTTTAAGAAAAAGAAGATGGCGCTGTTTTTCATCTTTTCTGCCATGCTTGGTATGTGTCTGCAGGTGACAAATGGATTCGCAGGTCCTTTTATTACAAGTTTCAAAGGTAGTACAGATGAAGTCATAGCAAATTCGTTTGCAGCCAACAATGCAACATTGCTTACATCAATCTCTCAGATCAGCGAGGCTTTATGCATACTGATGATTCCATTCTTTTTGAGAAGATTTGGTATTAAGATTGTTATGCTGATGTCCATGTTTGCATGGGTTTTCCTTTTTGGTTTCTTCGGAATTGGTAATCCGGCAATGCCAGGTGTAATACTATTTATTTTGTCGTGCATTGTATATGGTGTTGCATTCGATTTCTTTAATGTATCAGGTGGTATTTTTGTAGATCAGGAGTGCGCACCATCAATCAAGGCATCTGCACAGGGTCTGTTTATGATGATGACCAATGGAATAGGAGCAACCGTAGGAACCTTGGCTGCTGGTGAGATAGTGAATAGTTACTGTTCTTGGCATGGAAAATACTTGCTGGGAGATTGGCAGTCTTGTTGGTTTATCTTTGCTGCCTTTGCGATGGTAGTCGGAATTTGTTTTGCCCTGGTATTTAATCCTGATAAGAAATAGCGATGAAGCGCATTCAGCTAAGATTTGATAGTATTCAGCAGATTGTTGGTGGTGAAGGTATTTCTGTGATCGTATTGACAGATATGGAGCGCAAAAATGCTATGTCTGTCGTATGTGATGGACATATGTCTCACCAGTTGCTGATGCGTGTCAATAATATAAAAGAATGCGATAATATGTTACCAGAAACGCTGGTAGGCTTATTAAAAGATAAGTTCGAGTTGATGATATATGGCTTGTATGATGGTCAGTATCAAGTAGTGCTGATGGATGAATTTGGTAATTCCAAACGCATGCGAATAAGTGATGCCATTCTGCTAACAATGATTTCAGATACGCCTCTGTATATTGAGGGTACTCTGTTGGAACGCCAAAGTGTTCCATATGACGCTGATGCAAAAGGAATAGCTATTCCTATTAATACGATGGATGTTCCAAGATTGAAACAGGCTTTACAGCGTGCAGTGGATGATGAAAACTATGAGCTGGCCTCTCAGCTACGCGATGAAATTAATAGAAGAAGCGAAAAGTAATGAAAGAAGTACGTTATTTCTATGTTCCCCAGGCCGCCAGCGTAGGAGAATTGCCTGAAGAAGAGGCAGTTCATGCATTGCGTGTGCTTCGTCTTAAAGAAGGTGATGAATTGATGTTGATGGATGGAAAGGGTACATTCTATAAAGCTATAGTAACATTGGCATCTTCTAAACGGTGTCTTTATTCTATCCAAGAAACAATGCCCCAGCAACGTACCTGGAATGGGCATATTCATTTAGCGATTGCGCCTACTAAGATGATGGAACGCATCGAATGGATGACAGAGAAGGCGACTGAGATTGGTTTTGATGAGTTGTCCTTGTTAGACTGTAAGTTTTCAGAACGTAGGGTGGTTAAGACACCAAGATTAGAGAAAATCGTAATTTCCGCAGTAAAGCAAAGTAGAAAAGCATGGACTCCGATAGTTAATGTAATGCTTTCTTTTGATAATTTCATTAAATCGCATCAAACCGGAAGACGATATATTGCGCATTGTTATGAAGAAGTGCCACGTACCAATTTGTTTGATGAACTTCGAAATGGAAATAATCAAGATGATGCCTTGGTGATGATTGGACCTGAAGGTGATTTCTCTATAGATGAAGTTCGGAAAGCGGTTGAAGCTGGTTTTATTTCTGTTAACCTAGGAGATAGTAGATTAAGAACTGAAACTGCGGGATTAGCAGCTATCATGATGATACAATTGTCTAAACAGTAGATTATGAAAAGAATTTTAAATCTTTGCTTGTTTTTATTTGCCATGGTTTCTGTTTTCGCAGATACTCCCAAGATAGGAGAGTTGTTCAAACTGATGCCTGACTCTCTAATGCCATATCTTACAAAAAATAATCGTCTGGATATGATTGACTTTAGAGAAGCGGGAATGAAAGCTGAGGTAAACAACCTGTTAGAAGGAATAAGCACGATGACTTATCTGAGTGACGATTCGCTGTGTGTTAAGATGAGCGACGCTCTTCGTATAGACATGAAGCTTATTGTGAAGGGTGATAATTTGCTTGTTCGAGTTCAAAAGACTTATATTTATAACAAATGCCAGACAGAGGAAATTGTTTCTTTATATACCCCTGAATGGCAATTAGTAGATACTTTAACAAAGTCGTCTTTTTTGTTGAAGCGTGATGAAGAATTGTTTAAAGAGAATTAATGTCTGGCTTTTCTGCTGACATGTCTTTTGTTCTCCCAGTTGCTCATCATTCTTCTATGAAAGCGATCTTCAGCTTTTAGTATATCATAAACTTTCGATGCTGGAAGTATTTTTAAAAACTTCTCGTGATATGTTTTTTGAAGCATCTTTAAATCGATATCTATCTGATCTCTCTCTTTAATGGATTTCAGACATCCTTTTTCGTCTTGAGGCTTATTCTTTGCTAAATTTCTCTGTTGACTGAATAATGAACGTTGTTTTTCTCTCATTTCCTTATAAATAGGAAAGAATTGAGAGGCCTCCTGCTGTGAAAGATTAGCTTCTTTTGTGATATACGACACCAAGTCTGATTCAAATTTTTCAGGCGAGAATTTCTGTTGTTGTGCTTGTATGTTCAATAAGAACATTGAGCAGAGGATAAATGCAAATAACTTCTTCATAGTTTTACCTTCCTTTCAATTTATAAATCTGCTAATAGATAAGCGTAGATATCTTGGTTATCGACCATTGCATAGTCTGCAGCATCATCAAAGTATGCGTCACCAGAATCGATGGGCGCAGATGCCATTTGTTGTGTTTCCTGTTCTTGATCATCTTTCATTAAGAATGTAGCACTTAGAACAATCACACCTGTGAACACGGCAGCATAGAGTAGGGGACGTAGATAACGAATGATGGCTGGCTTCTCTTCTGGTTTAGTATCAGGAAGCTTAGACATCACTCTATCTGTGAGGTGCTCAAAATAGCCCTCAGGTGTGGAAAATGGATTATTATTTCCCATCTTAAATTCTATGTCGTCTCTTTCTTTTTGCATATCATGCTACCATTTTATATATATAGATGTTTAATAATGCAAATAGTTTAATCGTGTTGCTTAAAAAAATCCTCTATTTTTTTTACCGCAATATGATACGAAGCTTTTAGTCCGCCCTCAGTGGTTCCTGTAATCTTGCTGATTTCGCTGTATTTCATCTCTTCGTAATATCTAAGCATGAACACGGTTTTCTGAACTTCTGGCAATTGGGCGATAGCTTCTTGTAGTTGCGCTTCGGTTTCATCTCCATTGAAATAAGTGTCGGCTAGTAATTGTTGAACAATTCCAGATTCAACGTCATCAGTACTTAATGATGCTCTAACTTTCTTCTTCCTCATGAAGTCTAAAGCCTCGTTAATAGCGATTCTCGATAGCCAAGTATATAGCTTAGAGTCGCCATGAAAAGTATCTAGAGAATTCCATGCCTTGATAAATGTGTTTTGCAATACATCATCTGCATCTTCATGAATCAATACTATACGTCTTATCTGCCAATATAGTTTTTCACTATATTGTCTTACCACCATTTCGAATCCGTTCCTTCTGGTTTTTGATTCTTTGATGAGATTGATTAACGCTTCATCGTCGTATTGTTTCATCAATAGAATTATGACTTATGGAAGAAATGGTTTAAGGGCCTGCCACATTTGCTTGTCGTATTCGTAACGATCTGGCCAGAATTCAATATCGTGAGTTGATGGATTGGGAAATGCTGTGTAGTAAGCAATATATACCGGTGTCTCTGGATTGGTTCTTAATGAATTTATCAATCTTAAAGGTTTTGCACCATTTTTGTGTCTGAAGTTCTGAAGATAATTTTTTCCTTTATCAGTTTCCGGTTTGATATCAACAGAAAGACGTATCTTGTCGATTGTCCATTCATCTAAATCTGGCAATACAAACATTGTGAGCTGGAATGGCTTCTGTACACGAACGCATCCATGCGAAATTGTTCTACGCTCATTCTGGAACGCACCAGGATTATTCGTGTCGTGCAGATAGACATCAAACTTATTCGGAAATCTAAAAATAATTCTGCCTAGAGAATTGCCAGGACCACTTTTCTGACTAATGCGATAGTTGCCACTACGCAGTTCAGCACTGGTAATTTCAGCCGGATTGATGGTATCTCCATCATTCTGGATAATAGAGTAGCGATGACGTGCAAAATAGGCAGAGTCGCCCGCATGTTCACTAACTTCTTTTTTGATGATACTCATTGGGATACCCCATTCAGGATTAAACTGGACTAAGTTGATCTTGCTGATTAACAAGGGGGTTTTGGTATGGAATGCACCACAACAAATCTTCATAGATAGTACACTATCAGGTTGTATAGCCCACAGGTTCTGTGAAGGAATATTTACAAAAACATATTTCTTCTCATTGAGAGGATAGTCTTTTATCTTCCATCGGCATCTTTCCATGTTGAGAATAAGCTTTTGCCGATGTTCTTTTATACTGTCTTTTTGCAGTTCTTTTTTTAGAGCAAGATATATCGGGTCCTGTGGTTCTAAACTCATGATGTATTCAAGAACATCATCGCTATTCGCCTTGGAAAGAGCATTTGTTGCAAACTCTTTTTCTGGTAGTTGAATAGATATATCAAACAAGGGACGATATGCACCATTGTTGTCTTTATCTAATTTGTTGAATAGTCTTAAAGGATTAAGAAAGCCATAGTACTGACCTGATATGAATTTGAGATAAGCTCTTGAAAGATTAAACTCAATTCGAGCCATTGTCTCGTAAACTACTGATGAAGAATCTGTTATTTGTTGGTTTAATCTTGATATATCAGACAGAATGCTATCTACTAAAAATACTTTTTTATTGAAGCCGATTTCCTCTGATGACTTTCCTATATACTTAATTAGAGTGTCACTCTTTTCAAGTGATTCTGGAGAATTGACCCATATAAAATCTCCATTATCTTGATAATAATCTTTTAGCTCAGAGGAGGATAAGAAAGAATCGTTATTATTAAGAAGAAGTTGATTTAACGATACTTTAGCTGAATCAATGTTTTCAGCAAGCGTTTGTGCGATTAAATCTTCATTACTACTCGTCAATATACCCTTGCAACTAATAAAACTAGATGCAAGCGCGAAAAAAATAATACGGAGGAATATTATTGTACGGTCACTTTGCGCACTACTTTTCCAACTTTTATAATGTAGCACCCTTTTTGTAAATTGTTAAGTTGAATACGTTGTGAAGAATTCTCAATTTTGAGTTTTGTTACAGGACGTCCTGTCAAAGAGACAATTTCCATTGTCATACCATTTGCTCCAAGTATGGTAACGGTTTTCCCTTCTACGACGATGGTGGGTACATTGTCGTCAATCTGCTCAGCTACACCCATCTCCAATACCATATTCATAGCTTTAACGGGCGTGGCAGCACCAAGCAATGTAGCACAAAAGAGTATGAGTAATTGTTTCCGCATATACACAATTATTTAATTTATTGCAAATGTAGGAATAAAATCTGAAACTTCCAAGAAAAAGCGAAAAAAATTACTTTTCTTCGCTTTTTCCCTTTTGCTTATGTTGACCTTTGTTTTGTCCCTTAGAAGCGCCTTTGTGCGTTCCTTTGCCTGTTCCCTTGGTGTTTCTCTTGTGGGGTTTTCCGTTTCTTCCCGAATGTTTCTTCTTCTCTATTATCTTGTATTCGGGTCCTTCACCAAGTCCTTCTGGTAATGTGTTTTTATCAACAACTTTCTCCAGAAATTTCTCAATCTGCTGGAATTGCTTCATGTCTTTCTCATTGACAAATGTTATGGCTACACCATCACGATCAGCACGAGCAGTTCTTCCTATACGGTGAACGTAATCTTCGGCATCATTTGGTACATCAAAGTTGATGACCGTTTGAATATCGTCAATATCGATGCCGCGACTTACAATATCTGTAGCTACCAAAACATCAATTTGTCCAGCTTTGAATTGATACATTACCTCGTCTCTTTCTGCTTGGGTCAAATCAGAATGCATCGGAGCACAGTTGATTTTCATTTTCTGTAGCGTCCTATTAATTTCTTTCACTCTGTCTTTCTTTCCACAGAATATAATGACGCGCTTGAATTCTCCCTGTTTGAAAAGATGTTCAATGATCTTTACCTTTTGCGGATCATAGCAAACATAAGCAGATTGTTGTATCTTTTCCGCTGGCTTGCTCACCTTTAATTTGACCTCTACGGGGTCTTTCAGCAGGGAAACGGCTAACTCACGAATCTTGCTCGGCATAGTGGCAGAGAACATGACTTTCTGGCAAGTATCGGGAAGTAGCTTATTGATTTGAAGGATGTCTTCAGAAAAACCCATATCTAACATTCTGTCTGCTTCGTCCAGTACAAAGAATGATGTTTTAGACAAATCGAGGTTTCCAACCTTCAAGTGACTGAGAAGTCTTCCTGGTGTTGCAATAACTACCGGTGCGCCTCCACGAAGACTTTTTATCTCTTGGTCGAAGCGTGATCCGTCGTTACCTCCATAAACAGCTATCGATGATACATTATCAAGATAATAGCTGAAGCCCTCCATAGCCTGATCTATCTGTTGGGCCAATTCTCGAGTTGGCGACATGATGATACAGTTGATGGCATCGTCGGGGAATCCTCCGTCGTCGAGCATGCTTAGAATAGGCAGTAGGTAGGCCGCTGTTTTACCAGTACCCGTTTGTGCCACGCCTAATACATCGTGTCCGTCAAGTATTTCTGGTATGCACTTCTCCTGTATAGGAGTCATCTCGTCAAAGTGCATATCATAGAGTGCATCTAGAATGTTGTCGTTTAAATATGTTTCTTCAAATGTCATAGTCAATTTGGTGCTTGCCTATAGCAATAATAGGCGATTAATGCATATAAAATATTGGGGATCCACACGGCTAAAAACGGTGGAGCACTGGCGTTGATAGCAAATGTAGAGCTCACTGTCTGCAGCAGGATATAAGAGAAAGATAAACCTAATCCTATGCCAAGATAAAGTCCCATACCACCTTTTCGTTTTCTGGATGAAAGTGATGCTCCGATAATGGTCAAAATGAAAGATGCGAACGATGTAGCTATGCGCTTGTGATATTCTACTTCATACTGAACCACATTAACCGAGCCGCGTTCTTGTTGCTTGTTGATGTAACGCTTGAGTTCAGGTGACGTGAAAGTTTCCTGTTGACCTTTAGAATATACCAAGTCCATAGGTTCCATGATGATGGTGGTATCCATTTCGGTTCCAGTGGTGATGTGTTCGCGCAATCCTTTCAGTGTTCTAATCTTATAGTTGATTGCCCTCCATTGATAACGAGAATCGCTGATAGTGTCATACTGAATCACATTAGCCGTCATGTGGCTCACCAGTTTTTTATCTTCAAATTTATCTAAAGTAAATCCATAACCTCGTTTGGTGAGATTATCATACGACTGCATGAAAGCAATGACTCCGGGACCGACTTGAAGCTGAACATTTGTCGCAGAAGTATTCTTGCGCTTGTTTTTGTACTGAGTCTCAAAGTTTTGTCTAATAACATTTCCTTTTGGAATGAGAAAAGCTGACAAATAGAAATTCAGTCCTGCGATGATTGCTGCCGAGATAAGATAAGGCCTTAAGAGTCTTTTGAAACTTGTGCCAGAAGCCAACATGGCTATAATCTCAGAGTTGCCTGCCAATTTTGATGTAAAAAAGATGACGGCAATAAATACAAACAACGGTGAGAAAAGGCTTGCATAGTATGGGATAAAGTTGGCGTAGTAGTCGAAGATAATGGCCTTCCAAGGCGCATGATTGTTCGAGAACTTTGCCAGGTTCTCGTTGAAATCAAACACGATGGAAATAGAGATTATCAAGAAGATAGAATAAATATAGGTTCCGATGAACTTCGAGATAATATACCTGTCTATGCGCGTTAAGAAGAGCTTGACAGGATTCTGAATCTTCAACTTATGCATCTTCATACTCTACGTCCTAAATTGTCAATTACCGAACGTTTCCACATACTGAAGTCTCCTTGTTCTATGTGCTTTCTTGCATCTGATACCAAGCGTAGGTAGAAGGCAAGATTGTGAATTGAAGCAATTTGCATAGCTAACAACTCTTGTGCCTTAAAAAGATGGTGCAGATAGGCTTTACTATGAAGACGGTCTATGTCGCATCCGTCAGGATCAATAGGAGAAAAATCCTGTTCCCATTTTTTGTTGCGAATGTTGATGGTTCCTTCATAAGTGAAGAGCATTGCGTTGCGACCATTGCGAGTAGGCATTACACAGTCGAACATATCAACACCACGTTCGATGCCTTCCAGAATGTTTTGAGGTGTGCCTACACCCATCAAATAGCGAGGCTTGTCCTTAGGAAGAATAGCATTCACCACCTCAATCATATCGTACATCACCTCAGTGGGTTCACCTACAGCCAAACCCCCGATAGCATTTCCGTCAGCACCTTTGTCGGCTACGTGTTTTGCGGCTTCTTGTCTTAGCTCCTTAAACGTACAACCCTGTACTATAGGGAATAGACTCTGCTTATGACCATAGATAGGTTCTGTTTCGTTGAAGCGCTTGATGCAACGATCTAACCAACGCTGTGTTAGACCAAGACTTTTCTTTGCATACTGATAGTCACTCTGTCCTGGAGGACATTCGTCAAAGGCCATCATGATATCAGCACCAATGATGCGCTCTGTATCCATCACATTCTCTGGAGTAAAGAAATGTTTTGATCCGTCAATATGTGAACGAAACTCACAGCCTTCCTCTCGAAGTTTGCGAATGCCTGTCAGAGAAAAAACCTGAAATCCCCCCGAATCAGTTAGTATCGGACGATCCCATGTGTTGAATTTATGCAAGCCTCCAGCTTTTCTCAGTGTGTCTAAGCCTGGACGAAGATACAAATGATAGGTGTTGCCCAAAATGATTTGAGCCTTCACTTGTTCACGTAGTTCTGAGAAGTGAACACCTTTCACACTACCACACGTGCCAACCGGCATAAAGATTGGTGTCTTTATTTGTCCGTGATCGGTTGTAATAACGCCAGCACGAGCATCGCTGTAGGGATCGGTATGTTGCAGTTCGAATGTCATTTTTTGCTTTCCTTTTCTTCTTCAATAGTGAATGTCAGTGGATGCTCCACAATCTCGTCAGTCAGAGCGAAATTCCATACGTCCTGTACATTCTCGACATAGTGGAAGCTAACGCCCTTCAAGTATATGTCGGGAATTTCCAAGATGTCCTTCTCGTTCTCTTTACACATCACAATGTCAGTGATACCTGCACGTTTGGCAGCAAGTATTTTTTCTTTGATACCGCCTACGGGCAATACTTTTCCACGAAGGGTTATCTCACCGGTCATTGCTGTATTCTTGCGAACTTTTCGCTGTGTAAGAGCCGAAGCAATAGAAGTTGCAATGGTTATACCAGCAGATGGGCCATCTTTAGGTGTAGCGCCTTCAGGCACGTGGATGTGGATATTCCAATTATCGAAGATGCGGTAATCAATATTAAGCGTATCAGCATGCGCCTTGACATATTCCAATGCCAACACTGCCGATTCCTTCATAACATCTCCTAAGTTACCCGTAAGAGTCAGCTTTGAGCCTTTGCCTTTGCTAAGTGATGTCTCGATGAAGAGAATCTCGCCACCTACACTTGTCCATGCCAATCCAGTAACAACACCAGCATAGTTGTTGCCCTGATAGATGTCACGATAGAAGGGTGGCTTGCCCAGCAGGTCTTCAAGCGAATCTGGCGTAATCTTCCAGTTTTGCTCCACGTTCTCCATCTGGCGCTTGAAAGCCAACTTACGCATAGCCTTATTGATTTGCTTTTCTAGCTGTCTTACACCACTTTCTCGGGTATACTGCTCAATGATTTTTTCAATTGCAGCCTTATTGAATTTTGGCTTTTCCGGCAATGTCTGCAATCCAGTATTGTCCAGTTCGCGAGGGATTAAGTGACGCTTGGCAATCTCAATTTTTTCCTCTGTGATATAACCACTTACTTCAATAATTTCCATTCGATCCAGCAAGGGACGAGGAATGGTGCTCAGGTTGTTTGCTGTTGCGATGAATAAAACCTTCGAGAGGTCATAGTCCACATCCAGGAAATTGTCGTGGAAGGCAGTGTTCTGTTCTGGGTCGAGCACCTCGAGAAGTGCCGAAGCAGGATCACCATTGATGGTGTTTTGAGTTACTTTGTCAATCTCGTCGAGTATAAACACGGGGTTAGAGCTACCTGCTTTTTGTATGCTTTTGATAATACGTCCGGGCATTGCTCCAACATACGTGCGGCGATGACCTCGAATCTCTGCTTCATCGTGAAGACCACCTAGTGACACACGTACATATTTGCGTTTCATTGCTTCGGCAATAGATTTTCCGAGTGAAGTTTTACCCACACCAGGAGGGCCATATAAGCACAGGATTGGCGACTTCAAATCACCACGAAGCGATAACACTGCCATATATTCCAAAATACGCTCTTTCACCTTTTCCATCCCGTAATGGTCGTGATCCAGAATCTTGTGTGCACGCTGAAGGTTCAGATCGTCTTCGGTATACTCTCCCCAGGGAAGCGAAACGAACGTCTGAAGATAATTCAGCTGTACATTGTAATCAGGACTTTGTGTGGAGAGCGTATCCAACTTACTAAGTTCCTTGTTGAAGATCTTCTGTGTTTCTTCCGACCATTTCTTTTTCTTAGCTTTCTTGATCAACTCGCTTTTCTCTGGAGACTGCTCATTGCCCATCTCAGCCTGCAGATTCTTGATTTGCTGTTGCAAAAAATAGTTTTTCTGCTGCTCATCCAGATCTTCGCGTGTCTTGTTTCTAATATCGGCCTTCAGATTCTGCAGATTGATTTCTCTATTCATCGCCTTCATTGTGCCAAACAGGCGCTCTTTCATGGATTCAGCTTCCAAAAGAGCCATCTTCTCCTTGGTACCGAAAGGCATGTTAGAGCAAACGAAGTTCAAAGCCATCACATCGTTGCGGATGTTCTGAATAGCAAATGAAAAATCATCAGGAATTTCTTCAGTCACAGAGATATATTCGCCAGTCATCTTTCGCAGATCATCCATGGCGGTCTTCCACTCGCGGTCGCGTTTGTCTGGCTGAATCTCGGGTGCTTGTTTTGTGAAGCCAACTAGATAGGGGGTTTCTTTGATGATGTCATACAGTCTCATACGTCCCAGTCCCTGCATAATAACAGTCACAGAACCGTTTGGCAGCGTCAGTTGCTTCACCACGCGAGCATATACGCCATATTCGTACAGATCACTCATTGTTGGTTCTTCCACCTCGGGATCACGCTGGCTGACAACACCGATGATACCGTTTGTTTTTTCAGCTTTTTTGACTAGTTTTAAGCTAGCTTCTCTACCAATCAAAATCGGAGAAACAACGCCAGGAAACAAGACCATGTTTCTAACGGCAAGTATGGGAACCTCGCTGGGGGTCTCAATATTCGTTAAATCCATAAAGTCCCCTTCAATATCTGCAATCATTGAAAAGGGCTTGTTATTCTGATTATCGCTCATTTTTATTTTTATCTGTATCATTTTGAAATGCAAAGGTACTAATTTTAATTGATATTTTCGAAACCTTCATTGATAATTAACAAAAAATGTATATCTTTGCGGCGTTTATTATGGCTAACAACTTCTTTAGGTTCAAACAGTTCACGATCTTTCAAGATCAATGTGCCATGAAGGTGGGTACCGATGGCACATTGCTTGGAGCTTGGTCAAGGGGTGGAAAACACATCCTTGACATTGGCGCTGGTACGGGATTGCTGGCATTGATGATGGCTCAACGTTTTCCTGATGCGCAAGTTTTAGGCGTCGAGATTGATGCGCAAGCAGCCAGTCAAGCACAAGAAAATATAGTGGCATCGCCGTTTTCCAATAGAATCGCTATTACTTGCCGAGATTTCCGACAGGGTATCGATGGCGAGTTTGATGCAATAGTTTCTAATCCGCCATTTTTCGACATCTCATTAGAATCTCCAGATGCCCAACGTACTGCCGCAAGACACACTTCGTCCTTATCTTATCGCGAACTGATGACGGGAGCCTTCAGCTTGTTGTCAGCAGAGGGACATTTCTCTGTAGTTATACCTTCTGAATGCAAGTCGAAACTCGAAGCAGAGGCTTACCTTGCTGGATTCTTTACGTCGAGAGTTTGTGCTGTCAAAACATCGATCCGTAAGCCAGTGAAACGTTATCTATTGGAGTTTAGTAAAGTTGCTCTAGGACTTCAGCGTGAAGAGATTGTAATAGGTTCTGAATCATATAATGAATTGGTAAATGAATTTTACTTATGAAAGTAGCACTACTACAATTTGATTCTCAGTGGTGTAAGATTGACGAGAATATTACTCGTGCCACACAATTGATACGTGAGGAAGATGCTGACTTATATGTTCTTCCTGAAATGTGGTCAACTGGATTTATTGTTAAACCACAGGGCGTTGCAGAATCTGAATCAACTTCTACTTCATTAAAATGGATGCGTCAGATAGCATCAGAAAAGAATTGTGCAATTTGTGGTAGTTTGGCTGTATCGTTAGAAGATGGAACCTACAGAAATAGACAGTACTTTTTATCAAGTAATAGTTATGCTTTTTACGACAAAAAGCACTTGTTTTCTCATGGAAAAGAGCAACTTTTCTATCACGCAGGCGGCACTCCTGTTATCGTGGAATATCAAGGTTTTCGCTTCTTGTTGCAGACGTGCTATGACCTGAGATTCCCATGTTTCTCGCGATATGGGCGTGCTGGCGAATACGATGCTATCATTTACGTAGCCAATTGGCCTTCTTCCAGGCAGCAGGCGTGGGATATTCTACTGAAAGCTCGTGCTATAGAGAATCAATGTTATGTGATAGGCGTGAATCGTGTGGGAAGCGATGAAACATCCGTTTATGCCGGAGGAAGTGTTGTGGTTGACCCATTAGGTGTTATATTAGCTGCCAATGGGGATAAAGAAAACGTATCTTCCGCAGAGCTTTCGATGGAAAACCTACAGAAGATACGTAGTCGATTCAGGGTTCTGGAAGACCGCGACTTATTTATATATTAGTCTTACCTTGCTGGCAAGACCGCTCTTCACGGGCTTCCATTGATCATAGAGCGTCTTTTGGTAGTTGATATCAACCACGTTGATTTCCTCCATTTTGCGCCATTTCACGCCCTGTCTATCCAGTTCGCTAATGCGGTTGGCTGGCAGGTTAGTGACTTCCACACGCAGTTCGTTGCGACCAGCTTTTAGCGTTCCTTTAGTATCGAGGATAAAAGGAACGGCCCATGCACATCCAATAAACTGTCCATTGATATATACACGAGCTGATTCTCGTACGTCTCCAAGATCTATATACCAATTAGCATCTAACTGCTTCTTTTTCAGTTCAAAACTCGTGGTATAAACGCCTGTTCCCATCACGGTGCGAGTCTTTTCGTCGAGACTCTCCCAAGTTTGCAGCTTATCTAATTGATAGGTCTTATCAATATGAGGTGTCTCTTCTATAAAAGAAAGAGTCCAGCTGTTATCAATCTCAATTTCGTCTTGTTCGTCCTCGTTAGAGCAAGCATTTTCACTCACTTTAAGGGGCGTATTGAACACTTGAAGTATCATAGACTCACCACTACGCAAATTAACCTCTATGCCATCATCGTCTATGTCGGCATCTGTTATCTCGCCATTCAGCGGATTAAACCATTTCGCATCTTTGAAAGGTACGGCCAGTTTCACATCTTCTTCAACATCATTGGCAGTCAGATTGGCTATGAAATAATGATAACCATTGGCATTTCTGCGCCTAATGAGTTTCAAACCGCATGATGTCTTCATTTCCTCGGGTTGCGCAAAGTGAGCCATCTTCTGAGTATCTTCACCATAGATGACATATGGGGACAAGCGCTCCAACACCCGTTTTAATTCAGGCGTGATAGTCGTGCCGGAAGGAATGATAATGGCTTTGTAGTGCGTACCAGCTTCAGTGACTAGTTGCTGACCTTTGACAGACACCTTCGCCAGCAACTTATCGCTGATATAGTCGCAGTCATATCCAGCTTTTTCTATCGCGAGGATGCTTTGAATAAACTCAGGAGCCAGTTGTCCCATAGCATGAATAGAGAATTGCATCAATAGCTTATTGATGTTCTTCTTCCACATATCTCTGACAGGAAGATAGACAAGGAAGTCATTGTCTGGCTCACCCCACTGCAGAAAGCTCTGACATCTGGTTACATAATCCATAAAGAACGGAGCATCTCGCCAGATTGTGTTAGTGGGTGACATATCGATAGAGGCATAGAACTTCCATCCTGGCCATTCATCTTCCTTAGGCGAATAGCAGGTACCGTGAAAGAACATGTGGTTCACACCGGCGCAAAACATCAGGTCGATGTCGGGTTTCAACTGCGATAATGATGTGCGGAAATGTTCTGTCAACCAAGTAAACGTTTCACTTGAAGTAAACTTTTTTCCGCAAATGTGAGCCGCAGAGGGCGCATATTTCAACATCGAGAAGTCTGAGTCGTTCTTTCGTGTCTTGCCTGGGTCTTCTCTAAGTCCTTTGATTCCAAAGTTTGAAAGACCGAAACCCTCAATTTCGGGAATATCCACTGCTGCATAACAATCTATCAGGTTGGCAGGCGAACCGTGAGCCTGATTGCGGGTGATGGCTCCATGAGAATGTGCCCATGCTGTCCATTGATTGGTGAAGTTCTCCAGCAGTAAGTCGCCTAACGTTTCACGATAGTCAGAAAGCACCTTGGGCTCATAGGCTATCAGTTCTGGCAAATGTTCTTCCAGTTTATATCCTCTACGTTTTTCAAATTCTTCGAGTAACGAAGGTGTCCATGTGGCATCTGCTACTTCATAACTGTCGTTGAAGAATGTATGAGGGTAGGGGGTCTTTGTTCGTTCAAAGGCTTGCTCAATATGCTTCAAGTAATTAGCTACAGCTCTACGATCGAAGTGGTCAATCACCAGCCCTTCTCCGCCAGGAGCTGCACGCTTTACTTTCATAACACCATATTTTATAAATATAGCGATGACTTTATATGCGCCACGCTGTGCTTCTTGCAGCACCAACTGGTTGCTCTTCGCCTGTTGCGTAACGTCTGTGGCGGTTCCATCTGCAGCATAGAGCATCACTTTATGAAGAAAAGCATTCTTAGCATCTTTCTCTGCTGGAGTGATATCTATCAGCGTATTGCCACTTATAGCTTTCTCAACAAACACAGCTCGACAAGCGCTTTCTTTTAGTGATACCCAAGGTCCGCCGAAAGGCCAACCAGTGCCTGTTGACATGTCCAGTTCGATGCCGTTACGTTCGGCCTGTTCTTCTGTGTATCTCAGCATCTCCATCCATTTGTCAGAGAGATACGGAATATTGTTCTTCTCATTACCTTGCACACCATAAAGCGGCGTTATCTCTACAGCTCCGATGCCATGCTTTGCATATTCGTGCAGATTCCACTTTAAATTCTCCTTGTCAACAGCAGAGCCCAGCCACCACCAACGGGTGCCCGCCTTTGATTCAGCGGTTTGAGTGGGCCATGACTGTGCCATCACAGAAGCCGAAAAGAGTGTGGACAATATGATGAATGATGATTTCTTCATTAGTTTCCGTCAGGTTTGGTTAGTTCTGAGATCTTTGCTGGAGCCCACTTAAACACCTTCCAGTCGTCAGGGTGTTCAGGTGTAAAGTCTTTCCAATCACTGCGAAGATGCTGCACCAATGGCAAGTTGAGCGTTTTAATACCCATCACAACACATTTTGCCACCTCGTAAGCTCCGAAAGTGTTGAAGTGAGTATTGTCTGCCAATGCATTCGGTTGATTAGGGAAAGTATTAGCAGGGTAGTGTACCAACAGACGCTTAGAATCTTCAAAACCCATTGTCTCGAAGAGCGTCTTTGTCATACCGTTGAGATCAATCACAGGCACCTTTTCTAATTCAGCCACCATCTTCATCGCAGCAGGAAAGTCACCATGCGTATTGCGGATTGTCTTATTGTCTTTCTCAAAGAAACGGCGCTGTGTCGGAGTGCAGAAAACAATCTCTGCACCTTTGTCGCGCACCTTATCAACGAAAATTTTCAGTTGATACTGGTAGTGATACCAAGCCCCGTCACCAGCCCGTTTCTCCTTCTCGTCGTTATGACCGAACTCCACGAAGACATAGTCGCCAGCCTTCAAAGTAGAGAGAATCTTCTCCAATCGGAACGAGTCGATAAATGTGCGAGCCGTGAGTCCGCTCTCTGCATGGTTCGACACAGCAACGCCATCATCAAACCAGCGTGTAATCATCTGTCCCCACGAAGCCCATGGTTCGAAGTTTTGATCCACTACCGTTGAATTGCCACAGAGATAGATGGTTGGCACATCTGTGCGCTCAATGTGGATGCTCTTCACTGCGGGGTTAGAACCATTGACCTCAAGTGTCAGTTTGTCATCCCAAGCGAGATAGTCTTTCTCACGTTCTTTGATTTTCACGCGTCGTTTCTCGTCAATCAGAGGTGAGCGTTTGTTAACAACAAACGAGACGACACGCGTTTCTTTCGATTTACTAGTGGTGATGTTGTCCATCATGAGTCGTCTTCCCTCAGCTCTCAGGGTAGTGTTACTGTTTTTCTTTCCGCCCAGCGTCACCCTTACCAGGTAGTTGCCGTCAGGCACCTTCACACTAAAGTAGTACGGATCTGCCGCATGCTTCTTGTCAGGTGCAGGCAGAATGTCATAGCCAGAACCAGTTTCATTGCAATAAACAGGTTGTGGTTTGGACATGTCGAAATCAAATGATTGAGCTTTAGCAGCTCCTGTTGCAGAAATAAATGCTGCAATGATTGTTAAAGTGTTTAAGTAGATCTGTTTCATATTGCAAAGATACATATTATTCATTAATGGAACTAATTTTTTTCGTATTATTTAAAAATTCAAATGGATATATGGAAATATTCTTTCTTTTTGTGTATCTTTGCAGATAGTAAGAAAAAATGAGCTTTATGAAGTATTTGAGAGCATTTGTTGTTATCGGATTATTTTGTTTGCCTATAGGCCTTTGGGCACAAGCCAAATGGAACGCCCGATACCAGCAATATATCAATCAATATAAGGATGTGGCTATTGAGCAGATGCAGAAATACAAGATTCCTGCTTCTATCACGTTGGCTCAAGGCCTGTTGGAATCGGGTGCAGGCAATAGTACATTGGCAGTCAAAGCCAACAATCACTTTGGTATTAAATGCCACCATTGGACAGGGCCTACCATTTATAAAGATGATGATGCCCGAGGAGAGTGTTTCCGTGTTTATAAGAATGCTTTTGAGTCGTACGAAGATCACTCTGTGTTCTTGGTGACGGGCCAGCGCTATCGCAGCTTATTCAGTTTGAAACCCACCGACTATCAGGGGTGGGCGCGTGGTTTGAAAGCTGCTGGCTATGCCACCAATCCCGTTTATGCTGATAAGTTAATAGAGATAATTCAGATCTACAAGCTCTATCAGTATGATACCGCCCGCCACTATGATAAGTTTATGACCGAGCGAGTGAAAGATAAACCTGTTGGTGGGCAGCCTTTGCATCTCATCACCATTTTCAACAAGAACTATTACGTGATAGCTCGTCGGGGAGACACCTTCCGTTCTATTGGCGAGGAAATTGGTATTTCCTACAAGAAGATAGCACGCTATAACGAGCGCGATAAGAACGACCGCCTGCGTGAGGGTGAAATTATCTGGTTGAAGAAGAAGCAACGCCGCGCCCCGAAGGAATTCAAGCATCGCTATCATCAGGTGAAGCCCGGTGAATCAATGTATTCTATTGCTCAAGCCTATGGCATTCGCGTGAAATATCTCTATCAGATGAATGGTTTGTCCCCTGAATACAGTATTCGTGTAGGCGATAACTTAAGATTGAGATAAGACTCGATAAGATTAGACCAAATAAGACTAAATCAGAAAAAGGGAGAAAGTATCTTCCTTTTTTCGTTGTTGTTTCAAATAAACATCAGAGTTCCGGCAGCAACTTTTGCACATACGGACGTTCCCAGTCTTTTAGGTGGTAGCGCTGCTCGTCGTGCTGCAGCAAGTCCAGATCTATCCTCACGATGCCCTGCTGTCGGTCTTCGTCAGTGCGACCTATTTGCTGCTCGACGGCTTTCAGTCTACTATTTATTTGCTCTGCATCAAATGCGGATTCAAACTGCGCCAACTGGTTCAAATACTTATCCTTACGTTTCGCATTGATAGGGTCTGTAAGGAGTTCATTAGAATATTTGACATTAGAAAAAATCTGAGCGAGGCATCGTCGCGCCTCGTTCAGATTTTGTTTAGCATCATGATTAGATGCCAGTGAGATGATGACCGAATGCATCATAAAGGGAGTTTATTTCTTTCGGTTTATTTTCTTTGTGACATTGTTCTTCAACTTATCCACATAAGCATCGATAACGGCGATAGATACGATGTTCACAACGTCGCGAACCGAAGCGCCAAAGTCGATAAAGTGGATAGGTTTGTTAAGACCCATCTGGATGGGGCCGATGATCTCAACATCGGGATCGAGCTTCTGCAGCATCTTGTAAGAAGAGCGCGCAGAGGTCAGGTTGGGGAACACCAGTGTGTTGACATCCAATCCCTTCAGGCGTGTGAACGGATACTGCTCGTCGCGCAACTCCTTGTCGAGTGCAAAACCGATCTGCATCTCTCCGTCGATTGCCAAATCAGGATACATCTGCTGCATCTTCTCGGTGGCCAGACGAACCTTCTGAGGACCTTCGCTCTGCGAAGAACCAAAGTTAGAGTGTGACACCATTGAGATGACAGGCTTCTCGTTGAAGAAGCGTACGGCAGTAGACATCAGGTTGGCTATGTCTGTCAGAGCCTCTGTATCAGGATTCTCGTTCACCAGCGTATCGCCAATATAGAGTGTGCCGCGAGGCGAGTTGATGATATGCATGGTGCCAAAGTGGTTGTATTCAGGACGTATGCCAATGATTTCCTTAGCCACCTTGATTGTGTTCGAGTATTTGGTATAGAGACCTGTGATAAAGGCATCTGCCTCGCCCGTCTCAACCATCATCATACCGAAGTAGTTGCGTTCGAACATCTTATCGTTGGCCTCCTGGAAGGTGTAGCCATTTCGCTGCAACTTGTTGGTCAGTATCTTGGCATAGCGCTCGCGACGCTCCTGCTCGCGGGGATGACGAAGATTGACAATCTCGATGCCCTCCAGGTTCAGGTCCATCTCCTTTGCCATCTTTTCGATAATCTCCTCATTACCGAGCAGAATGGGCTGACAAATGCCTTCGTTATTGGCTTGGACAGCAGCCTTCAGCATGGTGGGGTGAATGGCTTCGGCAAACACGACGCGCTGAGGATGAGATGCTGCGGTGGCATAGAGCTTCTGTGTAAGTTTGGTCTCCTGTCCCAGCATTACCGATAGCGAGTTCTTATACTCGTCCCAGTCTTCAATGGTCTTGCGAGCCACACCGCTCTCGATAGCAGCCTTAGCTACGGCAGCACTAACCTCAGAGATGAGTCGTGGGTCAACGGGTTTGGGGATGAAGTAGTTGCGTCCAAACTTCAGGTTGTTCACCTTATAAACATCGTTCACAACATCGGGAACAGGCTGCTTGGCCAAGTCGGCGATAGCGTGAACGGCAGCCATTTTCATCTCCTCGTTAATAGCCGTAGCGTGAACGTCGAGTGCACCGCGGAAGATGTAGGGGAAGCCTATCACATTGTTGATCTGGTTGGGGTAGTCGGTACGGCCGGTAGCCATCAGCACATCCTTGCGTGCCTCCATTGCCTCTTCGTAGGTGATCTCGGGTGTGGGGTTAGCCAAAGCGAAAATCACGGGATCCTTAGCCATTGAGCGAACCATATCCTGTGAGAGTACGTTGCCCTTAGACAGACCAACAAAGACGTCGGCACCATTTACTGCCTCTGCCAGTGTGTGAATATCTGTGCGAGTGGTGGCGAAGAATTTCTTCTGCTCGTTCAGGTCGGTACGCTCGGTAGAGATGACACCCTTAGAGTCGAGCATCACGATGTTCTCCTTCTGAGCACCCAGTGCCATATATAACTTGGTGCATGAAATAGCAGCAGCGCCAGCACCGTTCACCACGATGCGCACCTTCTTGATGTCTTTTCCGTTCACCTCCAGTGCATTCTTAAGTCCAGCAGCCGAGATAATGGCTGTGCCGTGCTGGTCGTCGTGCATCACAGGGATGTTCAGTGTCTTCTTCAGACGGTCTTCGATGTAGAAACATTCAGGCGCCTTGATATCCTCTAGGTTGATACCGCCGAAGGTGGGTGCAATGCGTTCTACGGCTTCGCAGAATTTCTCAGGATCTTTCTCGGCCACTTCGATGTCGAACACATCAATGCCGCCATAGATTTTAAACAGCAATCCTTTACCTTCCATCACGGGTTTTCCGCTCAGCGCACCTATATCACCAAGTCCAAGTACAGCGGTACCATTTGAGATAACTGCTACCAAATTGCCTTTATCAGTGTAGCGATAGGCTGCATTGGGATCTTCCTGAATCTCTAAACAAGGGAAGGCTACGCCTGGCGAATATGCCAGCGACAGATCGGTCTGGGTGCGATAAGCTTTGGTGGGCTTTACTTCAATCTTACCAGGTCTGCCTGTCTCGTGATATTCGAGTGCAGCCTCTTTAGTAATTTTTACCATAGAACTAATACTTTAATATTTTATGTTGGAATTGAATACAAACAAAATCTTTCAAGGCGCAAAATTACTAAAATATCACGGAAAAACGTTTTATTTTATCTTTTTTTTATATCTTTGCACTCAAATTACATAAATATGCAAAGAATAAAGGGTATTTCGGAATACAGAAAGTCACTACGCGACATTGTTATTGAAGCTTCGATGAAGGCTTTTGCTCTTCATGGTGTTCGTGCGGTGAAGATGGATGATGTGGCTCAGAGTTTATCAATCTCGAAGCGCACTATCTACGAGATGTTTGGCAACAAGGAACAGTTGCTCATCGAGGTACTCAAGACGTATAAAGCAGCGAAAGAGAAAGAGCTGAATGAGAAAGCAGCCAACTGCCAGAACGTCATAGAGTTGCTGTTCTATGCATATTTCCAGAAGATAAAAACTTTCAAGAAGACAAATCCGAAATTTTATACTGACCTGGCAAAGTATCCATTGGTGATTGAATTGTTGAACCAGGACAGAGAGCAGGCGCACAACAACTACCACGACTTTCTTCGTCGTGGTATTGACGAGGGCCTCTTCCGCGAGGATTTAAACCTGGATTTGATTGCCCGTTTGCTGGATGCGGTGACATCGACGATGATGAATGGCGAACTCTATCGCCAGTATCCCATCGAAGATGTGTTTCGCAATATTGCCTTTGTCTCTATCCGTGGCATATGCACCCGCAAAGGTCTGGACCTCTTTGACAAAACGGATATTTGATCGCGGCAGATTAAAGTTTCTATAGCAGCTATTTTTAATTGAAGAAATTCCACGAGATACCGAAATGGATGACTTGGGTGTTCAGTGGATAGTGGGGGACCAAGAAGGCTTTCTTTGAAAGTGCATTGCCTGCCACATTCTGCATCATGACGAAGAAGCGGGCATGCTTCAGGTGCATGTTGGCATAGACATCCACAAAGGGGAACTCACCCAACTGCACTCTGCTGGCAGCATTCTCCTGAATGGCAAAGCTGTTCAGCTGTGGCAAGAAGTCGGGAGCTTCGTATTTTGTAAACCATGTGGCAGAGCCGCCTAATTCTACGCGCAGCACACGTGCCACCATGAATTTCACGTATAGATTTGAAAAGATGTTCAGTGTGGGTAGAGGCAGTACCTGCTTGTTGCTGGTGGTCTGATAGGTTACCACATTGTCCCAGTGCAGCGGACCCACCTTCAACTTCTGATCCAGCTGAGCCATCATCAAGTGAACATTGCCCGAGTGCTGACGGAAATTGGCGTCGAGTCCTTTCACCGCGCCATTTTCGCGGGTGTAGTTCATGCCCAGATAAGTATAGTTCTGAATCTCTTCTACAGCAACGCGCAGCGTGGTGCGCGTCTTGTCGTAGGTGAAAGCCCCCTCAATGCGCGTGCGCGTCTCCTTGTCCAGCGTGTTGTCCCACCACAAGTGCTTTGAGTGGTAGTTGCGCTGATAGAACGTAGGCGCCAGGCGATAGAAATAGCCCTTAGCCTTCAGTCGCACAGTGTCGCCAAACAGTGGGAAGTTCACATCGGCCTGTGCGTCGAACTTCAATTGTCCGGCATCCTCGCCAGCCACCCATGTCTCTGCCACCAGATCGTAGTGCAGCGTGTGGCCCTGCAATTTCTGCAGTTGTCCGCCCACCGACACATTGTGCTCAGTGAAGCGCTGCAACAGCGCATCGCTGGCTGCAGCCACATAAGGCATATCGTAGCGTCGCACCTGATGCGAGGCAAAGGCCTTGATACCAGCCGGTGCATACTTATTGAATCCCTCCATCAAAGCCAGAGCCATCGTGTTCTTCACGTCCAGATATTTCGTCTTGTCGTAGATAGAATCGCCAGGCGTACCACCGTCGTACGTATTATAAAAGGTGTTGGCATAATAGTCAGTGGGAGTTGTATTAGCCTTGAAGACGCGTTCGTGAGCATTCACCTCGGCAGTGTGTATCACGCTGGTCACAGGTACGAACTCGCGTTTCATCAGCGCATCCAGCGAGTCCTGCTGTGCCTGCAGTGCCAAGAGGCTGTCGGCCATTTGTTTCGAGTCCACACGGATGCGGGTTGTGTCAGCAGTCAGTGCCTCATGCTTGGGCATTACGGGTTCGTTGCCAGCAATCTTAGCATCATCGGGGCGCCCTGTAGGTTGTTGCGGCATAAACTGTCGGCTGTCTTCGCGTTGTTTGCGCTGCTGCTTTGACTTAGCCGCAAACTGCTGTGCCTTGATCTCCTCGTCGGTCATCTTCACCTTGCGGTAGAAGCCCAAGCTGTAGCGATGCGTCAGAAAGAGGTGGTGATGATGATTACGGTTCCAGTTGCGTTCCAGGATGGTAGGTATCTCGTTGGATGCAAACGTCTCGGTGAAGAGCTCAGGGTGCGTCACGTAGTCGTCGTTGGTGATACCCCCGTTCTCGGCGGCCTTCTGATGGTTTGTGCTGACGAGCAAGTGCAGCTGATACTGGTCGGCCAGATGCGAGAGCGAGAATGTAGCGCCCAGATGCGACGTGCTTTGATTTTGGAAGTAGCCGCGAGCGTAGGCATAGTCAATATCGAAGCCCAATCCAGTGCGTTTACCAGCATTCACGGCAAAGCGAGCGCCCAAATGATCCTCACCATTCAGCTTGTCGCCACAGTTGTCGTAGGTCAGATTGGTGATAGGCGACAACGTGTTGGTGAAGTGCCACTCGTCGGGCGACCTTAGCACCTGATCGTAGGCATCAGTAAACAGTGACTGAGTGCCCAGTTTGCGATCCATCACGATACGCGACAGCCGAGCCGTGTAGTTGTTGCCCAGCGTGTTGTACTGCCCCGTCTTGCCCATTCCCAGCGTGCTTTGCGGAAACAGATAGGGCAGGGTGTCCACCTCAGCCTTGTGGATGTCGCCAAAGCGGCGATCCAAAGTCCACACATAGATGCCCTTTGGCACCACCTTCGATTTCTTCGTAGTGTCGTTGTTGTGAGGGTTGAAGTTGCGGTTCTGTTCGTTGCGTGGCGTCACGTTTCCGTATTCGTCAATCTCGTTGTAGTCTTGCGCCCAAGTATTCAGTGATGCCGTTGCAAGGAGTGTTATGATGGATAGCTGCCTAATGCTCATTGGTGTGTAGGAGAGGGGGATGTGAGTGTGTTTTGTTCTTCGTAAAAGGGTGTGTGGCGGGTTAAAGTTTCAACAATCTCAGTGTCAGTTCCACGAACTTAAACACCGTTGCCACAATAAGAATCCAGAAGGCCACCTCGTGGTCTATCACGAAATAGAGAGCCATACCTGCCGTTGCTATCAGCATGAAGGCAATGTTCAGCCACATGCGCAAGCGTCGCATCTTGCCTGTGTCGCGAAAAGGTTCCAGATTGTGGCGTCGAGGGTGTTTTACCTGTTCTTCCATGATGTACAATTGTATGGTCTGTTGCGTCCTAATTATAATTATTTCTTCAGCTGCTTCGCGATGGTGCTAAACAGGTAGTCCTTGCGGTCGATGGTCTTCTTGCGGAATTTGCCGCTGACGCGTGCCAGCTTGTTCTGCTTCTTGTTCAGCCCGTAGCGATCGGTGATCCACTCCTCAGCCTTGTAGGTCAGGGGCGTGCGCTCTTCATCATAAATATAGAAGATGCGATTCATCGACAGATGAACTTCGCCGTCGTTGCATTCTGCCACCAGGTTGTAGTACAGGCGGGTGCGATCCAGAATCAGGGGCTTGTTTTTGAACACCAGCCACTCCTGGTAGGCGCCCACCACCAATCCATTCTCGGGGTCAGTGGTCGAGATATTGCTGTTTTCCAGCTGTTCGGGAGCCTTGGTCATAGCCGTCATCAGCTTCTGCATCTCGTCAAACAGCTGGGCGCGACTTTTGCCCGGCACCTTGATGGTGGTTTCAAACACCACGCGTCCATCCTTTTCGGGCACTGCGCCCACCAAGTATTTTGCATCGATGGCGGCCTTTTCGCTGGGCGTCGTCTGTTCCCATGTGTTGTCTTGAGCCTGCACGTTGGCTGTCATTGCCAGCGCCAGTGTTATTGCTGTGAAAATTTGTTTCATCTCTGCGTTAATCTTGTTTTTGTTTGTTTACGGCGACAAAATTACAATTAATTTCCCATATAACCAAATCTATTCTGCGTGTTTCCTTTGTTAACATGAAAAAAGCGACCCTTTTACGGGGCCGCTTTATAAAAGATTGAGGTATTCCTGTTAAACTACTTGCACTCCAAGGGGATGACTTACCCCCCTCCCTCGGGAGGGTCGGGGAGGGGTTGTTGGGTTGTGTTGTTTTCTCCCCTCCCATGTAGGGGAGGGGTCGGGGGTGGGGTCAGTGTTGTTCTAACTGCCAATGGAGTTACAGACCCCACCTCTTCTTGCGTCCCTTCGGTAGCAAGCGAGCAGAGCTCGAGCGGAAGGGAGGGGAGTGCCTACGTAGAAAATCTGCGGAATATTGTTTAGTTACAGACCCCACCCCTGCCCCTCCCCTTGAAGGGAGGGGAGTTCAGCGGATGATAGGGGTTAGTCCTCATTCTCCCCCTGACTCGCGGTCTCAATTCCTGCCAACTCCTTCACGTTTAGGAGCGAGGCACGCTTCTTCAGTGACTTCGACGTCAGGTCGTTCAAGTCCATGCGACTGGGCTGGAAACGCAGGTATATTCCGCGCATGTTGGACGCCAGGTTGAACTCCTCCTCAGAGTCGGCACCCGTGGTGTGCGTAGAGAGATAGAACGTACCCAGGTCGCCAAACTGCACCTTCTTACCCTCCATCAGCTGCTCCAGGATACAGGACTGCAACTTGTTGGCAACGCCCAGGCAGACATCGGTGCCATACACCGAGTTGTGTTCCGCCATGTGCTTGCACAGCTCAGGGTAGGTCATGGTCTTCAGCGATACGATGCGGGCATAGACCTTGCCGAACATCTTTGAGTTTCTCATCTGGTTGACATAAGTTTTGTAAAGTACAGGCATAGTGTTAAGGTATTAAATGGTTAAAGTTAATTGTGATTTTGCCGAGGATTTCGTTTGGTGGCCCCATTCGTCCCGTTTGCCGGCATTAAACGCTCCGTTTGGCGCCTCCATCCTCCGTTCCTCAAATGTATCGCAAAGGTACTAAATAAATGCGAGGTGTGCAAATATA
>NZ_JHXM01000022.1 GCF_000621725.1 Xylanibacter brevis ATCC 19188
GGCCTGCTGGCTCTCCAAGGGAACCTGAGGCTGAGGAGTTTCTACCTTTGCCATCTCTACTGCATTAACATTAACCCGCGGCAAATTTACACATTTTGTTTCAATTTCGTGCGGAGTTAGGTATAAACTTACCCAATTACTGACAGTTTGGACGTTAGGAAGACCATATTTCATGGCTATCACCTTACGTTCCTCACCACTTTGCAGATATTCCACTGCTACGGCACGCTTGAAAGCGCGTGCAAAACGTTGACCTTTTCTCATAACTCTTTTTAACTTTAAAAGGTTTGGCAGGAGTCAACGTATTTCAGGCTAAGACACCAGAACCTGAAGATTATGGGAGAGCAAATCATGTTGGCCCGCAAGCGCAGGCATTTGTCTATGCAAGACATTGCAGACAGGGCAACAGTGACACGGCTGACTGTCTCAAAGGTGGAACATGGCGACCCAACGGTTTCCATGGGTATCTATGCGCGTGTTCTTTTTGCGCTTAATCTGGAAAAGGATATCACCCTGTTGGCTGCTGACGATGCTCTTGGCAGACAACTTCAGGATGCAGAATTACTCAGACGATGAAAAGGATTACAGTTTACGCAGATTTTGACTTCCTAACCTCTCCCGAAGAGATTGGAATATTAGGCTACGAACACGTTCGCGGCAAGGACCATTTTGTCTTTGAGTATTCGCGCCAGTGGCTGAAACAGCATGGTGGCCTCCTGCTGAGTGGTGACCTGATGAATGTTCCTTCGTTGCAGCATCCTCGTGGTAATGATAATGTGTTCGACTTTGTCAAGGATTTCTTTCCCGATCGCTGGGGACGTTTACTGCTTGACCTCAGAGAGCGACTGACTGCCCAACAGGAAGGCAGGCCGAAACGTATGCTCACTAATTACGACTATCTCATAGGGATTGAAGACTTCACCCGTATGGGAGGCATACGATACAAAGAGGAAGATAGCGATGGCTATATAAATGCGAGTGCGAAATTCCTTGTTCCACCTATCGAGAGTCTTCGCGCCCAGTGCGATGCATGCCATGAGATTGAGTTGGCAGAGGAACGCAATGAATTGCCGGAACAGCGTTGGCTCGACCAATTGATTGATCCAGGCACTTCGCTTGGTGGTGCTCGTCCTAAGGCCAACGTGGTTGATACGGACGGCAAACTATATGTAGCCAAGTTCCCATCAAAAAAGGATTTGGAGAATACTGAACTTATTGAGCACTTCTCGCATCAGCTTGCGGCCAAGGCTGGCATCAACGTGGCAAAGACGCGCACCATCAAGATTTCAAAAGATCGTGACCTGCTTCTTTCTGAACGCTTCGATAGAACAGCAGAAGGCCGTCGCATTCATTTTGCTTCTGCTATGTCGTTGCTTGGTTTTGATGACGGTGCTGGCAGCAGCACAGGAAACGGCTATCTGGACATCGTTGATTTCATCCTTCGTGGGTGTACCGATGTGCGTCAGAATCTCCGTGAGCTCTATCGCCGAGTGGCATTCAACGTCATGTTCGGCAATACCGATGACCACTTCCGTAACCACGGTTTCCTGCTTACCCCGAAAGGTTGGACACTCTCTCCTGCATACGACATCAACCCTGGAACAAGGGATTATCAATGCCTGCTCATCGATGAATACACAGAACAGTCAGACATTAACGCTCTACTTTCCGCAAGTGAGAACTACATGCTTGAACAACAGGAGGCAAAAGATATTATCGAAGAGGTTCGAGTAGCCATCAAAGACTGGCGCAAAACCGCTACCGAACTGCAAATACCCACAAAGTTGTTAGAATCATATTCCATTCGTTGGGATGAATTATAAAAAAGATAGCGCATTCTGCACGTTTTTCGTGAAAAATGTGTAACTTTGCAACATAATTGAAATATGTAGCGAACAAAGAGAAACTCGTTGATATCCAGTGGGATAATACATTCAGACGAGCATTTCTCAAGTCGAGCAAAAAGGCGCGGTACAAGCCAAATCGTAAAAGTGCTTATTATCAAGTATTTGCACTTTCACTTACTTTCGAAATACTTTCGAAGATTGGCCGTGTACTGATTAAAGCCGTAGAACGCCGATATTTTCGTTGATTTCAGTTGGTGCGTGGGAAAGTAGGTTTAGTTTAAATCTCCCTATATATAAAGCGGAGTAAACTAAACCTATTTTTTTGCTAATTATTTCATATTGTATTTGTTAAGGAATCTAGCAATCTCTGGATAGAAATCGTTAAGCGTAGAATACTGTTCACGATGGGTAGCATAATAGCGTAGAGCAGAAACAACATCAAGCACCCAGGGGAAGCCATTTTGTATCGTTTCTATGTTTAGCATATTCATGGCAAACTGATTGAAGCCATTCTCGTAGAAATAGACAATGACAGCAGCTCTAACAAGACTTTCGTTGATGACGATGTGCCAGTCATCATAGTGCTGCTTCTCCATAACTGATTGTGAGGATTGGAATAGTTTTTTTCCCACTTCTTGCATAACTTTTTCATTATTTTCCAAAAGCGGATTGACAAAGGAGTGATTGAACTCATGAAGCGGAAGGCTGGTGTCGAACAGCAGACGACCAGTTTTGGGATTCAGATTGTAGCCACAGACAGCGAAAACCTCATGTGGCTGACCAGGCAGTTGTCGGGAAGCACTATTGTTGGTCGATCCATGGGTGAAACCAATGATGAGGCGGAAGCGTTCGTCTGACCCAGTTCCATTGTAGAATTTACCATACCAATCAGTATAAATATATGGCATGACATTGGTATCGTATTGTTTCAAGAAGTCACTATAGAAATTCTGGTGTTGCTCAAAGAACTCATGAAAGCGTGAATCTACATAGAATTTGTTAAGACGCTTCACGAAGTCGTCAAGGTCAACATTCTGCCAGCCACCAGTGAGTTCGGCACGATTGCCGACAAGCTTTACTTTACCTTTTTCTATTTTCAGATGAACCGCCATATTCGTCACCCGTTCGTAGGCAATGCCATTTTTGTCACGTAGCTCCTTATAGTAAGCGACAGTCGGATGCTCACGGTATTGTGCAAACCATGCTTCAGTATCTTTAGAATACTGGCCGGCAAGGTCTTTGCTGAATTCCTGAAACCCCGCAGTACGCGAAAGGATTCCCATCAGCTCTACAGTCTCAGATACTTCCGATTTAATTTGTCCAGACGCAAAAATTGAAAGCAGAGAGAACAGAATAGTAACAAAAGTTTTCTTTTGCATATTATTATACATTTTTTAATAACGTTTGATTAATTAAATGCCGGGATTCAAGAGGGATTGCATATCGTTAGTATACTCAGCATCTTACATTACCTATTATGTCACAAACACCCTCCAACTGCCTTCTTTTTCCCCACGTTCTACATGTTTCTTCTGAATCAACTGGTCAAGGAGTTTTTGAATAGCGGCGATGCTGATGCCTGTTACTTCTTTCATATCAGCTAATGTAAGCGTAGGTTGTGTTCGCATAGCATTCAGTATTTTGGAGCGGGAGCATTCTCGCAGCTATCATGCTGCAAATGTACAAAACATACTTAAATGGTTGTAACATTACAACCTTTTTTAACACATTTAATCTAGTTTTTTTCGAAAAACCACAAATAAAAAAATAAGGACGACCTTTTATCTGAACATAACAGAGACTATAACACTATTAAAAAAAGCAATATTTGAATTGCCATCCAAAAAAGAGAGACTAAAGCAAGGTTTATTTGGGCAAGACTCGGTTTGGTTTAGTTTATTCCAATATTAAATATTTATAACCTAAACTAAACCTTTTATCTTCCGGATATAATATATATATGCTATTCAGAAGGGGCAAAATGTTGGGGGAATATGCACTAATTATCAGCTACTTATACTTACATAATACCACATTCTTGTTAATCTGATTTGCTGAGCGTTACAGGTTTGCGATGCTTAAAACACCGAGTTTTAGGTATTGCACCCCATTTTCTAATGCTATAACCACCCATAATTCTTAGTAAGATTAAGATTTAGAATGTGGAGGATAAAACAATGGGGCTATTAAAAACATTTTTCACCAATTGTGCATGTCCGCAAGGGCGAATGGGACGTGCGATGCTGAAGTTTATGAATCTATGTCATGCACCGCTTACGAACTGGGGACTGAAACTGGTCAATATTCAGGACGGCTGGACGATGCTTGATATCGGCTGTGGCGGAGGGGCTACCTTGCAACGACTGATGAAGCGGAGCGAGGGTTCAAAGGTCTATGGTATCGACATCTCTGAGGAAAGCGTAGCGAAGGCCAAGAAGGTGAATGCCGAAGTGCTCAACAAACGGGTGTTCATCACTCAGGGGTCTGCAGAGAATTTGCCTTACGAAGATGGTAAGTTCGACCTCGTAACTGCAGTAGAGACGGTATATTTTTGGCCCAACCTCCCTGCCTGTCTTCAGGAGGTACGTCGCGTACTGAAGCAGGGAGGAAAGTTCGCCATTCTTATAGAAGTAATTGATGGCGACTCTATGTGGACGAATGTCGTAGAGGGCATGACAGCCTATTCGCCGGAGGAACTGAAGACACTGCTCGACGATGCGGGCTTTATCCAGACTGAGATTCACCGTATGAAGCCATCGAATGCGACAATCATTGGCGTGAAAGCTTAGCTTGTACACATCGACAGCCAACGTGCATTACTCATCAAACTTGCTTGCCCCCCTCACTGTGTGGCGCAAAGCACTGAGAAGCTGTTGTGACTCTTGGACCAAATTCAGAAATACTGTCATGCTTTCAATATTGAGATGCCTGGCTTGAATGTCGTGAATGATAGCTCGTCGATAATTGGAGAGCTGTGATTGCAGTTTATCAGCATCATCACGTATCAACGCCATTGTTTCGACATGGCTGGCTCGGTTGATGAGTTGCAATATCTCATTGCGCATCTGTATGAACTCTTGGATATATTTGCTTGGCACTGGACGAAAGTTATTACCCACATGCTCTAAACATGGCTCACCCATACGTTTCAAACCATATACCATTTGTGCTAGCGAGTTGATGGTTAGGAAGTACCATGTGCCCTTCTCAATACTCAACATGGGGTCTATACGTCGTTGGGCCATAATCTGTTTGCGTCGCTGGCGTTTTATATCTTTGCGTTGGTTTTCGATTATCACTGTGTTACGCTTTAGCGTGCGGTAATCCTCATAAAAGAAAGCATCGGTCAACGATTTGTAAGTCTCTGCGATCAACTGTAGTTGGTTCGTAATGCTTAGTGTCACATGTTGTCGAAGCAGTATCCAACATTCAGCTTTATCACTACTACGAACAATCCGATCAAACAATTCGTCGGCCTCACTGGTCTTGTTGCTTTTTTCATAGCGCAGATGGCTTCGAATAAGCAAGAAGATGGCCAGCGCGATGGCAACGGCCATTGCCACAAACGATCCAAAGAATATGGCTATGCAGACGAGGAAGCACAACATGAACGCCACACCTGCCGTGATGAACCAACCACCTATGACCGATAGCATGCCTGTGATACGGAACACAGCGCTTTCACGACTCCATGCTCGGTCTGCCAGTGAAGCACCCATAGCCACCATAAAGGTGACATAGGTAGTGGATAGCGGCAGTTTAAGCGATGTGCCCAGTGCCACCAAAGCACCTGCAAGCACCAGATTGACCGTTGCACGAATCTCATCGAAGGCGGCTCCCTGTTTAAGCACAGCAGCATCGGCATTAAAGCGTGAGTCAATCCATCGCCCCACCCCACTCGGCACTAACGCCGTCAGGCCGTTGGCCATGCTTCTCGACGTGCGAACCAAGGTCCGTGCTACGCCACTCGAACCGAACATCTCGTCGCCCTCGTCCTGTCGCGAGAGGTCAACCGAGGTCTTCACCACATTCTGCGCCTTCTTCGAGAATATCAGTGCGAGCACCATCACCACACCTGCCGCGAAGAGATAGTGTGTGGGGGTATGAGCACTCTCCATCAACGAGCGCATCATAAAGCTCTGCGCTTCGCCGTTGCCATTAGCCATGTAGTCCTGATAGGCCTCAAGTCCTGTCAGTGGGACACCCACGAAGTTCACCAGGTCGTTGCCAGCAAATGCCATCGCCAGAGCGAAGGTGCCCAACAGTACAACGCACTTCAGTACGGGCAGTTTCATGGCACTCAGCAGCGTCATCAACACAGAGAATACTGCCATGCCACCGCCAATAATCAACCATGTGTTCTGACTGATAATCTCTTTCACCTCTGGGGTCATCAGAGTACTTCCCTTCAATCCGTTGACAAGCAGGAACCATACAATGACCGTCGCAGATAATCCACCAAAGATACCAATCTTTAACGATGATGCAACCAAACTTCCCATCTTGCCCGACTGATCTGTCGTTCTCCCGTTCACGCGATAGGTGAAAGTGAAAACGATGCGTGCCACCCACTGTACCAGCGTGCCGAGGACAAACGCGATGGCAACACTGAGGAAAATGCCAAGTATGACAGAGATGGCTTTCTCCGTATTCAGCAGATCGCCTAATGAGAGTAATGTACCGTCAGCTGCCGTTGCCCCATGGAGGATCTGTAACAGGGCGATGGCAAAGGCTCCGCCCAGCAGTTCGAATACCATCGAGACAGTGGTGGATGTAGGCATACCGAGCGTATTGAACACGTCGAGCAGTACCACATCGGTCACCATGACTGCCAGGAATACACACATCACGTCGTAGAACGAGAAATACTGTGGCGTCATGATGCCATGTCGGGCCACGTCCATCATACCATTACTCAGGGAAGCTCCAACGAACACGCCAACAGCAGCTATTGTAACCACTGTTCTGTATCTTGCCACCTTGGCTCCGATAGCAGAGTTCATAAAGTTTACTGCGTCATTGCTTACGCCAACCACTAGGTCGAACACTGCAAGTACAATCAGGAATATAACTATTCCGAGAAATAATGTATTCATCTTTAATTAAAAGGTCGTTATGATAATCCGATGAAAATAAATGTGAGAAACAACACTAGGATGACAAATCTCACCCAATTAAAGATTCTCTGAATTCTTATTGCTTTTTCTTTATCCATAAATGATTTTGCCAACCGTTAGTGATTGACATTGCAAAGGTAAACTGAGCATATTACAAAAACATTTCATTCGTATAACGGATAGGTTACAGCACCGGTTATAATAGGATTGTAACGCGGGCGTAACAATAGCGTAATAAGATTGTAATAACTACAGATACCTTTTTGTTTCTTGCCCTTCTACACAGGCATAGAGTTCCACCAGGTGCTTGGATGGACTTGACTGTATCTTAGGCATGAGCACACCTTCTACCTGAAAAAGTCCTACCTCTGACTTCATGAGGACTTCTATCTTTATAGGATGCTCTGTTCCTTGTGTTATGTGAACCTTTTCGATGGAGTTGGCTGAGTATTTGTGGATGTCGCCTTCGGTGGGTTTGGTTGGGATTTCAAGAGCAATTCTGGCACGCCCCTTGGTCATGTCACATCCGTCCGCAATGAGTATCAATCCTGCTTCAATGGAATGAATGGGGTGCGTAGCCATGTGACCTAGTATGCCTTCCATGGCCATTGAGCGGATGATGGTTCTGCGCATCGTATCCTCGGGAAGATTCTTCTGCAGGACATCTGTTATAATCTGATAGGAGATAATACCAGAGTAAAGTTCGTGGTCTTTCCGGCCGATAGTCATACCGGCATCATGTAGGAACGCGGCAATCATTACGGCAACAACACTGTCAGCAAAGCTGCCAGAGTGTTCCTTTTGTAGGCTCGTCTCCACCCCTGCGTCATGCAATATGCTAAGCATCTTCAGTGCGTTATGACATACGGTACGCATATGAACAGGGCCATGGTCGTTCAATCCTAGGCGAGTGATAGACACCGTGTTCGCATAATCCTGGATTGCCTTTATTTCTTCATTCTCCAACAGCTGCTTCATCATGCGGACAGGTAGATTGTCGTCAATGTCCGAATGCTCCACGATGTCAGCAACCAGTTTCTGAATTTTTTCTTCAAGTATGATTTCCTTTTGTGATTTGTTTTGCATAAGCATATAAAAATGGATAAAAGTGTATGGCCATTTCCATAAAGGAAAGACCATACACGCGTAACTAAATGATATTATATTCTGAACAGATTAGTACTCAGCATTCTGTGGGTCAAACTCTGTCCAGCCACGGAGCCAGTTGTCATTATTTCCGAAGGCGCCGATGTAGCTGACTTTCTCGAACCATGAAGAGAGCAAAACGTCGGTGAAGCTGGCAGCTCCTAGCAATGGCGAACCGCTCTGTGGAAGGTACTGTACACCAGAATAGATGCCCGAGGTGAGCATCAAGTCGGAGATGCTCTGGAATACCTTGTTGCCCGTCTGCGACTTGAAGAAGGTGCTGCTGTAAGACTCTTGATTGGCGTCAATCACACTCTTCTGCACAGCATCGTAGAGATTGTCCTCGTAGCGTTTGTTAGCATCACTACCCGTCACGCCCATGCCGGCAAAGAAGATGTTCTGTAGCTTCAGGTTGCCAGCCTTTGCCACATCCTGTGTGTTACCCTTTTCTGCATCCACAATCAAGCCAACAGGATAGCCGACTGCCACGGAGTTGAAGCATGCCAGTCGGCTGCTGCGACGAATCTGCATGGCACTTTGGAACTTGCCGAGGGCGGAACCATTCTGTGGGAAGACGTTACCACCGTTGATATAATCGGGTGTATTTTCAAAACCATCACGTCCCATTGGACCAATGAAGGTCACGTTTGAGAAAACGGCAGAAGTAAAAGGCTCGGTGAGTGAACCGTCGGCATCGTTATCGCTCTCAAAACCATTTGACTGCGAGGTGTCGGCAATGCGAGGGTTGCGGATGGAGAGCGCATACTGTACCTTACCATTGTAACCGTTGTCCGTATCAAACTCATCATCCCAACCATTGTAGGCAACGAGATAGCGGCAGTTCACATTACCACCAAACCACTCGAAAGAATCATCGTTGGTGTAGCTTACCTGCACGTGGTCAATCTGTGTGCCAGCACCTACGCTGCCCAATGTCAAAGCGTTGATTTCCTTATCCTTCTGGAAAGGATAACCTGCAAATTCTACACGAACATATGAGAGTACACCGCTGTTGTCATTGGCATCATTGCCACCGTGTTTCGTGCGAGGACCACCCTCTATCTGCTGACCGAGCACACCTTTATTATTTGTACCGCGTCCGCAGATGATTAATCCTCCCCAATCGCCAGGCTTACGGTTGCCCTTTGCCTCTGCTGAAGTAAAGACAATAGGAGCTGACTCTGTGCCCTTGGCGTAGAGTTTGCCACCTGGCTCCACAATAAGCGAAGCGGCAGAAGCCTTCTCACCCTTGATCACGGTGCCTGGTTCGATGGTTAGTTCGGCACCATCTGCCACGTATATCCATCCCTTCATCAGATAGACACCTTTCTTCAGCGTCTGCTTTCCTGTAAAGACAAATTCCTTATCACCATTACCGATAATGGTTCCATTAGCGTCATCCTTGCCGTCTGCTGTGAAAGTGAGGTGGTCGCATGTCTTGATACTACCATCCATGCCCCATACATAGGCAGTTTGTGTCTCACTACCATTGTTCACGTCATCGTCTTGGCTGCATGACACCATGGTCATCATCAGCGTAGTGGCCATCATTGCCACCGAAAGAAAAACTTTTTTCTTCATTGTTAATATTGTTTGTTATTACGTCATGCAACTCGACCTTTCCGAATTGCGTTGCAAAGATATTCACATGATGTTTCTACCTTGTTATAACCATGCTACGATTTTGTTACGTAACCAGATTGTAATACTGCAAGATTTTTAGAACTGGAAACTTGCAGAAAATTGTATATTCCTTCCAGGGCTATAGGATCGTGTAATCTGTTCGACTTCTCCTTGTGGGGTCTTTTCAAACTGCTTGAGCTGAACCTTTTGTGCCAGAAGATCACGAATGGAGAGACGAAGATCGAAATGACCGAGGCGCTTGGCAATGTTGAAGTCGAGCTGGTGGCGAGGCATCTCGTAACTGTCGGGGACGCGTACCTCGGTGGTACCAGTTCCCACACTACGCCCTACGCCTATCAGGCGCTTTCCAATCACATTGTAGAGTATGGAAGCCGTCCATCCCTGCGTTCCTTTTGCTTTGCCGGGGATTTGGTTGCTGTTGAAGAAAAGACCAACATTGACCAAATAAGGTGACTGTCCTTGCATCGGGCGCGATTCTTCTTTGCTTCCCTCAGGAAAAGTTACGTTGCTCTTGATCCATGAGGCATTAAGTGATAAAGAGAGGAAAGGCAGACGCATGAAGTCCAGCTGTTTACGAATGTCGAGTTCGACGCCATAGTTGTTGGCTCCCTCTGCGTTGAGATAGGAATATACGAGGTCGGTGCCACCTGCCACAGTATACGTCCACTCGATAGGGTTGCGGAAGTGCTTATAGAAGAGTGAGAGGCTTACCACCTCACCCGCATGAGGATACCATTCCCAGCCAAGGTCGAAGTTATCAATATAAGTGGGTAATAGATTGTGATTGCCTTGCACGTTGCTGGCAAGATCGAAGTCGTAATAGACACTGGAAGAGAGTTCGCGAAACTCAGGGCGGTTGGTCGTGCGACCGTATGCCAGACGCACCTGCTGCTTGTCTGTAAGGTGGTAGGCAAGATTGAGCGATGCGAAGAGGTCGTTGTAGTCATAGAACGTAGAAAGAGGCGAAGGCTCCTGACGACGGGTGTTGGAGATGAGTTCTGTACGTACATACTCAAATCTAACACCACCATATATGTCAAATCGTCGGATGGGGAGTTTTGCGCTCACATAGCCGCAGCCCTGTGTGCTTCGGGCAGAATAGTTGTTGCTCCAGTCGATGAGCTCGTGCCAACTGATGCCATTCGTATTGGTCGGCGAACCTGTCGCACCATTGTCCATGGTCAAGATCATTGGCAGACCTGTCTCTGTATCCCAACCATTAAGTGACCTGGGCAACTGGCCACCCTCATACTGCAACGTCCATTGACGCGTCTCATAAGTTCTGCGACGATGCTCGGCATAGGCACCGGCAAAGAGGGAGGGTGTGAACGAACCGAAAGCAAACTCGTGCTTCCAGTTGGCAGCCGCCGAAAAAATGTGCTCATCCAGTTGGGACGTTTCCCGATTAAAGTCGTTCAGGTTGTCTATCATGAAACGGCCTTCTTCTTCCATCATGCTGTATCGCCTACGGTTGGGCAGATGGCGATTGGCGTACGCATAGCCAAGACTCCAATCAAGTTTGTCTGCTTCTGATGGTGTATGTTTGCCGTCCAACTGAACATTATAGGTGAGTCTTCGCTGGCGGTAATACTCTGCCTGACGCACATGGTCGCCCTGCGCATCAAAGCCATCACGATCCGTGTAACGATCCTTACCCAAGTGATTGAGAATCTGTTTCAATTCGAATCGGTTGCGCCCTGAGGCGGAGAGGTAGGTAAGGTTGAGCAAGGCACCAAGTCGGCGGTTAAGGTTGAACTGCTGGTCAATCATTTGGCGCAGGTAGTTGGAGCGATTGTGTGTCACATCGTAAGCACCAAAGAGATTGTTTTCCATGTCGTATAGTGTGCGGTATTGCTGTGTGAAATTGACGCTGGTCACGAGTGCCCATGTCTGTCCTTTGTCTGTACGCCATCGTTGTGCTGTGCTTGCCGAAGCACTGATGTCCCCGACTGGAGAAGATGATTGTGTATGCCAGTCGTTTTCCTTGGCAGAGAGGAATGTACGGAAATGAGATGAAGTATTCCACGATGTCCCTAACGAGATTTCCGTCTTGTTCTCGCTCGGTACATCTTTCGTATTGACCAGAATGAAGCCTCCCGAGAAGTCAGCCGGATATTCAGGTGCAGACGACTTAACCACCATCATATTGTCAAGTTGTGATGATGGGATAATATCGAACGAGAATGCGCGTTGGTCGGCTTCGCTCGAAGGTACAGCGGCACCATTCAGCCACACATTATTATATCGTTGTGAGAGCCCTCGCACCATTACGAACTTCTCATCGATGATGCTCACGCCAGGTATGCGTCGTATCACCTCACCTGCATCCTTGTCCTGTGTCCGTTTGATGTGCTGCTCGCTCACGCCCGTCATTGTGACGTGTGCCTCTTTCTGCTCGCGAGTGGTGGATGCATCGGTGTTGTGGCGCAGTGTTGAGCTGACCGTTACCTCGCCAAGCGTGGTATTGTCTGGCTCAAGCACGAAATCTATTATCAATTCATCTCCTGTCACCTTAACATTTTCTTTTATCATGGTCTTGAAACCAATGAATCGCACAGTCAACGTATAGGTACCATTCTTTAATTTCAACGAGTAGTTTCCATCAATGTCAGCGGAAGTTCCTTGTCCGTCATTCGCTACGATAGTTGCCCCAGTAAGTGGTTCGTTGGTTCCTTGCTCTATAATTTTGCCTTTCACTATACCGGCAAAACTGATGGAAGGCATAATGAGGAGGAGAGTTGCTATTATTATACTTTTAATTTTGTTTTCCATTTTATTTTCAATTTCTTAATCGTCGTCATCATCATCGTCATCGTCACAATCCTCGTCTTCTTCATAAAAGGAGATGGAACGAGACTCTTCCATCTCGTCAGCATCAATAATAATGCATTGTCCCTGGCCGGGAAGGGCAGAATCTTTGCACTTTGTAAACAGATTAAATATGCTCATATTTTTTTCTTATAGTGTTCATTAAAATCTAATCATCAGTTCGGCTACGAGTTTGTCCTGCTCGCTCTCCTTGGGGGTACCTCCATTAGGATACCAATAATTCTCGTAGTTGAGACGGATGTCGGTGGGAAAGTACTTATTGGCTACATGAAAGGTGACTCCTGCTGTGAGTCGATGACGCTGAGCATCAGATTGCAAAAGTCGAGTGGTACCCTCATCAAATCCCTTCTTTCCATCACTATGATTGTCCATGTAATCGTAACGGAGAAGATAGCTAACACCACCCAGATAACCTTTCTTAACTGGTATCTTGTAAATAGCCATCGCATCTATGGCGTTACAATCGTCAAAGGCATCTTTAGCATAGAACTTATGTAGATATTCTGCTTCCAAATGGAAGCCTAAGTATTCGTAGTATGCACCAAAGTCAATAGACGTATAGGATGCATTGCGACTAGCAATGAGCTGGTGCTGAACACTTGGAATGAGTGCCAAGCCTCTGACTGGAAAATATTGAATACGAGCAGAGTATGCGGGAGATGTAAACCAAGCTGTTTTCTGATTGTCAAGGTTGGAACCATTGTAAATACCAGCATCAACTGAGAGTATCTTGCGATTTTCCATACTTATAATATCGTAGCCAACAGCAGCTCCCACATCACGCATATCTCCTACCTGTTTGGCAATGAATGAGCGATTCGCAAAGAATTGTGCCGACGGATTTCGATGAGCATCGATGGAGAAAGGCATTCGTTGCTGACCAAGTGTGATGCGAAAGGTGCTGATTGGATTCACACGTACCCACGCATCCTTCATCTTGATGGCAGATTCATCACAAAGATCCACCTCGAGTTTGTAACTGCTTTTTAACGGCATATTGCCATCAACCGATAATCGAGCATTGCGCACCTCAAAACGACTGGCGTTAAGATCCAGCTCATACTCATATTCATACTTACCTCGGAGTATGCCATGTATCTGTGGCATGAATTTTTGTTTCTCCGTTTGCCGTTGTAGTTCTTGTTCAATCTGAGTGAGACGCTCCTCTAAAGTAAGCTCTTGTGCACCCACCTTCACTACACATAGGCAGAATAATACAAACAATGTACATTTTTTCTTTTTTTTCATTACTCATCATAAGGAAGTTTTGGTTTGCCTTTCCAAATGACGCTGCAAAAGTACAGATAGGATGTTACAGACGTGTTGCAAGGGTAATAAAGAATTATTGCAACCTCACAATGTCATGAGATTGCAATAACCGTGAAACTGCATTATAACATTACATATACCGCTTCATTTCTTCTCCCTCAACTCCTGCATACAACTCCAACAGGCTCTTGGCAGGACTTGACTGTATCTTGGGAATCAGGACTTCTTCGACTTGGAAGAAGCCTACCTCTGCCCTCATGTGTATCTCAATCTTCAAGGGGCATTCATTCCCCTGCCCTATTTTAACCTTTTCAATAGCGTTTGCAGAATACCGTTTGTAACAGAATTGTAATATGGACGTAACAACAGCGTAATAAGATTGTAATATCTTTGCAGCAAAATTATAAAAAAATGGAATTGATTATCAACATTTTCTCGCTTGTGGGCTCGCTAGCATTGTTCCTCTTCGGAATGAAGACAATGTCGGAGGGTCTGGAGAAGTTTGCAGGCGATCGCCTGCGCAGTATTTTGGCTGCGATGACAAAGAATCGTGTGATGGGTGTTCTAACAGGTATTCTTATTACGGCACTCATCCAGTCATCGAGTGCCACAACCGTGATGGTTGTAAGTTTTGTGAATGCAGGGTTGATGACGCTTGCGCAGTCTATTGGCGTCATCATGGGTGCAAACATCGGAACAACAGTTACAGCATGGATTATATCAGCTGTTGGCTTTAAGGTGAACATCGCTGCCTTTGCTATCCCCTTGTTGGCTATCGGTATGCCATTGATATTCAGTGGCAAGGGTAACCGCAAAAGCATCGGTGAGTTTATCTTTGGCTTCTCGTTCCTCTTCATGGGACTCTCTTTTCTGCAAGAGGCTGCCACAGCGATGAACATTGGCGATATGGTGGCAGGTATGCTGGCCCACGTACCACAAGACTCGTTCTTCACGATTATCCTCTTTGTCATCGTTGGTGCACTGGTAACGATGATTGTGCAGGCTTCAGCTGCCACAATGGCTATCACCCTGATGCTCTTCGGCATGAACATCCCTGGTTTTGGCTTCGAACAAGCAGCTGCGCTGGCTATGGGACAGAATATAGGTACCACTATCACGGCGTTTATGGCTTCACTGACAGCCAACACACAAGCTCGTCGTGCCGCCCTAGCCCACATGTTCTTCAACGTGTTTGGTGTGGTAGCGTTCCTCATTGTGTTCTATCCCGCTTGTGATGCCGTTAGTTGGGTAGTAGAAAACTGTATGGGTGGTGGCAACGATCTCTTTAAGCTATCAGCCTTTCACACCGCCTTCAACATCATCAACACGCTGTTGCTCATTGGTTTTGTAAAGCAGATAGAGATGTTTGTGTGCCGTGTGCTGCCTATGAAGGCTCAGGACGAAGACTATCGCTTGCGCTTCATCAGTGGCGGTCTACTTTCTACAGCCGAGCTCAGCATCATGGAGGCTCAGAAGGAGATTCGTAGTTTTGCTGAGCGCTGCCAGCGTATGGCGGGTTTCGTGCCCACGCTTCTTGAAACGAAAGACGAGATGGAATTTAATAAGCTCTTTGCTCGTATCGAGAAATACGAGAACATCACCGACTCGATGGAGATGGAGATTGCCAGCTATCTGAATAAGGTGAGCGAAGGCCGCTTGTCGGATGCCTCGAAAGCTCAGATACAGAAGATGCTCCGCCAAATCTCGGAGTTAGAGTCTATCGGCGACTCGGTTTATAACCTCGGTCGTACCCTGAATCGTCATCGTATGCATTGCCAGGAGGAGTTTACTGCCGATCAGATGCAGCACATGATGACGATGATGCAACTGGTCGATTCGGCTCTAAACGAGATGCTTAAACGCATAGACCGACCCACCACAAAGAATGGTATAAAAGTTTCGCTTAACATCGAACACGAGATCAACAATTACCGAACACAGCTAAAGAACCAAAATCTGCATGATGTGAATGCTGGTCTTTACGATTATCAGCTCGGTGTGTTCTACGTCGATTTCATCTCTGAGTGCGAGAAACTTGGTGACTACGTGATGAACGTCGTGCAGGCCGGCAAGGGCCTAAACAACGACTTTGGTGACGGTCCTATCAACGGACAAGGGTAATCCGTAGTCGGTTATCATTCTGAATGATTAGAAACGTGCAAGGGTAAACCTGATGGTGAGTCCACCGCCAGGAGTAGCAAGTGCAGTTGCTTGTCCACCATGGGCAGCAACTGCATTTTTTACGATGGCAAGTCCCAGACCTGTGCCACCCAATTTGCGCGAGCGTCCCTTATCCACGCGGTAGAAACGCTCAAACAGGTGCTCACGATGCTGCGCCTCCACGCCTTGGCCATTGTCGCTTACATTAAATTCGTAGAAGTGGCGACCTTCATTTTCCGCCTCAGTACAAGTAATCTTCAGGAACGATGCACCTGTGGCATATGCAATTGCATTGTCTATCAGGTTGCGGAATATGCTGTATATCAGACTCTGATCGCCCAGCACTTCTATATGCTGAGGAAGTTGGAGTGATGGAGCGATGCCCTTTTCCTGAAGTTGCAGGGCCGTATCATCCAGCACACTCTGTATGATCTGCAACACATCCACAGGGCGATAATTCTGTCGTGCCTCAGAGCGGTTGTCGTCTATCTCATCCAGTTTGGTGAGCGCACTCATGTCTAGCAGTAGTTTGTTCATGCGTTCACTTTGGGCATAACAGCGTTCCAGGAAGTGTTTCTTCTTATCTTCAGGCATATCGCGATTATCCAAGATGCTCTCCAAGTAGCCATGTATGCTGGCGGCAGGTGTCTTCAACTCATGAGCGGCATTCTGAGTAAGTTGTCGCTTGATACGCACTTTCTCTTCTTCAGAATGACGTAGTTTCCAATACAACATGATGATCGTGTGACTGATATCACCCAATTCATCATCTGGCAGCCGACGTTCCAGTTCGTGGTCAAGTTTTTCACCTTCTTCAGCCTTCACGGCAAATTCACGCAGGTAACCAATGTGTCGGCTGATACGATGAGTGATATAGTAGAGAACAATGCCCAACAATAGGGTGAGAACGCCTGAATAATAAATAAAGGTATTGTCTGCCTGCAACGAACGAGTCAGCTCTGCTGAATATGGTACGGCAGCACGCACAATCACATCGCCAAAACGAGTGGCTGAATAGAAGTAGGTCTCGTGGGTTGACTGTGACATTCGCTTGATATCATAACCACTACCCTCTTGCAAAGCCTGCTGGATCTCTGTTCGCTGCAGATGGTTTCCCAATGCTTCCACATCAGTATCATAGCTATCAAAGATGACCCGTCCTGCCTTGTCTATCACAGACACTCGCAGTCCCTCCATCTGATGATGCACGACATAATCGCGAAAACGTCGGCTACAGCTCATACTATCCTTACCGACAGTCTGCACCATCTCATAGTTGTACATCTGCAGTCGTGAATGAAGAATATCAATCTTATACTCCTTTTCACGCTTATACTGATATACGCTGAAACATGTAGCAAAGAGCAGGAACACGCCGCCGATGCTCAGCAGCAGATTACGCTGAAAGGATTTACTTTTCGAAGCAGTAGCCATAGCCCACACGTGTTTTTATCTGTTTACCATAATGGCCTATCTTTTTACGTAATCTGGTGATGTTCACGTCCACCGTACGATCTCCCACCAGCACATCATTTGGCCAACAATACTTTAATAAGTCTTCCCTAGAAAACACCGTGTTGGGATGCTGGAGAAAAAAAGATAATAATTCAAATTCCAGTTTGGTGAATTCCAATTCCTTTCCGTCGCATACGACACTCTTGGCATTCAGATCAACCATAATTCCTTCGTAGGCAATATGATTATCTACAGCAGTCGGACCATTTTGTTGCGATTGAGTACGTCTGAGTACAGCTTTAACCCTGGCCTTCACTTCCTTCATACCCAATGGCTTAGCAATATAGTCGTCTGCACCGATATTTAGTCCTTTTACCAAATTATCCTCACTATCGAGTGCCGTAATGAAGATAATGGGAATCTGTGCTGTAGCTGGATTGTTCTTGAGTCTGCGTGCCATCTGGAACCCAGACATTTCTCCCATCATAACATCCAGCAGAATAAGCGTAAAATCTTGTAGAGACAGTTCTAGTGCCTCCTCTGCTGAATAGGCAGTAACTACCTCAAAACCTTCGTTCTCAAGGTTATATTGCAGTATCTCACAGATATCCTGCTCATCATCCACAACAAGTATCTTCATGATTCTTCTGTATTTCTAGGCACAAAGTTACAGATTATTTCCGAGATAAAATAGGATTTGTATTACAATATTATTAAATCTCAACAATACAGCTACTTTCATAAATATTTGAATTATCTTTCGAGCCTATCAAGGTGTAAATCTCTTCATTCTTCACGATGAAGATTTTGTTGTGGCGTCTTCGCCTAATGCCAACTATTACATAAATACACTTAAATCTGCCTAAAAAGTTATTGCAGAATGCTGTATTATCTGTATCTTTGCAAAAACAATAATTAGAAGACTATGAATTGTCCACACAGATCATCAACAGTTGGCGAGACCAACTATTTCGAATGTCCATGTCCCAAGCAATGTGTTCGGCACGGAAAATGCTGCGCATGTGTTGCTCATCATCGCAAACATGGCAAGTTGCCCTATTGCTTGAGAACACCAGAAAATCAATCATAAAACGGACAGCAAAAGTTTGAATAAAGAAATAAACTGTCAATGAAAAAGATATTATTCCTGCACGGATTCTTTGCCAGCGGTCAATGCGTGCCTGCTGTGGCGCTGAGAGAGGCATTCGAAGGACGTGCAGAGGTGCTCACTCCCGATTTGCCAATACATCCACAGATGGCACTGGAGGAAATCCGAGACATCTGTGACAGGGAACATCCCGACCTGCTGGTGGGTAATAGCTGCGGCTCTTTCTATGCCCAGATGCTGGCTCCCATCGTTGACATCCCTGCCCTACTTGGCAACCCACATTTCCAGATGACAGCATTTCTGAAGGAACGCATCGGAAAGCATGAATACAAGTCACCACGCAAGGACGGCAATCAGCAGTTTGTCATCGATGAAGCGTTGATACAGGAGTTTTCTGAATTGGAAAATGTTCAGTTCAGCTATTGCAATCCCTATTATAAGGACAAAGTATGGGGCTTATTTGGAGAGCAAGACACGCTGGCTCACTTCGAACCGATGTTTCTGGAGCATTACAACCACTCATTCCATTTCCCAGGTGCTCACACCCCAACAGCCGAGGAAGTACGCACCTGGTATGTTCCATTGATTGAGAAAATGCTGATGAAATGACATAAAGCATGTCAAGCATCATTTCAGCCACTTTTAGGCCCTTATAGTGGCACTATTAAAAAGTAAAAGTGCCACTATTGACTTGCAATACTAACGCTTTTGGGTCGGATCTAGCCCCTGGAGCCGAAGCATCTAGCCCCTAGAACGAGCTGATACAGCCCCTGGATCCGACCGATCCAGCCCCTGGAATGACATTCTCCAGCCCCTAGACCCGATTTAACAGCTAAGGTTTCCCAATAGAGAAGCTTAACTATTAGCCTGAGAAAGTAAAACTATCAGCTGCTAATTCAAGACATCTTTCTTTGCCTATTGTTATGAATTGTTCAAAAATCCATTTTTTTGTTGAAATTTGAACCTAAACAAACAATTATTGAAAGAAATTACTTAAATTTGTTGGCGAAAAGGATAAAAACAAAGCTGCAATACAAAAGCTACGATAACACAAGTGTTCTAAGATGAACAATTAATGGTATAATACAAAAAAGACTATGAAGAGCTTTAAATCAAATGCTTGGCTACTGCCACAGCCTGTAATGGTTATCGGAACGTATGATCAAGAAGGCAAGCCCAATGCCATGAATGCGGCATGGGGCGGCCAATGGGATATGAAGGAAATCATCATCTCGCTTGGTTCACATCAGACGACAGATAATCTGGCCAAGAATCCCGAGTTCACCGTGACTTTTGCTACTGCTGAGACGATGATAGCCTCCGACTATGTAGGCATCGTGAGCGGCAGGAACACACCCGACAAGATGGAAAGAACGGGATGGACCATCGAGAAGGCGCCCAACATCAACGCACCTATTTTCAAAGAGTTTCCGATGACACTGGAATGCCGCGTGAAGCAGAAGATTGACGAGAGCGAGACGGGCTGCTACCTCATTGCAGAAATCGTGAACATCCTCTGCGACGAGAAGTATCTGGCTGAAGACGGCAAGCCCGATGTTGCAAAGATGGGACTGATCACCCTCGACCCCGTTCATCACACCTACATCCAACTGGGTGAGACCGTTGGCAAGGCTTTTGCCGATGGCAAACAACTGAAATAGAATTAATTACTAAAAAAAAGATTTTAAAATATGCTTGGAAATTTTTCTTATTACAACCCCACCAAACTTTATTTTGGTGATGAATCCCTGAACTTCCTCAAGGACGAACTGAAAGGATATGGCCCCGTGGTGCTGCTGAACTATGGCAGCGGTAGCGTGAAGCGCAATGGTATCTACGATCAGGTGGTGGCTATACTGAAAGAAGCTGGCAAGACCATCATTGAGAACCCCGGTGTGATGACCAATCCCACATTGGAGAAACTGCATGAGGGCGTGATTATTGCCCGCGAGAATGAGGTGGACCTGATTATCGCTCTGGGCGGTGGCAGCGTGTGCGACTATTCGAAAGCAGTGGCAGCATCTGTCTATTACGAGGGCGACTATTGGGACCAGTTCTGGCTGAAGCAGCAGAACCCTGCTAAGGATCAGCGACTGCTGCCCGTGGGCTGCATCCTTACGATGGCTGGCACTGGTTCGGAGATGAATGCCGGCACGGTGATTACTGATGCTGAGCACACATTCAAGGTGGGCCACGTGTTCGACAGCCGACTGATGCCTAAGTTCTCTATTCTCAATCCTAAGTTCACCATGACTGTGCCCGAGAACCAGATGAAGGCTGGCATCTACGACATCATGAACCACATCATGGAGCAATACTTCTCTGACTTCGACGACAACACCAGCGACTACCTCTCTGAGGGACTGATGCGCTCACTGATACAGAGCAGCCGCATCGCTGTCAAGAACCCACAGGACTACGAGGCACGCTCTAACATCATGTGGACAGCCACATGGGCACTGAACACCCTCATCGGACTGGGCAAGAAGGAAGACTGGATGGTACACATGATTGGTCACAGCGTGGGTGCCTGGACGCACGCCCCTCACGGCTATGCACTGGCTTCTGTATCGATGGCCTACTATCGTCGCGCCATGCAGAACGGACTGCCTAAGTTTGTGCGTTTCGCCAAGAACGTATGGAATATCAGTGGCGAAGGAATGACCGACGAGCAGATTGCCGAAGCAGGTCTGCAGGCCCTGAAGGCATGGATGCTGGAGATTGGTCTGCCGCTGACCATCAGTGAACTGGGTGCCACTGCCGAAATGATTCCTGGCATCACCGAGACTACCGTGGTCTATCCCGCAGGTTACCTGAATCTGACGAAGGGCGACATCACGGAGATTCTGAAGGAGAGCATGTAATACTCATTGCATGCTTTGAGTAATTAACAAAACGCAGATGAAAACGGAAATAAATCCAAACGAGACAAGCAGGCGCAACGCATTCAACTGGTGGATATCATCAACGCAGCCAATGGTGACCGTCGTTAAGACTTTCAACGTGGGAAAACTGCGCAAGGCAAGCAAACGCATGGGCATCAAGTTTAACACGTTGCTGTGTTGGTGCATTGGTAAGGCTGCCAGCACGGTAGATGAGTTCTACCTTTTGCCAGAAGACGGCAAGATGTACCGATACGACAAGTTAGCTATTAACGTGATAGTGATAGACAAAAAAGGCGGCATCAGCATGTGTGACATCCCCTACTCCGATAACATTCGGACGTTTGATGCCGACTACCAACGTCTCACTGCACTTGCTATAGATAAGTGCGAAATACTGTCGCTAGATGGCTACATGGTAATAGGCACTTCGGCATTGCCACAAACCGAACTCGACGTCATTGTAAACCAATACTCTGGTACGCTGAATAATCCCTTTGCAGTTTGGGGAAGGTATCGCAGAAGTCTGTTCAAGACCACGCTGCCCATCAGTTTTCAGTTCCACCACGCACAGATGGACGGCTTGCACGCCTGTCGCTTCCTGAACAATCTTCAGGCGGAAATCAATCGATTATAGATAAAAGTACGTTTTCGATGTAACAACAAAGCAGGACTTATCTTTTTAGTCCTGCTTTTTTATGGCGCGTCATTTGCGCTACATTCTTTTGATTGCTGGGAAAACAAAAACTCCGAAGCCCTTTGTTTATCGGAGTTTCGGAGTTTTACTGCGAGGTGCCTGGCGGATTCGAACCGCCGTAGACGGTTTTGCAGACCGTTGACTAAGCCACTCATCCAAGGCACCATTGCTTTTTTGCGAGTGCAAAGGTACTATATATTTTTTGGATTGCCAAATTTTTCTGCCACTTTTTTCTTGTCGCAGGCTTGTTTTCTATCAATTTTGTTCTTCAGGTCGCATCCAGGGCATCCATAACAGGGATTATTGCGTTCTAGAAACACCTGATAGATGCGCCATGAAGCATACGCCAAAGCAGCAATCAAGATGATAAAAACCAAAGCTGTTTGCATATAAATAATATAGTTCGCGTACCTTTTAATAATTATTATATGATTTTATGGAAGAAAGCACTGATGGCATTCATCATTCTGGTAGGATGCGAGGCATCCTCTATGCACGCTGGGTTCACCACAGCTCGAAGCCCACGAGAAACAATCTCCACATCGATGTCTGTTCCCATGATGGTGGGGTCGCCATCGTAGTGGACGGCTCCCTCCTTCTGACGATGGATATGAATCTTTCGGGCTTGGAAGGTCTTGATGCGAGAATTGTTTGGAAGCGTCTTTGCAAACATATCAAGTGCGATACCTGGTGCCTCCAACATGCTGAACGGCTCCATGATAATCACATCCAGAAGTCCATCCTGCATCGAGGCGCCTGGAGCTATATAGGCATTGTTGCCATATTGGGCTGCGTTGGCACATGCGATCAAAAAAGCCTCATAGCTATGTGTGCTAGATTCGTCTGTCACGGTATAGACGTCTGGTTGGTATTTCAAGCCCTCTTTCAGCACATTCTCAACGTAGGTTGTCAGCCCGCGTTTGCCAGCCTCAGCAAACTTCAACGAGATGAAAGCATCAAAGCCCATGCCACAGGTACAAAAGAACGGATGTCCGCCCACCTTTCCATAGTCGAAGGCCTCGATATGTCCCTGATTGATAATCTCTAATGCCCCTTTCATATTCATCGGAATACGCATATGCCGAGCCAGTCCGTTGCCTGAACCACAAGGAATAATGCCCAACGCAGTGCTTTTCTCTGTCAGGGCGCTGGCCACCTCGTTCACTGTACCATCGCCACCTACAGCCACACATATATCGACACCCCTGTCGGCACACTCACTGGCTATCTCGGAAGCATGCCCCGCACGCTCCGTCTTCACCAGCTTCCAGTCGTACCTGTCAGCATCAATCACAGAGGCAATCAGTTCCTCAAGTCCCTCTTTCGAACGCGTACCGGAAATTGGATTTACGATGAAAACTATCTGTTGTTTCTTATCTTGCATGTTTGCAAAATTACAAAAATAAGAGAGAATAAAAGGAGAAAAGATGATAAAATACATGAAAAAGCACTTTTATTGAGAAAAAATAGCACGTTTTACAGAATTTTGTGTAACTTTGCAGCCTGTAAAAAGCAAATACCTATAAACAAGAATATGGGACAATTACAAGAAAGATACAAATCGTATCGCATACCTCAGGAGGCAATGGCAAAAGGAATCTATCCTTATTTCCGTGCCATCACTGGCAAACAGGGAACTGAGGTTGAGATGGGAGGCCACAAAGTTCTGATGTTTGGTTCTAATGCCTACACAGGTCTTACAGGTGACCAGCGCATTATAGACAAAGCTAAGGAAGCTTTGGAGAAATATGGTACAGGTTGTGCTGGAAGTCGTTTCCTCAATGGTACACTTGATATCCATATCCAGTTGGAGAAAGAGATTGCCAAGTTCATTGGCAAGGACGACTGTCTGTGCTTCTCTACCGGATTCAGCGTAAACCAGGGTGTCATCCCTGCCCTTCTGAGCAAAGACGACTTTGTGATTTGTGACGATCGTGACCACGCCTCTATCGTTGACGGACGCCGTTTGGCTTTTGCCAAGCAGCTGCACTACAAGCACAATGATATGGAAGACCTGGAGCGCGTACTCCAGAAGCTACCTCAGGAAGCTATTAAGCTCATCGTTGTTGATGGTGTATTCTCTATGGAGGGCGACCTCTGCAAACTGCCAGAGATTGTTAAGCTGAAGCACAAGTACAACTGCTCAATCATGGTTGACGAGGCACACGGCGTAGGCGTATTCGGACGTCAGGGTCGTGGCGTTTGCGACCACTTCGGACTGACCGACGAGGTTGACCTCATCATGGGTACCTTCTCTAAGTCGCTCGCCTCTATTGGTGGTTTCATCACTGCCGATGCTGACACTATCAACTGGTTGCGCCACACCTGCCGCACCTATATCTTCTCAGCCTCTAACACACCTGCTGCTACAGCTGCCGCAATGGAAGCCCTGCACATCATCCAGAATGAACCCGAGCGTATTGAGAAGTTGTGGAAAGTGACTCGCTACGCCCTGAAGCGTTTCCGCGAGGAAGGTTTCGAGATTGGCGATACCGAGAGCCCCATCATCCCACTCTACGTGCGTGATGTTGACAAGACATTCCTTGTGACAGCACTTGCCTTTAATGCTGGCGTATTCATCAACCCTGTTATTCCTCCTGCATGTGCACCTCAAGACACGCTCGTACGCTATGCTCTGATGGCTACACATACCGAAGAACAGGTGGAACGTTCGGTTGTAGCACTGAAAAAGATCTTTGTTGAGCAAGGAATCATAAAATAATTGCGGAAAAATTTGCAAGGGTCACAAAAATTGTGTACCTTTGCACCCGCAAAAACGAGGTGTAGCGCAGTTGGTAGCGTTCCTGGTTTGGGACCAGGCTGTCGCAGGTTCGAGTCCTGTCACCTCGACAAAAGCAAAAAGAAAGCCGTTAACTTTCAAAGTTAGCGGCTTATTTTTTTATTCCTTCATCAGCAGGAACCAGTCGCGAAGAACACCTTTATACTGATCTTGAGAATCTGCCACCATCATCCATAGACCTGAAGCAATCTCACACATGCCTTCGACATTGGCAAATTTGCGCTTTGTCAGAGTCAGGCGTGTACGGATCTCTTTTACCAGATGCTTTTCAAGACAGGCAGAATCACCTGGATATACAGCATAAACACGCACTATAGACTTCGCTCCAATCTTCAGCCGAGGGACGTACACCTGGCGCTCTACCACCAGCAAGCGGCCATCGCTCAGGGCGCACAATTCAGAAACGCCATGAAGGTAAACCTTTCCCTGGGGATCGTCTGGCCGATAGAAATACTGTTTGGCTGGCAGAAGATTGTCTGCAAAACTCTGTATGCGCAACACGCTATCGCCCTTCAACGGATGTTCTGTAGTGGTGAAAAACAAATGTCTGACTCGGTCGTATGTCAGCGCCTCAAGACCATAGTTGCTATCAGCTCTACGAAACACCTCTGGCAATGCCAAGCGCCGTCCTGTACGCTGTCCGTCTAACGTATACTCATAGACCTCATTATCGCGTTCGCCAGAGATAAACAAAGAGTTTGACGACGGGCAATAGCAAACGCCCTCCATATCACGATTAGGCAATCCGCTCTTTCTGAAGCCCCGATTCTCCACTTTACGAATCTTGCCACGAAGCGTGTCTATCTGCATCTTGAAAACAAAGAAGCCGTCCTCATCAGCCTTATCACTAACCACAGCATAACAGTCGTCGCCGAAAGCACAAATGCCACTATAGTTTCCTGCCGGTATCTCGCGTGGAAACTTCTGGAATCTCTGAGAAAAAAGTGATAGCGGCACCATGAGTACCGCTATCATTACGAATCTTGTATTCAACATTATTTCTTGATGGGCTTAATAGCGAAGGTAAAGTCATAGTCCTTGTAAGGCAGACGATACTCGCTGCGAGGCCAAGCGCCCCATGAGTTGACACATCCCATGCCGAGCTGACGCTGCTGAATATGAACAGACGTCATACCCGATGGCACGAGATCACCACTGTGGCGTCCCCATGCCTTATCCTTCTGCTCACCGTCATCCAACTGGCCTGTGGTATAAGGCAGAGCCGAGGCCTCCATCGGAGCATTTGAGTAGAAACAGAGTCCCCTGCCCTCTTTGTTGAGCACCTGGAACCAGCGCACATCGGTGTGGTTGCCACTCTCCTGAGGACGCACATACTCGAAATATTCGTCCTGAACGTCGTTCAAATACATACCGATAAACTCTGAAGAATTACGGTCAATATAGTTCTCTACCGGACCACGACCATAATACATCACCTGAGCGTATTGCTGAGGCATTTGCAACTGCATACCGAAGCGGAACAGCTCTGATACCTTAGCGTCTTTCTCCGTAGAGAGCTGTTCGCGAACAACGACCTCGCCCTCTGCGGTCAGTGTATAGGTCATGGTGAGCTTAGCGTGCTGGTCCTTCATATCGAAGGTAGCCACTACAGTATTCTCGTCAACACGAACGTCCTGCAGTTTCATGTCGGGATGCTGCCAAGTGCGGAAGTTGCGCTGCAAACCTGCACCATAGTCATTATCTGTTGGCGCGCGCCAGAACTCAGGTGTCACACTCTCGCGGAACTGCAACATCTCTTTGCCATCTACAGTCAGATAGTCAATCCAGCCAGACCACTTGCCTACGTAGAGGTCGGTACCATTGGCCGATAGCTTCACGTAACTATTGGTTTCCTCCTTATCTACAGCTGCTTTCTTTGACTCGGCCGAAAGATCAGGATACTGATAGCCGCTCACAATGAACTGCTGCTTTGCCATCACCTGTCCCTGCTTGATGAGAGGCTGAGAACGACGTGCACGGAAGTAGAAGTTGGCAGTCAGCTCACGGTTAGGATACTTCTTGGTAAATTCTGCAATCGCCTCTTTCAGTTGGGCTGATTCAATAACCTTGCGCTCCTGAGGATCAATGTTCTTGAAGTCAGGGAACTGAGTCACGAGGTAGGCATTGTTAGTCTCACCATCAGGCAACAACAAGCAGACGAGGTCCAAGTCGTCGAGCGTCTTGAAGAAGTTCTCGTTGTAAACCTCAAACTTACCGTTCTTCAGGTCCACATCCTTCACCCACACGTTCTGATAGTAATATCCCACCTCATAGGCATGTGGATTCAGTCGGCGATCGGGAGCAATGATACCATTACAGTTAAAATTATAGTCGGATGCAGGATACTTACCATAGTCACCACCATAAGTGAATATCTCACGACCCGTGACAGGGCTCTTGTCGCGCATACCCTGATCCACGAAGTCCCAGATATAGCCACCCTGATACTTGGCATATTTACGAATCAGGTCCCAATACTCTTTGAAACCACCCATCGAGTTGCCCATGGCATGTGCATACTCACACTGAATCAGTGGACGAGGATTGTCGCCCTGGGCATACTTCTCACATCCATCATAGTCGTAGTACATCGGACAGAAGATATCCGTCTTGCCATTCTGGCGTGCCTGCTCATACTGACAGGGACGTGTCTTGTCCTGCGCCTTCACCCAGTCGTAGGCCTTCTCGAAGTTAGGACCATAGCCAGCCTCGTTGCCCAGTGACCAGACGATGACAGAAGGGTGATTGATAAACGAGCACACATTGCCCTCCTGACGCTCTATGTGAGCCTTGGCAAAGTCAGGGTTCTTGGCCAGTGTCTTATCGCCATAGCCCATGCCATGACTCTCCAGATTAGACTCAGCAGTCAGGTAGATACCGTACTCATCACAGAGGTCATACCAGCGAGGATCATCAGGATAGTGACAAGTACGCACAGCATTGATGTTCAGCTGCTTCATGATCTTGATATCCTCTATCATCCTATCCACACTCACGATATAGCCGCCATCAGGATCTAGCTCATGACGATCAGCGCCCTTAATCAGGATGGGCTGTCCGTTCACCAGCAATTGTCCTCCCTTAATCTCAATACGGCGGAAACCGATGCGCTGCTTCACCACCTCCAGCACCTTTCCATCCTTCTTCAGAGTCACACAGAAATCATACAGGCGTGGTGTCTCTGCCGACCACGGCTCCACATCGTTATAGTTCAGGATGAAGTTCTCGTGCTGATAATAGGGCCATTTATGTCCATCGTGCTTGAAGATGGTTTCGCCATTAGGCTTCTGCAGCATCACCTCCAGGTTGACACCCGATGGGTTGGCCACATCGATCGTATAGTCAATGGCGCCCAACTTCTTCTCACTGTCCCAGTCGCCATTCACCACGAGATTCTTGATATGCACCTTAGGACGTGCATAGAGATACACCTCGCGGGCTATACCTGTGAAGCGCCAAAAGTCCTGATCCTCCAGATATGATCCATCACACCAGCGCATCACCTGCATGGCTATCAGGTTCTTGCCTTTTTTCAGATATTTGGTGATGTTAAACTCAGCTGCCACCTTGGCATCCTCACTATAGCCCACATACTTGCCGTTGACCCAAAGCGAAAGGTTGCTCGTGGCCGAGCCTACATGGAAGAACACCTCTTGTCCGTTCCAGTCCTGTGGCAGCACGAACTCACGGCGATAAGAGCCCGTATAGTTGTTGGTCTCCGAGATATAGGGCGGATTACTCTCGAAGGTGGTAGCCCACGAGTAGCCCGTATTCTTGTAAATCTTGTCGCCATAACCCTCCAGCTCAAAGAGTCCTGGCACGGGAAAATCCACCCACTCCGAGTCGTCATACTGCAGCGAATAGAAATTCTTGGGGGCCTGGTTATGGTCTTTCACAAAGTTGAATCGCCACTTGCCTTCCATCGACAAATAGCGCGAAGACTTCGACTTATCATTCTGCCTTGCCAGCTCTGTACTCTCGAAGGCGAAGAATGCGGCACGTCGTGCTTCGCGATTCACTTGGTTCACCTGCGGATCCATCCAGACAGGGCTCTTTACTTTGGCTGCATGTGAGCCTATCGCTGTCATGCAGACCATTGACATTACAATTTGTTTCAGCATTATATCTAATAATTAGGTTTTATGCTGCAAAAATACGAAAAATAAACAGAAATTCGGTAACAATTATAACTTTTCAACCTTTTTTTAGTACCTTTGCCCACATGAAACGAGAAGAGCGTTACAGACAAGTGCTTGATTACTTCCGAAAAGAGATGCCTGAAGTAAATACTGAGCTGGAGTTTGGCAGCATTTTTCAATTGTTGGTGGCTGTCATCCTGAGTGCTCAGTGCACCGATAAGCGCATCAACCAGGTAACGCCCGCCCTTTTCCACCAATATCCTGATGCTAAATCCATGGCCAAGGCTGATGCTGACGACATCTACGAATACATTCGCAGTGTCAGCTACCCCAATGCCAAAGCACGCCATTTGGCGGCAATGGCACGCATGCTCGTCGAGAAGCATGATGGCGAAGTGCCGATGGACATGAACCAGCTGACAGCCCTCCCTGGGGTTGGCCGCAAGACTGCCAACGTCATTCAGGCCGTGGCTTTCGGCAAGTCAACGATGGCTGTCGATACCCATGTCTATCGCGTCAGTCATCGCTTAGGATTGGTCAGCAAAAGCGACAACACGCCCTATAAAGTAGAACTAAAGCTCACGAAACATATTCCACTGAGTGACATACCATTAGCCCACCACTGGCTGTTGCTCCACGGACGCTACGTTTGTACGTCGCGTTCACCTCATTGCAACAAATGTGGTCTCCACGATCTTTGTCCAAAACTTATAGAAGATTCGAGACTGGAACACTAAAGTTCCACTTTTTTTTATTTCATTTTTTAAAATCAATCATGTACAAACCCAATTTTAACAAGCGCGAGGTCATCGTCTTCCGCCAATTCCAGCGGAAGGGCTACTCCCTCTTTGCCTGTCTGGGACGCGTGGTTGTCATTGGCGTTCTCAGCGCTGCCACCCTTCAGTCGGCTACGGCCGCTACCGACGAGGTGAGCACCAAGACTGAGAAGACAGACAACACCGAGTCTGTTGACAAAGAGGCGACGCTCGAAGATGTCGAGGTCACTGGCTCACGCGCTCCGCTTGCCCTTGGACAGGCAGCAAGAATGGTCACTGTACTGAGCCGCGAGGAAATTCAGGCGGCGCCAGTACAAAGTATTAACGATTTACTGAAGATGGCTGTGGGCGTCGATGTTCGACAGCGAGGCCCCATCGGTGCTCAGACCGATGTCAGCATTCGTGGCGGCAGCTACGAGCAGATTGCCGTTCTGCTGAATGGCATCAACATCTGCGACGCCCAGACGGGTCACAATGCGTTCGATTTGCCCTGTGATGTGGCCGACATTCTGCGCATCGAGGTGCTCGAAGGCCCTGCTGCCCGCGTCTATGGCGCTTCGTCGCTGGTAGGCGCCATCAACATCGTCACCAGTCAGGCACCAGAAGCGTCCCTCGAACGGGATTACAACGGTCAGGTGCGATTGGAGGGCGGGTCATTTGGCTACCTGTCGGCAGCAGGCCGCTATGCCTTGACACCTCACGCCGACCAGCTCACATCTTCCCTCTCTGCCACCTATACGCGCAGTGATGGCTACCAGCGCTCTGCTGCTGGCCACCTGAACAGCGACTACACGGGCGGCAAGGTGTTCTATCAGGGAGGCTACGCCGACCAGGCGATGCAGCTACAGTGGCACGCTGGCCTTAGCGCTAAAGGCTTCGGTTCCAACACGTTCTACAGTGGACGTTTCGACGAGCAGTATGAGCAGACGCTGAAGTTCTTCACAGCTATTCAGGGCGAGACATCGGGCCGTCTGCACCTGAAGCCTGCCATCTACTGGAATCGCGGCTACGACCGCTTCGAATTGATTCGCGGATCGGAAGACCTGGTTCCTTTCAACCATCACCGCACCGATGCTTTCGGCATCAACCTCAACTGCTACTTCGACTGGGCAGCAGGCCGCACGGCCTTTGGCGGTGAGTTTCGCAACGAAGACATTGTCAGTGGCAATCTGGGCGAGCCACTGAATGCACCTTTCCGCGATTATAAGTACGGCCTGAACCGCTCCAACCTCTCGTTCCACCTGGAGCACAACCTGCTGCTGAAGCGCTTCACGCTGTCGGCTGGTTTCATTGCTGTGAAAAACACCTGGAACGAGATGCCGTTCACCATTTATCCGGGCATCGATGCCAGCCTGCGACTGGGCAAAGGCTGGAAACTGTATGCCTCCTACAATGCCTCGCTACGCATGCCTTCGTTCACAGAACTATACTATAGCGTAGGCGGACATAAGGCCGATAAATATCTGAAGCCCGAGGAGCTGCAGGCCGTAGAGGGCGGAGTGAAATACAGTTCCTCGCTGCTCACGGTGCAAGCCAGCATCTATCACAACCACTGTCGCCAGATGATCGACTGGATTCTGGACCCCACCGAGGCCGAACCTGTGTGGCGTAGTGTCAACTATACGAAGGTCAATACGCTAGGCTTTGAGACTTCGGCCACGTTGCAGCTGCATAGGCTACTACCCCTGCCTGGTGCCACGCTGCAGGTAGCCTACAGCTACATAGACGAAGACAAGGTGGGACAGCACCAAATTGAGTCGCAATCCACACTTGAATACCTACGCCACAAACTAGTGGGCCAGTTACACATGCCCATCGTAGAGCGTTTGAGCCTCGACGTGAAATATCGTCTGCAGAAACGAGCCGGCAACTATACCACCAACGCAGGTATTGTAATACCCTACCACACCTATGACGTGGTGGATACGCGCCTCTCGTGGACGGCCGAGGCATATACGCTCTATGCCGAGGCCAACAATCTCTTTGGCAGTCATTGTGTGGACTTTGGCAACGTGCGCCAGCCGGGCCTATGGCTCACCATTGGCGCTAAGTATCGTTTCAACATCTAATTCACAGACTATGAACACGATACACACTCTACTGCTGACGGCAGCATCGGTGCTCTACGGCATCGGTGCTGCTGCCCAGCAGCTTCAGCCAGGCGACCTACTCTTCCACGTCAAAGAGAGCCCCACCGCCATTACGCAGGTGCGTGGCGACCTTATCGAGCATGTAGCCATCGCCCTTGGTACCGACAGTTTGATCGAGGCCACCCATCGGGGCGTGGTCATCACTTCTGTTGATTCGCTACCTGCCGACGGCCACTACCTCATTGGACGCATCACAGTTCCATTCGACCTGCAACGCTCATTGAACAACGCACGGAGTCTTCTGGGCCGTCCCTACGACTACCTGTTCCTACCCAACAACAAGGAGATTTACTGTTCTGAGCTTGTACAGTTGTCGTTTGTGGACAGCCTCAACCAACTTATCTTCCGCCCCGTCCCCCTGTCGTTTCACGACGCCACAGGACGCATACTCGACCACTGGCAGCAGTACTATGCCGCACGTGGCATCGACGTACCCGAAGGACAGCCAGGCAGTCATCCCTCCGAACTGGCCAAGCGCTCCGTGGTGCGCATTATTGGACGAATGCGATAAAACGAAAGAGAATACTTTTGCCAACTCAGCTTTACATTATATATAATAGATTAGCAAAAAAGTATTAAATTATTCATTCTACCCTACAATTTGTCAGCTATTCTTAGTAACTTTGCTCTCGTTTTAACGAAAACGGGCCTATCCCGTTGCCCAAAAAGTCACATAATATTTTTAAATTATAAACATTATGACAATCAACGAATTCAACTTTGCCGGTAAGAAGGCAATCGTACGTGTAGACTTCAACGTACCCCTCGATGAGAATGGAAAGATCACAGACGACACCCGTATCCGCGGTGCCCTGCCCACACTGAAGAAGATTCTGGCCGATGGTGGCGCTACCATCATCATGAGCCACATGGGTAAGCCCAAAGGTAAGGTAGATGCCAAGAAGTCTCTGGGTCAGATCCGCGAGGCTGTTGAGAAGGCTCTGGGTGTTCCCGTTGCTTTCGCTCCCGACTGCGCTAAGGCTGCCGACGCTGCCAAGGCTCTGAAGATGGGTGAGGCTCTGCTGCTGGAGAACCTGCGTTTCTATCCCGAGGAAGAGGGTAAGCCCGTAGGTGTAGAAAAAGGTACTCCTGAGTACGACGAGGCTAAGAAGGCCATGAAGGCCAGCCAGAAGGAGTTTGCTAAGACTCTGGCTTCTTACGCTGACTGCTACGTAATGGACGCCTTCGGTACAGCTCACCGTAAGCACGCTTCTACTGCTGTTATCGCCGACTACTTCGACGCTGACAACAAGATGCTGGGTCTGCTGATGGAGAAAGAGGTGCAGGCTGTTGACGCCGTACTCTCTAACATCAAGCGTCCTTTCGTTGCCATCATGGGTGGTTCTAAGGTATCTTCTAAGATTGGTATCATCGAGAACCTGCTCGGTAAGGTTGATAAGCTCATCCTCTGCGGTGGTATGACCTACACTTTCGCAAAGGCTCACAACGGCGAGATCGGTGACTCTATCGTAGAGCTCGACAAGCTGGATGTAGCTCTGGGTGTTGAGGAGCTGGCTAAGAAGAACGGCGTAGAGCTCGTTCTCGGTTCTGACTGCACCGCTACCAACGGTCTCGACTTCGGCACCATGACTGTGAAGGAAGGTGCAGAGATCATCACCTGCCCTGCCAACAAGGTTCCCGCTGGTTTCGAGGGCGTTGATGCAGGTCCCGAGAGCCAGAAGGCATTTGCCGAGGCTATCAAGGGTGCTAAGACCATTCTGTGGAACGGTCCTGCCGGTGTATTCGAGTGCGATGCTTTCACCGCTGGTTCACGTGCCATCGGCGACGCTATTGCCGAGGCTACCAAGAACGGTGCCTTCTCTCTGATTGGTGGTGGTGACTCTGTAGCTTGTGTCAACAAGTTCGGTCTGGCCGATCAGGTATCTTACATCTCAACTGGTGGTGGTGCTCTTCTCGAGGCCATCGAGGGTAAGGTTCTTCCCGGTGTTGCTGCAATCAAAGGCGAATAAGATACTGTCCCCTTAGGGCAATTTCTTAATTTTTTCATAAGAATGCCGTCCAGGGCCATAAACCTTGGGCGGCTTTTTTCTTCTTCTTCAAAACATAAAAACCTTAGACTGATGAAACTTTTACGACTTTTCCTATTCACATTACTATTGTCGGCCACCACGCTCGCCCATGCCTACGAGTTTATATATGGTGACGACACCCGCACAGGCACCCTTTTTGCCAAAAACCCCGTCATCGATGCCGACGTGCCCGACCCTTCCGTCATCCGCGTAGGCGACACCTACTATGCTGCTGCCACCTCAGGCAACAAGGCACAGGCCTACCCCCGTTTCCGTTCCAAGGACCTGCAGACGTGGGAACCCATGGGCTACATCTTCGAAGAGTGGCCATCATGGACCAGTGGCAGCTTCTGGGCACCCGAGCTCTTCGACCTCTCAGGTCGCACCATGTGCTACTACACAGCCCGTCAGAAAAGCGACGGTACCAGCTGCATCGGCGTAGCGATGGCGGAAGGTCCTGAGGGTAAGTTCAAGGACTACGGTCCACTCATCCGAACCACCAACGAAGCCATCGACGCCTACGTCTTCCGCGACGGCACCCAGCTCTACATCTCATGGAAGGCCTATGGTCTCGACCCCAGCCATCGTCCCATAGAGTTGCTCTGCCAGCGACTCAGCGACGACGGTCTCCACCTGCAGGGCGAGCCCTTCACCCTTCTGCGCGACGACGAGCGCCAGGGCATGGAAGGCCAATGTATCTTCCGTCAGGGCGACTGGTGGTACATCCTCTACTCCATCCGCGACTGCTGTTCGCCTCAGAGCGACTATGCCGTCAGCGTAGCCCGCAGCCACAGTCTGCAAGGACCGTGGGAGAAATACGAGCACAACCCCATCCTCGAGGGCGATGGCCGCATCATGCAAAGCTGTGGTCACGGCACCATGACCCGCACCCCCGATGGTCGCATGTACTACCTCTGCCACGCCTACTACAAAGGTCGCTACAAGGAAGGTCGCAAGGCCGTCCTCTTCCCCTTAGAGATAACCCCCGACGGGTGGGTGAAAAAGAAATAGAAGCAATTACCTTTATTAATCAACCATTTAAATAACATGACAAATAGATTCATACAACTGTTATTTAGTGTCGTCTTGTTTTTAAACGTGAACTCAATAAGTGCTCAGTGTGCTTATTGCAACACCTATGAGGACTTCATGAATGACAAATGGATTCCGTTAGACACTTTGATAAATGAAAAACCCAGTAATAATCCAAAATCATTGTGGAACGGTAATCGTCACACGTTTACCACAGGCAATAAAGCCTCAGATAAGATACTTAAGAAAAAAGCCTTTGTCGTTAAGAAGAATGACACTCTTTATGTTAATTGTCGCAAACTAATTTATTCTGACGTACATTTTGGGAACGGCTATACCCCAACCAAGAGAATAGGAAAGCATAGTATGCTCTTTGTGAATAAAATGAACCTTGGCAAAATAAAAGGAGATATTGTAGCCATGGGGATAATGTTTGGAGCCGTCGGTGGTGCTGCCATTGCTGCTGCAACAAGTAGTAAGTCTGTTAGACAAGTATGCTACGTCATTTCTTCTGGCGAAAATTGCAATGGTTTTATTAATGCACGTATGCTAAACGATGAGATGATGGATATATTCATGGCAGACCGTGAAGACCTAAAAAATGAATTCTACTCTGAAAAAAACAAAAGTAAACGTCTATTAGCCTCTTATGTAATACCTATTCTTGAAAAAGCAGGTCTTTTATGGACCTCGACCTACAAGTGATTAAGGGACTATCCCCTAATTAAAGTAAAGAAGGGAGCAATGAAGGAAAGCTGTCAGACACGACGCATGTATGGGCACGACTATGCCATACCAGGGACATACGAGGTGACTATGGTTGTTGCAGATAGACTGCCTGTCTTTGGCAAGCTTGTTGGAAGCACTAAGTATGAAGGCGAAGCACCCCACCTCAAACCTTCGCCCCTTGGTCTGGCGGTGCTTAACAATGAGATTCCGAAAATACACCACTACTACCCGATGGTTGCCATTTGGCAGGTATGCCTAATGCCTGACCATCTACACATGATTGTGCGTATCAACGCGCCGTTGCCAGAAGGCAAGCACCTCGGCATTATCATCGGCGCATTCAAAGGCGGGGTCAGCCGTGCTTGGTGGCAATTGACAGGAATGGCAGAGGCTAACGCCTCAGCCACAGTGGTGAAAGGTGAGACGGGCACCACGATGGCAAGAAGTGCTTCAACAGTCACCGTGTCTGGGGCGTCAGCCTCAGAGAAGCGCCCATCCCTTTTTGAGCCTAACTACAACGACCATATCCTTATGCGCGACGGACAACTGGAGAACTGGAAGCACTACCTGCGCGACAACCCACGCCGCCTCATGATGCGTCGCGAATATCCGAATCTGTTTCAGCACGCCCTTTGTATCGCCATTGACGGCATTCGTTACAGCGCCTTCGGTAATATGCTTTTGCTTCGCCAACCCGAGAAACATCAGGTTTTCTTCCATCGCAAAACAGATGGCGTACCCACAGAACAAACCACTTTTTGGAAGGAAGAACGCGAACGGCTCATATCGTCAGCAAGGAGTGGCGATGTACTTGTCACCCCTGGTATCTCTGAATGTGAGAAGCGCATAAAGAACATAGCTTTGCAACAAGGGCTTCGCCTAATACACGTACAATCTGAGCCTATTGGCAAATTCTGGAAACCTGAACGAAGTCGTTTCGAAGCTTGCGCTTCAGGGACGCTACTTATCATGGCTCCATGGCCCGAGGACTTACCCTCCTTCGCAAGTGACTACGAACGCTTCCATTACCTCAATCGTCTGGCGGAAGCTGTTTGTGCCGTTGGGCATACAACAAGCATGGCGATGAGTCGGTCAGCAATCAAAAACTGAATACCGCTTATCGTTCGAGCGATATGCCCTCGGCGGTTACAACGAGATTTGCATAGCACTTAGAGGCCTTGTAGAGGAAGTGTAATTCAAGAGCACTTTGTTCCAGTTCCAGTTGTTCCAATTAAAATTTGAGGGACAAAAACCCTTGTTATATATTCATAACTAATTAATATATAGATAGTTATATATAGAAATAGGGGTAACAGAACAACCAAAAACAAAACTGGAACAACTGGAACTGGAACACAAGGCCACATTAGCAACCATTTATTTTTATCTAAAAAGCTAATAATCAACGAGATACGATATCAGCAAATCAAAGGCACCTGAGATATCTAACTCAGGAAAGGGCACAAAATGTATCAAATTACTGTTCTAAAAAGCCGAAAAAGACATGTATGAACCCTTGGTTCCGATGCTTTCCCTGTACTTTGCACGCATATTAGTGCTTCGCAATTTTAGTACCTAGACCTCAGTTGGAAGCATCATGGTCCAGTTATAACAGGCAACTCGTACGAAAACGAGCACTTTAACCTCCAAATAGAGGCACTATAAGTTACAAAAAGTGGCACTATTACAAACTGATAAGAACAAAAATCCCCTCCTGAAAAAGGAGGGGAACTTTTTATTGAATTGTTTGTGATAAAACAGTCACTCTGACTTATGTTTCCTTGACAGATATTCTATCGCCAACACCGGCCATAGGGGCACTTTACGGATGTTTGTTCTTACAGCGGGAATATCGCACAACAAGAAGATGGATGCCAGGAGCAGGGCAAACCATATGACGTAGCCATACACCTGCTTGATGGCTACAAGCATCATGGAGTGCAGATAGCTGTCGCCCATGAACGCCCCGAAATCAAATTGCGAGAGGTCGAGGTTGGTGAGTGTCAGCTGGCGACCGTAGTGCATCATGTCCGCATTCAGGAAATGCGAGAAGATGGTGGTATAGAAACCATAACCCATAGCACCACCAAGATACATATGGGGGATGTTGAACACGAACAGGCCCATGAAGAACATCTCAAGACTGGGTACCGACTCGTCTAATGCCCACATCAGGGTTGGGGCAAGCACACCATAACCAAAGCCGCGCAGCATGATGGCCAGCCGGTATTGCTCGATGTTCACACTCATACCCACCGTGGTGTACATAAGCAAGGCGTATGCAAAGATAGACAGAAAACTGATGCCTATCAGTTTCCATACCTTCCACTTCTGAACCTTCAGCCAGTAGAGGTCAAGTGCTATACCCAGAAACATGCCTGGCAATGCCCACATATACTGACTTTCCTTGGTGAGTTCTTCCAGTCCGATGACCTCTGTGTAGAGTATCTCCTCCAGTGTATGCTCAGCACCGAAAGCCAACTCTGCCAGTATGGTTACGATGAGAATGGGTACCACATTGCGGCATTTTAGCAGTCGCAGCTCGACGTATGGATAGCGGTTGTGAATCAGCCGGTAAAGGGTAAGTCCTGCAAAGAGGAGTGTAAAAGCTCCCACCACTCTGATGTGCTGGCTGGTCATCCACCTGTAATGATCTCCATAGACGAAAATATATGAGAACAGGAGCATCGTGACGCAGATGAGGAGCGCGCCCTGCCAGTCGGTACCCTTCAGCGAAAACCTGTTGGGCATAGGACAGAACGGACGACACAGAACTATCTGCGTGAGCAGCACGAACGACATAGTGCCTACGGTAAAGGCGTGCATCATCTGCCAAGTGAAATGGTGCCCCATCCAGGCTGCAAGCCATCCGCTGCCCTCGATGGCAGAGAGAAGGATGATGTGGAGCACGGGGAAGAAGACGGCGAAGTCGCGCCTTGGCGTTATCCACAGCTGGATGTTGCTCATGCACTCGAACGTGCCTTGAATCTTGGCAATACCTGCAATGAAACATGCCACAACGAGTACTGGCATCGAGTGGCTATGCATCGTGATAACGTTGCAGATGCCCATCACGATGGCCGAGGTGCACAGCAGCTGCTGATTGGTGAAGCGGAACTTCATCCTGAACAGCATCGGGAACCACACGGCCATACCTGCCAGCGTGGCATAGAGCAGGAACATCACATCCTCTATCATGAAGTTGGTGGTGCCGCGAATCTCATCGAGGGCACCCAGATAGATACCTCCAGAGAACTGGAAGCACAGCGCCGTCAGGACGTAAATCCAGGGCTGCAACTGGCGAGGCACCCACCCTTTCATCATCGGCATACAGAAAGGCATGCCTGCTGGTGGCGCTGGTGCCTTCATCAAAAACTCAGTCAGCTTTCCCATTATTCTTCCACCTTACAAACCACGTTATAACCACCATGCAGCTTCTGCAGTTCATCGCAGGCATCAATCCGCACGCGTACCGTCACACGCTGCTCCACCTTGACGAAATTGCCTGTGGCATTGTCGATAGGAATCAGCGAGAACGCACTTCCTGTGGCATCGCTGATACGCTCTACCACTCCTGTATATTCCACATCGGGAACGGCATCGGCAGTAAAGCGCACTTTATCGCCCACCTTGATATGCGGCATCTGCGACTCCTGATAGTTGGCCTCCACCCATTTCTCATGCTTATCGACGATGCTCACCATGGTCTGACCGGGGTTGACCAACTGTCCCACATGAATATCCTTGCTGCCCACCACACCATCGCAAGTGGCAATGATATAGCAATACGAGAGGTTCAGCCGGGCAATCTCCACCTGCGCACGTGCCAGCTCTATGGCTGCCTCTGAGGCTGAGAGATGATATCCCTGCTCTGCCACAACGGCCGTCTGCGTGTTGCGCGAGCGGAGCGCCTGCTCGTATCCTGCCTTAGCACTCAGATAACCCGTATGGACATTGTCATACTGCTGTTGTGTAACGGCATCCTGCTCCAGCAGTTTCTGAAAACGGGCATCCTCCCTCTTGGCATTCTCCATCTGCACACGAGCGGCTTCGATGCCTGCTTCGGTCACGCTGATACTGGTCTTGGTGGTATGGATGCTGCTTGCTGTGCCCTGCGATCCGTGCTCGGCACGGGTAAGGTCTGCCTCTGCCTGCGCCAAGCGAAGACGAAACTCGGCATCTTCAATGACAATAAGTGTATCGCCTTTCTTCACCTCCTGAAATTCGGTAAAGCACACCTCACGTATAAACCCCTGCACGCGACAGTTCTGGGGCACGATATTCTGGCACACACGAGCATTGTCTGTAACCTCGCCACCTCCGAAATGCATAAACTGGCTGGCAGCATAAACGGCACCACATACGATGCAGAGTATTACTATTGTATTATAAATATAAGTTGTAATCTTATTCTTTTCCATTTTGCTAAAGTGTATTTGTTATATATTTAAGTTTGAAATAGTTATAAAGCATGTTGATACGTGCATTCACCAAAGCCATATCGGCAGAAAGCTTCATGTTTGAGGCATCAAGCATATCGGTAAGCAAAGCCAGATCGTTGTCGTAACGGTTCTTTACCACCACATAGTTCTGGTCTGCCAGTTCCACTTGTTTTTCTTGCGTGGTAACCTCCACAGAGCTGGTCAACAAGTTTGTATAGCTTGCCTGTACCCCATTCCCAATGCCTTCGTGCGCTAACTTTACACGCTCAAGCGCCTGGATATTTTCATGCTTCGCCTTCCGGATAGCATGCTTGTTCTTCCATAGACTTGACAGATTGTATTTCACGCCAATGCCTACAAACCACACGTTGACGTTAGCATCCTTTGGAATCAGATCGGAGGTGTATGGGCCAAACAGATTGTTTTCTGCCACCACAGCCACTGAGGGTCGCGATGCGGCACGCGTATTTTTGATCTTTTGTTCCGTTATTTCTGTGGCAAGTGAAGCCTGGCGAATATCTATATTTTTTTCTGCAGCAATCTGTTGCCACGACTCTTCGGAAGTGAGTGCCTTGAGCTCTAGCTCCTCCTTTTCAAGCGATTGTGTATCCACTTCTAGATTCTCTCCCTCAGGCAGGTGGATAGCTGTACTCAACTGATAACGAATAATCTCTTTTGCATCATTAAGTTGTGTCTTTGTCAGCAGAAGACTCTGCAGTTGTAGCTCGTATCGCGTCAGGTCGTTCTTCAACACTGTTCCCTGCTCACGGCGCGCTTTCATTTGTTCGATGACTTTTTCCGTCAGCTCAATGTTCTTCGCTATAACCAGCAATTGGTTCTGCAGTTTGCAGAGATCTAGGAAATAGCCAGCAATCAAGAAACGCACCTCCTGACGATTCTTCTCCACATCAAGTTCCGCCAACTGGCGACCCAGTTTTGCCATTTCAATGCCTGAGTGGATGGCACCACCTGCATAGATTACCTGACAGGCCTGGGCCGTGAAACTGTTGCCCCAATGCGGTGTGGGCTGCTTGCCATTCTTTACCTGCTGAGGACCTAATCCTGGAACGATATACTCTGTAATGCCACTGGCAGAAAAGTCTCGTGACATCAGGAATGCATTGCCCGTGTAAGAGCCCTGCAGATTGAATTCAACACTTGGCAGCATGGCTGATTTAGCCGATACCACCCCTTCTTCTGCAGCCTTCAATGCAGCTTCACTGACCTTGATACGCTGATTCTGTTGGTCAGCCAGGTCGAAAAGCGACTGAAGGCTCATCCTGTGCTGTGCATACGTAGGTACACAGCAACCTGCTCCAACTATCATAGAGAAAGTCAGAGCACAAAAATACCTGTGTTTACTCATTAATAAAAAACTTATACTCTTAAATTTCATTACTCGTACTAAAGAATTCCTTCCCTCGGAAATACGAATAATGAACCATCAAGGTTCGGACAAACTTCCCGTTTGCCACAATGCGCTACAAACCTCACTGATTAGGGAACAAATCTAGAGAAGAATTTCGAGCACTATTAATTACGAAATCCCAAAAACCGGTGCAAAGGTACAAAAAAAACAGCAAAAACGAAAACTTTTTTAAAACAAAATACAAAGAACGGTGCCTTCTCACTCATCGGTGGTGGTGACACGCCTACTACATGAGACCGCGAGTCAGGGGGAGAATGAGGACTAAAACCCCTCCCCGACCCTCCCAAGGGGAGGGAGTTAAGTCTCCTCTCGTGGAGATTTAGAGAGGGTTGGTTTGCGCCATAGGCGCACCACTTCTCACTTCTCACTTTAAACAACAAAAACAGCGCACCTATTCTGGATGCGCTGTTTGTTGCTTAGGAGGTGGTTAAGTCTCCCCCTTGGGGAGATTTAGGGTATGACAGGTACCTGGTACCTGTCATACCTGTATTTCCTTTTTGGGAATACCAGAATAGACCACAATAGGCAAGCCAGATTCCACAGCAAAGTTATATACGTGCTGTTTAAGTTCGGTAGCTGGTTGTCCCGAACAAACAAACCATAATCCAGGTTTGTTCAACTTCTCATATTTCTCTACTTTTCCCATATTCAAAAGAATTATGGTGCAAAGAAAACAAAGACCTCCGCCAACTGGTGGCAGAGGTCTGAGAAAAATTCAATATCAATAGAATTTTTGTGATATATCTACTTGCTGAACTGCTTACAATAATAATGGATTTTAGTCGGAATTATACTTCTCGAAGACTTGTTTGAACTCTTCTGGATAATTGGCTTTCAAATAAGCCATTTGATAGGCCAGCCAAGTGTAACAAACAGCGTGAGACTTATTAAAAGCATACAATCCTTTCCACTCCATTTCATTCCATACTTTTTCAAGAGCATTCTTCTTATGGCCATTCTTCATTCCACCCTCTATGAATTTTGGTCTCAGGATGGATAGCACATCCGTTTTCCTCTTACCGAGGGCTTTTCTCAGCAAGTCGCTCTCACTTCTATCGAAGTTGGCTATCAAGCGCGAAAGCATCATCAATTGTTCTTGATAAACAATGATACCATATGTATTCTGAAGGTACTTTTCCATACAAGGAATGATGTACTTTATTCCTTTCTTTGATTTTTTGTGCTTGATGAGCTTTGATATATCTTCCATTGGCCCTGGTCGATACATACAATTCAAGATTACCAAATCCTCGAAGCATGTGGGATGAAGTTCTCTTAAATACTTCTGCATCCCCTGGTAATTGAATTGGAAAACATCTTCGGTTTGACCAGTCTGAAACAGCTTCATGGTTTTCTCATCATCAATTGGAATCACATCAATATTGAAATTCTCGTCTTTCCGGGTCTTAATGAGCCGACAAATATCTCTCATTTGGGATAATGTCTTTAGCCCAAGAAAATCAAACTTTATGAGACCTGAAGATTCCACTCGCATTCCTTCATATTGGACACATCTCAATATCTCATCATTGCCATTGGAATCTTCTATACTTACTGTAGAAATGGGTGCCCAGTTTGTTATTGGATCATTAGCGACAATAAAGCCACAGGCATGAATACCCAGACCACGAATTTTTCGCTCCAATATGGCAGTATTATCAATTGCATTATTCAAAGGTTGTCCTGCTTTGCGAACTAACTTTTTCAGCTTTGGCTCATATTTTATAACGTCTTTTATGGAACGCCAAGAATAACCATAATGAGACGAAAGTACTTCATTTATAGCCATTGTCTCTGGAGTATGCAATTGGTTAACTCGTGCTATGGTGCTGAAAGCATTTGCTGTGGAGAATGTGCTAAACGACACAATATGCGCACAACATTCCTTGCCATATTTCTGCTGAAGCCATTCAAGAGCACGTTCCTTACCTTCATCATCGAAGTCTATGTCTATGTCAGGAAACATCGTGCCCTCAATGCTAAGGAATCGTTCGAAAAGCAGGTCATGTTTCAACGGGTCAATCTTAGTAATTCCCAAACAATAACACACAAGGCTACCAGCTGTAGAACCTCGTCCAGGACCGACCCATACGCCAAGTTCTGATTGAGCGGTATTGACGACATCTTGTAGAAAGAGAAAATAGCCAGAAGCTCTTCTCTGTTTAATGATTTGCAGTTCAAAATTGAGCCTGTCAGTCACATCTTCAGAAAGCGATTCCCCGTATATCTGTTTTGCTTTGGCAAAAGAAAGGTATTCCAAATAGGCATCTTCCTTGCTTTTTTTCTCATCCCCAAAGCCATTAGGAATAGCAATTTGGGGGATAATGGGAGCATGGTGAATATCATAGAAATCAACCTTGTCAGATATCTCCATTGTATTGGCTATAGCTTCAGGTACATCAGCGAACAATTCGCACATATGTTTTCTGCTTGTCAACCAGCGGAATTGAAGAAAATCTGTTTTGGAGAATTCTTCCATTGTCTTACCTGTAGCATAGCATTGTTGGATATTGTATACTGACAAATCTTCAGGAGCCACATAATGAACATCATTCGTGGCTACAACTTTTACGCCATATTCTCTCGCTTTTTGCATTAGAACGGTATTAACCTTTTCCTGTTCAAGCATCAGCTCACTTGGCGTGTTGCTCTTCAAGTCATAATCAGCACAGCGCTGTAGTTCTAGATAATAATCCTCTCCAAAAGTCTGCTGATACCATCTAATGGTTTCTTCCTGACCTTCTATGTCACCCTTGGAAATCTTAGTAAAGACCTCGCTGCCAGCACTACCTGATAGGACAATCAGACCTTCATGATATTTCTCCAAATCCGCACGGTCTGTTCGAGGGCTTCCATAGAAACCATCAGTCCATGAATTGCTTACAATCTTAACGAGGTTCTTATAGCCTGTCAAGTTCTTGGCAAGAACAGTCAGATGGAACCCTTTCAAATCCTTGTGACCATCTTTTTTGTCCTTTGATCCATTCTTAGCCACATACAGCTCACACCCGATGATGGGTTTGAAAGACTTCTTGCCCTTCTCCTGTCTGTCGATGTTAATCTGACTGACATAGTCGAAAAATTCCATAATGCCAAACATATTGCCAGTATCAGTAATAGCAATACCAGGCATTCTTTCTTTGATGGCGGCATCCACCAATTCCCTGATGCTGGCGCACCCATCATTTATTGAATAATGGGAATGTACATTCAAATGTACGAATCGATACCTTTTCATGTTATTTGGGATATTGTTTATAACAAAAATCGTTAGATTGAAGAGACACCTTGATAATCGTAATCACATTGAAGCTTCTTCTGCTAGATGTGTTAGTCGGATCAGCAGTCCTTGTTGCGAAATATCAGGCAGTTCGTTCATGTGAATACAGAAGTATTTGTCATCTCTTTCGTTCTTATGATTTGAATCTCTTTTCTTGGGTTCATTTATTCGATTAAGGAGATATATGATATTGTCATATCCCCACATGAACGAGTTTCCATTGTAATTGAAATACACTCTCCAATTCCAGAATATTCCTTGGTTACATGAATTTACATCAGAATCAACTTCTATGTTTGGATGCGACAGCATAATATTTCGACGGAAAGAGTAGTTACTATCTGTGTCAATCCAATCGAAACAGTAGGCATAGTTCCTTCTATATGGGAAGAATGTCAATACACCTGCAGTCCAGTGAAGCCTCCATTCAGATCCATTACTTACGATTTTTCCATAACGATAGTATGGTTCTTCCTCTAAGAATTTGCTTTCAGCGAATAGCATTTTAATATGATTGGCTGATTTAACCCAATCCCTTTCTCCGTCCTCAATGCTTATAAAGTCAAGCTCATCAAGGTTATCTGCTGTCAAGAGTGTATGTACTTCCTTATAGTAATTTGGATTTGTGCTATGAAGTATTTTTTCTTTCCAGGCATCAGCACTGGTGTCATAAATATATTGTTCGACGAGCTGCTCCCAGTGATGAGCTATACGGATTAAAGCTTTTGTGAGTGACAGCGCATATTCCTTTCTGACCTCTTTGTCATCAAAGTAAGTACTTGCATGCAAGAGTTTCACTTTGAAACATTCAATATCCTCTACGAATTCCTTGCTATCATAACGGAGCAAACAAGCGATGTTTCCTTTAAAGAACTGCATTTCCTCGGCTTCTCTTATGAGTTTTAGCCATTCTTCTCTATTTTTACCACATAGCAGTTTAGCCTTGAAGCGTTCCTCTTCCACCTGCTTTGCCGCGAAACTAGATCGTATTTTTTCATCAGAAGCGAGGAATTGCAAGATATTATCACTTTTGGAACGCAGTTCCTCAAATAAACGAATAGCACCAATCATTGCTTCCTCGTTGTTCAAGCTGCTGTTTTCCACGACATTCCATACGAAGCGCATCCATTGTTCAAATTGTTCTTTGTTGAATATCTCATTATATTCAAAATAGCAACAAACTGCATGGAATACAGCCCGTTGTTTTTGACTAATAGATGAAACCTCCACAACTGTATGCTCGTCATCTTTGCCTGTTTCTTTGACAACATATTCTGGAATAAAGGCGAAAACGTCGGTTTCTTCCCAATAAGGAGCAATCTTCGCTCCATTCCAACGAGCAAACAGCTTTTCTAAAGAATTAATTGTTTCTGATGTTAGTACCTCGTCATATCCTTTTAGTCCATCATAGTTCTCTTTGCCTTTATAGAGGTCTTGATACAGATTAATCTGTTGCGTTTCCTGTACGTTACGGGATGTCGTGGCAATCAGCCTGTCAAGAAAATAGCGACGCAAGAACTTATAGTATATGTCATCCACCTTAAAGATACCCTTAGAACTCGCTTCTTTCCAGAACACATCCGTCCACTCATTGTCAATGAGCGAAGCTGTTTTATGATTGAAAAGTTTTTCGTTGGGCTTGTCCTCGTTTGGAGCATATCCGATAAGATCTGCTTTAAAGTTTTCAAAGTCCGTCAGCTGTTTTCCTCTGGCATTCATCTTTATATAAAGATCATCCGATAATGGCAGATTCTCATCCTTCATGTCCTTGAAGAGAAAGTAAATTGGACAATCGTCAGCTAACAATCGCTCCCAATACTCAGAACAGTTATTGTCGTCAGCAAGAAACTCCTCTATACCATCTTGAATGTCCACGTTTTCAGAATTTGTGATATTCGTTCCTCCCAGCGTCCGGAGCATTCCCTGTATAGTAGGATCTTGCTTATATTTGGAGTAGAACCATGTCTGGTCCTTAATGAAATCCACGAGTTTCATGCCACTCTGATTGAAGGCCTCCGTATCCATGTTGCAGAGACTCTTGCAGAAATCGCGAGAAGTTGTACGGGTTTCATAAGTAAACTGACTGAGCCACCCCTCTGCAGAGGCAAGGTTATTTGTCCTCACGGCAAGATACCAGTGAAGTAGCCACAGTGTAGTTAGACGTTGCTGTCCATCCAATGGCCACATGGCACCATGTTCATTTGTGCCATAAACGAAATCAAGGCTCAAAGTATCTTTGCCAGACTTATCTTGCAGAGCCTTAATCATCTTCCCGAGCAAGCGCTCACGAAGATACACCTTATTTTCACGTCCCTGAGCGTAATCGCGCTGAATAATGGGAATTTCGATGCGTTGCTGACGCAGTATATTATATAGTGTCTGAAACATAGTCTTTAACTTTGAATTTCTGGGATAAGATACGATAAATATTCTTCAGATAAGCTTCGGCATCATTTTTAGTCCATGCCACCATGCTTCCGGATGTAGGGCTGTAATATTTCATGAATGCCTGTTTCGTGCAAGGTGGAATGAAGGCAGACTTGGCTTTGCGCTCCACGGGAACCTCAAAGCCTTTTTCCTTATTAAATGTAGGTATAGGATAATACACGCCTTGTTCCTTCCCTATGATGGTGCGACGTTTGGCAGGAAAGATTGCATTTCCGTAGCTTCTATTCGTACTTTCGTCTAGCAGAGTGAAGTTCCATACCATGTTTTTTTCTTCTTCGTCGAGATATTCTTCAGCATTTCCTTCTGGAAGAATCTCCTGTGCCAGTTTATCAAAAATACGCTTACGCTCTGCCTCATTATCGTTGTCCTGCATATTAAGACAGAAGTTCTTTATGTCTTTCCTTTGTTCATCAGTCGAGATAATGTATGTTGTCAGAAGCCATTCCTTCTGCTCATTAAAACTTGTGAGTTCATTAGAAGTATTGGAGTCAATGTGTTCTACATCCCATTTTTCTTTTTTGTAAAGATTGAACGGGAATTTTGTAAAGACACTCTGACCATACTCCTTCTGCACGATCAGACCCTGTTGGATGACCGATTCTACATTATGTAGGAGCAATAGTGGTCGACATTGTGTCTTCGGGCAACCTTTCAGTTCGTAAATCTTTCCAAGGTCTGCGCAATCATTCAGCGTGTTGTTGATTTCACCAATGAGATATTCCTTGAACTTTCCAATAGTCATGCCTGGCTTGTTCCATTCAGTGAGATATTTGAAGAGTAGTGCTTGCTGGGCTGCGGGGTTTCCTTTCTGTCGTGTGGATTCCTTAGGACGAGCCATCAAGTATCCTATATAGTGGTAAAGTTCAAGATGCGTAAACCACTCATAGAGTGTGCTATATATTTTCTTAACCTTTTCCCAAACAATTTTTAGCGTCGTTTCGCTGTATTTTGAATCGTGAAAATAACCATAAAAATAGCGAAATACACGAGATTGGTCGGTGCCAATATCCTCTGTCGGCTCACCCAATACACGCTGGCTACACATCAATTCAAAGATGAAATCAATTCGTGTTTCTTGTGTATAAGTATCATCATGAAAGAAAAGCCAAAATTCATCGTTTTGTAACATGGCTTCTATCTCGTTCCATTGTGAAGCGATATCCTGTTGTATGAGCCGAATCCTCTCATAGTTATCGTCTGACGGGAAGTTAGAACGGTTAAGCAGGATAGCTTTAATTAGTTCTGCTGAAGTAAGCGGTATTTTATCAATGTTTAAACGAGTAAATACCTCAATTGGGTCTTGTGTATCCGTATCATACCATATGAATTTAACCTTGTCTAACAAGATTTTTGTGAATTCCTTGATATACTCTTCATCCTTACCTTGTTTCCAACGAAGAATGAAGTTACGTGCCTCAATCATGTGATAGAAGTCGATATTCTCCTTGGCTTCCTCTTCCGTACGATTGAGAATATAGCTGAGGAACATCTGGCTTTTGGGCCTTGTCTGATATTGCAGCTTATACTTTTCCTGATTTAAACAGGAAAGAATGATATTGATGGTGGTAAGTCGTTGCTGTCCATCTATCACGTCCCAGGAAGTGCCGTGTTCCTTCACTACAAGCGGCTGTATACAGTAAATACCTTTTGCTCCCTTTTCGCAGAAATCTTCAATATCTTCAAGTAATTCGCTAACCTGTTGCGTGGTCCATCTGTAACCGCGTTGATATGATGGAATATGAAAATCTAAGCAAGTCAACTCTTTAATTGCCACTGGGTCAATTGTTCTGTGTTTCATATATAGTTTAATCTTTAATTTCTTAACCATAATTTCTGCTCTATGACGGATGACTCTTGTAGCAAAATCTACATAGCGTTCCGCTTCAAGCAAATAATTATCAGCAGTCATGTCAAAATTCCTCCAATAGAAGAAACCTTTAGATGATATAAAGGGCTTTCCATCCTTATTAAGGTAGTCTTCCCACAGCAAGGCTTGGGATAGGCGTGTAATACCATCATCATTCATATAAGGGCGAAAAGCCTGCTCATTAAGCATTATATGTTTCTGAAGAGGATAGTCCGCATCTTCTTTTTTCTCCAACACGGATTCTAAAGCAACAAGGAATTGATCGAAGAAGTCATGCCAGATATAGTGGCATCCTCGGTAAGTATTCAATGTTTCGTACTCACCGTTGTATTTATGCCCAATATTCGGCAGGACACACATATTGCCAATGGTGCCACATACACAGTTTTGGAAATATTCCACCTTTGTGATAAGTTCACTAGACGGGCTGAATTTATCTAATCCAGGATGAAGCGAATCATTACATGGTCTTCCAAACATCGTATTGTACGTGTTCATAGTATCACCTCTGAAGGTATAATCTTCGAGTGTATCCATTGTCAGCCCTTGCCATGCGTCGGAGAATAAAACACAATAGATTGCACGCATTATATTAGTGTCATCCGAATCGAACTTCCGATTGGGACAACCATACTTCTCGTCTTCTCTTAGATCATACAGTCGGAAGATAACTAATTCGTCCAAATTATCATGTAGATAATCGTGAATGAACTCTTTTATGAGCTTTATCGGGTCAATCGTCATAAATATATGCTTATTACAATATTTCTCTTGCTCTCCATGCACAGGCTTTTGAATCAGCAATTACTTTTTTCTTAATACTCTTATTTATATAATTGATTTTAAATAATCATCCCAAGAATCAAATCCAATGGGTTTGTAGGTTGCGTTAATTGAAACTGCACCATATTTGTTAAAATCTCGAGTGACAACATCCAATTTCAGATTGGTAATCCTTTGGTTAATTTTTCCCAAAAGCTTAGATGACATCCTTTCCCTTTGCATCTTTGGAAGATAGTATTCTCTAATCAACTTTTCAACATTAATATACTCGTTGATAGGTTGAAATAGTTCTTGCCCTGGACGAAGAACTTTGAATTTTAGTACATAATACTTCTCCTCAGGTCCCACGTATGTTCCATTACTTCCAAATAAATAATGCGAATTATCATATAGTGACTGCTCTTCTTTTTTTATTCCTTGAACGAACCCTTTCTCAGATTCTTGATGAATATCGATTAATCGTGCTGGACTTTTCCAATCTGTTCTTCTTGTTTTCATCATTCCATCTGGAAATCTCAAAGTACTATTATCAAGTACGTGATATAGAGTAGGTCTGTTCTTCTTTATGTTTGACAAAATTGTCTCTACATCTTGATACCACGAATCGACAGAACAATTTATAACATACTTTCCCTTTACAAATTTAATATTATCATAGATAAGGCGTCCTACATCTTCTGCATTGGGAAATATTGGATAATCTCTTTCTTCATCATTTTTATCAAATATTGTATGCAGGATTGACATCCATATTTCTTGCTTCCAATTGTATTCAAGACAAATAATATATGGTTCAATTTTGACATCAATATAATGCCTGTCTTCTTTTTTGTATTTGATTTGTAAATCGCTGTATTTCTCAAATACATCCAACAAGTTTTTCTCTTGAATAAGTTTATTATACTCTTCCATAATTCTTTATTTTTCTTCTTATCTTTTATCTCTATTGATGATAATAATGCAGCGTGGATAAGTTGAAAACTATAGTATCTCTCTTGCTATCCATGCACATGCCTCTGCATCAGCAAGCGCGTTGTGATGATTCTCTAACTTATAGCCACAGGCTTCTGCCACAGTCTGGAGTTGGTGGTTTTCTAAATTAGGGAGTACGCGCCGCGAAACGCACAGTGTGTCGTAGAACTCATAATCAGGGTAATCCATTTGGTATACTCGAAACACGGTCTTTAGGCAACCTTCGTCAAAAGGCTTGTTGTGGGCAACCAGGGGCAAGCCCTTAATCAGGGGTTCTATCTGTGCCCAGACTTTCGGGAATACTGGTGCATCCTCGGTGTCTTCTTGACAAAGGCCGTGCACCTGGCTGCACCAGTAGTTATAATAGTTTGGCTCTGGCTGGATGAGAGAGTAGAACGAATCTACTATCTCACCATTACGAACAATGACTATTCCAACAGAACAAACCGAAGAACGCTCGTTATTGGCTGTTTCGAAATCTATTGCTGCAAAATCTTTGAGCCCTGCTCGAAGATTTTTCCGTTCGGCAGAGTCGAAACGAGCTTCACCCTGCTCTCTCTTACTCAAATCTTTCATTTATTTGTCCTCCTTGTATTTGTTCCACATTCTTTTAATCTTTCCGGCAATTTCTTTACGGAGCCAGAGAGGTTCCAGCACTTCCATATCTTCACCGTTCCAGAGAAGTTCTTGCTGGAAGTCAAACTCTGGACGGAGATTAAAGGTGAAAACACTGTACTCTTCGTTACGCTCAATCTCTTCCTGCGACTCATGCATTTTTAGGTTACGAATGTAGTTGGCTTGTCCTGCTGATACTTTCAGCTTGACTGGTTGAATCTTAACAGATTGTTCGGCTATGATACCAAAACAGCCTTCAAAGAACTTCTCTGCCGTCCAGTCCTTTGGCATTTCAAATGTCTCATCTGTTGTATGAAGATATTTAATACGATCCAGAGAATAGATGCGCGGCCCTTTCTTGTAATAATATGAATAGGTACTTCGAGCGACCATGTACCAACGCTGTCGGAACAACTTTACACAGTATGGTTGTACATCGAAGGTGTACTCTTCGTCTTTCCAATAGCTGTAATAGGTGATATTAAGGACACGATTCTCCTTCATGGCCTCTATAATGGATTGTAAGTATTCCTGGCCAGACGGCACGTACTCCAAAATGATGCGGTCTTTAATGCTTTGGCTGTTCGCCAAGGCATTGCTTACACAGAAGGTGTTGTATAGCCAAGAACGAAGTCCGTTCTTGCTGATGTCCTCCTCGTTCTCTATGTAGTAACGGTACTCGCCACGTCCTTCATTGGCGATGTTGATGCCAAACATATCCCAGATAACATAACGCCAGTTGTCGAAGGTACGTTTGGGGATATCCACACCTCTGCTAATGTCATCGCGAAGCCATAGCTCGTTCAGTTCTTTGAACGAGATCTTACGTCTGCGATAGATGGTCTCTATCACCCAGACATATTTGGTTATCAAACTTTGTCCTCTTTCGTTGTCCATATTTCTTTGTTTTCCTGTAAAAGTAAGACAAGGGTACGCCAAACCGTAGCAGAGGTTATGAACAAAATGATATTTCCTCAAATTCTGCTATAAAGATACTGAAATAATACTGAACCGCCAAACAAAAACGCAAAATATCGCATTTTCTGCAACATTTTCACTCTACAATCGCCGGAAGCCTTCTTCTAAACTAAAAAAGGGACCTGCCCTATTATGAGCAGGTCCCTAACATTATGTAGGATAAATATTTACTCTTCGACAGCTGCCTGGGCGGCGGCGAGACGTGCGATGGGCACACGGAAGGGAGAGCAAGATGCGTAGTTCATGCCTATCTTAGCACAGAACTTCACAGAGCTGGGCTCACCACCATGCTCACCACAGATACCGCAGCGGAGGTCAGGACGTACCTCACGGCCTTCTTTAACGGCAAACTTGATGAGACGGCCTACACCCTTCTGGTCGAGTACCTGGAATGGGTCAACCTTCAGAATCTTCTTGTCAAGGTAAACAGGCAGGAACGAAGCGATATCGTCGCGGCTGTAACCGAAGGTCATCTGAGTCAGGTCGTTGGTACCGAATGAGAAGTACTGAGCCTCCTCAGCAATACGATCGGCGGTCAAAGCAGCACGAGGAATCTCAATCATCGTACCAATCTCGAACTCAACCTCGATACCCTCAGCAGCAAATACTTCCTTGGCAGCGCTCTGAATGACTTCCTTCTGCTGCTTCAGCTCGTACATTGTACCAATCAGAGGAACCATAATCTCTGGCATAGGATTCTTTCCTTCCTTCTTCAGTTCACAAGCAGCGCCCAGGATAGCCTTGGTCTGCATAGCAGTGATTTCGGGGAAGGTGATACCCAGACGGCAACCACGGTGACCCAGCATTGGGTTGTTCTCTGCGAGAGAGTCAACACGACGCTTGATATCCTCTACGCTAACGCCCATCTCCTTGGCCATTGTCTCCTGACCAGCCAAATCGTGGGGAACAAACTCGTGCAAAGGAGGATCGAGCAGACGGATGTTAACGGGCAGACCGTCCATAGCCTCAAGGATACCCTTGAAGTCGGCCTTCTGATAAGGCAGCAACTTAGCCAAAGCCTTCTCACGTCCGGCAACACTGTCAGCGAGAATCATCTCACGCATAGCGATGATCTTCTTATCCTCGAAGAACATGTGTTCAGTACGAGTCAGACCGATACCCTTAGCGCCGAACTCACGAGCGAGCTGAGCATCACGAGGTGTATCAGCATTGGTGCGAACCTGCAGCTTGGTGTACTTGTCGCAGAGATCCATCAGCTCCTTGAAGTCGCCAGAGAGCTCGGCAGCCTTTGTGGGCACCTCGCCAGCATAAACCTGACCTGTGGTACCATTCAGAGAAATGTAGTCACCTTCTTTATATACAACGCCGTCAATCTCTACGGTCTTGTCCTTATAGCTTACATTGAGCGAACCTACACCCGAAACGCAGCACTTACCCATACCACGAGCCACAACAGCAGCGTGAGAGGTCATACCACCACGAGCAGTCAGGATACCCTCGGCAGATGCCATACCAGCCAAATCCTCAGGAGAGGTCTCGATACGTACGAGTACTACCTTATGTCCATCGTTGTGCCAAGCTTCTGCATCGTCAGCGTGGAACACAATCTGACCACAAGCAGCACCAGGAGATGCAGGCAGACCCTGTGCGATCACCTTAGCCTGAGAAAGGGCCTTCTTATCGAATACGGGGTGCAGCAGCTCGTCGAGCTTCTGAGGCTCGCAGCGCATGATGGCAGTCTTCTCGTCAATCATACCCTCGTGGAGCAGGTCGATGGCAATCTTCACCATAGCGGCACCAGTACGCTTACCATTACGTGTCTGCAGGAACCACAGTTTGCCCTCCTGTACGGTGAACTCCATATCCTGCATATCGTGATAGTGGTGCTCCAGCTTATCCTGGATGCTATTCAGTTCTGCATAGATCTCAGGCATAGCTTCCTCCATTGAAGGATATTTAGCAACGCGCTCTGCCTCAGAGATGCCAGCACGCTCAGCCCAGCGCTGAGAACCGATCTTTGTGATCTGCTGTGGTGTGCGGATACCAGCCACAACGTCCTCACCCTGTGCGTTCACCAGATACTCACCGTTGAACAGGTTTTCACCATTGGCAGCATCACGGCTGAAGCATACACCAGTAGCAGAGGTATCACCCATGTTACCGAATACCATAGCCATTACTGATACAGCTGTACCCCACTCGTCGGGAATACCTTCCATCTTACGATAGAGGATAGCGCGCTCGTTCATCCAAGAACGGAACACAGCACAAATTGCGCCCCACAACTGCTCGATAGGATCATTGGGGAAGTCCTTACCGGTGCGCTCCTTGATGGCAGCCTTGAACAGCTTAACCAACTTCTTCAGATCCTCGACAGAAAGGTCCTTATCCAGAACGACACCACTCTCTTTCTTAACCTTCTCGATGATCTCCTCGAATGGGTCGATATCAGTTTTGTTGACGGGCTTCATCTCCAGCACTACGTCACCGTACATCTGTACGAAACGACGGTAAGAGTCATATACGAAGTGAGGATTGTTGGTCTTAGCAGCCATACCTTCTGCCACCTCGTCGTTCAGACCCAGATTCAGGATAGTATCCATCATACCAGGCATAGAAGCACGAGCACCAGAACGAACAGAAACCAGCAGTGGGTTCTTGGCATCGCCGAACTTACAGTTCATCAAGTTCTCAATATGTTTTACAGCTGCCATTACGTCATCATTCAGCAGCTCCATAATCTTCTGCTGTCCTACTTGATAATATTCATTGCAGCAGTCAGTAGTAATTGTAAAACCTGGAGGAACAGGAACACCAATGTGGTTCATCTCAGCAAGGTTTGCACCCTTGCCGCCGAGCTCCTCACGCATCTTTGCATTACCTTCGGCCTTGCCATTACCGAAGAGGTAAACTCTTTTTTGACTCATAAAGTTAGTTTTTTATAACGATTAACAATAATATTTTTGTTTTATTTTGCGCAAAGTTACGTGATTTTTCGGATATTGCCAAACAAAATAAGGAAAAATTGCAAAGCCGACGTGACAATTTTCGATTTTTACTTTCCCACTCCCACCCGCTTTTATAATATATTATTGTTCGCGCGAGTGCTATTTTATTTTCTCTCGTACCTTAGGATAATAAAAAAAAACTTCGTACCTTTGCACTCACGAACTTTTTACTAACTGAAACTCAGATAATGACACTAACACGTACTCTAACTACATTTGCGCTCATCGTAGCCTCCCTGCAGCAGATTCACGCTCAGGCTCCTACCGTAGAAACTAATCCACGCTTTGCACGCGGTGCTACTATGGCATTCGCACGCATCCAATCATCAAAAGCTGCAACAGGTACATCAATTTCCGAAAGAGGCATTTGCTGGAGTGAGCATCCTCAACCTACGATAGAAGACAATACAACTACGACAGCCCTACCCGCTCACGAAAAAGAACTGCAGGCTGGCATCTATTGGCTGAAAGACCTAACCCCTGCCACAAAATACTACATGAGAGCCTATGCAAAGGCAAGCAATGGTACTGTAGGCTATGGAGAAGAAATCAAGTTCTACACACTGCCGATGGGCACCATCACCCTTCAGATGCGAAATGGCGGCGACGAGGCCACATACAACCGCATCAAGCAGGCATCAGAGAAGGCTGTTGAATATTGGAACAATCTGACAGAGATAAAGGGTTTTTCATCGAAAGTTGGATACGATGCCGGCGTAAAAACAGCCGACTGTTCCTATGGCGGCTGGATTCGGGTGGGCAGCAACACCTCATATCAACGTACCGGAACCATTCTCCACGAGATGCTTCACGGTATTGGCGTTATACCTTGGAATGATACAGAATGGAGTCGCCACACGCTGCGTTCAGGCGTTAATGGTGACGGATATGGTACAGGCTTATGGCTGGGTGAACGCGTCACGGAGCTCATGCGCTTTCTAGCCAACAACAATACGGCGACTCTGAATGGCGACTATCAGCACTTGTGGCCATTCGGCATCAACGGTGCGGATGAGGACAACGGTTCTGAATCGCTTTATATTGCCAACGGACTGGTATGCCAAGCCTTAGGCGAGGATGGACTTCAGCATACAGAGTCATTATTTGCTGAGCCCTACTACGCTTTCAATCAGGAAGATGACACCAAGTACTATTTGAAGAACGAGTCGAGCGAGTGCGGTCTATACACATCTTATCTTGGCATCAACGAGAGTGGAACACTCAAGAACATTGTCACAAGTGCTCAGGACGCTGCAAAGAACGATAGTCTGGCATGGTACATCACCTTTACACCAGACAACCAATTCTATCAGTTCCGCAACGTAGCCACTGGTCGTTATCTCACCTACAATTTATTGTTTCGCACCACAGATGCCGCAGAACCCGGAAGCGCTGAAGACTTCCACGTGATGAAAGGCCGAGTAGATATTGGCACTGGCAACAATGCCAAACGCGGCTATTGGCTTATTAGCCCCAATAGCACATGGACACCTAAAACATTGACAGCAACAAACACAGGAAGTGTTAGTGGAACGAAATTCGATATCACAAATGGTGCAAAAGCACAACGCTGGCTGATTCTCAAGGCCGACGAACTGAGCAATTTAGAGACAACCGCAATTGAAGAACTTAAGCAGCAGATATACGCTAACCTACAGAAAGTCAGGACGTTTCTAGACGTTCCTCACCAGGAACTCAAAGAGGATGCCGACGCTAATTTCATAAAGACGATCCAAACCATTGACAGCATAATAACGAATAGTACCAATGTCACAGAACTGTCATCGTTGACCGAGGATATCAGGCAGGCCACCTATCAATTCCTTTGTAATGTGACCCCAACAGATGCCAAGCATCCATTCGACTTGACATTCATGATTGCCAACCCGGGTTTCGACGCCAACGATGGCTGGTCGGTGGAACCTACGATTAACAATTCATGCGCTGAGTTCTTCCAGAAGACGTTCGACATCAATCAGACACTTCGCAAGATGCCTGCTGGCAACTATTCCGTCAACGTACAAGGCTTCTGTCGCCCTGGTGCTCCAGCTACGGCCTACAATGACTTTATAGCAGGCACCAACAACTCGTCTGTGGTAATCTATGCAGGTACAAAGTTCCAAAAGTTAGCGCATATCGCCTCGGAGGCGCAAGATAAAAGAATTGCTGCAGGCGACATACAGGTGAGCAGTAAGTTTATTCCTAACGACATGGCCTCATCAAGTGCATACTTTGCCAAAGGCTACTATAGCAATAGTATCATCACATCGGTTGCACAGAACGGCAACGACCTAAAGATCGGACTTCGTACTACCAACATGCCATCAAACTATTGGTGCTGCTTCGACAATTTCACCGTTTCGTTCTATGGCAACATGGATGCAGAAACCATCACTACCGACATAGCGCCTCAGGCAGTCACAGCTTCCAAGACATTCAACGTCTATACGCTAGACGGACGCCAGATACTGAGAAATGCGCACGAACTAAACAGTCTGCCACGTGGCCTCTATATCGTCAACGGACACAAGGTGGTTGTGAACAAATAGCACCGATATGCTTACACTAAAACTCATATTTTGGATCCTATTGGCTCTCGTACTCTACACTTACGTAGGGTACGGAGCCCTTCTTTTTGTCATACTGAAAATCAAGCGGTTAATGGGGTTCAAAAACACCGAACCCTCTTTACCTTCCGATGAGCAACTGCTTCCTCATGTCACTCTGATGATATGCGCCTACAACGAACAGGACATCATTGAAGAGAAGATGGAGAACATTGCTCGCCTGAACTACCCTCAGAACAAACTGACCGTCATGTGGGTCATCGATGGCAGTACCGATAGTTCTTTCGAGAAATTGCAGAATTATCCCAACGTAAAGGTAGTATTCCGACCAGAAAGATTGGGAAAAGCTGCTGCCATCAAACATGGATTGGATCACAACGATGCCGAATATGTGATCTTCACTGATGCCAACACAATGCTCAACGCAGATGCCATCCGCGAGGTTGTGAGACAGTTCATGAAGGACAACGTGAGCTGCGTATCTGGTGAAAAACGAGTTGCCTCACGACAATACGGACAAGTGGCGTCTGAAGGTGAAGGTCTCTACTGGAAATACGAAAGCACTCTGAAACGCTGGGACAGCGAACTCTATTCAGCAATGGGAGCCGCCGGTGAACTGTTTGCCATCAAGATGAGCGACTATCACGAAGCGCCCTCAAATGCGCTGCTCGACGATTTTATGATCTCCATGCTCATGGTAAAAGATGGCCATCGCATCGCTTACACCCATCAGGCCTACGCCATGGAATATGGTTCTGCCGACATGAACGAGGAATCGAAACGCAAACGTAGAATTGCTGCTGGCGGACTGCAAAGCATCTGGTGGCTGCGCAGTCTGATGAATCCTTTCGCCCACCCCAAAGTGGCATTCCAGTTTATTTCCCATCGCGTACTGCGCTGGAGCCTCACGCCAGTAGCCATGATGCTCTTAATTCCCATCAGCATCATGCTGACAGTCTATCGTGCAGGCCTCATCTACGACCTCTTAGCCGCTGCTCAATTAGCATTCTACACAGCAGCCTTTTTCGGATGGTGGTTGGCTCAGAAAGGCCGCAAGCACCGCCTACTCTACACCCCCTACTATTTCCTCTTCATGAACCTAAACGTCTTCAAAGGCATATTCTATTTAATCGGGCACAACAAAAGTGGAACGTGGGAAAAGGCCAAAAGAGGATAAATTTTGAAAAAAACACAATTATTTTTTGCTAGTTTTCAAAAAAAGCATTAATTTTGCATACAGAATTATCTATAGATAGTAAGTCAGCGCAAAATCGACAATGAGTCACGACGAAAAAGAAATATTAGAACAGAAGTTTGCCGACGCGAGTCATAGACTTAACATGGCCTACCAGGAGTTAGAATTGGCAAACAAAAAATTGAAGGAATATGAGGAAAAAGCAGCTAAAGCCGAGAAGGCCAGCCGCATGAAATCATTATTCCTGGCAAACATGTCTCATGAAATCAGGACCCCCTTGAATGCCATTGAAGGCTTTTCAAGGATTATGGCTGAGACAGATTCATTCGATGAGCGAATGACTTACATGGAAATCATTGAGAGCAACAATAGTCGTTTGCTAAGTCTCGTCAATGAGATTCTTGACCTTTCAAGAGTAGAATCAGGTGAAATTGTTATCAAGAATGCATCCACAGACCTCAACAGTCTGATGAGTAGCATTAAGCAGTTGTTCAAGTTCCGCTGTTCAGAGTCTGTCAACCTGACCTGGACAAAGCCTAACATGCCCGTGGTGATGACAACCGATGAAAACCGCCTGACGCAAGTCTTTTCAAACCTCATCTCTAACGCATTGAAGCACACGCCCAAAGGCACTATCACATACGGCTACCGCCTGATCAACGAGGGTTCTACTATTGAGTTCTATGTCAGTGACACAGGTTCTGGTATCTCGCCAGAGTTCATCGATAAGATCTTCGATACCTATGCATCAAAGGATGCCGAGCAACAGCAAGGCTATGGTCTAGGTCTGGCACTCTGTCGCATCATCGTAGAGAAGATGGGCGGACGTATCACCGTGAAGTCGAAATTAGGTGAAGGTTCTACATTCACCTTTACACTGCCATTCCACGGTTCTTTTGGTGGAATGAGCATGACCGGCCGCACCACAACACAGAATATGCGCACACTGCGCGTGAGCAACCGCAAGGACGAGTCAGAGCTGAAGAAAGTCCTGGTAGCTGAAGACGAGGAGAGCAACTACGAGTTGGTGCGCATCGTTCTTCAGAAGCGCTATCGCCTACTTAGAGCTCACAACGGTATTGAGGCTGTGACGCTGAACGAAGAGGAGAAACCCGATCTCATTCTGATGGACATCCGTATGCCCGAAATGGACGGTCTCGATGCGACCCGCATTATCAAAGAGATAAATCCCGATACCCCTATCATTGCACTGAGTGCCTATGCTTTCAACGAGAATATCCAGGAAGCAAAGGCTGCCGGATGCGATCTTTTCCTGGCAAAGCCCTTCAAAGTTGAGGAGCTACTGGAAACCATTAAGAAATTCATCGGAGAATAAATTTCATGGGTAAGAAAGCAATCTACAAATATTTTTCTTTTATGATATTGGTTGTCACCATGCTGATGGCAACCTTCACTTTGTTTGGCATCTTTGGTGGCAGCGCAGACCCTACTACCAGCACTGCCTTGGCTATGTTGGTATATATTCTACCGCTACTCATCCTAGGCAATATTATCATACTGATTTTCTGGTCAATACGCCGCAGATGGCATTGGACACCATTACCTATCATTGCCATACTTTTCAGCATACCATACTTGGGAACTATATATCAAGTTAAGATATTCAAAGGATGGAAAAACGCAGGTAAGACTTTGACTGTAGCCACCTATAACGTGGCACGCTTCGGTCGAGAAACATCTGGTTTTAAAGCCGAGGATATCTTATCTGAAATGAAGAAGCACGAGGTAAATATACTTTGCATGCAGGAGTACTTGGACACCAGCGGTGACAAGTTGAACTCAGACAAATACAAAGAGAGATTCCCATTCATGGCCACGGGCTATGACGACATGGTGATTTATAGCACCTATCCTATCAAAGGTTCCGAGACCATCTCGTTTGGCAGCAACACCAACAACAGTGCCATGTGGGCCGACATCAGCATCAGAGGCAAGATGATACGTGTGTTCAACGTGCACTTGGAGACCACAGGTTTCAACCGCACCATGCACAATGTTGCCAAGATTCAAGCACAGGGAATCGAAGTAGAAGAGAATTCTATCATCAGAGCGCTATGGGGCAAATATACGATGGGCATGGCTGTACGCGCCCAGCAGGCCACCATGGTGGCAGAGCAGATAGCAGCATCACCCTACCCCGTCATCGTGTGCGGTGACTTTAACGATGTGCCATACTCCTACGTTTATAAGACAATGTTGGGCGATCTGGAAGATGGATTCAAAGAGTGCGGCAAGGGCTTTATGTTCACCTATCGAGGTGCCAAGAGCGTGCGCATTGACTACATTTTCCACGACAAGTCGCTAGATGGCATTGACTACTACAAGCAGAATCTAAGTTATTCAGACCACTATCCGGTCTATATGGAAATAGCTCTCTAATCAATAGGGAGCTATTTTTTATTAATTAAAGAAACGAAAGGAGACTTCGCTTCGAGAGAGACTACACGATTTTAAATCGTACACGGAAAGAACGCTCCGCCTCATCCCAGTTGGTTCCCAACATCTCGAAACGACCAATCTGAGCAGTCGAACGGACATGCTTGCCAATACAAGGACAAACATCATAGTCACCTATACGCACCAATCGGATTGTCTCGCTGGCATTCTCTGGTAAGCGATCCAGCACCACGCCCTCAGGGATCTGATCTCGCGTCACGAACTCATACGTCACTGGCAGATCTTCTGCTATCAGCTCGTTCATTCGACGTTCTATCTCTTTCTCCTCCTGTCGTGAGGGTTTATGATCCAGATGGAAGCTCATCTTGCTCTTTTTCCTTTCCACATGAGCGTTATAGCTACGTCCACATCCAAATAGCCGAATCATCGTCTGGTTCAGCAGATGCTCGGCGGTATGAGCCGGTGGGAATTCCTCTTTATGGTGCTCGTTCAGTAAAAACTCTTCCATTATACTTTTATTTTAAGTACCACAGCGCCACGCGCATCCAACTTGACGCTTACGGGATTATTGCCACGCATCAGTACAACCGACGTCTGATTGCCAGTCATCAGTTCTTGTGCCTTATAGGCTTTCTCAGGTATTTCCAGGAAGTCGAAGGCATAATCGGGAATCATGAGCTGCATATCCACAGGTGCGTCATCAAAGTTGGCAACCACCAGCAGCATTTCTTTCCCAGCCTTGCGAATGAAGGCATACTGACGGAAGTATTGCGCGTTGGCATACATCACATCAAACATTTGGCCTTCTGCCACAGCCTTCTCTGTGCGAGCGATGTTCAGCACCTTTGAATAGACATTCACCAATGGCGAATATGTATTTTCGAACGACCAGTAGTCAAAGATGGTTGTTCTGCCGTCTTGTCCACTAAAGCCCTCGGCATCCATACCGCGCTCACCCCACTCCTGTCCTGCATAGACCATGAAAGGATTCTTCTGCATCAGTGCATTCACCACCAATGCAGGAACGGCCTTCTCGCCACTGCCAGCAAAGAAGTCGCTAGCAATGCGTTGCTCATCATGGTTTTCAAGGAAATAGAGCATGTGATTGCGAATATCATCGGTCTGTTGCCAAGCCCATGTGATAGCATCTGTGCCACGACGATGACAGATGACGTCGCGCATCGCATCATACATGCCCACCTTGTCGTATAGGTAGTCGAAGCCCGATGCTATATAGTGACGATACTCGTTAGGATTATAGACCTCACCAATGAAACGTATCTGTGGGTACTGCTCGCGCACCTTGGCAGTGACCCAAGCCCAGAACTCAGCGGGCACCATCTCTGCCATATCGCAACGGAAGGCATCAACGCCTTTTCCCGCCCAGAACAGCAGGATGTCGAGCATCTTATGCCAAGTAGAGCAACGCTCGTCCGTCATGGACCACGTGCCGTTGTAGTCACGGCCGTAGTTCAGTTTCACGGTCTCGTACCAGTCGTTGCGACCGGGTGAGTTATTGAAACAGTCATTGCCCGTAGCCCTTGCAGGCATTTCAGTATAAGGCTGCTTTTCGCCATGATAGAGGTCGAAATAGGGCGTAAACTGTTGTCCAGGACAGTAGTAGAAATTGTTGTTCACGGGATCAAAGCCCACAGAAGGATTATCATCTTCTCCCAAATCACGCACGCCATCGGGTTTGCAAATGCTCTTATACTGGCGAGCCACGTGGTTAGGTACAAAATCGATAATCACCTTGAGGCCTGCACGATGAGTGCGGTCCACCAATGCCTCAAACTCCTCCATGCGCTTGTCTATGCACACAGCCAAGTCGGGGTCCACGTCGTAGTAGTCTGTTATGGCATAGGGCGAACCTGCTTTACCCTTCACCACAGCGGGATGCTGTCGAGGGATGCCGAATGCCGAGTAGTCTGTTTGCGTGGCATGACGAATCACGCCAGTGTACCAAATATGGCTCACGCCCAGTTCCCTGATTTTCTTCAGGGTGCTGGGCGTGAAATCGTTCAGCTTTCCACAACCGTTCTCTTCTATCGTACCGTCAACAACACGGTGATTGTTACGATTACCATAGAGACGTGTGAAAATCTGGTAAATGATAATCTTATTCGATGCCATGAGCATTTACTTCCTTGTTGATTTTGGCAATCATGCCTTGCAGTGCCTTGCCAGGACCGCACTCAGTGAAGTCGTCAGCACCATCGGCAATCATATTCTGCACACACTGTGTCCAGCGAACAGAAGAGGTAAGCTGAGCAATCAGGTTCTGCTTGATCTCTGCGGGATCTGTATGAGGCTTGCCATCCACATTCTGATAGATAGGGCACTTTGGTGTCTGGAACTGAGTGTTCTCGATAGCTGCCTGCAGTTCATCCTTAGCGGGCTGCATCAGTGGGCTATGGAATGCGCCACCCACCTTCAGGGGCAGAGCACGCTTAGCACCAACGGCCTTCAGCTGCTCACAAGCCTCGTTGATAGCCTCAACATTACCAGAGATAACCAACTGACCTGGGTTGTTATAGTTAGCGCAAACCACGATGTTACCCTCGCGATTAATACCAGCACAAACCTCTTCTACCTTCTCATCGGGCAGACCAATGATAGCAGCCATCGTTGAGGGAGCTGCCTCGCAAGCCTTCTGCATAGCCATAGCACGTGCATAGACCAGCTTCAATCCGTCCTCGAAAGACAGTGCACCTGCAGCAACCAGCGCAGAGAACTCACCCAGTGAGTGTCCTGCTGTCATTGCGGGCTGGAAAGCATCGCCCATGCAGATAGCCGAGATCACCGAGTGCAGGAACACTGCAGGCTGTGTCACCTTGGTCTGCTTCAGGTCCTCGTCGGTACCCTCGAACATAATATCAGTAATTCTGTAGCCCAGAATCTCGTTAGCTTTTTCAAACAACTCTTTTGCTGTTGCGTTGTTGTCGTAGAGGTCCTTACCCATTCCTACGAACTGCGCTCCCTGACCAGGGAAAACGAATGCTTTCATTTCTTTCTTCTTAATTTAATTAATGAATAAAAGTTTGCGGCTGCAAAGATAATAAAAAAAAATGGACTAAGCAATGTAAGTCCATTTTTTTGAATGAAGAACAAAAGAATATTAATTTTTCTCCATTCACTATTCAGTTTTACTTTATTTTTCGTACCTTTGCAGTCGAAAAAATAAACGCCAATTATGGACAAGCATAATTTCGTCACCATTGCCAATCTCACTAGAGAAAAGATTCTCTACATGATTGAATTGGCACAGGAGTTTGAAAAGCATCCCAACCGTGAACTTCTCAAGGGTAAAGTTGTAGCTACCCTTTTCTTTGAACCTAGTACAAGAACCCGTCTATCTTTCGAAACAGCAGCCAATCGCCTCGGCGCACGTGTCATCGGTTTTGCCGATCCTAAGGTAACCAGTGGCACCAAAGGTGAGACACTGAAGGACACCATCCTGATGGTGAGCAACTATGCCGATGTGATTGTGATGCGCCACTATATTGAGGGTGCTGCACAATATGCCTCTGAGATAGCCCCCGTCCCCATCGTTAACGCTGGCGACGGAGCCCATCAGCATCCATCACAGTGCATGCTCGATCTCTACAGCATCTACAAGACGCAAGGCACGCTCGACAATCTGAACATCTATCTGGTGGGCGACCTCAAGTACGGACGTACCGTCCACTCGCTCATCATGGCTATGCGCCACTTCAACCCCACTTTCCATTTTGTAGCTCCTAAGGAGTTGGCTATGCCTAAAGAGTACAAGTTGTACTGCGATGAGCACGGCATCAAATACCAGGAGCACACTGCTTTCAACGAGAAAGTGATTGCCGATGCAGACATTCTTTACATGACGCGTGTGCAAAAGGAGCGTTTCTCTGACCTGATGGAATATGAGCGCGTCAAGAACGTGTATGTCTTAAACAACGAGTTGCTGAAGAACGCCAAGCCCAACATGAAGATACTGCACCCACTGCCACGCGTCAACGAGATTGCCTACGAGGTGGACGACAATCCTCATGCTTACTATATACAGCAGGCTGGCAACGGACTCTTTGCACGTGAGGCTATCTTCTGCGATGTGCTGGGCATCACGCTCGATGAGGTTAAGAACGACAAAACAATTATTGAGTGAACACACTATGAACAAGAAAGAAATGCTTGTTGCCGCCATCAAGAACGGCACCGTAATAGACCACATACCTAGCGACAAGACTTATCAGGTGGCCCAGCTGCTGGATCTGCACAATCAGGAAACACCTGTCACCATTGGCTACAACTACTTGTCGAAGAAACTAGGAAAGAAGGGCATCATCAAGGTGGAAGACAAGTTCTTCACCGACGAGGAAATCAGCCGCCTGAGCGTCGTGGCGCCCAACATCGTGCTGAACATCATCCGAGATTTCGAGGTGGTAGAAAAGAAACAGGTCATCACGCCCGACGAAATCCATGGCATCGTGCGATGCAACAACCCCAAGTGCATCACTAACAACGAGCCCATGAGCACCTACTTCCACGTGACCAACGGCATACTGACATGCCATTACTGCGAAAAAGAACAGGATATCAATAAGGTGGAACTCTGCTAAAGAGCAAACACTACATCAAACAATAATGAAAGGAAAGAACTAAGATGAAGGAAACACCCGTACTGCTGCTCACTGGTTATCTGGGCAGCGGAAAGACAACTCTACTAAACAGGATTCTAAGCAACAACAAAGGCATTAAGTTTGCCGTCATCGTCAACGATATTGGCGAGGTAAACATCGATGCTTCACTGATACAGCAGGGCGGCGTGGTCAACCAGCAGGACGACTCGCTGGTGGCTCTGCAGAATGGCTGCATCTGCTGCACACTGAAGATGGACTTGGTGCAACAGTTGCAAGACATCATCCAGATGCAACGCTTCGACTATATCGTCATCGAGGCTAGCGGCATCTGCGAGCCCGGTCCTATCGCACAGACTATCTGCTCTATTCCTTCAATGGCTCCCGAGGTAGTGGAGAACGGCATTCCCCGTCTGGATTGTATCGTGACGGTGGTTGACGCTCTGCGCATGCGCGACGAGTTCGAGGGCGGACAGCTGCTCACTCGTCCCGACATCGACGAGGAAGACATCGAGAACCTGGTCATCCAGCAGATTGAGTTCTGCAACATCGTGCTGCTGAACAAGGCTAACGAGGTATCTCCCGAGGAACTGGGACGCGTGCGCCAGATTGTACGCACACTGCAGCCTAAGGCAGAAATCATTGAGTGCAACTACGGCGACGTAGATTTCGATAAGATCCTCTTCACCGACATGTTCGACTTCGATCGTGTGGCCACCTCGGCCACGTGGATTCAGGAAGTAGAACGTCATCACGAGGAAGAGGAAGATGAGGATGAGGATGAGGATGAACACGAGCATGAACATCATCACGACGACGATGATGACGATGAGCACGAACATCATCACCATCACCACCATCACCACCATCATCACCACGATGAGGGAGAAGCCGAGGAATATGGCATTGGCACCTTCGTCTATTACCAGCGCCGCCCATTCAACCTTGGTCTCTTCGACCACTTCGTGGCACGCCAGTGGCCTAAGGGTATCATTCGCACCAAGGGCATCTGCTACTTCAGCGATGAGAAAGACATGTGCTACATCTTCGAACAGGCTGGCAAGCAGGTCAGCCTCAGACAAGCCGGACAGTGGTTTGCCACCATGCCCGCTGCCGAACTGGAGATGATGAAGGAGCGCGACGCAGCCCTGCGCGCCGACTGGGACGAGCAGTATGGCGACCGCATGCAGAAGCTGGTATTCATCGGTCAGCACCTGGACAAGGAGCTCATCACCAAGGAGCTGGATGCATGCCTAGCATAACAAGCAGAAATTCAATATGTTAAACAACCAAAAATAAACAAAGATGAAAAGAGACAACACCGTTTTCGAGTTGATCGAGAAAGAACATCAGCGTCAGCTGAAAGGTATCGAACTGATTGCCAGCGAGAACTTTGTGAGCGACCAGGTTATGGAAGCCATGGGTTCTTACCTGACCAACAAGTACGCCGAAGGTTATCCCGGCAAGCGCTACTATGGTGGCTGCCAGGTAGTGGACGAGGTAGAGAAGTTGGCCATTGAGCGAGTTTGCAAGCTGTTTGGTGCTGAGTATGCTAACGTGCAGCCCCACTCTGGTGCACAGGCCAACGCAGCCGTTCTGCTGGCAGTGCTGAAACCCGGCGACACCTTCATGGGTATGAACCTTGATCACGGAGGTCACCTTTCTCACGGTTCACACGTCAACACAAGCGGTATTCTCTATAACCCCATCGGCTACAACCTCAACAAGGAGACTGGTCGTGTGGACTACGATGAGATGGAGCGTCTGGCTCTGGAGAACAAGCCTAAGCTGATCATCGGTGGTGGCTCTGCCTACAGCCGCGAGTGGGACTACAAGCGCATGCGTGAGATCGCCGACAAGGTGGGTGCTCTGCTTATGATCGATATGGCTCACCCCGCAGGTCTGATTGCTGCTGGTCTGCTCGAGAACCCCGTGAAGTATGCTCACATCGTTACCTCTACCACCCACAAGACACTGCGCGGTCCTCGTGGCGGTATCATCCTGATGGGTAAGGACTTCGAGAATCCTTGGGGCTACACTACCCCTAAGGGCGAGGTAAAGATGATGTCTGCACTGCTCAACTCAGCCGTATTCCCTGGTCAGCAGGGTGGTCCTCTGGAGCACGTCATCGCTGCCAAGGCTGTTGCCTTCGGCGAGGCTCTGCAGCCCGAGTTCAAGGAGTGGGCTCAGCAGGTGAAGAAGAATGCTGCCAAGCTGGCCGACGAGCTGATCAAGCGTGGCTTCACCATCGTCAGCGGTGGCACCGACAACCACTCTATGCTGGTTGACCTGCGCTCTAAGTATCCCGATCTGACTGGTAAGGTAGCCGAAAACGCACTGGTTGCTGCCGACATCACCGTCAACAAGAACATGGTGCCCTTCGATAGCCGCAGTGCATTCCAGACCTCTGGTATCCGTCTGGGCACTCCCGCCATCACCACACGTGGTGCCAAGGAGGATCTGATGGTTCAGATTGCCGCTTGGATTGAGGAGGTTCTCAACGATCCTACCAACGAGGAGGTTATCGCAAGTGTTCGCGCTCGCGTCAACGAGAAGATGAAGGAGTATCCCCTCTTCGCATATTAATCTTCCTTAGATTAACAACAAAAGCAGCTAGACAAATCGCCTAGCTGCTTTTTTATTTGTAGCTCACAGACATCAACATCACAGAAAGACTTCATCTTCAGCAGTCTGCCCTATGCTGAGAATATCTTCTACCAGTCTATTCATCTTCAGGCATTTTTCGCGTGAAATGATCCTACGCTCCATGTGATACTCCCATGGACATACCTGCAACAGGCGTCCTTCAGAACACGCATCAAACGACTCTCCTGCAGGTTTATACAAAGGCGGGAATCCATTCTCCCTGACAACAATGATTTTGTAGCCACTGTTCATAGCTTCTCGCATCACCTCTTTCTCGCGCGTAGCAATAGCAGCGCTCACCAACACGCCACCAGCCTCTCCGCAAGCCAGCCATTCCCGCTTATAATCAGCAAACTCCTTGTCACTATAAGCATTATGAACAATCACCGCAACCTTCAGAGGAATATCAAGCAAGAAGCGGTTACCAACCGTCTGACAATGCCATTCACCAATATCCACATAGTTCATCGTAGTGAAAAAGTCTGGAAACATCCGCTTAACAGCCAGCCGTCGAGGATTATCATCAAGATAACGAGCCCAATTATCCAGTTGCCCGTCTTCCAACAAAATCAAATCATTATACCCACTCTCAAAGAGAACAGGAAGCATTCCATCTCCGCCAGCCACAACTCCCGCCGCATCTCCGGCGGGCAAAGTCTCCGATAGCCGCCACCAGGCTCTTGTGCATCCCACTTTAAATCCCCTCACCACATTGCCTAGATGATTTCCACCAGGCATATCTTCTTTCACCCTAACAATCATATGGATATGGTCAGGCATTACACAAAGTTTCCAAACTTCCACCATCCCATAGTATTTGGAAATCTTTTGCAGTTCCTTATCACGGATCTCCTTCCCGAGCTCCGACAGTTCCACATACGCCCTAACCGTCTGCTTTCCATCAGCACTCTTCGCGACAGGCGCAGTCACCACCTTGCCGAACACCGATTGACGACCTTCGACCACCAGTGTCAGCATATAAGTACCCTTACGACTATAGTCATGCCAAGGCTTGCGTCGCTTCATGTTATGCTGTGTCTCTGTCACAGGCACGCCAAGCGCAATTGCTTCTTCCCTACTTCTAGACATTCCGTTTTATGTCGATTAATTCTAGAAACAAAGGTAGTCCTTTTTATACAAAAAAGAAAGCCCCCACCACATTGTTGGGGGCTTTCTTAACAACTTTTATAACAGAGCATCCATTAATGGAACATTTGTGACTACAAGACTTATCTTAACATGATTTGTTGTTTAAACATCGGTATTGCTTCTGCTGTAATATGGTTCTTATGAATTACACGATGACAATTAGGACATACTGGCAGGAGGTTTTTCAAAGCCTCATCAATAGTTTGCGAATTACTCTTTCCAGAATATTGAAAGATTGGTTTCAAATGATGTATTTCTATACACGAAGTCCCATACACCTCGCCATAAAATGATTTAAACTCGAAACCACAGCAATTGCAACTAATAATTCCATTCTTGCTAAAATGTTCAATGTTAGCATTTTATATCGTCATTTTGTTCAATCACATCCCAAAAGCATCCAAATAAGCTGGGAGAAGAATCCAACCCTATCGTGTGCCAAGACAGCCGATACTGCACAATGAAACAATGACTATTGAAAGGCAAAAGAAGGCGTTTCTGGGTGTAATAGTTGAAGTATTGATGCAAATCTAGACTCTAGAAATGAACTTTCTAAAGTCTAGAATGGATGCTTCTAGACTCTAGAATGGACGTTTCTAGACTCTAGAATTGAGAAGTCTAGGGTCTAGATTGCACTAATCTAGCCCCTAGAAATGAGTCGTCTAGCCCCTAGAAATGAGTCGTCTAGGGGCTGGATTTGATGCAAAAGTTATGCTATTGGAATGGGAAAGTTTAACTATGAGGACTCGAAAGTAAAACTTTACGGGCAGTAAAGTGCCACTTTACGACTTGAAAAGTGCCGCTTTACTGCCCGTTTGACGGATTTACTGCCGATGGGATACCGTTATTTGTTCGGCGGTAGAGGGTTACTTATTGGTCTTTTGCCACTTCACGCTCAAAGGCTGCTGCAGACCTGAGAGGATCCAGTTGATGCGCTGCTGCCATTCGGCCTGTGTGCGGATGTCGTACTTTGACCAGGCGGAGCCAAAGTAATAGGTGTAGGGCTCACCGCGATAGTTGTTCTTAATGCCAAGGGCATGACCTACGTTGCCCCCACTCTGCTTGTCGAACTTCTTCATCAGGGTCTGGTTGACGCCCTGTGGATAGAGGGTGGCTACAAAGAGCTGGCAGTTGTTCACCTCCACATTGTCGGTGGGATCAGCATACTGCACGTAGTTCTTGCCCAAAACGTAGCTCTTGGCATCCTCGGAATGAATGACAACACCTGAGGCCAGCTTGACAGGATGGGTAAGACCGGCATAGCTGACGGTCATCTTGTTGAAGTTGGAGCCTTTGTCCAACTGGATGATGCGTGTCTCTACGATGGTATCGCCCTCTACCTCGGTGGGATGATAGGTGAAACGGGCCGTCATGCGCAGCGGACCATTGTCCAGCATCTCGTAGTCTTTGAAGCAATAGGGATAGACCAACTCGCCATTGACCATCAGTGCGGGTGTGCCGCAACCCAGCGTGGCACCTACTTTATAGAGATCCATGCCGCGACCGTGATCGTTATGATAGGAGTTCAGGCGATAGAGCGAGTCGCCACGCTGACGATTCTCGCGACGCAGTTTCTCTACGGCGGGCATCATCACCACGTCTTCTATCCAGTAACGCTGGTCGAGCACCAGCTCGGGGGTGTTCTTCGACCATACATCTACGCCATAGCTTTTCTCGCCAGTGCGCTGAAGGGCGGGCCCGTAGATGCGGTAGGCACCGCGATCGTTCTCCCAGGCAAAGTCGTCCTTGCGCTCGGGATAGATGCGACCATAGCACACGTTCTGATAGACTTTAGGCGTGCCCTTACGGATATAGAAGGTTTGGGTACCATGAGGACGCACGCCGGCATCGATCAGGATTTTCTTGTTGTAGGTGAGCTGATAGGGCACCTCGAGTCCACCAGCATCGTAAACGATGAACTGGCGACCACCATGAATACCCAATTTTACATCGACCATCGTTTCGTCGAGCTCTACCAGTTGCTGACGGAACTCATTGCTTTTGTTGGTGACGGTCACCTTCACCTCGCCATTGGCCTGTCGGTCTTCATAGCGCAGATGTTCGCAGGCAGCAAGCAGGAAAGCACCTACACCAAAGTTGGCCTCGTTCTTCTCGGAGAGTTGCTGGCCGGGAATAGCGCGCTCGCCGATGGGCTGCACAAAACCAACGGCCCCACTGGGCTGCAGGGCTTTTTTGGTGAGATAGTCCCAACCGCGCTGAATAACAGGGCCATACTGGGCATCGGACAAGAGTCCGTGGTTGACGCCCCACAAAAGTCCGTAGGTAAAGAAGGCGGTGCCTGAGGTCTCAGGGCCTTCGGCATGATCTTTGTCGAGCATGGAGCGTGTCCAATAGCCTTCGGGCTGCTGGCAACGGGCTACGGCCTCGGCCAGTTCCTGGAAGCGCTGTACAAAGAATGGGCGATGACAATAGTCCTGAGGCATATCAGTCAGAACCTTGGCCAAACCGGCCAACACCCAGCCATCGCCACGTGCCCAGAAGTCTTTGCCGCCATTGCGGGTGGTGGCTTTGGGATAGATATACTTGGCATCGCGGAAATAGAGATGGGCCACGGTGTCGTACATCAGCTCGTCGGCCCAGCGATAGTTGGCGTAGAGCTTATCCAGATACTTCACCTCGCCAGTGGTCTTATAGAGCTTGGTCATCACGGGCATCACCATATAGAGGGCATCTGCCCACCACCAGAAATCACACTAGGGCTGGCGCACCTCGTAGTCCATCACCTCGAGGGCTCGCTTGATCTTGTAATCGTCGGGGGTTATCTCATAGAGGTCGAGATAGGTCTGAAAACAGATCTGCCAGTCGCCAAAAAGGGCGAAGTCGTGACCCTCACCATAGGTCTTATACTTCCACTTAGAGGGGTCTTTCTCTTGGGCGCCCATCCACTTGTTGTGGCGTGCCCAAGCATCGCTATAAGCCAGCCAACGAGCATTGCCCAACAGGCGGTAGGCTTCCATATTGCCCGTGTGATAGGCTGCCTCGTCCCAGAAAGAGCGCACCTCGGGTTTGTGGTGCTGCTGCCAGTAGTCGTTCACCTTGACGATGATGTCTGCGGTTGAGGGCTTGCCACTGGCAGGTGTCCACTGCCTCGATGCATCGTCCTGTGCGCTGGAGGCAATGGCAGCGCACAGGAGAATAGTAGATAGTAGTAGTTGTTTCATTTTGTATAGGTTGTTACTTTAAGTTTTCATTAAAGAAGTTCATGCACTGGCAGAACAGGTGGTTGCGGGTGTTGCCGCCAAAAATGCTGTGGTTGCGATTGGTATATACCAACTGACGGAAATCCTTGTCGGCCTGAACCAGTGCTTCTACGTACTCGGCGGTGTTCTGATAGTGCACATTATCGTCGGCCAGACCGTGAACCAGCAACAGGGCACCATGTAGTTTTGAAGCACGAGCGATGGGGTTCACCTCATCATAGCCACTGGCGTTCTCGTTGGGTGTGCGCATGAAACGCTCGGTATAGACGGTGTCGTAATAGCGCCAGCAAGTGGGAGGAGCTATGGCAATGCCACAGGCAAAGACGGGGCGACCCTCTGACATAGACATCAGCGTGTTCCATCCGCCATACGACCAGCCCCAGATAGCGATACGATTCTTGTCAACATAGCTCTGAGAGCCGAGCCACAAGGCGGTCTCTACCTGATCTTTGGCTTCAAGTTCGCCCAGGCGCAGGTAGGTGCACTTCTCAAACTCGGCGCCACGGCCACCGGTGCCACGATTGTCAACACACACACAGATGTAGCCCTGCTGAGCCATATACTGCTCAAGAATGGCTCCCTGACCGCTCATACCTATGTTCCAGCTGTTTTTCACTTGCTGAGAACCGGGGCCGCCATACTGGAACATCACCACGGGGTACTTCTTCTGAGGGTCGAAATTGGCGGGTTTCACCATCCAACCATACAGTTTAACGCCTTCGCTGGTCTGGAAGTCGAAGAGCTGCTTGGTGCCCATCGCATAACTATTATACTGCTGCTGCAGGGCATCGTTCTGCTTCAACGAAGCAAGCACCTTTCCCTGATTATTGTAGAGAGAGGTCTCGGTGGGGTGATTGATGTCGCTCCAAGTGCAGATGAAGTTCTTGAGACTAGAAGAGAATACGGCCGTGTTCCAACCGTCTTTGGGGGTCAGACAGTCGGTCTTGCCATTCTTGTGGTTCACATAGATCTTTTGATTGAGTGGGCCTCCAACGAAAGCAGCATAGTAGAGGTCGCCTGTCGTCTCGTCGAGACCAAAGACATCGGTCACCACGCCCTCGGTCATCTGGCGCTGGCGCTGACCATTCAGGGTGTAAACATAGATATGGTTAAAGCCATCGCGCTCGCTGGTAAGCACCAGATGTGACGATGTGAGCTTGACGTTGGCAAAGACATTCTCGTTGACATATTTATCCACACGGTCCTCCACAACTTGCTGAGCAACAGTACTTAGCGGATTGACCATAAACACGCGCAGACAGTCCTGATGACGATTCAACGTAAACACTGCTACCTTCGAAGCATCAGCAGTGGCCTTGATGCGAGGGATATAGCCATCGGCATCCAGAGGTACCTGCATGGTGCGCGTTTGATGACTCTTAATATCATAGCTCATCACCTTTACCGAGGCGTTCTTCTCGCCTGGTTTTGGATATTTATAGGTGTAGAAACCTGGATAGGTGGCATACTCCTTGCGCTCGGGACTGAGGCCCTTGAACATGGACATGGAGTACTCTTTCACCTCGCTCTCATCATAGCGCACCCAGACGATCTGGCGCGAGTCGGCACTGAACACCATCGACGAATTGAACGAGAACTCTTCTTCATTGACCCAATCGGGAATGCCATTGATGATCTCATTGCGTTTGCCGTCTTTTGTCACCTGGCTCTCGGCATTATTATAAAGCAACTTCACAAGGAAGATATTGTTATCGCGAACGAAAGCCACCTGATTGCCATCGGGACTCCATACGGGTGTCTGCTGAGGCCCTCCGTCTGACAGGGGTTCCAAACGGTTATTGGCTATATTGAAGATGTAATAAACAGCCGTGAAGGAATGACGATAGATAGATTTTGTCTGGGTCTGAATCAGGATGCGCTTCATGTCGGGACTCACGATATAGCCCTCTACCCTCTCTACCTTAGCGCCTCGCGCTGTGCTGGCATCGAAAAGGACACCAGTCTGCTTGCCGGTCTTGAAAGAGAACTTCTGCAACTGCTTGCCATCTGAGGAAATCTGAATGTAGGACTCACCATCGGACAGCGGTTCTACAGATGCCAGAGACTCGCCACGAAACTTTCCGTTGACAATATCTTTCAAATCTAACACATCACCGGCCATGATACCTGATGCGGCCAGCAGAAGAAAACTACAACAAATTAATATCTTTTTCATTTGCATAATGCTTATGGTTCAAACAGAATGCAAATATAAGAAATAATTCCGAGAAAAGCGGAATTACACGTTTCTTTTCAATAATTTTATGATTACTAAATCAATTGGTCTCGGCCAAAAGGTCGTCGATAGTGGTCTTGGGATGTTGCTTCATATACGATTCGGCACGGGCAACATATTCGTCATCGAAAAGGCGCTGAGACATAACCTGATTGACTACATACTGAATGCGTCCCATAAAAACGCGGCGCTGTTCTGGAGTAATGCTGTCAATGTGGTCTGTATGATAGAGACTTAACAAATAGAAGCTCAGACAGTCGGGCACTATATAACTCCTAGTCATCATCTTGCGCTGATTTTCAGTATAGCCAAAACGCTTGTAAAGTGGATAGTCTTCGCCTAAATACTTATCAAGAGAGACGCCAAGTAGGCCCTGCCCCACAATGATACTTTCATCGAGAGAGCTAATCTGTGTATAGACCTGGGGAATTTCTAAGTGGGGAATCTGCCTACGCAAACGAGAGAATGCATCACCTAACTGCCGGTTGACGTCATCCATATCTGCAAAATTGCGCTGCACATCCTTGATTAATACCTGAAGTGTACTATCCTGGAAGAATACAAGGAACTTGGTGTTTATATCCAGTGTATCAACAGGACCAAGACTTAACACATCCTCAATCAGCGTACGCGTCTGAATGGGATAGGTCGTCTTCATCTGCTGAAGAGCTGCAAAATCACCTGTCGTGAGATAAACGGCTTCTAACTTATCGAAGCGTTCTATCTCAATCAGCGGATCCTTGGAAGATGAGTCCGATGAACGAAAATGCCACTGACAACCGATACAGGTTATCATGACAATGATTACTATGATATAGAACTTCTTCAAGCGAACAACTTATATAAGTTAAAATCGATTGCAAATATACTAAAATATGTTAGATTAACCAAATTTTAACCTGAATATTTTAATAAAACCAAATCTTTTATAAGCAAATTAGTACTTTTGCGACCAAAACAAACTAAAATGAAACAGATTTTCTCAATTTTTTTATTATTCTGCTGTTGCCTTAGTGCAAACGCACAATACACTTTAGATATCGAAGTCGTGAACCCTTCCAACAAATCTAAATTTGATCAACCGGTGGTTGTTTCGTTAAACGAATTTAGTAATATCAATTCGGCTTTGGTCACTTTCAATGGAGAAGAAATACCATGCCAGCTGGACGATATTAATCTTGATGAGACGTTTGATGAACTTTGCTTCCTGGTGGACCTAAAGGGAAAAGAGAGAAAGACATACCAAGTGACACTTTCGCAAGAAGGGGAACCTAGAATCTACCCTGCAAGGGTTTTTGCTGAAATGCTAATAAGAAACGATAAAGTGAAGGAGAAAAACAAACACAACAACTTCATCTCTAGCATTACGGCACGCGGCGACTGCGACAACCCATACAACATACTCCATCATCATGGCGTTGATTTCGAAAGCGAACTGAACGGCATACGCATCTATTTCGACAAACGTCAAACGCTGGATTTATACGGCAAATACCACAAACGACTTGAACTAAAAGAAACTCAATTCTATACCTCACCTGAACAGAAAGCTAAAGAATATGGCGACGACATCCTGTGGGTAGGAAACACCTTCGGACTTGGTGCTTTCAGGGGATGGAATGGAGAATCTTCTACTATGGTTGAACCTATCAAGAACAGGACACAGCGCATCATCGCCTACGGCCCACTGAGAACTATTGTGGAAATCATCGATCAGGGATGGGAGCCACCAATGCAGAACGTATCAAACCTCACTTCCTCAAACACAAAGAAGCCTACATTAAACATGACCATACGCTACACGCAGTATGCCGGACATAGAGATACGGATGTGGATATCACGTTCAACAAAGATGTAAGCAATTATCAATTCTCAACAGGACTGATAGACATCAAAGGCTCAGAAGAATTTTCTGATAAAAAAGGATTAAGAGGATGCTGGGGAACTGATTTTCCCGCAGGTGACACAATCAACTGGAAACGTGAGACTGTTGGTCTTGGCATATATATACCGCAAGACAATATTGTCAAGGAGATACCAGCAAATTCTAACAGAGATGAGCAAGGCAACGACTACACTTTTGTCATCAAGACAAGCAATAACAAGCAAGCAAAAACTACGGGTAAATCCCTTAGCTACAAAGTAGCATATTGTTCTGATAACGAGAACTTTGGTATGCATACATCAAAAGAATGGTTTAAATGGCTGCAGGAATGGAAGAAGGACATCACCACTCCCATCATCATCCATCTTGATAAGAAAAGCAAAAAGGCCAGCAAATAAAAAGGAGAGCTAATCACACCTACAAAGAGATCAGCGAAGCAAAGCAAGGCATAAGCCCCCACACTAAATAACAGTCGATCAAAATAATCGGCTGTTATTTATTTTACCCACTCTGCTTTCAATAAAAGAATCATACATAAAAATCCCCCTCAAGCGAGAGTGCAAAGTAAAGAAAAACACAAACCAAAGGGCGCCCAAAGCCAATACCTCCTCAAGCCATCACCACAAGCAGCGTCCCAAAAAATTCCACATCCCTCAAGTCCCGTACAGCCAAATATATTCGGCTCAAAAAAAAAATAAATCAACAAAAAACATCATCAAAAAACATCATCAATTCTAATCAATTAAAACCCCCGCCCACCAAAAATCCTCCAAAGCAAAAAAAAGGAAATGCCCAAAATATCAAGGCATTTCCAATGAAATCAAGCGTAAATCACAAAGGCAAACGCCTCCACACAAAATTAGGAATCAATCTCCATAATTTTGTAAGCACACGCCAACGCCAATCAATAATACGCACATGACGTTTCTTATTAATGGAACGCACAATATCCTTTGCGACTTTAAACTTATCCAATACAATAGGATATGAATTACCATCATCAATCAAAGCAGTTCCTACAAATCCAGGACGGATATCCGTAAAACGAATATTTAAATGATTCTTGTTAGACAACTGCTCAAGAGCCTGTAAATAGGTAGCCTGATAAGACTTTGACGCAGAATAAGACGGAGCAGGTCCTAAACCTTTTGTACCTGCTATACTAGAAATAGCAGCAATATGACCACCTCCATGCGATAAAAAATAACGATAAGCAGCCCCAATCATTCTAGTAAACCCGATACAGTTTGTATATACTGTATCAAGCTCCACTCGATCATCCAATTGGCGATTTTGATGACCGATGGCTGAAGCATGAAAATAAAGATCCATACCTCCAAGATCCTCAATCAGTTCAAACAAAAGAGAATCAGCATGCTCATCTGTAACATCGATCTTCTTGAAACAATCAAACTCAGACAACATATCTGTACGACGAGCAGCCACGCCAACATGCCACCCCTCCTTCTTTAAAAGTCTTGCCACTTCCAGGCCAATCCCAGAAGAAGCTCCAACAACAATAGCTCTTTTCATATAACTAAAAATATTTGAATATACAAATAAAAAACAAACTAATAATAATTAGACATAATAACATCTACAAATATCTATAATTATCTATATTACCTATAAATAACTATAGCACCTAGAAATAACTATAGCACCTAGAAATAACTATAGCACCTAGAAGGTCTATGCACTTCAATAAAACTACAAAACATCAAATGAATAACTAATAAACACCTCAGAAAAAAACTCTCGATAAAATGCGTCCCTTAATTCAAAAAACGCATATACCATATTGCAAAGATACAATATTTTTGGGAAACAGTGACAAGCACAAGAACAAGTTTTTGCAAATAAGATAAAAAATAGCCCCCCACCTAGCTTTCTCCCTGTAATGGCGAGAAATTAATAGTTTTTCCTTTGTTTTTTTTCTTTCAATTACTATCCATTCCCCCATTATTAACTATACCTCCCATATCAAAACATTCCACCCTATCTCAAACCATTCCTCCCCATTGTAGGGAGGCTAGGAGGGGGTCTGGAGGTCTGGAGGATAGGAGAAGGTCCGTACTAGGCACAAAAAAGAGCCCTGACTCATTGCTGAATCAGGGCTCTCTGTAAAGATGGCGGCCTCCTACTCTCCCGCATTGCATTGCAGTACCATCGGCGCAAGCGGGCTTAACTTCTCTGTTCGGAATGGGAAGAGGTGGGACCCCGCCGCAATAACCACCTAATGTTCGTTTCGTATTGACAATTGACAATTGATAATTGACAATTACGTCAACCGTATAGGTAGACATCTTGCACACAAGAACTGATAGTATAACCATAAGGCAAAACCATACAGTTGAAAGTAAAAGCGCGTTTAAGCGAAAGCTTTCGGGCAATTAGTAC
>NZ_JHXM01000023.1 GCF_000621725.1 Xylanibacter brevis ATCC 19188
AAATCGTGGCGGTAAGCATGAACCGTCAAAATTTACTATCGTAGGACTTTGGGGTAAGTATATCTTTAAGCCGCAAAGTGTGAAGTATCCCTGTTTGCCGGAATTGGAAGACCTGACAATGAAGATGGCTGAGGCTGCTCGCATTCGTACTGCTAAGCATTCTCTCATCAGACTGGCTGATGGTGAGTTGGGGTATCTGACCTTAAGGATGGATCGCGGACGGAAGGGGGAGAAGATCTCGATGCTGGATATGTGTCAGTTAACTAATAGACTTACAGAGCATAAGTATTATGGTACCTATCCTCAGTTGGCTGATGTAGTCAAGAAGTATTCATCGGTTCCAATGCTGGATGTACAGCGATTCTGGGAGGTTGTGCTGTTCTCTTGGATAACTGGCAATTCGGATATGCATTGTAAGAATTTCTCGTTGATAGATACGGGAAATGGTGAGTATGCCCTGGCTCATGCGTATGACTTATTGGCGGTATTGCTAGCCGACCCCAAAGATGAAGAAGAGATGGCAATGAGTTTTTCGGTAGGTGGCAAAAAGAATGGATTCAACCGTGAAACTTTTATAACTGCTTTTACTCAGAGTGGCATTCCTGCTTCGGTAGCGGAGAAAATAATTGAGCGAATGAAGGGATATCTGCCCAAGTGGGAAGAACTTATCAACCTGTCGTTCCTGCCAGAGAAAATGAAGGAGGAGTATATGCTTTTACTTCGCAGGAGAATAGAACGGCTATAGGGTGAAAAGATAGTTGAAAAACAAATAAATAAAATATATTATGTCTGAAAGAAAAAGAATCTATTTGTGCTTGGCACACATGAGTGACGAAGGTATAGAACAAAAGTATATTAAGGAAGCATTTGATACAAACTGGGTGGTGCCCCTGGGGCCGAATGTGAACGGTTTCGAGAAGGACCTAGAGGACTTCGTCAACCTTAACGATAACCTTAACCTTAACAAGAGGGTGGTGGCGTTGTCGGCAGGTACGGCTGCTGTGCATTTGGCACTGTTGGCTTGTGGCGTTGGACCTGGTGATGAGGTGTGTGTGCAGAGCTTCACGTTCTGTGCTTCTTCGCACCCCATTACGTATTTAGGTGCAACTCCTGTGTTCATTGACTCGGAGCGTGAAACATGGAACATGGATCCAGAGTTGCTGGAGAAGGCTATCCTTGACCGCAAGGAGAAGACAGGCAAATATCCTAAGGCTATTGTACCGGTGGCACTTTACGGTATGCCTTACAAGATTGACCAGATTATGGCTATCGCCAACAAGTATGGCATTCCTGTGGTGGAAGATGCTGCTGAGGGCTTTGGCTCTAAGTTCAACGGTCAGGTATTGGGTACGTTTGGTAAATATGGCGTGCTGAGCTTTAATGGTAACAAGATGATTACCACTAGTGGTGGTGGCGCGTTGATTACCGATAACGAGGACGAGTGGCGAGAGATTATGATGTACGCTACACAGTATCGTGAGAGTTATCCTTATTATCAGCATGAGAAGATTGGTTACAATTACCGCATGAGTAATATCTGCGCTGGTATTGGTCGCGGCCAGATGACGGTGGTGAATGATCACATTGCGCACCACAAGCGCGTGCAGGCTTTGTATGAGGAATTGCTGAAGGATGTGAAGGGCATAACTGTTCATAGCCAGCCAACATCGGGTGAGTATGATTCGAACTATTGGTTGTGCACCATTACTCTTGACCCCTCATTGAAAATCAAGGGTCAGGAGAATGCGTATAAGACTATTGTGACGGGTGCTGTTGGTGGCGCCGCCGGCGTGATACATGCAGCATCGTCAGCCACAACGGATTGTCAGCCTAATGACAACGTGGAGGCATTGCGCGTATTCATGGATCAGGCTCAGATTGAGGCTCGCCCAGTATGGAAACCCATGCACAAGCAGCCCGTTTACAAGAATGCACCCGCATACGTGAATGGCGTGTCGGAAGAGATCTTCAAAATCGGCATGTGTCTGCCCGCAGGTCCATATGTGAGTGATGACGATGTGAGGTATATCGTGGAGAGTATTAAGGAAGCGATTGAGCGAGCATAATCAAAAGCTCGGATTATCGAGCATGAGCAGGATCGAGCAAAGCTCAAAGAAACATCATCGGATGAAGAGCCTTTTGATAGCCATCTGGCAATTCTGTAGTTACTTGTTTGTACCTCAATGGGGACGCAAGCGATGTAATATGTAAGATGTCTGATAGAAGACACATAGACAAGTCGGTCATGGAACTATTGGTTTGAGAGAGAATTCGAGTTTTCTTGCGCTCCTTTCTGTGCTCAGGCGCTACGCGGAGGTCTCGCTTCGCTAGTCGAAGTAATCGACTAAGTCGCTTGGTTAATCCAAGAACTTCCAATAGGGATATGGCCGCTTGTCATTTATGGTTCACGGTCTAATTTTGGTTCATGGTTAATGGTTGAAGCAGATGGTAAACAAGCAGAAGCGCATGACTCTGAAAACTTTTCATGAGATGTTGGACGGGATGAGCGTGGAACTGGCAGAGAAGGTTCATCTGCTGTTTATGGCTTTTTTCGATTTTCCCCGTCCCCTCTTAGCCAAGAGGGGCTCCACCTCTCCCTGTATTCCCTCTCCTCAGGCGAGGGAAAAATTGAGAATTTCGAGAATCCCTCATTCTCAAAGTTCTGGTATCGCTCGCGAAGCCTGTGCCCTAAAGGGCGAGCGATGCGTTTTTTATGAGATGGATATCAACCTAAAAGTGTTCAACCTCGAAACCGATTTCTTCGGTGACCTGCACAGCAGCTCCCGCTTCACTGACATGCTCTGTGATGCCCAAGCCCAATACGGGGACTATTCTGAGTTGGATGAGTGTCCCATGTGGGGAATGTGGGAGAAGGAAGGGGGAGGATGAGATAGGGATAAAGTGAAAGAGATGAAATGACTCAAGATGAACGATGGCAGAGTAGATATGATGAAGTGAAGGCTTTTATCGAAGCCAATCATCGTAATCCCTCGAAATATGCTCCAGAGGAGAAACTGATGGTGCATTTTCTGAAACGTGGAAGGAAGCAGATGAATGCAGGAGAGTTAAAAGAGCCAAGACTAGGATTGTTTATGAAATTGGTGGAGTTGATGGAGGAGAATAAGCACGTGAACCAGTACGTGTAGGAAAAAGAAGACTCTTTTTTCAGGGACTTAAAGGTGAATCCATTTATGTTAATATAAAGAGATAGAATAACGAAAATGACGATATTTGATATACACACTCAACAACTGAAGACTAGCATACACCTGTTCAAAGGTGAGGTAGCGATAGAGCGTGCTGAGACCAAAACTCTGTTGAACTGGATATGCTGTTCGGAGTCTATCACACAAGATGAAGACAAGGTAATACTACTGTCTGGTACAGCAGGTCAGGGAAAGACTGTGGTGTTACAGAACCTACTGGAGGAACTAAAGAAATACGGTCAGCATCCAGTATATGCCTTGAAAGCGGACCAACTGGATTTCGGTCAGATAAACGGCGATGATTTTATCATGCAGTATGTGGATGAATTCAGTACCTTATCTGAAAAAGGGTTGTACCCCGTTCTTATCATAGACCAGATAGATGCACTTTCAAAAAGCCTGTCTGCAGACCGAAAGCCCATCTCACTTCTTGATAGTTTGCTAAGTGCCGTTTCTACGGTGGAGAAAGCGCGCATCATCGTTTCCTGTCGTCCATACGATTTGGATTTTGACCCGCTGCTGAGCAAGTATAAATACAAGAAGAAACTGGGGTTAACCAACCTGACGTACGAGCAGGTGAATTCGGTGCTGGAACACTTTGGGAGAAGAATTCCGTCAGCGAAGAGCAAGATGGCCGATTTTCTTAGTACACCTATCAATTTGGAGCTATTCTTAGAATATGGCAAAGATGACTGCGAGGTAGTGTCGCTGCAATCTCTGATGGACGAACTGTGGTACAGTAAGATTACGGATGCTGCCAGTAAGAATAAACAAGTAACTGCAGAAAGCCTGTTGAAATGCTTGGAAGGGGTTGTTGATGCTATGGACAGAAACTCCTCGTTGACATGCAGTAAGAAAAGGCTCGAACAAACGTATGCTAAAGAGATTAGTTATCTTGTAAGCGAAAACATATTTTTGATATCAGCTGATAACGACTACTTGTCGTTCATTCATCAGACATTGGCAGACTATGTGTCGGCAAGAATCGTTGCAGAAACGAACCAGACGATGGCTACTCTGCTGAAGAGCAGACATCAGGGATTATATGTTAGGAACCGAGTAAAGCAGTATTTTACTTACCTGAGAGAAGCTAAACCAGAGACATATATTCATGAACTGAAAGATATTGTGGCAGATGATCGGAAAGGTGCATACAGAATGCATATCAAGATGTTATTGTTAACGACGCTTGCCGGTTTTGACAGACCTACAGATGAGGAAAAGAACTTTGTTGGTACATATATCCTATCGAGTGATTTGTTTAGGGGTATGTTTATTGAAGCCATCTACAGGAAAGAGTGGTTTCTGTTTGTATGTCAATACCCCATTATTGCCAAAGACTTGGAAAATGGCGATGAGACAATGTACAAACTGGTAAAGGACATGTGTGAGAACGTTATGCTGTATGATGGCAAGATGGTGGCAAACTACCTATGCGCACAAATCAAGCCAGGAAATGCAGAATGGAACCAAAAATGGATGGAGGTGGCCAATCACTATCCAAGTGAAGATGTACTACTGAATGTAAAACCACTCTATCTGGAGGCCAGCGGAAATGAGCCTTTGAAATTCAAGAATTATCTGGAGAAACTGGCGGTGGTGGATTATGAGTTCGTAGAAGAGCAGATACTGACTTATGTCAGCGGAAAGCTGAAACAGGAGATGAGTAAAAAGGATGAGGAGCACTTTATCCTAAGAGCTGTCTATTTGGACAATCCTGCCTACGAACTATTGGACGAACTTCATGACAAACACTCTGAGAAAGCAGCCATTACCTATTTGAAGGTCATTAAAGTGATAGATGAGCTATCACAGTTTAACCGAATGAGAGAAGTGATTCTACAAGAGAGCAGTGCGTTCTATAGCTATAGCAGTAGTGATTACTATAACCACCACGACCAGATTGTGACTGACTACCTGACCTATGCTACAGGGCTTGCAAAGAGCAATCCGGATGCAATCAGAAGTGTTGTAAAAGAGTGTTTGGGAAGCAACCGGGCCATACTGTACTATATAGGCTTAAGGATAGTCCGTGATAACCCAGATGCTTTCAAAGATGAGTTGATGGGTGTGCTGACCAACAAAGATATTTTGGAAGAGATTAGCGGTAAGGTAAGTTTCCAGATAGCAAAGCTTCTGGAAACAGTATTCCCCATGCTTGATGATGAAGAGAAAAAAGCTATCATGACCGTTATATCTGCCGTTGCGCCAGAATGGGAAAAGACCCCTTTCCCTGATTTAATAAAATATCAGGTGCCACTTTATCATATTGGAAGGAGGAAACAGGAACTGCTTACCCAATTGCCAAAAGACTATCTGAGAACAGAATGGCCGGACGAGTGGAGATATCTGCAAGAAAAAGAGCGTGAACTGAAGAAAGCGGAAGTGCATGAGCCGTTCAGAACATACTCCAAGTCGGGCTGGAGTGCACACAGCATCAACAGCATGAAGGCTATGAAGGTTGAGGACATGCTGGGGGCGTTCAGAAAGTATAACACCAATGCAACGGGAATAGATGAAAAACCAACAAGGCAGGGGGAGTGCACGAATTTCCAGACAATCGTGACACAGAATCCTGAAAAGTATGTACCGTATATCCATGCGATATTAAAAGACTCCTCTATTCACCGCGAATATGCTGCCTACGGTATCATAGGACTGATAAAGGCTGATTATGATATAACGATAATCAAGACTCTGACAGATAACTTAATCAAGGATTTGTCGGCTTCTGGTTTGTATGACCAGAAGAACCTCTATGCCGTGATGGATTTATTGCGCGAGATGGATTACTTCATTGAGAAAGGGGAGGTGACTGACGTGATGATGGAGTTTATGTGCAACATAACAAAGAATTATCCGGAAGAGCCTGTTGATAATGAAGACTTGAGAGACCGTATATACGATGCGGGGATTAATAGAGCGAGGGGTAATGCGGCATTCCATTTGGTGATGTGTGACCAGCTGACTCAATATGAAAATCAGATATTTGAAGCCTTGGAGGCTTGCGAAGACGCCTCTGCGCCCACTAAGGGGGCGATAATTTTACAACAGGCACTATTGAATAACCTGAATATTCAGAGGAATTATGAGTTGTACAGGAAACTAACGAGGAACCTGACCCCCTCATTGATGTCTATACCGCTGAACAATTACCATCCCCTGTTGTACTTTATCAATACTCATTACGATGACCTGAAAGACTTCTTTGTGAAGCTTTATGATGTGGAAGCGTCGCATGAAATGTTGGCGCAATTGTTATGGATAGCATGGATTAGAAAAAGAAATGGGGCAGAACAATTGCTACATGACTTGTTAGACAAATCCGTCAAAGCCCAATTAAGCCTAATCCGCTATTTCACGAAAGAGATTGTTAATATGTATCCTGCTTATGTTAAGCCTGTGACAGAATGGGTGGTAGATAGTGAAGATGAGGAACTGGGAAAAGCATACGACTACCTGGTAGATGATTTTGAAGACCGACCTTGGGAGGAAATAGTGTCGTTCGTAGATACCTATACCAAAGGCAAGGTGTTCAGATATGCCAGTCATCAGTTCTTGGACTTTATGAAGGAGCAAGCCACAATGCATCCTGACGATGTGTTGAGGTGGATGTGTGTTTACGCAGAAGTGGAGCATAAGGACGAACAGAATTTATTCCACGCATCCACCACTATGGGTATCCTAGTTTCTGCTTATAATGCCATACGTAAGTATGACAAGAGCAATCTGGGACTGGAAACGGCTCTTGATACAATGGATAAGCTGATGGCGATGGAGTCTGTTAGAAAGGGTATGAGGCGTTTCTTGTATGAACTAGATAATCGGTAAGATATGACTGAGCTAGAAATGGAATAGTTCCTCTTGCCGAATCTGGTCAAAAAGGAGGGTAAGGACATACTGTCTAACGAAGAGGTGTTCAAGAAGTTGGTTGCCTCCGAGACAAACTTGTGCTTCAGCAAAGCACTGAAGGAGCAACTTGATTTCTTCTTTGATAGCTATGAAGGAGCTGATATCTGTGGATACAAAGTAGTACGACTGACGCTTACCGATGATATGAAACAGTTGATGGGGGAGTTGGTCATATCTATATGCGAAAAGTTGGAGGATCCATTGCTTAACGACCATATAACTGCCATTTGTGAGAACCAAGACAAGGAACTACCCTTGAGAGTAGCTTTCAATAATTTCTTTACGGCAATTGGTGAGGAATCGAAGATACTGTTAGTACTATCCAATTTCTATGAACATTTTGCCAATATTTCACAGGCAGATGTTTTAAGACTTCATTCATTCCTTTCAAAATGTAAGCAATGTAGGCTGTGGGTATGTGGAGATGGCGAATGGTATAAAGGAAAGCACTCGGTTTATCTTCAGTTATATCGAAAACTAGATCCTATGTACTTACCATATTATGAGGCCATAAAGAAAGGCGAAAAACAACCGACGGTTTATATTTCGTACAAATGGAAAGGTGAGTCAATGGATGCCGCTGATAATTTGTGCGATTTGTTTAAACGAAAGCAGATATATTACAGAAGAGATAAGGAGGATTGTCGGTATGGCGATAGCATTACAGCGTTTATGGATGAGATAAGAGAAGGAGCTTTTGTGGTAGTGATGTTTTCAGAAGCTTACTTGAAATCGTTCAATTGCGTTTATGAATTGGCTGGCGTGTTGAATCATCCCGATTATATGAAGAGGGTATTTCCTATAGTGATTGACGAGACAGTCCGAGAAGAGAATAAATACAAGGAATTAGCCAATTACTGGGAAAAGAAGAAAAACGATACCACGTTTATCATTAAGCAAATTATTTCTGAGGATAAGACAGTGATATTACCATTGGAGAAAAAGATCAGACTCATTGAAGAGTATATTCATCAGTTACAGAAACTAACTGAGGTGACAGATGATATTAACTCTTACTCCTTTGAATCTCTTAAAGAGCGTTCCTATGAACCATTGTTGTCAAAAATCAAGGAAAGATTAAACGTTGAATAATGGCAAACGAAACAAATAAACAAGACGATACCAGGAAGATTATCAATATTGCATGGGGATGTGCAATTGGAGTTGTTGTGATTTGGGCGTTGACTTTCTTCGTACTGTTCATGCCTGAGACGAAGCAAGGCATTTTCGGAGATATGTTTGGGGCGGTGAATGCTCTATTCTCAGGACTGGCTTTTGCTGGATTGATAATTACCTTGATATTGCAAAGGCGCGAGTTAGCATTACAGCGTGACGAACTAGAACAAACTCGAAACGAGTTTGTGGAGCAGAATAAGACCATGAAACGGCAACGGTTTGAAAATACTTTCTTTAACCTGATGTCGTTGCATCAACATATTACAGATAACCTTGAATATGAATGCCCTGACGGGGCAGATCATTTCACTGCTAAAGGAAGGGAAGTATTCAAGAAGTTCTATTTGGAAAAAGATAACTTTGACGGTTCGCGTGGAATCAAGGGCTACTTAGAGGCAAAAACCGTTGATAGGTTGTTTAGCTACAGTGACATTGAGGTATTTAATCACTATTTCCATTTCTTTGATGGGATTTTGAGCTATGTTGACAGTTGTGATTTGATAGAGAATGAAGAACGCTATCAGTATGCAGTAATGCTAAGGAATACGCTGTCGGACAATGAACGTTATCTGATGTTTTACTACTATGCCGCTTGTGGAGGATGGCATAAAACGATAGCTGAAGAGTATGCCCTGTTCTATGATGTTTTGCCTAATGAATTGGCGAAGGAAGAACATTATGGACTGTTTGAGGCCGCGGCGTATAATCATTATATTACATAATGAGAATGCCGAAATATGTTAGTGTTATGGCGTTTAATGAATGTTGCTAATCTATGAAATTAGTTCTTGATACCAATGTTATCCACGACGATTTTTTGTTGCATGGACCAAGAATAACAAAGTTGTGTAGTGCTGCACCTTCTTTGGGATATGAAGTGTTAATACCAGAGGTGGTTTGTGATGAGATGGTTAATCAATATAGAAAGAAACTCCTGCAAAACATGTCTGGTTATTCTGCCGTCGTAAAGATGATAGATGAAGTAAAGACTGGTACTAAGAGTTCTTTTGAAAAAGATGCATTCATTAATAAAAGTGTGGTGGATTACAAACCTGTTCTCCTGGGCAGACTACATGAACTTGGGATAAATATAATACCTTATCCCCGTGTTGATGCAAAAAGGCTGGTGTCAAAAGATTTACTCCAGAAAAAGCCTTTCAGAGAGGTGAAGGAAGAAACGATAGGTTTATGTGATGCCATGATTTGGGAATCGATAATGTCTATCTGTGACAGACCAACGGCCTTAATTGAAGATCCACAAATTGAGTTCTTATGTGCAAACACAAAAGATTTCGCAATATCAACCAATACACTTCATCCCGATTTGGTATCAGAGCTGAAAGAGGCTGGCTTTCTTGAAAACAGCGTAGAATTAATATCTGAAATTGATGTTTTTTTTAAGAAGAGAATTGATGCAGAGTTAGAAGAACTCAACGGCATTAAAAGCGCCTTGCTGAAAACGGGAAAATTCAATCGATTCAATCTCGCGGAAGAAGCATCCAAGATCCTGAATGAAGACTTTATGGAGGAGAAACTACTTGAGTCAGATTTTGACTCAGGAAATTATGTTCACCTTTCTGGATACTGCGAGGACCCGACTATCAGATATGTGAACGAACCCAAAATCAAAGAAATAGAGGTTAGGAGACTGGCAGATCAAACTGTGCTTATAGAGGCAAAGACGATAGTCCTAGTTGAAATGGACTATTTTGTATATGCTGCGGATTACTATTTGATAGACGATGATAAGCAACCAGCCATCCTTGATGATAACTGGAATGACCATTATTATTGGGTAGAAGGAACGGCTGAAGTTACTACGGCTTTGACATTCAGAACCACAGTAAAGGTTGGAAAAGTTTTATCGCAAGACGCAGAAATAACAGACGTTGAATTGTAGTTTTGATATGCTTTGGAATTTTAGCAGAGATTTAAATATATAATGACGAATAAAGAAAAACCTGTATTTGGAACAACGGAATGGGCGGCTTCAAACGTGAACTATTTGAAGGGCTGTAGCAATGACTGTAAGTATTGCTTCAGCAAGGAGATGGCCATCCGTTTTAAACGGAAAACACCGGAAAACTGGAAAGAGGAAGAAATAAACTGGGAGGCATATAACAAGAATGTGAAACAGCGTGAGGGGTATATCATGTTCCCTTCAACGCATGACATCACGCCCCAACATCTTGATTTGGCTATAGATTTTCTGAAAAGACTGCTTGGTAATGGGAATAAGGTGCTGATAGTGTCAAAACCCTCGTTTGAATGTATTAAGCGGATATGTGATTCATTCGCCGATTACAAAGACCAGATTTTGTTCCGCTTTACCATAGGTTCAACCAACAACAAGACGTTGAAGTTCTGGGAACCCAATGCGCCAGATTACAATGAAAGGAAAAAGGCTTTGGTTTATGCCTTTGAAGCTGGCTATCAGACAAGTATTTCTTGTGAGCCCATGCTGGATGACAAGATTGATAAGGTAATAGAAGACTTATCTCAATACGTGACTGATGCCATATGGCTGGGCAAGATGAACTTTGCCATTAGACGGTTGCGTACTAACGGTCATTTGGATGCTGAAAACCAAGCTGCAGCAGAACAGCTGCTGGAATGGCAAAATGATGCCGCTATTAAGCAACTGTATAACAAATATAAGGATAATCCACAGATTAAGTGGAAAGAGAGTATCAAGAAAGTCGTAGGATTGGAAGTCTCAACAATTAAAGGTGAGGACAAATAATATGGCAGAAGAAAAGGATTTCTTTAAGAAACAGACAGACTCGTCGCGTGTAAAAGCCAGTATTGTTTCGGAGTACTTCCCGCAATACTGCAAGATTATACGCCGTAAGCACGAACCTGAAATGTTCAGGTACATAGACTTATTTGCAGGCCCTGGTATTTACGAAGACGGTAACATTTCTACTCCTATTATGCTTGCCCGTAATATTGCCAAGGAAAGTTCACTGAAAGACAAAGTGCAGTTTGTGTTTAATGACTTGAACTACTGTGAGGAACTAAGAGCCAATTTTGAGGCAGAGTTTCCTAGAGGCATTTTCCCGAAGAAGGTGTACTTTACGGATAAGAAGGTAGGTGATTATGAGAATATCTATACCTATCTTGAGAAAAGCACGATGAAACTATGTGGAGGGTCATGGCGCAATGAACAGCCATCGCTACTATTCTTTGATCCTTTTGGCTATAAAGGTATGAGAACTGAAACATTGGCCAAGTTCCTGAAGAATTGGGGTAATGAGATATTCTTATTCATCAATACGAAGCGAATTAATCCTGCTCTGGAAAACGAATTGTTTGAGGAGATGATGAGGCTTTGGTTCCCTTCAAGGTTCGATACCCTTAAAGAGGAAGTAAGAAAACTTAAAACGCTGACGGAGAGATTGGAGTATATCCTAACCAGTCTGCGTGAAGAGTTCGTGGCCTTGGTTGGCGGTATGGTGTATTGCTGTGCATTCCGCTTTCAGGAAGAGAATAGCCGAACTACCAGCCATTACATCCTACACATCACGAAGGGCCCAAGGGGATATGATTTGTGTAAGAGTGTGTATAACAAGTTTGCTAATGAGGATTTGGTTTTGAGTCATGGCAGTAATACCTATACATTTGACCCCAAGAAGTGCGCCAATGATGTGTCGTTGTTTGGAGATACTAATATGGCAGCGGAGGCTCTGAAAGACATACTTTGTAAACAATACAAGGGAAAGACGATAACGGCCTTAGCCTTGTTTGAGGAACACCAGCGAGGGTCGAGATACAGCCGCGACCACTACACAAGAGCACTAAGAATGGCAGAAGAGAAGGGGCAGCTTACGGCAGAATATACCGATGGTAAGAACCATAAGGTGAAGGTACTGATAGATAAGGGCTGTGTGGTGACGTTTAAATGAAATATGGAATCAGTGATATGAGGATTACGAATGAGATTCCTGAAAGTTGGCAGGATTTGCAGGATAAGGTATGTAAGTATCTTAATCAGGCGGGTTATCATGCAGAAACGACCAAAACCATTGAAATGGTAAGGGGAAAGGTCGAAGTGGATGTGTTTGCAACCTCGGATGATGAGCTTTTAAAGCAATTTATCTGTGAGTGTAAATACTGGGAAACGCCTGTGCCGCAAGAAAAAATACACGCCTTTAGAACTGTGGTACATGACTCAGGGTCAATGCTTGGTATCTTTATATCGAAGACTGGCTACCAAAAAGGTGCCATCGAGGCAGCGTATTGTTCAAATGTGTTGCTGAGAGACTGGCAAGGTTTTATTGATATGATTGCAGTGAAATGGTTGAAGAACCGTTTTGATGAGGTTATGAGAATAGCATCACCACTTGCTACATATACGGATGTACTGGATGTTCCTGTGGAGATATTGAGTGATGAGGACAGAGCTTTAAATGAACAGCTTCTCAAGAGACATTTACCCCCATATATGATTGGAAGGGAGTTGCAAATGGGCATGCATAAAGAAATGTATGTTGACTGTGACGGAACAAGATTTGAGGATTTTAATAGCTTGTTTAATTATCTGGAGGATGTATATAGGGAAGGTGTTGCGAGATACGGTGAGTTGTTCGCCAAATATAAGGAGGCGAAGCTTGATCTGGATAATGATGGCTATATGGTGTTCAATTCTCATATCTGTGAGTATTTGACGAAGGAGTGAAGTTATGACACGTCAATTACAAATATGTACCTAGACGGTTTTGTTTAGCCTTTGGTATTAGTATTGGTCGAAAAATAAAACAATATGTTAATTATGCTAAATAACAGTTGGCTAATGTAATTCGATCGAAGTGAAAATATTACTTTTGCAGATAAATAAGAAAATATAGATATGAAACATATCATTATACACTCAGTAGGCCCTATCGTTGATGCGGATATTGATTTAAGGCAAATTAGCGTGATAATCGGTCCGCAGTCATTAGGTAAAAGCACAATCTTGAAGGTTGCAAGCTATTGTAGTTGGGTGGAAAAGAAGATAGAACTTCAACAAGATCCGTCTTTATTTGATGGCGAGAAATTCATTCTGCCATTGATGACTTTCCATAAAATGGGAAACTATTTAAATGACGACTCTTCTATTTTATATGAGTCGGATTATATGAAATTCTCTTATACTCATTCGAAAAAGTTATTCTCTTTTGAATGGAAAGAGGCAAGATGGAACTATAAAAGAACGAAAATATCATATATTCCATCAGAGAGAAATTTGGTGGCTGTAATCCCAAACTGGTTTGAAATATCACTGGAACATAACAATATCAGGAGTTTTATGACGGAATGGGAAACTGCTAGAAGAAGTACAACGATGCTCTTGGATGTACTCCATCTTAACGTGTCATATCGTTATGATCCTGATTTAAAGAAGGATATGGTGAAGATACAGGATGGCAGTACCATGGATATTACTGATATTTCCAGTGGACTTCAGTCTTTGATTCCTTTATATGTCCATCTTAATTATCTGAATTCAACATTGGCTCATTCTGATAGCCCAAGTAAGATAGCAGGAGACTGGGTGAATGAAGGACTTCGGAATAGTATTTATGAGGAGTTGTTTGTGAAGAAGGGAAGAACTGAGGTTGCGGAGTATAGTACAAATCAAGATATTCAAACAGACGAGGTTCCTGTTCCGATGTTGTATGGAAAGTATTATGGCGAGGATAGGTATGTCTTTTCACATGCATCAGACGTAGATGACTTTGAAGAGGTTCTTAATCAGTATGTATTAACAGACCATTGTGATATCTTTTTGGAGGAACCAGAAAACAATTTGTTCCCTCCGACTCAGGCTGGACTCACAAACTGGATTCTTGATTTGGCTAATGGTGAACATGCTAATTCGTTCTTCATAGCTACTCATAGTCCATATGTTTTAGGAGAATTGCTGAAGAATAAAACGCCCATGGGACTGTTCTTTATTTATGAGAAAGACGGTGCCACTATCGTTAAGACTGCATCAGACGAAGATATGCAGAATATTTATGACTATGGTGTTGATGCATTCTTTAATATAGAAAACCTTGCAGAATGAAAGATTCTTATCTACATATAGTGCCAGAATGTTATGTTGATACAAATCTGGTTCAGATTCTTATGCAAATAAAGGGTGTGAATCATCAGAATAGTTGTGGACAGGTTACCAATGTCATCAAGAATAAATTCAAGGATAAATTTGCAATTGGCATTGTAGATAATGATAATCTTCAATCAAATTACTCAAATGCTTGTGTTGAAATTGCTCGTTCTAATGAATTAATTCTGTGTAAGCATCCAGAGAATCAGCATTATTTGATAAAGATTAATCATGTAATGGAGAAATTTATACTTAATAGTGCTAAGGATGCTAACGTGGATTTGAAGGAGTTCGGTATTCCTGATGATCTGGAGGGATTGAAGAATGTAACCAAGTCTAAAACTTGTCTGGAAAATAGTGATTTAAGAAAGGCAATTAAAGCAGTGAGCATTTCAAACGAAATGCAACTCCTTACTGAAGTACTGAATTACCTGCAGGCGAATAAATATAATTCTAAAAGTGATGAACTAATAGGTATTTTTAAAGTTCATGGATTCATGAAACAATGATGAAGTGAACCCAGAAAGTTGGACACAACTTAAAGGTTCACTTCAGTTCCTCGTCATCCGAGAGAGCAACATTGTTTGCAAAGGTGGCGATAAAGGTGACATGGGGTGTCATACGATAGCGAAAATGAGGGTCCAACGCCCTCATTTTCGCATTTCTTTCTGAAACCACTCTTCTTCAGGAGCCCAGCCCCAGAAGCACTTTCCATCACCACCAAGATTCCATTGACTTGTAATCTCGTATTGTAGCATGGGAAGATTCTCAAAATGTTGGTTTTGCACCATTACATGTTCTCGTCGGCGGAATTTGCGATGACTAATCTGTTTTCCGCGCTTCTGCGACTTACAGCAGCAACATGTGCCTGCTGGAAATCTTTTTCTGCTTCTACTCATATTACCTGTAATGCTGTGAGCGGTCGCAAACTCTCGTTGCGCCCTCGGTTAAACATTACGAGGCAATATTGTTAAAATGTTGTTTCATATCTATTCTATATTAATTGTATCGCTGCAAACTATACCATGATTATCATGGCTTTGCTTAATTGGGGGCAAAGATAGGTGTTTTTATGATATTAATGTAACTTTTGTGGCGAAAATCTTAGATTTTTCAAAGAAAAATTGGTAAAACTACGGCTAATTCGGAAAAAAACGAGGAATTTGAGCTCCGTTCCCTGGTCTGCTTTGCTGTGGATATTGAATTATACCTTAACGGGTATAATTTTGGCAAGAATATTTAAAAATATACCCGATATGATATAATTTTATGTAGTATTATATATATTTGTACCCGAAAAGGTATAATTGAGTATGACTTTATCGGAACATTTAAAGGAGAAACGTAAGAGATACGGACTCTCGCAGGTGGAAATGGCTGAGAGGGCCGGTGTGGGGCTCAGGTTCGTCAGGGACCTGGAACAAGGTAAGCAGACATTACGAATGGACAAGGTTAACGATGTGCTGGCTTTGTTTGGAGAGTGTTTGGGACCTGTGAAGACTGATAACTTGTAATCAAAACGATGACGAAAAGTGACAGTGGGGCAGGTTCCTCGTCACGTTAGAGCCCCTAACGAGGGGCGGGAATTAAAAACAATGACCATAGACACAGGGGCAAGCCCCTGCGCTAAGATATAAAACCCCTACGGGGCATTAAAAACAAAACAACATATGCCACAATCATTATCTAAGATATACGTTCATCTGGTATTCTCGACCAAGGGCCGAACCGAAACCATACCCAAAACGCATTTGGCCGAGGTACACGCCTATGTGGCGGAGATATTCAACAATCACGGATGTCCCGCGATACAGGTGGGTGGTACCGCTAACCATATACACATCCTATTCCTGTTGGGTAAACAAGCGAATTTGTCCGAAATCGTGCGAACCGTAAAATCGAGCACCACACGATGGATCAACGAGAAGAACAATAACCCGTTCCATAAGTTTTTCTGGCAGGAGGGTTATGGTGCATTTAGCGTTAGCAACAGTCATGTGGATGCGGTAGTCGCGTATATCAAAGGTCAGGAAGAGCATCACAAGAAGGTGTCGTTCCAGGATGAGTTCCGCAAGATATGCCAATTGTACAAGGCCGAATTGGATGAGCGGTACGCGTGGGATTAACGACCTCAACGGGGTCGAATAGCATAGCGTAGGGCCTCGGCCCTACGTGAATGGGTATCCACCCATCCATCGCCCCTGTAGGGGGCTCATATTCGTTATACGCCCCCTACAGGGGCATTTTTTATTTTATATACGTTCGTGTATCCAGGGGCAAGCCCCCGGGCTGTGTTATAACACTCCTTCGGGGTTATCGATGCCCTGTAGGGGCAACATAACATAGCGTAGGGTCTCGGCCCTACGTGAATGGGTATATCCACCCATCCACCGCCCCTGTAAGGGGCTCATATTCGTTATACGCCCCCTACAGGGGCATTTTTATTTTATATAGGTTCGTGTACCCAGGGGCAAGCCCCCGGGCTGTGTTATAACACCCCTTCTTGCGTCCCTTCGGTAGCAAGCGAGCAAAGCTCGAGCGCGGGGTTATTGATGCCCTGACACATGGGGTAAGACCAATCATCGCCCAGACCGCAATGGTCTGGGCGATGATTGGTTTAGGCAGCGGGCTGCAGGTCGGCATACTCGCGGCTGGCGAGGAAGTTGGGACAGGTCTTGGTGACTCCGGGGAGCTCACAGTGACCGAGGATGCGGGCCTGGGGGTAGTCGGCCAGCAGACTCTGGATGAGATGCCAGAGGGCTGCCTTCTGGGCTTCGGTACGGGTGTCGGCGGGATGGCCGTTGGGCAAGAGGCCTCCTTCGTAGCAGATGCCGATGCTGTGGGTGTTGTAGCCCTTGGCATGGGCTCCCACCAGGTTCTCATGGCGGGTCTGGTGGGTCTGGCCGTTGCGGGTGATATAGTAGTGGTAGCCGGTGTAACCGAAGCGCTGGCGGTGGCAGGCGATGAGCGAGGTGACCGGGAAGGGACGGTCACTTCGCGTGGCGCTGCAGTGGATGATGATCATGGTGATGTTTCTCATGGTATGTTTTTCCTTTTGTGGTTAACATATGCAGCTCTGCACGCAGAAGCTGCTAAGGATGGCTGTGAGGATGGTGATGATAAACTGGATGATGGGTTTGATTTTTGAAGTCATGATTAAAGGTTTTAGGGGTTGGTTACTCGTTGTCGTTGCTGTCTTCCGCGTCTTTCAGACCTGCCAGCTCCTTCACGTTGAGGAATGAGGCTCGCTTCTTGAGGGTCTTCGACGAGAGGTCGTTCAGGTCCACACGGCTGGGCTGGAAGCGCAGGTAGATGCCTTTCACGTTGCTGCTGATGTTGAAGTCGTCAGGGGTGTCGGCACCGTTGGTGCGGGCAGAGAGGTAGAACGTGCCGAGGTCACCGAACTGTACCTTCTTGCCTTCGAGCAGCTGCTCGAGGATGCAGGACTGTAGTTTGTTGGCGACGCCCAGACAGACGTCTGAGCCGTACACGGAGTTGTGTTCTGCCATGTGCTTGCACAGCTCCTGGTAGGTCATGGTTTTCAGTGACACGATGCGGGCATAGACTTTGCCGAACATCTTTGAGTTTTTCATCTGGTTGACGTAAGTTTTGTAAAGTACGGGCATGATAATTAAAAATTGAAAAATTGAAAAATTGAAAAATTGAAATAAATAAAAAATTGAAAAATTGAAAATTGAAAAATGATAATTCTTGGTGGAGCCAAGCGGCAGAGCCGAGCGGTTTTTGCCGCTGTCGCGGGAAGGTACAGCTTCCCTGCGAAGCAGGTCTTATCTCGTATGGAGATTTTTTTTCTCTCACACTGCAAAGGTACAACATTTGGGAGGGGTGCTTTCCGCTTGGGGATGGATCGTCGCGTTTCTTCCGCTTTCTTCTGCTTTCTACTCGATGTCGATGTCGAATTTGGCGATGATGAACTTGACGATGTGGGGTGGCAGTACCTTGTTGTTGGGCTTCATGCCCATGGTGGCTAGCTCGTCCTTATAGGGCTCGCACCAGCTCATGAGGGTCTTTACGCTGACGCCGGCATATTGCGCCAGCTGTAGTTTGGACATGGCATTCATGGGGTCTTGGAGTTTGGGGGCGTTAAACGATGGTTTTGGGGGCTTCAAACGGTGCGTTTGGAGGCCCCAAACGTTATTTAAAGAGGAAGTCCACGAGGTCTATCTTGGCTTCCTTCTGTTCCGGTGTGGCGTGCTGCTCCAGGAGGGGAGAGACGCGGAGGGAATAGCGGAACTTGTAGAGGCGTTGGGCGTCGAGGGCTACCTGGGTCCACTGGCGGAAGGCTTCGCCTTGTGGGTCGGTGTCGGGGAAGATAATGATTCTGTGCTGAAGCAGGGGTTCCAGAAGTTCTGGTTTGAACATCTGGAGGCCGCCGCATGAGAGCCAGATAAAGTCGGGGAATTTTTCTGAAAGAATAATTGCCGTTTTCTCTGACTCTACAATGGCTATTGTCTGAGGGCTGAAGTCTGATGTCTGAGGGGTGAAGGCTGAGGGAAGAGGGCCAGCTTTGCTGGGAAATTGTGCAAAATTGGTCCCAAAATTATTCTCATAATTGTTAAATTTTGAATTAGATTTTGAAGAATTTCCAGCCGTAGGCTGCTCCAGGGTCAGCAGATGGAGGCCGAAGAGGCAGGGGTGGAGGTCGAAGTTCGGGGGTAGGGTGTCTTTCATGAGGGCATGGACCCAGGTGGGGTGGCGCTCCTTGTCACGGTGACAGTCGGGCTGGTAGTACATGATCTTGCCGGTACGCACGCGCTGCTGGTCGTCGATCTGCCAAAAGATGACGCCGCCGTCCTTGGAACAACCAAGGCGGTAGCGGGCTGCCGCGTGGCGCAGCTGGCTATCGGTGAGATAGCCGGCGGAGATGGCGGATTTACAGAATTGCGAATCCAGGGACAAGGACCGAGGGACGAGGTCGGGAGATAAAGGAACCACGGATTGCACGGATTGTACGGATATGGAGCCAGCTTTGCTGGGAAATTTAACAGAATTGGTCTCAGAATTGTTCAATTTTGAATTTAATTTTGAAGAATTTTCCGCTGAAAGCGGTTCCGAATCAATCAGGACGATGTGGAACTCGTTGACGAGCCAGTCGCAGGCTTCGGGGAAGGTTTTGTTCTCGTAGTCCTGCACGAGCTTAATCACGTCGCCGCCTTTGCCACAGACAAAGCACTTGTAGATGTTCTTTTTCTTGTTGACGTGCATCGAGGGATGCTTGTCGTCGTGGTACCAGCACTTGGCACGCTTCGTCAGTTTGCCCATACCATAGAGCGAGATGCCGAGCTTGGAGCAGACATCGAAGATAGGTATCTCGCGAATTCTCTTAAGATTTAAATCGTCGATCATCATAATTGTCAATTATCAATTGGAACGCCGGAGGTGAAAATCTGACCCCATACGTAATTCTCTCTACGAGAGAGAATGTAGTATGTGGGCCCCTAGAGTATTCACCGTAGGCATGCGCTAAAAGGGTAGGTTTTGCTGCACTGGTTCGGGCAAGGGGAGGAGATACTCCTTCTTGCCGAAGGGATTGGTGACACAGAGGAGGACCTTTTCGTCGACGGCCTTCTGCAGGATCTCGTCGTGCAGCTTGGGCTTGATGGCATTGGTGGCATCGTAGATCTGCGTCTTCAGCGTGTCCTGCTGATAGGGCTGACCGGGCGTCATGATGTCAGCAAAGAGCTGCTTGACATCGAAGACATACTTGCGCCCCTCCTTGCGTACGTACTTTGGGTTCATGTCGGGCAATTTGTTGGTGCCCTGCTGCATCTTCGCCGCCATCTTCTGCTGAGATCGGAACTGCGCCTCTACGAGCTCCTCGTGGGTACACAGGTAGGGCAGCCCCTCCTCGTTGACAGCGAACTGGAGTGCTGTGGGGATGTCGTACTTACGGGTGTCGGTCTGCGCCCAGGTGAAGATGCGCTCACTGGACTTGGAACACTCATACACCTCAAAGGCCTTGTTCTTGAGTTCGGTGCCTATCCAGCCACGGAGGTTACGGTCTTCCTGCGACTTGTTCTGGTGGAGCACGCACACGATGGCGCAATGGTTGTCGGAGGCCAGACGCATCAGTCGCTCGATGGTGTCTTGCGCCACCACGCCATCGTTGATATCTGCCACGAGGTCGCGGATACCGTCGAGCACCACCAGGTCGGGCTGGTAGCGCAGCACAAAGAGCTCGAGGATGCCGATACGGTCGGCCATGGCCTCGCCACGGACGTTGAACACATCCATCAGCTCGTTGGGGAACTGTTCCTCGGCGATGCCTGTGAGGGGGATGATACGGTTGCGCAGGATGTCTTGTGTCGATTCCTCGCTCTGCTCGGTGTCATACCACAGCACGTGTAGCCGTTTCTGCTCAATCCGTTCGACGGAGAGCAACTGACTGCGAAAGCACAGGGCCATGAGGATACTGCTGACGAAGGTCTTGCCACTCTTGGCCTTGCCAGACAGGCCGGTGAGCTCGCCTCGCGCAAAGCAGGGACTGCCGCCCAGACGGAACAGGAACTCCATGGGACGGAGCCTGGTTTGGGGCGTGATGCGTCTTCGGGCCTCCAACTGATGCAGGCGCTGTTCCTGTTCGCTGGAGATGCCAGCCAGGCACAGCTCTTCGCGAATCAGGTGCAAAGGAACTGAATTTTTCTGTTCTGTCATATAATATCTATCAAATTATTACGTTGACTATTCGATGTCTTGTTTGTGTTGACGATGCAAAGTTCGTTATTTCCTGCGAGACGAAAGAAAAAGTGTCCGTGTGAGGACGCATTTAACAAATGTTTTTATGTTGTAATATTTTATGCATTAATTATTCATTAATAGTAAGTTTTATATGAAGAAAGAAAACGTTTTAGTGACCCTGCCGTCAGCGCTCAAGCTGACAGCCATCGTATTGAAGAAGGCCGACCGTGTCTTCGCTAACAGTCGTCGTGCCATGGAGACCCGTTATCACCTGGCCCATGGCATTTTTTCGCGAGCCTAAAACGGGAAACTTCTGCCCAGCGATGTCCTGGGCGTAGATCAGCTCTTAGCCATCCATCAAGACATCCTCTCCTATTACGACCGTCACCCCTCCGCCACCTCCAACTGGGATTTGTCGGCGATCATTGGTGCGGCGGAAGGGTGACCCCCTCTAAATCTCCCCAAGGGGAGACTTGCTTTGGTGAGAGATGAGAGATGAGAGGTGAGAAGTGAGAGGTGAGAGGTGAGAGGTGAGAGGTGGTGCTGCAGAGCCGCAAAACCACCGGGACGGGTTATAACATTCTGTGGTTTTTCTATTTTTATTCAAAACAAAAAAATAAAAGCCGAATCGTTTGCACGGTTCGGCTTTTATTCGTAATTTTGCCCTGTGCAAAGAGATGCACATAAACATTTTAATTTGCTCTTTTGTGCATTGAATTGCGACCTCAGAATGTGAATGAGCAAATCAATCAACTAGTGGCTTGCGCCTAAAGCGCAGGCTTCCCATAGTTGATTGAAGGTTGTCGCAAACCTAAGGCGCGTATGGTGAAGACCTGCGCTTTCTTATTCCCTAAGGTTTGGCGCGGATAAATTTTAAGATAAATTATTAGTACTAACCAAATACAAATGTAACGATTATGAAAAAGATTCTATTTTTGTTAGTAGTTCTTTCTGCAATGAGTGTTAATACCTTGGCAGATGGACTCACTGCTACGCTCCAGCAGGGTGATAACATGCAGGTTTTCTATGGTACCGATGCATTTAAGCAGGCATATGAGGCTGCAGAAAGCGATGATGCGATTATAATACTTTCTTTAGGCACATTTAATTCTGTTCTCTCAATTGAGAAATCAATGACTATTGTTGGCTGTGGTGCATTTTCATATCCAAATACAATTATTAGTGGAACAATGAAGATAATGGCTGATAATGTAAAAATAGAAGGAATATATTTTAGTAGCAGTATTTCATTGGGGGCGATATCCAATTGTCATATAAAAAGATGCTATCTAAATACCACATTGAATGCGAGTGATACCCATATTAATACGTTTATTGATCAAAGTGTCGTTATGTCTGATTATGCTGTCGGTACAGGAGTGAATTACACAATTCAAAATTCTACTATTGAATCTTTTTATACAATGAATACTGAAGATAATAAAGCAAATATCACAAATTGCGTCATATATAAGTTTATAGGATTCGGTTCGAGTGGCTATGTAAACAGTGATGTTAAACAGCCGTATGCCATTTACATAAGTAATATTTTAGGTCATTCAAGAACTGGTAGTAATGATAATTATAACTATACTTGTTCCATTCTGTCAGAATACTATTATAATTATTTTGCAGGTAAATACGGAACCTTTACCCCGTCTTTCCCAGATGGTTGTAAACACGATGGAAATGAGAGTGGACGAGAGTATTCGGGTGGTTATCCTGCATCAGAATTTTCATCAATAGCGTATGGAACAGGTATTGATGGTACAGTTAAGGGAACATATGGTGGCTCAGGTTTCAAAAAAGAATCTAGTATACCTAAAATTACAAGTAAGACGATTCCCGCCTATGCTGATGAGCAAGGAAAAATTAATGTTACGATATCCGCAACTACGGGTCCCAATTAAACAGCTACATATGAAAAGATTTGTATTATTACTTTCCTTCGCAGTCTTTCTGTGGATGCCGATATTCTCTCAGAAAAGTCTTTCGGAATGGGAGTACTGGATAGATAGTGGTAACAAGGTAGTTGCCCCGTACAGTGATGGTGATGTCGCTTTTGCTATTGATGCCAGTAACTTGTCCGAGGGACTGCACACTTTGAGATGTCGTGTAAAGGACAGCGATGGCTTATATAGTCCGCTTTATATGTGGACATTCTTGCGCAAGGAAAAAACTCCGGAATTATCTCAGAAGGTTCTCTCGGAATGGGAATATTGGATTGATAGCGGAGACAAGGTTGTAGCACCGTATAATACTGGTGATATCGCATTTGTTTTTAATGCCACCGACTTGTCTGAGGGCCTGCACACTTTGAGATGTCGTGTAAAAGACAGCGATGGGTTATATAGTCCGCTTTATATGTGGACATTCTTGTGCAAGGGAAAAACTCCGGAATTATCTCAGAAGGTTCTCTCGGAATGGGAATATTGGATTGATAGCGGAGACAAGGTTGTAGCACCGTATAATAATGGTGATATCGCATTTGCTATTGAGGCCACCGACTTGTCTGAGGGCCTGCACACTTTGAGATGTCGTGTAAGGGACAGCGAGGGTTTGTACAGTCCGCTCTATATGTGGACATTCCTTCACAAAAAGAAACAAGATAATGTAGATAGGAAAATAACGTGGGTAAGGTACTGGTGGAATGACAGAACTGACCTCTCCGTCACGGAAAGCGTTGCAAATGACAGTTCTGTATTCGTGTATTCTGGCAAACTGACTGTTCCAGAATATGCAAAGACAGATTCCATAAACCGTATCGCTCGCTTTAATATTGTTGTAGGGGATAATACTGGCTATTTCTCTCCTGTTGAGTATGCTGACGTGGAGTATTCAGACGATCAGGCACCAGTTCCCGTGATAGAATTAGTGGAACAGACTACTACAGAAGTTACTTTAAAATGGTATATCATTAGCGATGAAGTGAAGGACTACAATATATACTATTCCGAGAATGATGGACCTTTCATCTTGTGGCTGCCAAACACTACAAAGGAGGGAAGTTCCTTCAAGGGGCAAATAGGCAAAACCTATCGCTTTGCAGTTACTGCCCGTGACAGATTTGGCAACCATGAACCTATAGATATTACCAAATGTGTTACTGTAACATTTTCAAACTAAGGAAGTAGATATCTATGGAAAAAGTTATAAACTATATAAAATCCAGAACTTACAACATATACTTCTGTATGTTTGTAATGCTGGGATTAATGATAACTCAAAAGATCTGTGCTGCAACAACAGTATCACTTTATGTGGGACAGAGCCAAATAATTTCCGCTCCCAACGCTCCTCAAGGCGCATTGTATGCTGTTACATGGGCTTCACGACATGCTTCTGTTTCTGTTTCAAATTACGGTTCATATGGAGGACAGGTGAGTGTCAACTCCTATTTTCAGGGAACTGCAGAAATACAGTGTGACTATTACTGGCGATGGTATTCTGGAACCACCCAACACACAAACCATGCCACGACATATTATTATGTCACTTGTAAGACTGTGAATCTTTCAATCAATCCTTCTAGCATGACGCTCAACCTTAATGAAGGAGCCAGTATTAGTTATTCGCTAAGTCCTAACATCAGCCCTACACCAACTGTCAGATTCTATTCCAACAATACAAATGTGGCTACAGTAAATAGCAATGGATACGTCTATGCAACAGGGGCTGGCTCAACCACAATTACTATAGAAAACAGTGCGGGCCCTTCTGCTTCTTGTTCTGTTCAGGTAAAGGCTCCGGTAGTTGTGACCAGTGCTTCTGTGTTTTCTCCAATAAACATTGGTGTAGATGAACAAAAGCATCTTTCCGTGTCAACCTATCCAAGTGATGCACCTGTTGATAGTCGGGTGTGGCGTATTGCAGAAGGTGATTCTTACATATCACTAAGTTCTTCTGGACTACTGACGGGTACGGCTCCAGGTACGGCAAAGGTTTATTGTACTGTAAATGGTAATGTAGTATCGAATACCGCTATCGTAAATGTGACTGAACCTCCATTAACATGTATCAGTACATCTCCCCTTAACGAGGAAATAGATGTATCGGCTTTTGTTAAACCATCGGTGATATTCTCACAGGTATTATATGAAGGTGAGTATTTTTCTTCTATAACATTGAAAGATGAGGAGAATGCAAATGTGGATGGTACAGTAAGCCTTCACGAAAATTTGTTGTCGTTCAGTCCGTCAAGACCGTTATCTGAAAATACGTTTTATACATTGAACATTCCTGTCGGAGCTGTAAAGAACAAATGGGGTTCGAGTTGTGAAACTGACATAATGATTCGATTCAAGACGGGAGAATACACAAAGCTGACATTGACCGCGTCGCCTCCGTCTGGATACATCTTTAAAGATAGTTGCGTAATGCTGACCGCCAGCCATCCTAATTCACAAATTTATTATACTAGCGATGGTTCAATACCTACTACTTCAAGTTCGCTTTACAAGGAACCGATAGTTGTTGATCGTGACATGCAACTACGGGCTGTTGCAGTGGGTGCTGGGTATAGGCAAAGTGATGTGCTTATAGCAGACTACATCCTGTCCAGCATGGAAATAGACAAAAGGTTCCCTTTGACGAAAGAACCTATGTTCATTTACAAAGATGTTGTTCCATTCATCAAATTCCGCAACAGGATAAATGCAAGTAGCAATATTGATAATGTAATGCTTACCAAAGATGGAATGACGATAAGAGTAGAGACCATCGTTAATGATAGTACACTATTCATTGTACCAGAGGAACCGTTGAGTTTGGGGTGCACCTATACTGTGACTATTCCTGCCGATGCGGTGAAATCGTGGCAAGGTGAGAGTTGCAAGGCCACCTCATGGACATTCAGCACTGGCGATTTTGCCACAGCCATTAGTGTGGGTGGGCCGGAATTAGGAATGGCTATCAAGACTGACGGCTCACTATGGACATGGGGACAGCGGATTACAGATGCCAATGCTGAGGACGGCAGTTACAGTTACACCCAGCAAACTGAGCCTGCTGATTTTGTCAGTGGCGATGTCGTGGCTGTGTCATCGGGCTACATGCACCATGCGTTGATTAAGCGTGATGGCTCGCTGTGGATGTGGGGCCGGCAGTATTGTGGTGAGTTCGGCAATGGCAGCACTACTGCCTCCGCACTACCTGTCAAGGTAATGGATGGTGTGAAGCGTGTGAGTTGCGGATTACAGAATACTGCCATCGTGAAACAGGATGGTACACTCTGGATGTGTGGTCGCAATGACCTGGGACAGATAGACGAGAGTCGCACAGTCCTGCCACAATATGTGATGGTGGCTGAGGATGTGAGTGACATAACGCTCAACTGGGGTTCTTTGCAGATTGTCAAGACTGACGGCACTATTGATATTCGCACCTGGGACGAAGAATTTGATGCACAACGCAAGTCTGTAGAGCCTGACAACTTAGACGCTGAATTTGAAACTATAGAATATGGTTGGAAGAATGCAGTGGCCTTGGAGAAGAATGGAAGTGTCTGGGCGTGGGGAGATTCGTCTCAAAAAGGAACATGGGAAGTAACTCCATCAATAGTTATTGCAGGCCGTAATTCTTCTGAACTAAAAGGAGTGTCATACGTAAATTCATCTATTACCTTGAAAGAAGGAGAAAAGTCTGTAGCAGAAGTTCTGCCCGTTCCTTTAACAGCCGACTATGCTTCCTTGTCATGGATGAGCAGTGACGAAGGTGTTGCTAAGGTGACGGAGAGAGGTGTTGTGACTGGCATCACACCTGGCGAAGCAAAAATAACGGTGACGATTACTTCAACACAAGGAGTGGTTTTTACTGCCATTTGCAATGTGACGGTTACAGGCATGAACGTTGATGCTATTTCCCATTCCATAGCCGATGATTCTTCAGACGATAACCACTCTGAAGACCCTGTTTACAACCTCCAAGGGCAACAGGTGAAGCAGCCCAAAAAAGGCATCTTCATTCGGAGGGGCAAGAAGGAAGTAATGCGTTGATAGCATCTTAAAGAAAAGAACCGCCTGGCAATGTGGAGACTCTTGCCTGGCGGTTCTTTTCATTTTTTTACAGCGCCCCTTTGGTGGAGGGCAGTTCATAGTGGCATCTGTTATGATATGATATTAACGAGGGACCGGGGGGACTGGTACTGAAGTGAACCTTATAGTTGTGTCCAACTTTCTGGGTTCACTTCATATTATGGAATGATATGGAAGTTGGAGGCAGCTTGCCTTTGTCATTAATCGAAAGTAGGGGTTAGTACTTTCTGGAACATGTGGCGGTAGGCTGCTACCTTCTTGTCGAAAGAGAGAGGTGGTGCGGCAGAGCCGCAAGATGAGAGGTGAGAGATGTAATATACGGTATGAGGAGGTGATGGCTTTTATCAAGGGCTATCATCGGAATCCGTCGCGGCATAGGATCGAGGAACATGACATGCTGAACTGGCTGAAGGTGAATCGTAAAGCCTTGAATGCTGGGAAGATGAAGCCAGAGAGGGTGGAGACGTTTAAAGAGCTACTCACCTTGACAGAACAATATCGGCGGAAGAATCAGTATGAGTAGCTGTGATGGCATCGCAACCTACGAGACATGAGGATAACATGTAGTCAAATCATGGCGCATGATGCTATCCGATTAACTTCGCGATTTGTTTGTCGGAAGCCTCGGGCAGGAGGGCGCTGAAATGATGCTTGAGGCGCTGAAAGGATTCCTCCGGTGTGTGAGGACATGGAGGTACGTCATGTCCTAAGAGTTGTTCGGGGGTCGTGAGAAGCGCCCAGCCCCATCCGTATTCATGGTTGTGCTTGTCCAGCGGATAGACGAAGTCTTCGGTGACGACACGGCAAGCCATCTGCAAACGTGTGACGTAGCCGTCGAACTTGCTCTGCATCTTTGGACCCGTAAAACCGCAGGCGGCACGCAGTTCACGTGTAATCATGCTGCCTTGCTCCTGCAGGGTGAATAGGATGGCTTCTTCGATGCTACCTTCTTCGGGTGCAGAAAACCTGCTGCGACGATAGTTACAGAAGTCGGGCCACCACTCGCGGCTGATAAAGCCAGCCTTGCCGGCAAAGAACTTTCCATAGACACAGTTGCCCTCCTGTACGATGGGGCCTTTCCATTTCCATAAAGGCCAGTCCCAACCGCCATCGGGATAGACGACATAGCGGCAGTCTTCGTCCACCAAGTCTTCAGCAGAAAAACCTGTGATGCCGCTGTCCAACAGAGGCAGAAAACCTATTTCTTGGATCAAGTCCATCAGTTCCGGGCAACTATGTATTTCTTCTTGTAGTCTCATCATATTTCGTCAAATACTTCTTTAAACATGAGTCGGTAGGCCTCCACCTTTTTGTCGAAGGCCAGGGGATAGGCGCGTGAAGAAGAGGGTAGGCGCCATAGGCTGAAGGGTGATGTGGTGCGCCTTTGGCGCAAAGTGAGAAGTGAGAAGTGAGAAGTGAGAGGTGAGTGCGCCTTTGGCGCAAGGTGAGAGGTGAGAGGTGAGAAGTGAGAAGTGAGAGGTGGTGCGGCAGAGACTAGCACAGAGGTGTTGACCTTGGGTACTTCTGGGATGCCAAGGGTGGCACAGATGGTGGCGGTGGCCTTCTCGCCAGTGGTGACGATGGCACGGAGGTGGGGAAGCTTGGAAATGAGGGCGCGGACATCGGTGGGCTCTACCACCTCGAGGAATTTGTCGGAGGCATTGTCTTGCAGACGGCGGATGGCGGTGGAGGTGTCGTAGAAGGCGAGGCCTTTCTCCCGACAGAAGGCGATAATATCGTCGATCTTGAAGCATTTATGCTCTGTGTCCACAAAGTGGTTCTTGTCGCCAAAGAACAGCTGACCCTCGATGCGCCAGTGGTCGTTGATGAAGTTGGGATAGTAGAAATCCATACACCACCGCTTGCGCTGTGGAGGGAAACTGCCCAGGAACAGTACTTGGGCGTTCTCGGGAAGGAACGGACGCAGTGGGTGATACTCCACGCTGTTGGTGCTGCGCGCTATGTTTTTTTCGTTCAGGTAGGATGTCGTAGTGGTCATAAGCGGTTCTTTTTCTTTGCAAAGTTACAAAATTTTTTGGTTTGATGTTGGCAATACAAATATAATTCGTATCTTTGTCGAAAATTGTATTTCTATTAATTATTAAGGATAAGACATGATAAGCGATAGCATCAAGTATATCGGTGTGGATGATCTCGACATCGATCTCTTTGAAAGTCAGTATGTGGTGCCCGAGGGCATGAGTTATAACTCGTATCTCATCGACGATGAGCAGATAGCCGTGCTGGACACGGCCGATTGTCGTAAGGGCGAGGCGTGGAAAGCTAACCTGACGAAGGCCCTGAATGGTCGTCAGCCCGACTATCTGGTGGCGCACCACATGGAGCCAGACCATGCAGCGCTGATAGCCTGGATGATGGAGACCTATCGCAATGTCAAACTGGTGTGCAGCGCGCAGGCCGCGAAGATGTTGCCCAACTTCTTCGAGGGCGTGAATTTCGAAGGTCGCGTTGTCATCGTCAAAGAAGGTGATACCCTGGCGCTGGGACAGCACACCTTGCACTTCATTGGTGCAGCTATGGTGCACTGGCCCGAGGTCATCATGAGCTACGAGAGCACAGAGAAGGTGCTGTTCTCAGCCGATGGTTTTGGTAAGTTTGGCGCATTGGTCAACGAGACCGACGACTGGGCTTGTGAGGCACGCCGTTATTATTTTAATATATGTGGAAAGTATGGCTCGCAGGTGCAGAGCGTTCTGAAGAAGGCTGCAGACATCGATGTGCAGACCATCTGTCCGCTGCACGGTCCGGTGCTGAAGGGTGAGGCCCTGAAAGAGGCGTTGCGCCTGTATGACATCTGGAGCAAGTACGAACCCGAGAGCGAGGGCATCTTTATTGCCTATGCCAGCATCCATGGCGGCACGGCCAAGGCTGCCGAGCACCTGGCAGAGTTGCTGCGCGAGAAGGGCGCCAAGAAAGTGGTGGTGAGCGATCTGAGTCGTTCGGACCTGGCCGAGGCTATCGAGGATGCTTTCCGCTATCCAACGGTGGTGGTGGCTGCCTCCAGTTATGATGCCGGTGTGTTCCCACCCATGCACGACTTCCTCTATCACTTGCAAATCAAGAACTACCAGAAGCGTCGCTTCGGTATCATTGAGAACGGCAGTTGGGCGCCAACGGCAGGTCGCGTGATGCGCACGATGATAGAAGCCATGAAGGATTGCGAGATCGTAGAGCCGATGGTCAGCATCCGCTCGCGCATGAAGGCGGAAGACGAGGAACAGCTGCGGATGTTGGCGAGAGGTTTGTGCGGCGGAGCCGCAAGATGAGAGATGAGTGCGCCTTTGGCGCAAACTGAGAACTGAGAATTGAGAGGTGAGAGGTGAAACAACCCCCTCTAAATCTCCCCAAGGGGAGACTTGCTTTTGGCGCAACTTCAACGATGAGACTAAAAACGCCCCTCCATTACAGGGAGGGGAACGGGGGTGGGTCTCTCTCTCCCTCCCTCGGGAGGGGCGGGGAGGGGTTGAGTGACATAAACAATTAAAAAGGATAATTAAGATTTTTTTTGTGAGGCTTTCAGATTATTTAGACTACCTTTGCAAGCCGAAAATGGTTTGAATCTTAACACATTAATTTTTTTATCTCGGGATAACTATGAGTACAGTCCTTGTTATTGCCTTTATTTTATTGGTAACCAATGCGTTAGCGTTCTATTTCGTGCGTCGCTATTATCAGCAATTGCTCAAACGAGAGCTGAGTAAAGCACAGAAAAGTGAACATCTGAAGTCTGTCTTCCTGGCCAATGTGAGTCGTTCGCTGCGCAAGCCGCTTAATGCCATCCTTGGCTACAGTAACATCATTCTGGCAGAAGAGAATAAAGACCTGCATGCTTCGCAGGTGAGAGACCTGGTGTCGCTGATCAATGCAGACAGTCAGCAGTTGCTTGGCTTTATCGGCCAGCTTCTGGAGTTGTCAAACTATGAGGGAAGCATGCCTTCGTTCACGCTGATTGAAGTCAACCTGGCCGAACTGATGGCCTCCTATCGTCGTGAGGCCATGAATGTGACCCGTCCCGATGTGTCTGTGGTTCTTCGCAGCGACTTGTCGCCCCACTGCAAAGCCACCCTCGACACCAACTTCATGCACCAGCTGATGATGCATCTGCTGACCGAGGCTGCCAAGAACACGATGAAGGGTGATATCATGGTGAACTTTAAGTATGAGCGTCACGGTCTGAAGGTGGCCATCACCTATGGCGGGGTAGGAAAGACCGACCTGCTGACCGAGGATATCTACTCATTCCTGCAGAAAGAGGATGCCATGATGCTGACCAAAGACAACTCCCGATTCGGACTCTCCATCTGCAAGGCCATCATTGATGCTTTGGGTGGCGAACTCGATTTTGAGACGGGCAATGGCTCAAAGACGGTTGCCTCGTTCTGGTTTCCCTGTAAGATGCGCGACAAACATAAACGATAATCATCGTTACTTTCCCCCAAAAAACTTCGAGCAGAACGTCTCGAAGTTTTTTTTATTTAATCCGTTCCAAGTGCCGTTTTTAGGCTAATATGTTTATAAACACCTTTGAAATTGTTTAGTTTTACGGGAATTATAGGCTAAAAAGGGAAAAATGTATTAAAAGATAGACATACATTCAAAAAAAATGTTTATTTTTGCACCGACAAATAAACCTGATTTAATTATATCGCTTAGGAAAGTCGGATTATGATAACGATTAATAAGATACTCAATTGGTATTTTAATAAGAAGTCTTTACCTTATTGGTGTATGCTTTTGCTGGATGCACTGATTTTGTTTATATCTGGAATATTTTCTTTCTGGCTGTACCGCAAGACCAACTTGCTCATAGAAGACCGTTTCCAGGTGTTCTACACCATGCTGGTGTTCACCCTGTTTGGTTGCATCGGCTTCCGTATGTTCCGCACCTATTCTGGTATTGTAAGATACAGTAGCTTTGTGGATCTGTCGCGTGTGGCCTACGGCAACCTGCTGGCCATGGCGCTGTCGTTTGGATATACGCTGCTGATACATTGTCGTGGCTTCAACGATTTTGCCGTGTTCAACAAGACCGAGATTCTGCTCACGTTCGTGATAGCCACCGTCCTGATGTGGGCCATCCGTATTCTGGTGAAGAACCTCTACAACATTGCCATCACCGACAAGGGTGCCATGAGGGTGCTGATATTCGGTGCACTGAAGGGTGGCGTCGGTCTGGCCAAGAATATCAATACCGAGCGTCCTAAGCGCTTCAACCTGCGTGGCTTTATCTCGCACGACAGTCGTGCGCATCAGATTCAGTTGATGGGACTCAACGTGTATCATATATCCGATGATCTTGAAGAAATCATCAAGCACGAAGGCATCGGGGGTATCCTGGTGTCGCCACTGCGCGTCAAGGAATTCCGCGATGATACCGCCCTCCAGGACCGTCTGATCAAGGCTGGTTGTAAGATCTTTATGGCAGAGTCTGCCAAGGAGATGGACGAGATAGAGATGACTGAAGACGATATCCAGCGCATGCAGTTGCGCGAGGTCCAGGTGGAAGACCTGTTGCCCCGTCAGGAAATCAAGGTGGATATGGACTCTGTGGGCGCTTTGCTGAAAGGCAAGACGGTGCTCATCACCGGTTCGGCCGGTAGTATCGGTTCGCAGATGGTGCGCCAGATAGCCATCTACAAGCCCGCCAAGATGGTGCTAATAGACCAGGCCGAGACGCCAGAACATGACATCCGACTGATGATGGCGCACGATTATCCCAACGTGGACGCCGAGACCATCGTGACCAGCATCTGTAAGGCTGACCGAATGGAGCAGATCTTCGAGACGTATAAGCCCGACTATGTGTTCCACGCCGCAGCCTATAAGCATGTGCCCATGATGGAGAACAACCCCAGCGAGGCCGTGCAGAACAACATCTACGGCACGAAGGTGATTGCTGACCTGAGCGTGAAATATGGTGTCAAGAAGTTTGTGATGGTCTCTACCGACAAGGCAGTGAACCCCACCAATGTGATGGGTTGCTCAAAGCGCATCTGCGAGATCTACGTGCAGTCGCTCAACAACTCGCAGGCGGTGACCCAGTTTGTGACCACCCGTTTCGGCAATGTGCTGGGCTCTAACGGTTCGGTGATTCCTCTGTTCCGCGAGCAAATCAAGAATGGTGGCCCCGTGACGGTGACTGACGAGCGCATCGTGCGTTTCTTCATGCTGATACCCGAGGCCTGTAAGCTGGTGCTGGAAGCCGGTACCAAGGGACATGGTGGCGAGATCTTCGTCTTCGACATGGGTAAGCCGGTGAAGATTGCCGACCTGGCTAAGCGCATGATAGCCCTGAGTGGCGCGAAGAACGTGGAAATCAAGTTCACGGGTCTGCGCCCTGGCGAGAAACTCTATGAGGAAGTGCTCAACGAGCTGGAGGGCACCAAGCCATCGTTCCACGAGAAGATACGTATTGCCGAGGTGCGCGAGTACGACTATCAGGAGGTGAACAAGGAAATCTGTGAGTTGATAGACCTCTCCAAGCAGTATGACGATATGGCCACGGTGGCTAAGATGAAGCATATCGTGCCGGAGTATAAGAGCAACAACTCTGTCTATGAGAAGTTGGACGGGTGTGCGGCGGAGCCGCAAGATGAGAGATGAGAGATGAGAGATGAGAGGCGGTGCGACTTTGTCGCAAAGTGAGAAGTGAGAAGTGAGAAGTGAGTGCGCCTTTGGCGCAACCTCAACGATGAGACTAAAAACGCCCCTCCATTACAGGGAGGGGTTGGGGGTGGGTCTATAAGCGGCACTATTCATTGCGAATAGTGCCGCTCTTTTTTATCTAATCCTTTTAGCGTTTGCTGGTAACGTCTTTTTCGTACTGCTGGATGGCAGCGATGTATTCCTCGCCTACGGGCACGTCGTTCTTCAGGTTGAAGTAGTCGAACACAGCACCGAAAGGCATTGACTTGGCCTCTTCCATCAGTGCCAGACGCTCAAAGTACTGACCGTTGTCCTCGTACTTGCGCAGCAAAGCCTTTGGTTCGAGCAGGGCCTGCAGAATGCACTTCTGAGTGGCACGTGTACCCACGATGTAAGCACCAATGCGGTTGATAGAAGCATCGAAGTAGTCAAGACCTACATGAGCGCGGTCCAGGGCATCGCAGCGTACCAGTTCCTTGAACAGATCCAGTGTCTGGTCGTTCATGATGGTCACGTGGTCTGAGTCCCAGCGCACGGGGCGGCTCACGTGGAGCATCAGCTCAGGCACGTACATCAGCAGCGTGCTGACGAAGTCGCTCACGTTCTCGGTCTGCTCGTAGTGACCGGTATCCAGAGTGTACATCTGCTTGCGGGTAGCGCAGTAGGCAGTGTAGAAATCGTGTGAGCCCACGGTGTAGCTCTCCAGACCGATACCAAACAGCTTAGCCTCGAAGCAGTTCTTCACGCCGTCCAGCTTCTCCTCCATGATCTCGTCGAGAGAAGCAGCCAGGATCTCACGATATTTCTGACGCTGCACGGGCATGTCCTTGCTACCATCATGCACCCAGATGTTCATGATACAGGGATCGTTCTGTGCCTTACCCATGGCGTCGGCAATGCGACGACAGCGCTTGGTGTGCTCAATCCAGAAGTCGCGGATAGACTTATCGGGGTTGCTCAAAGTCAAATCGCCACTCTTGGGGTGTGAGAACGATGTAGAGTTGAAGTCCAACTTCATGTTGTTCTCCTTAGCCCAGTCAATCCAGCTCTGGAAGTGCTTAACCTCCACCTGGTCGCGATCTACGAACTTGCCCTGGAAGTCGCCATAGATCTCGTGCAGGTTCAGACGGTGGTTACCAGCCAGCAGTGTCTTGACAAACTCAATGTCCTGGCGTACCTCGTCAATATTACGCGCGCGTCCGGGGTAGTTACCAGTGGTCTGAATACCACCACTCAATGCTTCGTTGCGCTCGAAACCAACTACGTCGTCGGTCTGCCAGCAGTGCAGCGAGATCTGCTGCTTCTGCAGGAGGTCGAGCACTGCATCTGTGTCAACGCCAATGGCAGCGTAGCGGTCTTTTGCCACGGCATAGGCTTTTTCAATTAGTTCAGCTTTCATTTTCTTTCGTTGTTTTTAGAGTTATAATTATTTTTATAATGTCGTTATAGGGGGGCACAGCGATGAACCTTATGCCACGAGGCGTTTAGGCCTGTGCTGTGATGCCAAGGAACTTCTCGTAGGCCTTGTCCCAGATGGCCTTGTCCTGTGGCTCGTACTTCACCATGGCGGTAGAGTTGGCGATGATGCTGCGCATCTGCCAGATGTCCTCGACTAGAGCCGATGCCTTGGCCTGCAACATGATGTTGCCAATGGCCGTGCATTCCTGTGGGCCAGCCAGTACGGTGGCACCAGTGGCATTGGCCGTGAACTGGTTGAGGTATTTGTTCAGGCTACCACCGCCGATGATGTGCAGCGTGTTGAGGCGGACGTCAGTGAACTCCTGAAGCCACGTGAACACCTGGCGATAGCGCAGGGCCAGCGAGTCGAAGATGCAGCGACAGATCTCTGCAGGCGTCTCGGGAACAGGCTGGTTGGTGTTCCGACAGTACTGCTGAATGGCACCAATCATGCTCGATGGTGCAGCAAACACCGCGTCGTCGGGGTTGATGATAGAGCGGAAAGCCTCCACCTGCATGGCCGAACCCTGCAGTTCGGGGTGGGAGAGACGGCGCACCTCCTCGGGCCACTCCAGTCGGCAGCGCTCGTAGAGCCACATGCCGCAGATGTTCTTCAGGAAGCGAGTGGTTCCCTCGATGCCTCCCTCGTTGGTGAAGTTGCGCTCGTAGCTCAAGTCGTTGATAATGGCATCCTTGGTCTCGATGCCCATCAGGCTCCAAGTGCCGCTAGAGAGGTAGGCAAATTGCTCGTCCTTGGCAGGTACGGCAGCCACAGCCGAGCCCGTGTCATGGCCAGCCACTGCAATCACAGGTACGGCTCCCAGTCCGGTGAGGCGCTGCACCTCTTCGGTCAGCGTGCCAATCACGGTGCCAGGCTGCACCATACGTCCGAACTTAGAGCGCTGCAAGCCAATGGAGCTGAGCAGTTTCTCGTCGAGCTCCTTGGTGCGAGGATCCAGCAACTGCGATGTAGAGGCGATGGTGTATTCACAAACCATCTCGCCGGTCAGCATCCATGACAGTGCATCGGGGATGAACAGGATCTTCTCAGCATGCTTCAGGGCCGAGTTGTTCTCGCGCTGCATGGCATAGAGCTGGAAGATAGAGTTGAAGTTCATGAACTGAATGCCGGTCACATCATACACCTCGCGCTTGGGCAATACGTTCTTCAGGTAGTCGTCCATAGCCTCGAAGGTGATGGGGTCGCGGTAGGCACGTGGGTTGCGCAGAATGGCACCGTCCTCGCCGATGCACACAAAGTCAACACCCCAGGTGTCAATGCCGATTGATGTGATATTGATATGGCGGGTGGCTACCTCTTTCAAGCCACGGATCATCTCGAAGTAAAGTGCGTGAATATCCCAGTAGTAGTGACCTCCCTGCTCAATCAGGTTGTTGGGGAAACGTGTCACCTCTTCCAGGTCAATCTTGCCATTGTCTATCTTGCCGATGATGGTGCGTCCGCTTGTGGCACCAAGGTCCACGGCAAAGAAATAATTCTCGTTTTCCATTGATTTGTTTTAGTTGTTTTTAGCGTTCGCATGCAAAGATACTAAGAATAACACTTTTGCTGGCCGTATTTTTTGATTTTCTCACTAAGAAAAATGATTTTCTCAAAATAAATGTTTAACTTTGCAAACCGAAAAGATAAAGGGTAAACAGGCAACAACTAAAATCTATATTAAGTAATATTCAAAATCCAATGTCAACATTAACCGTTTTCATTGTCGCAGTCTTCTGTATAGGCTATCTCTGCATAGCGCTGGAGAGTGTGACAAAAGTCAACAAAGCAGCTATTGCGCTGCTGATGTGTGTAGGCTGTTGGACACTCCTCATGGTGGCACCTGGTGCCTACTATCCCGAGGTGCCAGCAGACAGTGTAGTGCACCATATCAGTGAGGTCATTGAGCACCACCTGGGCGATGCTGCAGGTACGTTGTTCTTCCTCATGGGTGCGATGACCATTGTGGAGATTGTAGATTCCAATGGCGGCTTTAACTTTGTGCGCGACACGCTGAAGACCAGTTCCAAACGCAAGCTGTTGTGGCGTATGGCCTTTATGACCTTCTTCCTGTCGGCCATTCTCGACAACCTGACCACTAGTATTGTGATGGTGATGGTGCTGCGCAAGCTGGTGCAGAATAGGGAAGAACGTCTGATTTATGCTGCTTTGATCATCATCTCTGCCAATAGCGGTGGTGCCTTCTCGCCCATCGGTGACGTCACCACCATCATGTTGTGGATTAAGGGTGTGGTAACCACCCAGGGTGTGTTGACCGAGATTTTCGTGCCTTCGCTGGTATCAATGGTTATTCCTGCCGTCATCCTGTCGTTCTCGCTGAAAGGACGTTTCGATAAGAGTCAGAACCTGCCAAAGTCAGAGGTCAGCCAGTTCTCGAAGACCCAGCGCAACATCATCTTCTGGTTGGGCGTAGGCGGTCTGATGTTCGTGCCTGTGTTCAAGACACTGACCCATCTGCCACCGTTCATGGGTATCCTGCTGGTGCTGGGTGTGCTGTGGACCGTGACCGAAGTGTTCCATTACAACACCTCTGAAGACGACACCATGGCTAAGCGTGTGAGCGACCTGCTGTCGCGTATTGACCTCTCAACCATCATGTTCTTCCTCGGCATCCTGATGGCTGTTGCCGTGCTGCAGGAGGTTCAGGTGCTGGCTGCTATGGGTACTGGTCTGACAGAGGCCTTCTCAGGCAACTATTACCTCATCAACGGCATCATTGGTGTGCTGTCTTCTATTGTTGACAATGTGCCCCTGGTGGCTGGTTGCATGCACATGTATCCCGTCAGTGAAGTGGCTGGCGATGCTATGGCCGTGGACGGCATCTTCTGGCAGCTCCTGGCCTATTGTGCCGGTGTGGGCGGTTCGATGCTGATCATCGGTTCTGCCGCAGGTGTTGTGGTGATGGGCTTGGAGAAAATTACCTTTGGCTGGTATCTGAAGCGCATCACATGGATCGTGTTTGTAGGCTATCTGGCTGGTATCGGTTGCTACTGGCTGGAGAAGACGCTGCTCTTTTAAAGAAGTAAAAAAAGAACTGCCGGCATTGCTGGCAGTTCTTTTTTTGCGGCCGGGCGGCTGGCGGCCGGGAGATTTTGTCGAGATTTCGATATATCGATATGACGATATTTCGACGCGGCCGCCATTCGATATCTCGATATCTCGATATATCGAAATTCTTTTTGCGGCCGGTTGCGGCCGGCGGCCGGCTATTTATTTCTAAGTTCGCTGGGCTTGCGTCCGATTTTTGCTTTGAACTTGGCCGAGAAATAGTCGGGCGACTCAAAGTTCAAGCGATAGGCAATCTCTTTGATGCTGAGGTCGGTGGAGCTGAGCAACTCTTTGGCGCGCTGCAGTCGCAGGTCTTGCTGGTAAATGGCAGGCGACAGTCCTGTATGCTCTTTAAACAGTTTTCGGAAATTGCTGTAGCTGACGCCCATGTCCTCGGCAATCTGCTGGATGGTGAGCGGACTCTCGAGCGATTCACGGATGCGCATACGTGCCCTGCTGATCATGTCCACGTGTGCCTCGTTGCGCGTCTTCAACTGAATATTGCGCTCCAGCGAGTACATCATGCCAATCAGGTGGTTCACGATGCCCGCCAAAAGCTGTTGGGAGTAGGCCGCCTCTTCCACGGCCGTCTCGTAGGCTTGTTTGTAGAGTGTTTCGATATCCGACGAGTATCCCACATGATAAATAGGTTTCGAAGGAGAGATAAAGCCAGCTCTCACACGCTCGTTCATGTTGTTGCCCTTGAATCCAATCCAATAGCACTTCCATCCCTTTTCGCGTGATGGACAGTAAGTGTGCCATTCGCCAGGAAACAAGATGAAGATGTCGCCCTCTTTAAGCACGGTCTCCCTTTGTGATTCGCTGCGGAACACCCCTTCACCTTCTATAACATATTGTAGCTGATATTCCTGAAGTGTGCGTCCTTTATGACAGTCGAAATAGTATCCATCGGCATGTCCGCGTGTAGGGTATTCTTCGTTGGGGGCTATCTCCTCGTAACCCACAGTGGTAACGGTCAGGCCCCATTGTTTGTCTCGTTCGCTGGCGAGAAGGTATCTGCTTTTTTGCATAGTTTAATCAAAAAACTCTTTCATTATTACTGTAGTCATCCTTTCAACTGACAGGGTATCCAAAGCCAGAACGTAGAGCCGTGGCCCTCGCCCTCGCTGGTGACACCAATATCTCCGTTACAACGCTCGGCAATGCTCTTGCTGATGCTCAGTCCCAGTCCGGTACCCTGAACAAAGTCGTTGAGCTTCACGAAGCGTTTGAATACATCTGCTTGTTTGTCTTTCGGGATGCCAGCGCCAGTGTCTTCACAATAGATGTAAAGACCCTTCTCGCTGTCGGATGGCCTGTTGGGACAGGTGGTGTATTGATAGCCCACCTTGATATGTCCCTCCTTTGTATATTTCACAGCGTTGGTCACGAAGTTGGTGACCACCTGCTGGATGCGTCCTTTGTCTATGCAGGTGTTGAACGACTGATAAGTGTTTTCTGCGATGAACGTTACGTTAGGATCCTGCACGCGCTGTCGCAAGGTCTCACAGATATCGTTGAATGCCACGGCGAAGTCCACATCTTCCGGATGGATAGACTGTGGTCCCTGGTTCATATCGGAAGCTTCGAGGATGTCGTCGATGAGTCGCATCAGCATGTCGCAGTTGTTGCGGATGATGCGGATGAACTCCTGTCGGTCCTCGGGCACATCGACCATCTGCAGCAGGTCAGAGAACCCCACGATGGCATTCAGCGGTGTGCGTATTTCGTGGGTCATGTTGGCTAGGAAGGCACTCTTCAGTCGGCCCGAATTCTCGGCGCGCTGCGTCTCCTCCTTCAGTTTCTCCTGTGCTTCCATCAGTTCGCTGACATCCTTCACGATGCCCATGTAGCCCGTCTTCTGTCCGTCTTCATTATGGAAAGGAATACCGCTGATCAGGTACCACCCAGACTGGTCGTCGAGGAAGGTGCGGTCGAAGAGGTGCACCGTGTTGAGAGGCTTGTTGCTGCTCAGCAGTTCGCCCAAAGCTTGAGCTGCCTGTTGACGCTGCGAAATGTTGATGGAAGAGAGATACTCCTCGAAAGTCTCTGTATAGCCCTTGTCGCGCAGCGACTGTGAGAAGTGTATGATACCCTCTTTGTCGATGGTGTGCCATACAAACATCTTGCTGCTCTCCAGCAGGTAGTGCAGTTCACTCTCGTATTTCAAAATGGTGCTGTTGGCATCCTGCAGCTCTTTGTCGCGGTGCTGCTGTTCCAGATACGTCTTGCGCTCGTCGGTGATGTCGCGTGCGGCAAACATGTAGAAAGCACGGTTGCCCTCGTTGTCGAAGACAGGACGTATCTTGGCCTCGATAAACTGGTCAATGCCTATCTCCGGCTGATACATGTGCTGGCAGACGTGGAATTCTTCAGTCCTGTCGCGTTCGAAGTCTTTCTCCAGATGCGGCGTGTCAAACATGTTGACGTTGAGGTAGTATGTGTCGCCTTTATCGTCGAAATTACAAAGTTTGCGCATGGCTGGGTTCACATCTATCAAGGTGCCGTCGGGGGTGTAGAACGACATGGCAGATAGCGTACTCTCGAAAGCCCTTTTGTAGTTTTTGCCAAGTTCCGTCAGTTGGGCATCGGGCTGTTCCTCCTCATTGTTAATCTCATGGTGCTCCACGTAGTGAGTGATGGCCTTGAGCATTCGGTTCTTAGATGTTGTAATGGCCAATTGCCTGTTCACTATGAAGAAAGCCACGGTCAGGATGATCCCCATCCCGACGATGACCAGGATGTTGATGGTGATGAATGATGCAAAGATCGTGTTCAGCAGTATCATAGTGAAGCCTTTCTTTCAATTGTTATTGCACTACATGGCAGGGTGATAACCACGGCTGTGCCCTTTCCTTCCTCCGAGTACACACTGATGGTGCCACCCATCTGCTGGAGTAGTTCCTTGCAGATGGCCAGTTCCAGACCCGTACCCTTGTTCATGCCAGAGACGAAGCGTTCGAAGATGTGGGGCAGATTTTCCTTCTTGATGCCACATCCCGTATCTTCGATGGTGATAAACAGCTTTCCGTCGATATAGTCGTAGCGCGCATTGATAGAGCCCTGGTCCGTATAGGTGGCTGCGTTCTCAATGATTTTGCGGATGACATAGCCCACATGTGTGTCGTCGATTTCCACGAAGAGCTGGTTGTAGGGCTGTTCGATGTTGAGTTTCACGCCCTCTTTCTCGTGCTCTTCCCATCCCTTCTGACAGTGGTTCACGAACGACTTACAGAAGTCTGTGGCTTTGGGATTGATCTCAATCATCTGTGCATCCAGTCGCGAAAGGAACAGGATGTCGTTGATGAGTCGCAGCAAGTGCGCTGAGTTGTTTTTGATCTCCTCGATGAACACCTGCTCGTCCTCTGGTGATGCCGCCTCGTCAAACAGTTCGGCAAAGCCGACAACGGTGTTCAGTGGCGTGCGAATCTCGTGACTCATATTGCGCAGGAACGTGTTCTTAATGCTCTCCACTTCTTGTGCGCGTGCCGTCTCGATGGCCAGCAGATGCTCGGTCCATTTTGTCTGGCTCACATCTCGGCAGATGCCAAAGTAAGACATCACCTGGCCTTGTTCATCGAAGACCGGCAGCAGGTCGAACTGCAGGTAAAGCACCTCTGTCCCTTTGTTACGGATGATGGTCTTGATATTGGTGGTGATGGGGTTCGATGTCCTGTTGTCCAGCAGCTTGAAAGTGTGTGTGAGCGTGCGCTTATAGGCATCGTCCACAAACACCATGCATCGTGCCTGGGTCAGCGTGTGGAGTTCCTTGTGGTTGCCATCAAAGATAGTCAGGTCGTGGGTGGTAGGTGAATACTTGATGATGCGCAGACCGCCCACCTGTAGGATATAGTCGATGTTGTTGATATAGCTTGTGATCTCCTTGTTGACAACATCCAGTTGACGCGTGCCCTCTTTCAGTTTGCGGAAGGCATGGACAAACTCGCCCATGTCTCGCCCTGTGCTAAAGATATATTCCAGCTTGCCGTTCTCGTCGAAGACAGGCTTGAGCTGCATCTCGATATACACTGGTGGTTGGTCGGGTTGAGGCATGGCGGTGGTGCAGATATACACCTCGCGCTTTTTCATCTCCTCGATGATCGACTCGTCAAAGCTGTTGGATAGGGTGATGTTGCTGGCAATCAGTTCTTCGTGCGTCATGCGCAGAATCTTGGCCGACTCCTCGTTGACGTCGAGCATGGTGCCGTCGGGGGCAAAGATGGCCAGACCGGCAAAAGAAGAATCAAAGATGTTCTGGTAGCGCAGCAGCACATCTTTCTCTTGACTGATGCGCTGATGCTCTTTGGTGATGTCACGGCGAGCGCCAAAGATCAAATACGGTTTACCGTTGGGACGGCGGTATAACGACAAGTCCAGACTGAAGTAGCGTGTCTCGTGCTTCTCGTTGGTCTCGTCTTCGTCCTGGATGAGCAGTGTCACCTTCTCCTCCTGGTTGTTGATCAGTCGGCCGAAGGCCTCGTTGACACGTGTGAAGTCACCGTGCAAGTAATTGCGTGCAAACTCCAGTGCCCTCATCGTCTTGCAGGGGCGCCCTTCATCATCAATCCACGAAAACGTCTGTCGGTCCACGTGATACACCCATATCTTCATGTTCAGGGGTGCAATGATTTTCGACAGCTTGTTCGACATCCTGGCGTTCTCCTGCCTTTTCTTCACCTCTTTGCGGTGCACATAGAAAAGGTAGCCTCCTGTTGAAAAGAACAGGAGCAAACAGATGACGTTGATGATGAAAGGTGTTAGTAGCAAGGCTTTTTAGTTATTTAGCGTTGTCTTACTTGTTGAGAATCTTTTTGACCTCGTTACCAATCTTCACGAGATAGACGCCTTTTTTCAGCGAGTTAGCACTGAGTGTGACAGATTCATTGGCTTTAAAAATCTCCTCGCCTTTCAGGTCGTATATGGTGCAGCGCTCGCCTTTGGCAATCTCAATGCGCAGCACACCATCGCGCAACTCAAACTTCGAAGCCATGTTCTGAGAGGTAATGCTTGTGAGGTCGCCAGCAGAGAAAAACATCTTCGACAGGCCAGAGAGAGGCAGACGCTGGGTGGTGCCATCGGTCATGGAGAGAATCATGTCGGAAGCATCGAACGTGATCTTGTTGATCTTGCTCACCTCAAAATTGCTGGCAGCACCATCCTGACTGACGGTCAGATAGGCAAAATTATCGGCCATCATTTGGGTGCTGACTGTGAGCAGCAGTGCTGTGATTAAACTTCTTAAAACCTTCATACCTTTATAATAAATTTGTGGCAAAGATATAAATTATTTTGGAAAAAGTGAGCATTTCCTTTGTTTTTTTACAAAAAAAAATCCTTTTTGTTGCTCAATCAAAATAAAACCACTAAATTTGTCAACAGAAAATTAAATCACATTATTATGATAGACGTAAAAGAGACATTAAGTAAAAGTGAAGAGCGCATGGAGATGGCCGCTATGTACCTGGAGGAAGAGCTGAGCCGCATCCGTGCCGGACGTGCCAACGTGGCCATCCTCGATGGTGTGCGCGTGGAGTCATACGGAAGCAGAGTGCCCCTGAACCAGGTGGCCACCGTGAACTGTCCCGATGCGCGTACCATTGCCATCAAGCCTTGGGACAAGAAGCAGATTCGCGATATTGAAAAGGCCATCATGGACAGCGATGTAGGCATCACCCCCGAGAACAATGGCGAGGTGATCCGCTTGGCGCTGCCTCAGCCCACCGAGGAGCGTCGTCGTGACCTGGTGAAGCAGTGCAACAAGATTGCCGAGAAGGCTAAGGTTGAGGTGCGCAACGTGCGTTCTGACGTGAAAGACAAGCTGAAGAAGGCCATCAAAGACGGTCTGAGCGAGGACAACGAGAAGGATGCCGAGGCCGAGTTGCAGAAGTTGCACGACAAGTACATCAAGAAGCTCGACGAGCTGATTGAGGCCAAGAACAAGGAGATTATGACGGTTTAATGAAAGGACTGGTCATTAAGAATACAGGCAGCTGGTACACCGTCCGTATGGACGATGGCCAGCTGCTTGATTGTAAGATAAAGGGTAACTTCCGTCTGAAGGGCATTCGCACCACCAACCCCGTGGCCGTTGGCGACCGTGTGGAGGTGAATGGAGAAGGCTGGATTGTGGAGATAGAAGATCGCCGTAACTATATTATCCGAAAGAGTATCAACCTGTCGAAGCAGAGTCATATCCTGGCGGCTAATGTGGATCAGGCTTTCCTTGTTGTAACTATCAGTAGACCAGAAACTTCAACTACGTTTATTGATCGTTTTCTCGCGTCGGCCGAGGCCTATCGTGTTCCCGTGGTGTTGGTGTTCAACAAGACCGACCTGCTGGATGCCGACGAGCTGCGCTACCAACAGATGATGGTGACACTCTATGAGACCATCGGTTATGAGTGTCGTCAGATCTCTGCCAGCACGGGTGAGGGCGTGGACGACCTGCGACAGATGTTGGAAGGCAAGGTGACTTTGCTGAGCGGCAACAGTGGTGTGGGCAAGTCAACACTGATCAACCGATTGGCGCCCCATGCTAATCTGCGCACTTCTGAGATTAGCGATGCCCACAACACGGGTATGCACACCACGACATTCAGTGAGATGATACCCATCGAACCTTCTGGCTACCTCATTGACACACCGGGTATCAAGGGTTTTGGTACCTTCGACATGGAGCCTGAAGAGATCACGGGGTATTTCAAGGAGATCTTCCGTTTTTCGCAGGACTGCCGTTTCTCTAACTGTACGCATACGCACGAGCCTGGTTGTGCTGTGCTCAAGGCTCTGGAGAACCACTATATTGCTGCCAGTCGTTATCAGTCTTACCTCTCCATGCTGAATGACAAGGAAGAGGGAAAATACCGCGAGGGATTCTAGGTAGTATTGAGGTTGGCGGATAGACGGCACGCTGTCGCGTGGAAATTATACAAAATTGAGTTCAGAATTTCTCAGGTTATAAAAAAATATCATGTAGAATTTTGGATCAGATTTTGAAAAATTTGACTTTCCCTGTCGGCCGTCGAGCTATACCTTCCCTGCGTAGCAGGCTTGAGATAGAAGAGATACGGCACGCTGTCGCGTGGAAATTATACAAAATTGAGTTCAGAATTTCTCAGG
>NZ_JHXM01000024.1 GCF_000621725.1 Xylanibacter brevis ATCC 19188
CTGTCGTAATAAACTCAGGACAGTCCCAGAAAGAGGCTGTCGGCTCGATGGTTGAACAATATACAACGGCTGCAATCAAGAAGGTTAGCCAGCCAACAATATTGTCCACGAGACGAAATTGTTTCATTGTTATTGAGTAATTTTTTAACGTTAAAATACAAATTATAGCTTCTATATAACTAAGGTTACTAACCCCACCCCCTGCCCCTCCCCTACAAGGGAGGGGAGAGAGGCGGCTTCCTCTGCGGTTCTCCCCTCCCTTGTAGGGGAGGGGCAGGGGGGGGGGGCAGTATTGTTATTATTCATGTCTGCTTTCGTCTATTCGAAAAGTTTGCTGCAAAGGTAGTAATTTTAGTGAAAAGAGCGATGTGAAAAGATAAGAAAATGCGCCTGTTGCACAATTATTAACAGAATAAACGCTCTGCACCATAGACCAATAGCCAGTAGCGCAGGAATTTCCCAATGGCGATGCTGATAAACGAAATGACAACGTTGGAACGCAGAAATCCCAGCGTGACGGTGATGGCACTGCCCAATACGGGCAGGAAGGCAAAGAAGCCCATCCATGCCCCGCGACCGGCCATGAAGCGCTCGGCCCGGTCCATCTTCTCTTTTTTGATCTTTAGGTATTTCTCAATCCATTCCAGTTTGCCCATACGCCCGATGCCATAGTTGAAGAAGGAGCCCAGCACATTGCCAATGGTGCCATAGACAACCAGTGTCCAGGAGTCGATGCCCGGTGTTGCCATCAGTCCCAGCATGACGGCCTCGCTGGAAAACGGGAACACGCTGCCAGCCAGGAATGCCGCCACCAGCATGCCCATATAGCCATAGCTCGTGAGGAGGTCAATTATCCATTCCATATCTCGAGAAGCTTCAGGTTGACGATTTCTGTCAGCGACTCGTTGACGCTGATGACAGAAAGGATGATCATGAAGGCTAAGGTGATGAAGAATAGATAGTTGGTGATCTTAGAATTGTTGAGTGTGAAGAAATGGGCGGCAAAAGGACAGGCGCAGATGATGATGACACGGATGAGCATGTCGTAATACTGCGGCTGTAACAGCACGAAGATGCCGAGCGCCAATACCATCCACTGCAGGAAACCGTAGTATTGGCGTGTGCGGATGCGCTCTTCGTAGCTCTTGCTCCAGAAGTTGATAGCACCTAGCACGAAGAGGATGGCAATGATGAGGAAGATAACGACACGGATGGGTGTTAGGAGTTGATCTTCTGTAGGTGCCTGCCAGTTGAATAGGGGTTCGAAGTTCGCGGTAAGAACATTGAATTCCTGATTGTAGATAAGCCAGGAACCTATCAGCCAATAGGGTGTGATGGTGCCTAGAATCGAGGCGAGCCAGGTGTGGAAGCTCAATGACTGAAGCATCAGGAGCGTCAAGAGCCACATCAAAGGTATGAAATAGAGTGCCTTGACAAAGAAAAGACTGGCAATGCCCAAGACGACGTAGGCGAAGAACGTGTGGCCTACGTCTTGCGGATTCTGATAGGTGGATAACAGCAGGAAGATGGTCACCACGGCACAGATGCCAATGATGCCTGCACTCGTAGAATGGTAGTTGAATGCGCAGCAGGATGATAACATCATAAGTGCCGATGTGACCATCCAGCTGCGCAAGCGTAGGAATATCAGATGCTTGCTCATCTCTACCATCAGGTAGCATGTAGCAGCCATCAACGCCATCTGTAACCATAGATGATGCGTGAACAGACCGGCAGCAATCCATGTGATGAAACAATAGATGGCACTGCTGTAAAGGGTCAGTATGCTCTCGCTGATATGGTTATGTAGGCGTTTCTCCATATCAATGTGTTATTATAGGTCGGCGCCTATGTCACGACGGAAATACTGGTCGGTGAACTTGATCTTCTGGGCTTCGGTGAACGACTTCTTGAGCGCCTCTTCTTTGTTGGCACCATAAGAAGAAACGGCAATGACACGACCACCATTGGTGACCACCTGTCCGTCTTTCAGTGCTGTTCCTGCGTGGAAGACGATGCTGCCCTCTACCTGTTCGATGCCTGTGATGGGGTAGCCCTTCTTGTAAGTCTCGGGATAACCGCCAGAAACCAGCATGACGCAAACGGCTGCACGCTCGTCGAACACGATGGAACGCTGATCGAGATTGCCTTCAGCAACGCCTTCAAACAGGTCAACGATGTCGCTCTTCAAGCGGAGCATGACGCTCTCGGTCTCGGGGTCGCCCATACGACAGTTGTACTCGATGACCATGGGTTCGCCTTTGACGTTGATAAGACCGAAGAAAATAAAACCTTTATAGTCGATGCCTTCTGCTTTCAGGCCTTCTACTGTGGGACGGATGATGCGGTCCTCAACCTTCTGCATCCACTCTTTGGTGGCAAAAGGAACGGGCGAAACACTACCCATACCACCGGTGTTCAGACCTGTGTCGCCCTCGCCAATGCGCTTATAGTCCTTGGCCTCGGGCAGAATCTTATAGTGGTCGCCGTCTGTGAGGACGAATACAGAACACTCGATGCCGCTGAGGAACTCCTCAATCACCACACGACTGGATGCGTTGCCAAACATGCCGCCAAGCATCTCTTTCAATTCTTTCTGGGCCTCCTCCAGGGTGGGGAGAATCAGCACACCCTTACCGGCACAAAGGCCGTCGGCCTTCAGCACATAGGGAGCCTCTAATGTCTCAAGGAACTTCAGTCCTTCCTCCAGGTGCTCACCGTCGAATGTGGCATATTTAGCTGTGGGAATGTTGTGGCGCATCATGAATGCCTTAGCGAAGTCTTTAGAGCCTTCCAGCACTGCACCAGCCTTTGAAGGACCGACAACGGGGATGTTCTTGGTGCGGGGATCGTTCTTCAAATCGTCATAGATACCCTTTACCAAGGGATCCTCAGGACCAACAACGACCATGTTCACCTGGTTCTCGACCACAAAAGCCTTGATGGCCTCGAAATCGTCAGCCTTGATGTTGACATTGGTGCCAACATTAGCAGTACCGGCATTGCCTGGTGCAATAAAAAGTTTCTCAACACGCTCACTTTGAGCAATCTTCCAAGCCAAGGCGTGCTCACGGCCGCCACTTCCTAACAATAAAATCTTCATACTCTGTGTGGTTGATTGAAAAATCGAGTGCAAAGTTACGCTTTTTAATTGAAAAAGTAAGGTTTTTGCATGAGAATTATTTATTTTGCCCTACATAAATTAACGTTCTGAGTCGATAGGTCTCATTTCGCGGTATTCCATTGGCGTCATGCCAGTTTCGCGTTTGAAGAATTTTGAGAGCGAGGCAGGACAGGAGAAGTGCATGCGTGAGGATATCTGTGCGATGTTTTCGTCGCTATAGGCCAGCCATACCTTTATTTCTTTAATAGCCGTCTGATTGATCCATTGCATGGCGGTCTTGCCGCTTACCTGTTTGATGAGTGTGCTGAGGTAGTGGTGCTCAATACACAGTTGATTGGCATAAAACGGGATGTTGCGTTCCTGTGTGGCATACTGGCTGACCAGGTTCAGAAAACGTCGCACGGTGTCTTCTCGTCTGCTCAGTGGACGGTTGACAATACGCAAGCCAATGTGTTGCCGGATGTAGTGCATCAGTGACTGCGTCAGCAGTTGCACGTTGTCGCGAGGGTAGGGCGTCTCGTGCACGATATCCCATAAGAGTGACATGTGCTGTTCTACGATGGGGCGCGTTTGCTCGTTCAGTCTGAGGTGAATGAAGGGCTCTCCTGGCGTGGCGTCGAATGAGAAGGCATCAAACTCAAAATCGCCAGAGATGCCCTCTTTCTCGACCAGTGTGTCGGAAAGGAACACCACCAGGTCGCCAGCCTCGAAGTGCTGGTCGGTGAGGTTGAATTTATAGTGCGCATGTCCTTTTTTAACCAGCACGACACGTGCTTCCTGCAACTTGTATGGTTGAGTGGGCATGAGAAAATTTCGACTGCTGAAGTGAAAGTTACGAAGGAAAAAGTGACCTTCGAACAGAAACAGTTCTCCACTCTGACGCCAGAAATCTGGGTTTCTGAATAGTTCGTTGTTAATGGTGTCTTTAAGCATAATCTTAGGATTTGGCAATTAAATCAACGAAATAGCTAACGAATTATTGTGGAAAAGTGACTAATTTTGCAGCCGTTTAATTTTTAGTGTAGAAATGAAAAGAATTTTTTTATTTGTTGTTGCCGCCTCTATGTCTTTGTTGGCTGAGGCTGGTGGATTGATGACCAACACGAATTATCACATTGCCTTTGACCGTATGTTTGCCCGTGGTGCTACGTCAGAGATTGATGCCACCTACAGTAACCCAGCCGGTTTGGTATGGGGACGCGAGGGCTTGCAATTGTCTCTTAACTTCCAGAAACCCTGGCAGAATCGCGATATCGAAGCCAATGTTCCCGCTTTAGGCCTGAACAAGACTTATAAAGGAGAGGCTTCAGCTCCTGTTGTGCCCGTCTTGTTTGCTGTCTATAAGCAGGATCGCTGGGCTGTATCAACGATGATTGGTATTGTAGGTAGTGGTGGCTTCGTGAAGTATGACGAGGGCATACCTATGTTTACTGCACCTATCATGGCAAGACTTGGAGCTGCGGGATTGCAACCTGGCACTTATGACCTGGATGCTCAGATGAAAGGTAAACAATATATATATGGTGGACAGGTGAACTTTTCTTATAAGTTGACCGATTACCTTTCTGCAGCCGTAGGTCTCAGAGCCAACTATTATGACGGCTATTATCGTGGACACGTAGTTGCACAGGGTGGTCCCGTGAAGTATGTCAACCTGCAGCTCGACTGCTCTCAGAAGGGTTGGGGCTTCAACCCACTGGTAAGTGTGAACTACCACCAGGATAAGCTGTCGTTGGCTGCCCGTTATGAGTTCCGTACTAAAATCAATGTACCCAACGACACCAAGGAACTCAGTGCTGACGTAGTTGGAATGTCACCCCAGCAGGTTCAAGCTGCTTTCGGAGATAAGATTGCTGCCTATCAGGATGGTGTGAAGACACGTTACGATATGCCTTCACTCTTGGTTCTGGCTGCTCAGTATGAATTTACCCCCAAGTTGCGTGCAGCTGCAGAATATCACTTCTACGATGATAAGAATGCAAAGATGTCGGGCAACAGACAGGAGAATCTGGAGCATGGCACACATGAGGTGCTGCTCGGTGCTGAGTATGATATCAATGATCGCTTCACCGTCAGTCTGGGTGGACAGCGTACGGACTATGGTCTGGCAGATGATTATCAGACGCACACCTCGTTTGCTTGCGATAGCTACAGTCTGGGATGTGGTGCTGCTGTTAATTTGACAAAGAATGTTCGCTTGAACGTCAGCTACTTCTGCACGCTGTATAGCGATTACAAGAAAGAACAGGCTAACTATCAGGGACTTCCTGGTGTGGCCGGCAGTGATACCTTTAGCCGTACCAATCATGTGATTGGTCTGGGTTTGGACTATAAGTTCTAACACAATTACTTAAAATATATAACTCAATTTCAATATTGTGACAGTTTTTCTTGGCTGTCACAATTTTTTTATTTATTTTTGCCGCGATTTATTAACGCAAAGACCTTAATTAGATTATTTTTCTTATGATTACCAAACAAAGATTACTATTGGCAGCAATCCCTCTTTTGATGCATACTGCGGCCATAGCACAGACTGGAAGTAATGAGGACTGGATGAAAGACCTGACGTCTCGCATCACATTCAATGGCTATGCTCAGGCTGGTTGGTCGTATCAGGACCCTGGGACTACAGACGGAGCTAAGCGACGAGACAAAACCAATTCCTACAATCTGAAACGTACGTTGCTTTGGGCCAAAGCCCGAATTACCGACCGCTGGTCGTTCCTGTTTATGCACGACTTTAACAGTGTGGTTCAGGAGTTCTATACCGACTATCGTATCGCCAACAACAATGCTTTGACTGTCAGGTTTGGACAGTTTAAACATTCCTATTCGATGGAAAACCCACTGTCGCCCACGCAATTGGAACTGATTGATGTCTATTCACAGGCAGTGCTTTATCTGGCTGGTGAGGGACCTGATCCGTTGAACGGTGTCAACTACGGACGTGATCAGGGCTTGATGGTCTATGGTGACTTGTTGCAGAAGAAGTTGCATTACGAACTGGCGTTGATGAGCGGACAGGGCATCAATCGCAAGGATGGAAACAATCAGAAAGATTTTATCGCCAAACTCGAAGTACGCCCCGTAGATGGCCTGCGTCTTGCTGGTTCCGGCTATCTGGGTACGGGCCATGCAGTGGGTACGGCTGACTGGAACCCTACCATTAAGGAGGGCGATAACTACAAGCGTAATCGCTATAGCGTTGGCGCTGAATATAAGACATTACCTTATTCTAAAGGACAATACAAAGAGGCACGGCCAGCCAGTCTGCGAGCCGAATGGCTGGGAGGTAAGGATGGCGACGTCGATAGCCGAGGTGGCTATGTCACCACTTGTATCCCCGTATATGATGCCCTCGATATTGTAGCTTCGGGTGAGACCTTCGATAGAAACACCAAAGTGGAGGGGTGGGACCAGACCAACCTGACACTGGGCGTGCAGTATTGGTTCTATAAGAAGTGCCGTGTGCAGTTGCAATATACCCGTTGCTTATGTGGTGACAATATTTCATCAAAGGATTTTAACTGGTTGCAGGCTCAGGTGCAAGTGGCGTTTTAAGTAATTGAAAATTTGAATTAGAAATGATTATAAAGATTCTTTTAACGATTGTTTTTCTGGTCGTGATGGTTGGCGTGGGACTTTACTCGCGCAAGCAGGCCAGAAGTGTAGATGGATTCGTGTTGGGTGGTCGATCGGTAGGCCCTTGGCTGACGGCTTTCGCCTTTGGTACCTCTTATTTCTCGGCAGTGGTCTTTGTGGGCTATGCCGGACAGTTTGGATGGAAATATGGGCTCTCCTCTGCATGGATTGGTGTGGGTAATGCCGTGATTGGTTCGTTGCTCGCGTGGTTGTTGTTGGGGCGCAGAACCAAGTTGATGACGCAACATATTGAAAGCAGAACTATGCCTGATTTCTTTGGCACTCGTTTTGACAGTCAGGGATTGCGCGTGACGGCTTCTGTCATTGCCTTTGTCTTCCTGATTCCTTATACGGCAGGTGTCTATAAGGGCATCTCAACGTTGTTTGAGATGGGTTTTGGCATTCCCTATGAATACTGTGTGATACTGATGGCTATCCTCACCGCTGTCTATGTGATTCTTGGTGGCTACAAGGCAACAGCTATGAACGACTTTATTCAAGGCATCATCATGATCTTTGGCATCGTTGCTGTCATTGCCGCTGTATTGGCAGCACAAGGTGGTCTTACGGAAGCCGTAGCGAAATTGGCTGCGCTTCCTGGTGACGACGGACAGCAAGGTATGTTCGCTACGTGGTTCGGTCCTGATCCTTGGGGACTGTTGGGCGTGGTTGTGCTGACCAGTCTTGGCACGATGGGATTGCCTCAGATGGTGGGTAAGTTCTATAGTATCTCTGACGAGAGTGCGATCCGTAGAGGTACCGTTATCAGCACGGTCTTTGCTTTCATCGTGGCTGGTGGCTGTTATTTCCTGGGTGGCTTTGGACGTCTGTATGATCCGGTGATCGCCGACAACGGAAAGATTGCCTTTGACTCGATCGTTCCTGCCATGCTAGTTCAGTTGTCGCCAGCATTGATAGCACTCGTGGTCTTGTTGGTACTCTCTGCCTCCATGTCCACACTGGCCTCACTCGTACTGACCTCTTCGAGTACGATGACCCTCGACCTGATATACCGCGACAAGAAATCATTGCCTGGCGAGGTGGAGGATGGCAGCATCGATGATGTTGTGGCCGAGAGAATAGAACGTCGTAAGGTGGTGGTGATGCGTGTGCTGATTGTGTTCTTTATCGCTATCTCATTGTTGATAGCCTTGAATCCTCCCACATTCATTGCTCAGCTGATGGGTATCTCGTGGGGTGCTTTGGCTGGTGCTTTCCTGGCACCCTTTATGTTGGGACTGTATTGGCGTGGTGTGACCACCGCTTCTGTGTGGGCTTGCTTCGTGTGGGGCGTAGGTCTGACGGTTGTCAACATGTTGCTGGGCAATCCTATCAATCCCATCAACTGTGGCGCTATTGCTATGGTAGGAGGTTTCCCTGTGGTTTGGCTCGTTAGTTTGGTGACGCCAAAGATGCCAAAGGTATTGATAAAAAGTATATTCGACTGCTATAAGAAGTAGCAGTCGAATATACCATCTTTATTTATTTCAAATAATCTTCGAAGTATTGAGTGATACGCTCGTGTAGATGTACACTGGCGTGTCCTCTCATGTTGTGACCTTCGCCAGGATAAGCGAAGAAGTCGGGTTGCGTGCCTGCCTCAGCACATGCTTTCAGGAACGACAGCGTGTGTTGTGGTACACAAGTGGGGTCGTTGTAGCCAATGATGATCTGCAACTTGCCTTTCAACTGGTCGGCCTTGTTGATGAGGCTTGTCTTGGCATAACCCTCAGGATTGCTCTGTGGCGTATCCATGTAGCGCTCGCCATACATCACCTCATACCATTTCCAGTCGATGACAGGACCACCGGCAACGCCCACTTTGAAGACGTCGGGATAGTTGGTCATCAGCGAGATGGTCATAAAGCCGCCAAAGCTCCAGCCGTGGACACCAAGACGGTTCATGTCAACATAGGGAAGAGACTTCAGAAAGTCCACACCCTTCATCTGATCCTGCATCTCAATCTGGCCCAACTGGCGGAATGTGCTCTGCTCGAACTCGAGGCCGCGATTCTCTGAACCACGATTGTCGAGGATGAAGACGATGTAGCCTTTCTGTGCCATGTAAGTCTCCCACGAACGGCTGGACCAATGCCATGAGGCCTCTACATTGTGTGCATGAGGTCCGCCATAGACATAAACCACGGTGGGATATTTCTTCGTAGCATCAAAATCGGCTGGTTTTACCATGCGATAATACAGGTCGGTGATGCCATCGGCAGCTTTGATGGTGCCACACTCAAACTGAGGCGTCACGTATTCGCTCCAAGGATCTTTGGCCAACAGCAGCTGGTGAGACTTCTTGGGGCCTTCGGTCACATTAATAGCGTTGGGGATGGATGGTGTGGTGTATTTGTCAATGAGCTTCACGCCTGTGGCTGACAGGGTGCCCTGATGCACGCCTTCACCATTGTCCATAGGTGTGCGCTTGCCCGTTTTCACATTGACGCTGTAGATGTTGCGCTGCAACGGATGTTTCTCGTTGGAAACGATGATGACTGACTGGCTCTTCTCGTTGAATCCAAGCACGTCGAGTACCACCCATGAGCCCTGTGTCAGAGGCTTGATGATTTCGCCTTTGACAGAACACAGATACAAGTGGTTGAAACCATCCTTCTGACTCTGCATGATGAAGCGAGTCTGGTCCCAAGGCAGGAACTGGATGGGGTGCATCGGCTCTACATACTTCTCGCTGGTCTCGCGGTTCAACATATAGAGATATTTGCCTGTAACGGCATCATAGCACTTCAGTTTACAGTCATTCTGATCGCGGTTCAGCTCGAACATGAACACCTCCTTGGTGTCTGGGCTCCAAGCAATGTTGGTGAGGTAGGTGTCGTTGGCATCCAGGTAGGTCACCTTCTGACTCTTCATGTCGTAGATACCTACTTTGACCTCATGAGATGTCATGCCAGCCATCGGATACTTGTCGGGCTCCAATTCTGCGACGCGTGGGTCGATGTTCACCTGTGGATAGTCGGTCACCATTGACTGGTCCATGCGATAGAAGGCAAACTTCATACCATCGGGACTCCAGAAGATACCTTCGTTGATACCGAACTCGTTGCGGTGAACAGCTTCTCCATAGACAATCTCACGTGAGCCGTCGGTCGTGATCTGAGTTTCTTTGCCTTCAGCATCTCTCACAAACAGCTGATAGTTGCGGGTGAATGCCACTGCCCTTGACTGCTTGTTCCAATGCTGATTGGCTTCGCCCTGTTTGATAGACTGTTGCCAAACGATCTTTTTTGTCTTGAAATTAAACAAGATGCGGCACTTGCCGTTGCTTAGCAATACCAAGGGTTTGTCGGCATACGGATATTTGGCATTCATTGCCGAGTGGAAGTCGGTTCCCACTTCTTTCAGTTGGAACACAGCTTTCTTGTTACCCTTGTTATCGATTGTTCCACCTTCTTCCGCATCCTGATACATCAGCTGATCGCCCCACCAGGTGAGGAACATGTTCTCTGGTCGTAGGTTGTGGTAGTTCTTACCGCCAAAGTTCAAGTCTTCCAGTGTGAACAGCTTCTGTTGAGCCATGATGGTTAAAGATGAAAAAACGAGCAGTAGTGCGGTGATGAAAGGTTTAATCCTCGTCATAGCGGTCGCGCTTAAAAGATTTCTTGCCACCTTTGCTGCGGTCGAAGCGCTCGTGTCCGCCACGATTACGATTCTCTTTGCCGCCTTTGAAGTCTCTGTCGCCTTTGAAGTCTCTGTCGCCCTTGAAGTCCTTGCCTCCTTTGCGGTCTCTGCCACCCTTGAAGTCGCGACTTCCTTTGAAGTCCTTGTTGCTCTTTACTTCGTGACGGTGGAAGGTGAACGAACGGATGTCGCTTTCTTCGTTCTCTCCCTGCTCATCGAGGCGCTGCTTGAACTCGCGGTTTTTCTTGAAACGATGCTTCTCGCTCATCTGGCGCTTCTCTTCCTCAGACTTCACGACACCACCTTCCTTGCGGAACTCCTTCAGTTTGCCATCGAAAATCTGGTACTTGCGGAACTCGCATTCCAAAGAGCCGTTGAATACGGGTATCTTGATAGAGGGTTTCAGGCCAATCTGCTCGAAGCATTCCTCGCGGTAAGACAAGATCCATGCGTCGTTGTTCAGGAACTGATGCTTCAGACGTTCGCCAATCATGCGATAGGTGCCCAGCAGGTCGGGTGTAGAGATACGCTCGCCGTAGGGAGGGTTGCACACCAAGATGCTCTTCTCCTTGGGCTGTACGAAGTCCTTGAAGTCGCGCTGCTCCACGGTGATGTCGGCTGTCAAGCCTGCTGCCTTGGCATTCAGGCGAGCGGTGTTCACCGCCTTCATGTCGATGTCGTAGCCGTAGATATGATGTTTGAACTCGCGTTCCTGAGAGTCGTCGTTATAGATGCGGTCAAAGAGCTCGGCATCGAAGTCGGGCCATTTTTCGAAGGCATATTCCTTGCGGAACAAGCCAGGAGCCATGTTGCGAGCAATGAGCGCTGCTTCTACCAGCAAGGTACCGCTGCCACACATGGGGTCAATAAAGTCGGTTTCGCCCTGCCAACCGGTCATCAGGATCATACCGGCTGCCAGCACTTCGTTCAGAGGTGCCTCAACGCTTTCCTGACGGTAGCCACGACGGTGCAGCGACTCGCCGCTGGAGTCGAGACACAGGGTGCACTCGCTCTTACCAGGAGCCACGTCGGCAATATGGATGTGAAGACGCAGGTCGGGGTTGGCCACCGAGATGTTGGGGCGCTTGCCCGTCTTCTCGCGGAACTGGTCCACGATGGCATCTTTCACTTTATAGCTTACAAATTTAGAGTGACGGAATTCCTCAGAGAATACCACAGAATCGACCGCAAACGTGTGGTCGTTGTCAAGGTATTCGCTCCAATCAATTTTCTTAATAGCTTCGTAAACGTCGTCGGCGCTTTGTGCTTTGAAATGTTGAATCGGCTTCAAAATTTTGATAGCGGTATGCAGCGAGAAGTTCGCACGATACATCATTTCTTTATCACCTGTAAACGACACCATGCGTCTACCAATCTGTACATTATTTGCCCCCAGCAGGGTCAGTTCTTTCGCCAGCACAGGTTCCAGTCCCATGAACGTTTTGGCGATGAGTTCGAATTCTTGGTTCATTGAATTTAAAAAAGTTTCAAGGTGCAAAGTTAATGTAACTTAGGCTAAAAACAAAATATTTTTGCATTTTTATTTCTTTATTAGAAATTAATTCGTAATTTTGCAAAATATGGAGGAAATACTGCTTTACGTCAATCATCAATCGAGCATGTCGAGCATCTTCCTATGGGCCGGACTCATAGGCGCTATTCTGTTGTCGATATGGTTGCTTTACTATCAGCATGGCATTACGAAGAATCTTGACTATGAACTGAAACAGCTGGACAAGGTCAAGAAGCATAATGTGGAGTACGAGCTGATACTTAAAGCGATGCACTTGTCCACTTGGCATTTGGATGTCAGACAGCGCCAGATTACCTTCGATAATGATTTCCGTGAAGGTAGTGATAGCTATGCACCGCTTCCCGGTACACCTCTTGAGGAAGTCTTTTCTGTAATTGAAGAGCCAGGTCGGCAGCTTGTGATCAAGAACTTTGAAGACCTTGTCAACGGACGTTTGGAGTTGGGTAGGGCGCAGTACAAGGTGAAAGTGCCTCACTCAAAAGATACTTACTGGGCTGATAGCTATGCAACGATTGCCGAGCGCGATGTGGATGGAAAACCCATCACCATTGCTGGTGCTACGATGCGTATTGACGAGCAGAAAAGTATTGAGACCGAGCTGATTACAGCCCGCAACCGAGCAGAAGAAAGTGACCGTCTGAAGACGGCTTTTGTGGCCAATATCAGTCATGAGATACGTACACCTTTGAACGCAATTGTGGGCTTTACGGGTATCCTGCCCGACGTGACAGACGAGGAGGAGCGCAAGAGCTTGCTGGCATTGGTCAACGAGAACACCACCAAGCTGTTGCGCATCATCGATGATGTGGTAAGTATTTCGAAGATTGAAGCTGGCGAGGATGAACTGGTGATGACCAACTTCGAGTTGGGCATGATTCTGTCGGAGCATGTGGACAGTTGTCAGCACGACTGTAAGCCTGGTGTCACGATGACTACCCAGTTTGCCAGTGAGGCACAGATGGTTACATCCGACCTGAACCGTGTCTGCGAAATCCTGAAACACCTCTTAAACAATGCAGTTAAGTTTACCGATGCCGGCAGCATTGTGGTGGGATATGACGCTCCCGTAGATGGTCGTATCCGTGTCTGGGTGCGCGATACTGGTAAGGGTATTGCACCCGAAAACCAGGAGCGCATCTTCGAGCGCTTCTTCAAAGTCGATGAGTTTATCCCTGGTGCTGGTTTGGGATTAAGTCTATGTCGCACGATGGCTTACAGCCTGGGTGGACAGGTTGGCGTAGAATCAACATTGAACGAAGGATCTACCTTCTGGTTTGAAATACCTATTCAGTAGTGTGATGGCTGCAGCATAGGACGTAGGCATAAGCTTTACTATTGCATAAGAAAAGTGCCACTTTAGCCTTCGCAAAGTGGCACTTTTGTATTATCCCCGTACGGAGTTTTCACCAATGTATCTCGAATAGGCATTGAAGAACCGCGAGAAGACGCTCCACCTCATTAACAACTTCTCGAACAGTGCTACGCCTATGCAGGCTGTGGCTATGCCTAGAAGCACATCGATGATGTAGTGGTGGCAGGAATAAACCGCTGTCCACCAGATGCCCACGGTGATAAAGGCAAAGACGGTGGTGCAGAACCACGAACGACGACTGATCACACTATAGATGGTGGCGATGAGCATATAGGCCGCATGAAGTGAGGGTACTGCTGCAAAGATGTTGGAATTGTTCACGTAGATGCTTTGGAACACGGGAATGCCAATCATTTCGTCAAAGCGTATCAATCCTGCCACATTGCCTGGGGTGCTGAAATCGGGTGTGAAACCATACTGAAGCACATACCAAGGTGGCGCTGTGGGGTGAATGTAATAGCCAATAAATCCCACCCAGTTTACAAAAAGAAAGGCCAGTGCAAAGCGCAGATAGTCGCGGCGTCTGCCTTTGATGAACAGATAGAGGCCGAAGGCAATGGGGAGTGGAACCCAACACAGGTAGAAGATGCCAGCCATGAAGTCGGCCACGGCATGGTTGTGGTTCATGAAGAACTCGCCGGGGATGATGCTTCTGGTGCCATCGCTGATGCCAAACAGCTGCCTTTCAGTCTCGTAGATGGCCTGAGTGTCAACCTCGTTCACCAGATAGTTGGGATAAAGGCGCATCCAGTCGTAGCTGATTTCAAAGGCAATAAATGGCAAAAGTGCCACCGCCATCTTCCTGGTGTAGTCGTGTGCAAAGTAGAGTAGGAGAAACAGCGCCACCATCACAATCTGTGCGGGGATGAGTCCTACAACGATTCCCTGCAGCAACAGGAAAATCAAACAGCACACGAGGACCAGAATGATCTCGCGACGTGACAAGCCTTCAAGAGAGAATAGCTTACTTCCCTTCATCTTTCTTCTTCAGTTCCTTGTAACAATGAGCGATGCGCCAGAAGGCAGTGATGTTGGCCAGTACAGCAATGAGTATCATGCCGCCAGCCAACCACCAGAGGTTTAGTGTGCAACCCGTGATGATAGCCACAATGGCAGTGACGACCACACGTTCTGGGCGCTGCATCAGTCCCACCTTGCATTCGATGTTGAGACCTTCAGCACGTGCACGAACGTAGCTCACCATCACCGAACCAACCATGGCAGCAAAGGTGGTGACGCCCATCCAGAACCAGTCATCGCCAGCTTTGATAAACAGCAGGCAGATGCCAAAGAGGGTTACCAGTTCGCTATAGCGGTCGAGTGTAGAATCCCAAAGTGCGCCAAAGGTGGAAGACATGTTGCCCATACGTGCCAGGCGTCCGTCCATCATGTCGAACAGACCAGCAAAGAGGATGATGCCACCGCCCCAGGCAATGAGGGGATAGGCTTTGCAGTCTTCATAGGGGAAGGCGAGGGAAGCCTTGATAAACAAATAGGTGGCCACCAGATTGCCAACGAATCCCAGTGCAGTTACGATATTAGGTGTCAACCCGATGCGAATCATTCCTTTGATGATAGGGTTGATAATGACGTAGATAACCTTTTGTAGAAAATCTCTGTAGTTCATATTACTTGTTGTGAATTTATTCTTTTAGTGACGATTTATAGACGAAGAGCCGTTGCAGTTGGTAGTTCCAGAACACGGCAACCACCACCGACACGATGGCCTTGGTGATGATGAAGTAGTAGCGGGAGAACTCTGTGAGGGCGTAGGTGCCGAGTGTGTTCAGCAGAATGCTGCCAATCCATACGATGGTATAGCGGAAGGCCACCTTCTTCTTCTTCAATCCTTCATTGTCGAACACCCAACGGTAGTTGAATACACAGTTGCAAACGCCGCCTGTGAGCGCACCGATAAAGGTGGCATAGAGATACCAGAGGCCTGCCACCTCTGCAAGAAAGATAGAAATGCCAAAGTCGATGAGCGTGGCAGCCTGAGCGGAAAGCTGTGCTTTGCAGAAGGTCCACAGTTCGTGTTTTATCTTGCCCATGCGCCTGAGATGTAAATGATGACAGCCAGCACAATGGCAGAGTAGATGCCAGCCAACAGATCGTCGGCCATCACCCAGAAAGCGCCTTTGCGTCGGTCAAGGGAACGGATGCCCAATGGTTTCACGATATCAAAGAAACGGAACAAGAGCAGTGCTACCAGCGCCGTCCACCAGTTGCATGCCAGCAGCAGCGGCACCCACACGCCAATCATCTCGTCGATGACCACTCTGCTGGGGTCATCGCCCCAATAGGGTGCCAATCTGGCTGTAGCCCATGTGCCCAACCACGTAAACAGCAGGATGAGACCAGCAGTGATGAGCATGACGACAGTTGGTGTCAGCAATTGTGACAACGCCAACCAGATGACCGTAGCCAACACCGCACCAGCAGTGCCAGGTCCCCAGGGCCAGAAGCCAGCGCCCAGGCCTGTGGCTATGATGGTAGGAATGAAGGGTAGTCTTTTCATTGTTGCGTGCAAAAGTATATATTTTATTTGAAATTACGAAATTATTTCGTAACTTTGCACGGTTGAATTGTTAAAAACTACTATAGCTTGAAACGTCGTATATTACTGTTTTCTCTTCTTCTGCTGATGGTGCAGACGGCATTGGCACAGATAACCGGCGAGGTTGTCGATGCTCATGACGGAGGTCCTGTGCCTTATGCCAGCGTCAAGTATAGTGGAAACAGTGTGGCCGTCTCGTGCGATGGAGAAGGGCGCTTCACCATTCCCCGACATATTGGTTGGGCCTTGAGTATCAGTTCGGTGGGGTACGTGACGCATGTGGTCAATGTGACCTCGTCCACACCAAAACACCTGGTGATACGTCTTTCGGCCGAGTCGCAACAGATACAGGAGGTTACGATCAAGTCAAAGCGTGCGAGATATAGTCGTAAAAACAACCCCGCTGTGGATCTGATGAGGCAGGTGATAGCCCATCGTCGTCATAACAGGTTGAAGAATCACGACTTCTATCAGTACTGCAACTACCAGAAAATCATGCTGGGACTGAACGACCTGACACCTAAGACTATCGACCACGGCATGTTCAAAAAACATGCATGGCTGCTGAATCAGGTAGAGGTGTCGCCCTACAACAACAAGCTGGTGCTGCCGGTATCGCTCGAGGAAACCGTGACGAAGGAATATTACAGAAAACAGCCAGAGACAGAGCGACAGGTGGTGATTGGGCAGACGTCAAATGGTGTCAACGACCTGTTCCAGACGGGCGATATCCTGACGGCAGTGATGAAAGACGTGTTTGCCGATGTGGATATCTACGACGACCAGATACAGATACTCCGACAGTCGTTCACCAGTCCTATAGGTCGGAATGCCATTGCTTTCTATCGCTATTACATCACAGACACCGTGTATGTGGGTAATGATCTCTGTTATCATCTTGACTTTACACCTAACAACCAACAGGATGTTGGTTTCCGCGGACAACTCTATGTGTTGGCAGACTCGTCTTACCAGGTGCGCCGTTGCGAACTGACCGTTCCCGGTTCCAGTGAACTGAACTGGGTAGAAAACATGCAGTGCCTACAAGAGTTTGTGCAGTTGGATAATGGCGAGTGGGTGTTGGGCATCGATGATATGATTGTGGAACTGATGGTTTCCGATTTCGTCCAGAAGATGATGGTGGTGAGAAACACCCGTCGTAGCGACTTCTCGTTCGATGTCTTGCCTGACCACCTGTTGGGTGGAAACAAGAAACAGACAAAAGCACCCGATGCTGAGCGGCGCGATGAGGCCTTCTGGCATCAATACCGACAGGTGGAGTTGACCCGCAGCGAAGCCTCGATGAGTCAGTTTGTGAAAGGCATGCAACAGATGAAGGGCTTCCAATATATCATGTTTGGCTTGAAGGCGCTCTTCGAGAACTATTTAGAGACGGGCACCAAGGAGCATCCCAGCAAGGTTGATATTGGTCCTATCAACACGATTGTGTCGCAGAACTTCTACGACAAGTGGCGCCTAAGAGCTAGTGCACAGACCACCGCCAATCTTCATCCACACTTGTTCCTGAAGGGCTATTATGCCCGTGGCATAAAGTCTAAGCAGAACTACTATAGTGGTGAGGTGACCTATACCTTCAACCGTCCGGAGTACCTGCCTCGCGAGTTTCCGAAGCAGGCCGTTACCTTCCTCTCGTCCCGCGATGTTGCGATGCCTAGCGATAAGTTCCTGACCACCGACAAGGACAATGTGTTCACGTCGTTCAAGGTGACGGATGTGGACAAGATGTTCCTCTATAATACCCAGTCGCTGAAGTTTGAATACGAGAAAGAGTGGGGCATCAAGTATTTGCTAGAGGCAAAGACCGAGAAGGTGACATCTATTGGCAGCATGGAGATGAAAAGGCTCCGTGACCAACAGTTGCTGACGTCGCTACGCTATACGGAAGCTACCGTCGGTATCCGTCTGTCGCCAGGCGAGACCTATGTGAACACCAAGCAGCGACGTCATGTGCTGAACAAGGAGGTAGCTGTCTTCGAATTGAAGCATACGATGGGTTTTGACGGTTTGTTGGGTGGACACTATGACTATAATTTCACGGAAGCATCGTTTTCTAGTCGCGTCTGGTTGCCAATGGCATGGGGACGTGTGGATACCTATCTCAAGGTGGGTGCCCAGTGGAACCAGGTTCCTTATCCGCTGCTGATCATGCCGGCAGCCAACTTGAGTTATGTGTTGCAGCGTGAGTCGTTCAACCTGTTGAACAATATGGAGTTCTTGAACGACCGTTATGCTTCGCTGATGATCGACTGGAACATGAATGGCAAGATTCTCAACCGTATCCCGTTGCTGCGTCATCTGAAATGGCGTGAATGGGTAGGCGTGAAGTGCTTGTGGGGTAGTCTGACAGATAAAAACAACCCTTGTCTGGCTGAGAATGCGCAGAGCGACATCCTGATGGCTTTCCCTGATGGCGCCTACAATGTGATGGATGGTCATAAACCCTACTGGGAACTGTCTGTTGGTATTCACAACATATTCAAAATATTACAGGTACAGTATGTGAGACGTCTGTCGTACCTGAACAACCCAGGCGTCAGCAAACAGGGCATACGCATCTTGTTGCGTGCCACTTTCTAAATCGTTTCGTAAAGATGAACATTGAACCTATAGCCTATTTCCATTCGCCCATGACTTCTAAGTTTGGCATTCCTCGACAAAGTGGATTGATGAACGACTTGCAGGGCACCATCGTTTTTGTACCAGAGTTTCAGAATCCCGATGCGATACGTGGACTTGACCAGTTCGACTACCTCTGGTTGATATGGGAGTTCAGCGGCAATCGCGTGGAGAATGCTAACCTGACGGTGCGCCCACCACGACTGGGGGGTAACGAGCGAGTGGGGGTGTTCGCCTCGCGTTCGCCCTTCCGTCCCAACCGTCTGGGACTTTCGTGCGTATATATTAATAAGGTGGAGATAAACACTCCGGATGGTCCGGTGATACATGTGGCTGGTGCCGACCTGATGGATGGAACGCCTATCTATGATATTAAACCTTATGTGGTGTATGCCGACAGTCGTCCCGATGCACGTAGTGGTTTCGTGGATAGGGTGGAGTGGCAACCACTCACCGTACAATTGCCCGACGCCTTGGCCTCGCAGTTTTCTGAGGTGGAACTGAAGGGACTGCGTCAGGTGCTCTCTCAAGATCCACGTCCTCGCTATCATCACGATGAATCGCGTGTCTATGGAATGCCGTTTGCTGGTAGGGATGTTCGGTTCAGGGTGGAGAACGGTGTCTTGACCGTACTCGAGATTGCTAAAATTCATTAATATATCTTTCATTGTTAAACCTTTCTTGTATGGTTGCATCAAAGAAGCAGTTGCAACTATTAAACCATAGTATTAACAAACAAAAAGAAAGAGGAAACATACAATGAAAAAGATAGTATTAGCACTGGTCGCCATGATGACCATCAGTATGAGTGCAGTAGCTCAAGATTCAACTCGTGTGAAGCAGAACCGCAGACAGTTTAATCCTACTGAGATGATTAATCAGCGCACCAAGAAGATGGCGGAGAGCTATGGACTTAACGAGGAACAAACAGCTAAGTTGAAAGAACTGAACACAAAGTATGCCAAGAATATGCGTGGCGAGCGCGGCATGCGTGGCGGACGTCATGGTGGTATGCAGCGCAATGGTGGTCAGCAGATGAGACAGCACTTATCGCAGGCTAACAGAGATTCTATCCGTCAGGCGATGCGCAAGAATCAGGAGGCTTACGAGACAGAACTGAAGACCATTCTCACAGAGAAGCAGTTCAAGGCCTACACCGAAGATATGAAGAAAATGATGCGCCAGAATCCTCGTTTTAATGGCGACCGACGCCCTAAAAAGGATTAAGATTGTAAATTGGGATAAAAGAGAAACGCAATGAGCTCACGATGCTCTTTGCGTTTTTTTTGTTGATTTCTTCTTTATTCCTTTTGCACTTTTCTCAACTTTTCGTATCTTTGCCCCCACTATGAGATATTTGCTACCAATCGTTCTGGTTGCCGGCATCATGATGCTTGGCGCCTGTAAAGAGAAAAAGAAACAAGAAGATATCATAACGACAAAGTATGTGCCTAAACGTCCACAGGCTCCTATCGCTATGAACGACGAACATCTGTCGGACACTGTTCGCTGGAAGAATGCTGTTTATTATGTCAAGATAGACCGCACAGCAAGCGACAGTCTGCCGATGCTCTCTGACGAGATAGGACAAAAGTATAAAGATAACTATGTGACGTTGACTGTGTTGAGAAGTGACCAGTCGGTTTTCTTCCACAAGAAATTCTCGAAAAGCACGTTCGCTTCCTATCTGAATGCCGACTATCAGCGCAACGGCCTGTTGTCAAGCATGCGTTTCAACGAGGTGGATAATGGCGAGCTGGAGTTTTCTGTAGCTATTGCACACCCCGATGCACTCGATGATGAATATCTTCCACTCGAGTTGAGCATCAATGCACAGCAGGGGATGGCCATCAAGGTGGATAATGATATGTTAGATGAATTTGACGATGACGCTGAAGATTCAGGGCAATAACTGATTCGTAGTATTTTAAATTGCCCAGTGTTCTGCCAACGATACCATCGTTGGGAATACCAGATTAGCTCCTGCGTTTTTCAGAATATCGTCTTCAAGCGGCCCCGTATTTACAGCAATAGTGAATATGCGGGCTGCTACACCTGCTTTCACGCCTAAGGGCGCATTCTCTACAACGATAGCTTCCCATGGTTTCAGATTGCCTGCTTTCTCGAGTCCCATCAGATAGGGATCTGGGTATGGTTTTCCACGTTTCACGTCGTAGGCAGTGACGATGCGACTCTCGTCCAGATAGTCGTTGAAGTCGCGCAGCAGTCGTTCTATCAGTGGACGTTGTCCGCTGCCTGTAACCACACCGATAGATAAACCGTCTGCATGTATTTTCTTCATCAAATCCTGTATGCCAGGCATCATCTTGGCTTCAGGCATCAGATGAAACAGACGGGTCTTCTCGTCGTACATGCGTTGAGCTTCTTCCAACGAGATGTCGCGTCCTTGTTGTTGTTTCACCATCATACGTATGGTGTCGATGCCACGTGCACCTTCAGTAGCGTAGGCATCGTTGGCTGTCATGTGTATGCCGAAGGTTTTCATTGACTCTTGCCACGCAATGGCATGGTTTGGCATAGAGTCGTAGAGCACCCCGTCCATATCAAAAAGCACGGCTTTCGGGCTAAACTGCCCGAAGCCGTGTTTCTCTAAGTATCCTTGAATAACTTGTTCTGTCATTTCTTTTATTTCTCACTTTCAAGGCGAGCCTTGATAGCCTTTGTCTCAGCCTCATAGCCAGGCTTCTCGAGCAGGGCAAACATGTTCTTCTTGTATGCCTCTACACCAGGCTGGTTGAATGGGTTCACCTCAAGGATGTTGCCACTGATACCGCAGGCGATCTCGAAGAAGTAGATGAGCTGACCGATGTAGTACTCGTTGAGCTGTGGAACGCTGATGCGCATGTTGGGCACACCGCCATCCACGTGAGCCAGACGTGTACCCAGCTCAGCCATCTTGTTGACCTCGTCAACACGCTTGCCAGCCAGGAAGTTCAGACCATCCAGGTTCTCCTCATCCTCGGGGAAGAGCAGCTTCTTCTCGGGCTCCTCTACAGAGATAACTGTCTCGAAGATGGTGCGCTCGCCTTCCTGAATCCACTGACCCATAGAGTGCAGGTCGGTGGTGAAGTCAACGCTTGCAGGGAAGATGCCCTTGCCGTCCTTACCCTCTGACTCGCCATAGAGCTGCTTCCACCATTCAGAGAAGAAGTGCAGCTTAGGCTGGTAGTTCACCATGATTTCAATCTTCTTGCCGTTCTGATAGAGACCGTTACGTACGGCAGCATACTGTGCAGCGAGGTTCTGCTCGAAGGGAACATCCTTGCCACAAGCCTTCTCCATATCCTGAGCACCAGAAACAAGTGCCTTTACATCGAAACCAGCACAAGCAATAGGCAGCAGACCTACAGGAGTCAGCACAGAGAAACGACCACCTACGTTGTCGGGGATGATGAAGCTCTTGTAGCCTTCCTTATCAGCACAGGTACGTGCAGCACCGCGCTTAGCGTCGGTAACAGCCACGATCACCTTCTTTGCCTCTTCCTTACCACGCTGAGCCTCGCACTGCTTCTTCAGCAGACGGAAGGTCAGAGCAGTCTCGGTGGTGGTACCACTCTTAGAGATGTTGATGACACCGAATTTCTTTCCTTTCAGGTATTCTGTCAGTTCGAACAGATAGTCTTCACCGATGTTATTGCCTGCAAAGAGGATGGTGGGGTTCTTCTTGTCCTGAATGAGCCAGGTGAACGAGTTGCTCAGCGACTCGATGACGGCGCGTGCGCCCAGGTATGAACCACCGATACCAGCTACGACGATAGCCTCGCAGTTCTCGCGAAGCACGTTGGCTGTGGCCTGAATCTCGTCGAGGAAAGCGGGTGTGATAGATGAGGGCAGGTGCAACCAGCCGAGGAAGTCGTTGCCAGGGCATGTGCCGTTCTCTAAAGCCTCTTGTGCGGCTTTCACTTTAGGCTCGAAAGCCTTCACTGCGCCTGCTTCAAGAAAGCAAGCTGCCTTTGTGATGTCAAGACTAATACTTTTCATTTCTTACTATATAAAGTGTTGTTGTATGTTTACTATTTGTTATCTGAATGAATCTGTCAGCAACTTAATCTCGATCTGCGGCGTGATGCGCTCGTATAGGATGTTATAGACAGCATCGAGAATAGGCATGTTGACATGCCAGTGGCGATTGATCTCCTTCATGCACTTGGTACCGAAGTAGCCCTCGGCAATCATTTCCATTTCCATCTGTGCGCTCTTTACGGAATAGCCCTTACCAATCATGGTACCGAAAACGCGGTTGCGCGAAAAGTTTGAATAGCCTGTCACCAGCAGGTCGCCCAGATAGGCTGAGTCGCACACGTTACGCTCGATGGGGTGTACAGCTTGTAGGAAGCGCGCCATCTCCTGTACCGAGTTAGCCATCAGCACGGCTTGGAAGTTGTCGCCAAACTTCAGTCCGTTGCAGATGCCGGCAGCGATAGCATATACGTTCTTTAGCACCGAAGAGTATTCAATGCCGATGACATCGGTCGATGTCTTGGTCTTGATAAACTGGCTGGTCAGAACGTCGGCAAAGGCCTGAGCCTTCTCCAGGTTGGCGCATCCCACGGTGAGGTAGCTCAGTCGTTCCAGTGCCACCTCTTCAGCATGCGAGGGACCTCCCAAACAAGCCAGGTTGTCGTGTGACACGTCGAACACCTGATGGAAATACTCCGAACAGATGAGGTTCTCGTCGGGCACGATACCCTTGATGGCTGTTACGATGAACTTATCCTTGAGACGCGTCTTCAGCTTTCTCAGGTGATTCTTCAGATAGGGCGATGGTACCACAAATACCAGTGTGTCGTACTTCTCTACAATCTTGTTGAGGTCGCTATCGAACTCAATCTCGTTGATGTTGAAGTGAACACCGGTCAGGTATCTTGGGTTGTGGTTCAGTCGCTTGAAATCTTCTATCTGATCATCGCGACGCATATACCAACCTATGTGGTGCGTATGGCTCACCACAATCTTGGCTATAGCTGTTGCCCAGCTGCCACCACCGATGATTGCTATTTTTCCGCAGTCGAACATGAGATTAATTGCTAATTGAAATTAGGCTTGTGCCTTTTCAATCCAAGCTGCTACCTCGTCAACACTTGGCTTCTGCAGGTCGAGCTTGTATTTCTTGACGATGTCGCCGATCTTCTGCTGCAGACCCTGTGGCTTCTCGTTTTTGATATCTTGAATCAAATAGAAACCAGCCTTACGCAGTACATAGACCCAATCCTCGGCTACGCCAATTGCGGCCCACTCCTGGATGCTGCTCTGAGGTGCTTTCTTCTCAGGTTTCATCTGTGGGAACAGCATCACCTCGCCGATGGCAAACTTACCAGTGAGCAACATCACCAGACGGTCGATACCGATACCAATACCGAAGGTTGGTGGCATACCGTACTGGAGAGCACGCAGGAAGTCGTGGTCGATAATCATAGCCTCGTCATCACCCTTGTCGGCCAGTCGCATCTGCTCCTTGAAGCGCTCCTCCTGGTCGATGGGGTCGTTCAACTCAGAGTAGGCGTTGGCCAACTCCTTACCGTTGACCATCAGCTCGAAACGCTCGGTAAGGCCGGGCTTAGAACGGTGCATCTTGGTAAGAGGCGACATCTCCACGGGATAGTCTGTGATGAAGGTGGGCTGAATAAAGCTGCCTTCGCAGAACTCGCCAAAGAGTTCGTCGATGAGCTTACCCTTACCCATGGTCTCGTCAACATCCATGCCCTTAGAGAGGCAGAACTGACGGATCTCATCCTCGCTCTTGCCGTCGCAGTCGAAACCAGTCTTCTCCTTGATAGCATCGAGGATAGGCAGACGGCGGAAGGGGGCCTTGAAAGAAATCACCTTACCGTCGATCTCGACCTCGGGCTTGCCGTTTACGGCTGTACAAATCTTCTCCAACATCTGCTCGGTGAATGTCATACCCCACAGCAGGTCTTTGTAGCTCACATAGAGCTCCATGCAGGTAAACTCTGGGTTGTGGGTCTTGTCCATACCCTCGTTGCGGAAGTTCTTGCCCATCTCATAGACACCCTCGAAGCCACCCACGATGAGGCGCTTCAGATAGAGCTCTGTGGCAATACGCATATACATGTCCTGATTCAGGGCATTGAAGTGTGTGATGAACGGACGAGCCGATGCACCACCAGCGATGTTCTGCAAGATAGGTGTGTCCACCTCGGTGTAGCCAGCATTGTCTAGAATGCTACGCATGGTGCGAATGATGGTGGCACGCTTGAGGAACGTATCTTTTACGCCTGCATTTACAATCAAGTCAACGTAGCGCTGACGATAGCGAAGCTCGGGATCGTCGAAGGCGTCGTAAACCTTTCCGTCGGCATCGGTCTTCACCACGGGCAGTGGCTTCAGACTCTTGCTCAGTACGGTCATCTCCATGACGTGAACACTGATTTCGCCCGTCTTGGTACGGAATACGTAGCCCTTTACACCGATGAAGTCGCCCAAATCCAGCAACTTCTTGAAAACAATGTTGTAGAGGTCTTTATTCTCATTGGGACAGATAGAGTCGCGCTGCACATACACCTGTATGCGCCCCTTAGAGTCCTGCAGTTTGGCAAAGGCAGCCTTACCCATGATGCTCTTGCTCATGATACGGCCTGCGATGCTCACCATGCGGCTGTTCTCGGGTGTGGCAGTCTCGCGCACGTCGTTGCCTTCTTCATCCTTACCGATGACTGGCAGATCCTCGAAGTTTTCAATGATATCTGTGCTCCATGCATTTACGGAATACTCTGCAGCAGGGTAGGGGTTGATGCCCATCTTGCGCAGTTCGTCGAGCGACTGTCGGCGAAGAATTTCTTGTTCACTCAGTTCAAGTACGTTCATATCTTTTATATTCGAATATATTCTTTTAGGCCGCAAAGTTACTAAAAAAAAATGATACTGTTTATAATTTAATATAAATTTGCTTTCTGTAGAGTGCGTAACCAATAGCATAGTTTAGCGCTACGAAAGTGAGTGCGTAGGCCAATGAAGCCCATTTGAGTGGAATGATAAACGTGTGTAATGCGTTGTAAACAAGGTTGTTAATGCCAGTTTGATTGAAAATGATGGAGAGTAACTCACTTGCCACGTAGAGAGCCAGCGCATTCATTCCAAAGACGCGGAAAGGCTCAGACCATCTGTTTTTTTGACGAATGTCAATCAGCCACATCAACAGGGCTTGCAGCAAGGCTGCCAGTGCACAGGTTACCAACACGTATGAGGGGCTCCAGATGCGTTTGTTCAGTGGCAGTCCGAAGCTCAACAGATAGCCTGCCACCAGACATACGGTGCCAATGACGAAGAGTCCCATTACCTTGTGTTCCACGCTTTTAGCCATGTAGATGGCCTTGCCGCAGTAGAAACCAATCAGTACGTGGGCAATGCTTGAGATGGTGCCCAGCAGTCCTTCGGGATCCACAGGACTCTTGTGGTAGAGATGGGCGTAGCCAAACAGGCTCCTGTCGGCCAGTGCCAGTATGTTCTGTGTGGCATCCTCGCTATAGCCATTGCCCCATATTAATAATAATGTGTATCCGCTCAAAAGCGCTATGACAAGAGGCACGATGTAACGATGATTCATATATAGCGCGATGAGTGATACAGCGCCATAACATAGGGCTATTCGTTGCATCACCGCCCACAGACGCAGGTGGTCGAATCCTAGAGGGTCGCCTTTCAGGGCATCATGAAACCAGTTGATGGCCAGGCCTATCACGAAGAGTAATATCGTACGCTTGGCAATGCGTCGCAGTGTTTGTGGGGTGGGGGTGAATCCTCCTTTAGCCAGTGACAAATAACAAGCAATGCCAACGATGAAAAGAAAGAACGGGAAAACCAGGTCGCAGGGCGTCAGTCCGTTCCATCGAGAGTGTCCCAGCATGGTGAACGATTCGCCGTAGCCATTGTTTACTAATATCATGCCAGCTACGGTCATGCCGCGCAGGATGTCCAGCGACAGCAGTCTTTGTTTATTTTCCATAGAGAAATTTCATGATTTTTTGAGCTACCTGTAGGGCATTACCCTCAGGTTCTGCAGAGTAGATGTTATGAGCCTTTGTCCAAGGCTCTTCCATGGCATACCAGTCGATGGTCACCTCCTGTGGCAGAGCCATTGCAAAGAGCTCTGCAGCAGTCTTGTTGGCGTTCGGTCCACCTCCTAATAGCTCGGGTTGTGGATGCAATTGTGCTTCCATTTGTGCCAGGAGAGCATCGAAATAAGTTTTCCATCGGGGATAGTAAAAATCCTTCAGTAGTCCCTGCCATTCCTTGTGGGCATAGTCGCGGAGTCCACCAGTGTCTGCACAGTAGCGATTTCCCCACGTGGTAATCTGCACACGTGCATTCCATTCGTAGAGCTGTTGTTCGTCTGTGGTAGTGCCACAGCGTTTGGCAGCCTCCAGCCAGTGGCCCAGTCGGAACTCTCGGCAGGTGCCAAGCAGTTCGTCTTGCAGCAGTAGCATCTCAAGGAAGCGCTGGCTGTCGCGGCGGAAAGCATCAATGTCGAAGGCCTTATAGTCGGCAATGGTGTGCTGATATTGCACGCGAGCCTGGTCGGCCAGCGCCTGACGGGTTATGTCAACAAGGTCGAAAGCAGCTCGCTCGCAGCCAGTCGGTGAAATGGCCTTGCTATCATCGCTGTTCGTAAGTATCGGTGTGACGCCCTCCAGGAAAAGTCGTGCTGCCTCCAGTGTAGAGGCGGGCGTGTAGTAGTTCTTCATCTTCGACCACGATGAAGCCTGGAAATTGTTTTGTGACGGACGACCGCAGAAGATGCTCTCGTGAGGGCCCTGCTGGTTGTTGCCTGCCGGACAGTTGTAGATGGTACGGGCAAGAAGGAGCCAAGCATCTTCTAAGTGAGAAGTGAGAGTCGAGAACTGAGAGGTGTTGTCAGCATTCTTTCCTTTCTCATCGGTGGTTGTTGAAAGGCCATATCTGGCATGTACATAGCCTTTGACCCACTGTTCTTTTTCGAACTTTTGGGGGCGCCATGGCAGCTCGCTCATCAGTTCAAACATCACAGGGTTGTTCTCTGTGCCCTCCATGGTGAAACCAATGCCCTTCATGGTGGGCTGGTCCACGCTGTAGAAGTTGTCTAATAGTTGATCCATGCGACCGTGTAAGCCTACGTTGGCACCAAAGTTCTGGAGCAGACAGAACAACCATTGGTGTTGTTTGTAACCATCCTTGCGACGCCAAATCGATGGAGCACCATACATGGGGCGACATTCCGAGAATAAGTCCAATATAAGCAGGTCGCCCGGTTTCAATGCATCAATCATCTCAGGTCGAGGATTCTCGGTCCAACCCTGAATCACCCATGTGGCCTGTGGGTTCACCCTTTTCATGGCCGTCATGAGTTTACGTCCAGCTTCAGCATAATCAATAGAAGCATCGTCGCTGCTCTCATGGAATGGGTCCATCGAGTAGTAGTCGGCCTTACCGTAGAGTCGTGTCAGCTCGTCATAGTATAACTTGCTGATATCATCGAAGCGCGGGTCGGTGGTTGGAGCATTGGACGGACGTGTAAAGCCATTCCACAGCACTTTTTTGTCGTTGGTATAGTCAGAAGGCATCATACCGCAATAGCCTGGCAGTACGGGGTGCATGCCCAGTTCTTTCATGCGTTTCAGTATCTGTCGCTGAAGCCGTGCTTGGCGGTCGTACCATGAGCGTGGGAGCGGTCCGCCCCAACCCTCCAGGTTGTTCATCTCCCACCACGCCAAGAAAGCCGGTCCTGCAATGAATTTTCCTATCTGTTCCTCGTCGTATCCCAGCTTCAGCAGCATCTCGCGCCACACGCATTCTTCACCCACAATAGCCAGTGGCATATTGACACCGTGCAGCGCCAACCAGTCAATCTCTTGTTGCCAGCGCTCCCAGTCCCAGAAGGCCATGGAATAAGAAAAAGTGCAGTAGTTGTAGGCATAGCGCAACGTCAGGGGCGTGTCATGACGTTCACGTTTCTCGACGCGTGGCAGTATCTTTGGCAGCTGAGCTGTCATGTGGTTCCACGTCAGATGTATGCCAGCATAGTACTTCAGATACCAGTTGATGCCCACGGCGATGTTGACCCACGAGTTGCCCCTCACCACCACGCGCTGTCCCTGTTGGTCCAGTTCGAAGAAGTCTTTTTGTACGGCATCCACATTTTTGGTCGTCTTCTCCTGTCTTAGTTCTATTTTGAATTTCTGTGAAGCCCCTTTGTCTATGCGCTCCAACAGTTGGTCTATGGGTGTGGCAACAGCCTTGATGATTGCAATCTGCATTATTGCCACAGTGAGTAGCATCTTCATAGTTTTATCTCGTTTGCTTTTTATGTCTGCAAAGATATATAAAATAATCGTAGTGTCCAAAGGTTCGTCTAAAAAAATAGGAGCCCATAGTGAAGTGGCTCCTAATTTCTAGTTCATACAACTAGCTTCCTTAGCTTGAACCTTGCGCAGCCACTCCCCTCCCATGTAGGGGAGGGGTCGGGGGTGGGGTCAGTGTTGTTCTAACTGCCAATGGAGTTACAGACCCCACCCCCCAGCCCCTCCCCTTGAAGGGAGGGGAGTTCAGCGGATGATATATGCAATTTATAGAACATACCCCAAAAGGAATCTTTCGTACTATGCGGTTGAAAATCCAAGGACTCCGTAGGCGCTCCCCTCCCATGTAGGGGAGGGGTTGGGGGTGGGGTCAGTGTTGTTCTAACTGCCCTTGAAGGGAGGGGTCAATTCATACAACTAGCCACGCCGAGGCTAGTAGCAATGGCCGTAAGTATGGCGATAACAGTTTGCAATACAAACTTCCAAGTTTCCAGTTTCTTCATAGTATTATTCGATTAATTTGGTTAATTACGATTTGGGGCCGCCTGCGGCGGGAAATTATTCAAAATTTGATTCAAAATTAAAAAGAGATTTATATCCCTTCGGCTTGTGTCAGGCGAGAAAGAAAATAAAAATGAAAAATTTTGTTTTCAATTTTGAAAAATTTCCCTGCGAAGCAGGCCAAACCTCCCTCGGGAGGGGTCGGGGGTGGGGTCAGTGTTGTTCTAACTACAAATGGAGATACAGACCCCACCCCTGCCCCTCCCCTTGAAGGGAGGGGTTTGAGGGGTTAGTCCTCATTCTCATTCTCCTCCTCCTCTTCCTCGCTGCTATACTTCTCCTGCTCCTTTAGTCGGATGCCGTTGAGCATGGATTTGATGCGGTGGTTGTCCACGATGCGCGTCTCGGGCTGGAAGAGGATGCGTACCGACTTGATGTTGTTGGCGGTGAAGTCCTTCGCTGTTTCGGCACCTACGGTGTTGATAGTCACCTTGAAGGCACCGATGCCGTCGAGCACCACGCGACCACCCTGAATGAGCTTCTGGTTCATCACCTCGCTCAGCTCGCAGAGCACGGCCTTCACGTCAGATTTCTTGACAGATGCGTTGCGCTGGATCTCGTC
>NZ_JHXM01000025.1 GCF_000621725.1 Xylanibacter brevis ATCC 19188
AGGGTAGGTCATGGTCTTCAGCGATACGATGCGGGCATAGACCTTGCCGAACATCTTTGAGTTTCTCATCTGGTTGACATAAGTTTTGTAAAGTACAGGCATAGTGTTAAGGTATTAAATGGTTAAAGTTAATTGTGATTTTGCCGAGGATTTCGTTTGGTGGCCCCATTCGTCCCGTTTGCCGGCATTAAACGCTCCGTTTGGCGCCTCCATCCTCCGTTCCTCAAATGTATCGCAAAGGTACTAAATAAATGCGAGGTGTGCAAATATACAGCAAACAAACCACCATTTTTCGAGGGTATTTTTTAGGGGTAAAATGCGGGAAAATATATATCGGTTTTTCTGTATGGAAAAAACATTTTGATGCAAAAACTTACTTTCTTACTTCTTACTTTCTTATTTTTTGGTGTTTTCAAAATGTACTTGTAATTTATATATTATATATAATATTATAATATTATATATAATATATAAATTCATAATAACTTATTGTTTTCTTTGCTCTCTTGTTGCGGAAAGAAAAATATAGCAAAAAGTAAGAAAGTAAGAAATAAGAAAGTAAGAAACTACACGTTCGTTTCTGAATTAAACGGTGTAATTTTGGGTAGTGTAGTTTTTTTATGCCTATCTTTGCATCAATTATACTAAAAGGTGACAGGTGACAGTCCCTTGTCAGAACTGATGAAAGCAATCCGAAACATGGAGCCAGCCTGTTTGAAGGTTAACGGACGCAATTTTGCGCTCGTTGATTACAAGGTGACCGGTGACAGTCCCTTGTCAGAACCTGAAACTTGAAACCTGAAACTTGAAACCAGCCACTTTGACCAGCCTAATTCTTAAGTTCTATCATCTCTTGAAGTTTAATAATCTCGTCGCGATACTGAGCAGCCTGCAGGAACTCAAGGTTCTTGGCGGCATCCTTCATGCGACGGGTGGTCTCTGCAATCAACTTCTCGATTTGCGGACGCGTCATGCGTTCGATGATTGGATCAGCAGCCACGTTATCTACAGAGGTAGCTGGCACATCGGCAGAGGCCATCTTTAGTTCCTTGACATCGGCACGGTCGTCGCGACTGAGCGAACTCTTCAGCGTCTTCACAATCTGTGTGGGAGTGATGCCATGCTCCTCGTTGTAGCGCAACTGTTTGGTACGACGGCGCAGGGTCTCGTCGATAGTCTCTTGCATAGAGCGCGTGATGGTGTCGGCATACATGATGACCAGACCGTTGACGTTGCGCGCAGCACGTCCTGCCGTCTGCACCAGCGAACGGCGAGAGCGAAGGAAGCCCTCCTTGTCGGCATCGAGAATTGCCACCAGCGACACCTCGGGCAGGTCGAGACCTTCGCGCAACAGGTTGACGCCTACCAACACGTCGTAAACACCCTCGCGCAACTCGCCAAGTATTTTTACGCGATCCAGCGTAGCCACGTCGCTATGGATATAGGCCGTCTGAACCCCGTGTCCCAACAGATATTCGCTGAGCTCCTCGGCCATTCGCTTGGTCAGCGTGGTGACCAGCGTACGTTCGTGGCGCTCAATACGCTGACGTATCTCTTCGAGCAGATCGTCTATCTGGTTCTCGCTGGGGCGTACCTCGATTTGCGGGTCGAGCAGACCCGTAGGACGGATGACCTGTTCCACCACGACACCCTCGGCTTCGGCCAGTTCGAAGTCGGCCGGCGTTGCCGAGACGTAGATCACCTGGTGCAGTTGCTCTTGAAACTCTTCAAACGTCAGCGGACGGTTGTCGAAGGCAGCCGGCAAGCGGAAACCATATTCCACAAGGTTGGTCTTGCGGGCGCGGTCGCCACCATACATCGCGCCAATCTGTGGCACAGACACGTGGCTCTCGTCGATAAACAGCAGGAAGTCGTCGGGGAAGAAGTCCAGCAGACAGTAGGGCCGTTCGCCCGCCTTGCGTCCGTCGAAGTAGCGTGAGTAGTTCTCAATGCCCGAACAGTGGCCGAGTTCCTTGATCATCTCCATGTCGTACTCCACACGCTCCTTGATGCGCTGCGCCTTAATCTCGTCGCCCTGTTCCTCGAAAAACTGCACCTGTCGCACCAGGTCGTCTTGAATATCATGGATGGCCTGGTTGGTTTGCTCCTGTGTGGTCATAAATAGGTTGGCAGGGTAGAGCTTATATTCGGCATAGCGCCCCAGTCGCTGAAGCGTCACGGGGTCCAGTTCCTCGATGGCATCAATCTCGTCGTCCCAGAAGGTGACACGCAGCACCATGTTGTTGTAAGCCATGAAGATGTCCACTGTATCGCCCTTCACGCGGAAATTGCCTCGCTCCAGTGCGATATCGTTTCTGACATACAGCGACTGGACAAGTTTTCTTAACAGCGCATTGCGGTCCATAGTCTGTCCTTGACGAATCTCGATCACGTTCTCCGACAAAGCGTTGGGGCTTCCCATGCCGTAGATACATGAAACAGAAGATATAACGATCACGTCTTTTCGTCCAGAGAGCAAGCTGCTTACGGCACTCAGTCGTAGGCGGTCAATCTCTTCATTAATAGCCAGGTCTTTTTCGATGTAAGTATCAGACGAGGGTAGGTACGCCTCAGGCTGATAGTAGTCATAATAGCTGACATAATACTCCACGGCATTATCGGGAAAGAAACCACGCATCTCGTCGTAAAGCTGAGCCGCCAAGGTCTTGTTGTGACTCAAAATCAGCGTCGGTTTACCACAGTTGGCTATCACGTTGGCCATTGTGAACGTCTTGCCAGAGCCCGTGACACCCAGCAAAACCTGCGCCCTGTCGCCCCGACGTACACCATCGGTCAACTCACGTATTGCCTCGGGCTGATCGCCCATAGGCTGATATTTCGATGTAAGCTTAAAGTCCATAATGAGTGCAAAGTTACGAATAATTTTAAAAAGAGTCTGCTTCGGGGTTAAAAAATATGTAATTCGCTTTGATAATTGGGATTTTTTCTGTACCTTTGCATGCTAATTAAAATGTACGATGAAAAAGAACGTTTTCAAGATATGGGGAATGGCGCTGCTATCGGTTTTGATGACCGGCTGCGCTTCTGAGTTCAACAAGGTGTTTAAATCGAGCGACTACGACTATCGCTATGAGTACGCCAAGCAGTGCTTTGCTGAGGGCAAATACCAGCGCGCAGTGACCCTGCTTCAGGATCTTATCACGCTGAAGAAAGGTACACTGGAAGCCCAGGAATCACTCTATATGCTGGGCATGGCCGAGTATATGGATGGCGACTACGAGTCGGCTTCGGCAACGTTCAAGAAATACTATCAGACCTATCCCCGCGGCATCTATGCCGAGAAGGCCTGTTTCTACATCGGGCAGTCGCTCTATGAAGGCACACCAGAGCCTCGCCTCGACCAGACACCTACGGTGGGCGCCATCAGTGCTTACCAGCAGTTTTTGGACATCTACCCCCACTCAGAGCTGAGAAAGACAGCGCAGGACCGCCTGTTCGAACTTCAAGACAAACTGGTGCAGAAAGAGCTGCTCTCTGCTGAGCTCTACTACAATCTGGGGGGCTATTTTGGTAACATCAACTCCAACAACGAGAGCAATTACATCTCGTGCATCATCACGGCCGAGAACGCGCTGAAGACCTATCCCTACAGCAACTGGCGCAAGGAGTTTGCTGTGCTGATCATGAAGAGCAAATTTCAGTTGGCCGAGAACTCGAGCGAAGACCGTCGCTTGGAGCGCTATCGCGACGCTGAGGACGAGTGCTACGGATTCCTGAACGAATATCCCGACGCGAAAGAAAGCGAACTGGCCAACAAATACATCGCAAAGTGTAAGAAAGTGATTAAAGACTGACCCCTGCGACTTGCAAAGGACGTCATATAAACGAAAAACAAAGCATAAAACATAACTTTAAAATTAAGAAATGGATTACAAAAAGTCAAAAGCTCCGGTTAATACCGTGACTCGCAACATCATGGATTTGTGTGACAACACTGGCAACCTCTATGAGAGCGTAGCTATCATCGGAAAGCGCGCCAACCAGATTTCGGTGCAGATCAAGGAAGACCTGTCAAAGAAGCTGGCCGAGTTTGCAAGCTACAACGACTCACTGGAAGAGGTATTCGAGAACCGCGAGCAGATTGAGATTTCGCGCTACTACGAGAAGTTGCCCAAACCCACACTGCTGGCTACTCAGGAGTTTATCGAGGGTAAGGTGTACTTCCGCGACCCCTCTAAGGATAATCAGAACCCCGCAGAGGCATGATTCAGCGCATCCAAACCGTTTTCCTGCTGCTGGCTGCCATCGCAGCCGGCGTGTGCGGGGCTATGATGACCAACCTGACACTGATGCTGGTGGCCTTCGTGGCTGCCATCGTGTCGGTGGTCTGCATCTTTCTCTACAAGCAGCGCAAGCGCCAGGCATCGGTGTGCTTCTTCAACATGCTGATACTGGTGATGTGGTACGTGAACCTGGCTACGGCCTACGACAGTACCGCACTGACTTGGCCTATGGCGCTGCCTATGGTGGGCATCGTGCTGCTATTTTTGGCACGCAAGCGCATACTGGCCGACGAGAAGCTGGTGCGCTCTTTAGATCGCATTCGTTAATACGCAAAACAATAGTATGGAGATCAAGACATCGGAATTCACACTTTCGTCACCCATGGTGAGCATGTGTCCAAAGGACAATAAGCCCGAATATGCATTCATAGGGCGCTCGAACGTTGGTAAATCGAGCCTTATCAACATGCTTTGTCGCAACAAGAAGTTGGCAAAGACATCGTCAACACCAGGCAAAACGCTGCTCATCAACCACTTTATCATTAATCGCGAGTGGTACTTGGTGGACCTGCCTGGCTATGGATTTGCCAAACGCTCAAAGAAAGAGGTACAGAAACTGGACCAGATGATTCGCGGCTACATACTGGAGCGCGAACAGTTGGTCAACGTGTTTGTGCTGGTGGACGTCAGATTGGAACCGCAGGCCATCGACCTGGAGTTTATCAACTGGCTGGGCGTGTCGAGCGTGCCCTTTGCTATCGTGTTTACAAAGGCCGACAAACTGACGCCTACAAAGGTGAAAGCTAATGTGGCGGCCTACGAGAAGAAAATGCTGGAGACTTGGGAGGAGATGCCGCCATACTTCGTCACCTCGTCGGAGAAAGCACAGGGACGCGAAGAGGTGCTCTCGTACATAGAACAAATCACTAAGTCGCTGAAAGAGTAGGGGGAAAGGGGTCATGCCAAAGGAGATACCGTATCTTGACGTGCAGAACCTGACCAAATCGTTTGGGTCGCTTCTACTGTTCAGAAACATTAGTTTTTCAATTGCCGAAGGGCAGAAGGTGGGCTTGATTGCCAAGAATGGCGTAGGCAAGTCCACATTATTATCTTTATTATCTGGAAAAGACTCACCCGACTCGGGCGATATCATCTATCGCCGCGACTTGCGCGTGGGTATCTTGGAACAATCACCTAAGTTTGATGCTGAGGAAACGGTGCTGGATGCCTGTTTCAACCATGAAGGCGACCCTGAAAAGGTGCTAAAGGCTAAGCAGATACTGACGCAGCTGAAAATCAGAGACCTGCAGCAGCCCATGGGACAGTTGTCGGGCGGACAGCAGAAGCGCGTGGCACTGGCCAACGTGCTGATACTTGAGCCAGACCTACTGATTCTGGACGAGCCTACCAACCACCTGGATCTGGAGATGATTGAATGGCTGGAGGGCTTCCTGAACCGCGGCAACAAGACGCTGCTGATGGTGACGCACGACCGCTACTTCCTGGATCGCGTGTGCACCGTCATCCTGGAAATAGACGACCAGAGCGTCTATACGTATCGAGGCAACTATGCCTACTATCTGGAAAAACGACAGGAACGCATAGACAACCGCAGGGCTGAGATTGCTAGAGCCAACAATCTGTATCGCACAGAACTGGACTGGATGCGACGTCAGCCGCAGGCCAGAGGCCACAAGGCTAAATATCGCGAGGATGCCTTCTACGAACTTGAGAAGGTGGCTAAATCGCGCATCGAGGAGCGGGCCGTCAGGTTGAAGGCTAGCAATGTGTACATCGGCAGCAAGATTTTTGAATGTCAGTACATCTCGAAGAAGTTCTCTGACGATGTGGTCATCATGAAGGACTTCTACTACAACTTCTCGCGATTTGAGAAGATGGGCATTGTGGGCAACAACGGCACGGGTAAATCGACGTTCCTGAAGATGCTGCTGGGCGAGGCACAGCCCGATGAGGGTAAGATTGTGGTAGGAGAGACGGTCCGCTTTGGCTACTTCTCGCAAGAGGGCTTGAAGTTCGACGAGCAACAGAAGGTGATAGACGTGGTGCGCGACATCGCGGAATACATCGACCTTGGCAACGGAAAGCACCTGACTGCCAGCCAGTTTCTGCAGCATTTCTTGTTCACACCCGAACAACAGCACAACTATGTGTATAAGCTGTCGGGCGGAGAGCGACGCAAGTTGTACCTCTGCACAGTGCTGATGCAGAACCCCAACTTCTTGGTGCTCGACGAGCCTACCAATGATATGGACATCGTGACGCTGCAGATTCTGGAGGAATACTTGCAGGACTTCCCAGGATGTGTCATCGTGGTGAGTCACGATCGCTACTTTATGGATAAAGTGGTGGACCACCTGCTAGTGTTCAAGGGCAATGGCGAGATCAAGGACTTCCCTGGCAACTATACGCAGTATCGCCAATGGAGCGCACTGCAACCCAAAGAGAGCGCCACGAAAAAGGTGGTGAAGCAGGCAGAGGCTCCTGCAGCCAACAATGCGGCTGCACCTGTAAAGCGCCGACTGACGTTCAAAGAGAAGCGCGAGTACGAACAGCTGGAAAAAGATATCGAGGCGCTGGAACAAGAGAAGAAGACTATTGAAGAGGCACTGAGCTCTGGCACGTTGTCGGTAGAGGATATCACAACCATGAGCATCCGACTGCCAAAACTCAACAACGAGCTGGACGAGAAGTCTATGCGATGGTTGGAGTTGGCTGAGATCAACGGATAGCTGAGGGGCTTCGAGCAAGATAAATACAACGACTACACTGAGTGACACACATATATGGAACAGGTTTTACCATCAAGAATATTGCAGACAGCCGTAGAACAGCTCTCGCTGTTGCCTGGCGTGGGACGAAAGACGGCCCTGCGCTATGCACTGAATCTGCTGAGAAGCGACGAGGAGCAGGTTCGGGCGTTTACTGACGCTGTGGGGGCGCTGAAACGCGACTTGAAGTTCTGTAGCGTGTGCCATAACATCAGCGATACAGCGGTGTGTCCTATCTGCAGCGACAAGCGCAGGGATGCTTCGACCATCTGTGTGGTAAGCGACATTCAGGATGTGATGGCGCTGGAAAACACACAGCAGTTCAAGGGGCTCTATCATGTGTTGGGTGGCGTCATCTCGCCACTCGACGGTATGGGGCCTGCCGACCTTGAGATCGATTCGCTAGTGGAGCGCGTGGCTGAAGGCGGCGTCAACGAAGTCATTCTGGCCATCAGTCCTACGATGGAGGGCGATACCACCTGCTTCTATATCTACAGAAAACTGGCGCCCTACAACGTTAAAGTGACGCTCCTGGCTCGCGGAGTAGCTGTGGGCGAAGATTTGGAATATACCGACGAGGTGACCCTGGGACGCTCGCTGCTGAACAGAACACCTTTTGGTGATGACAAATAGCCGAAGAGATGCTCCGAAACGTACATCTTCAACAATCAATAACAAAACACTTACAATCGTAATATAATGACTAAATTAAAGACTATATTTATTACCATCATAGCAATCACAGCACTCATCTATCTGATTGGTGACTATCTGGAGGTGGATATGGGCTTCCTGGCCGGCTCTTCTGAAACCACACTATATGTAGTGGAGACGGTGATGGTGCTGCTGACATTGTCGCTTATCTATCTGATGCTGCGACTCTTCAAGTTTAAACGTATTCAAAACGACCTCTACGAAAGAAAAGAGGAAGCACTGGCTCGCTGGGGGACCCTGAGACTTATACTGCTGGGGGCTTTGCTGATAGGCAACACCTTATTATATTATATGTTCGGCAACGAGGCGAACTTCGGACATATGGCTGTCATCACACTGCTGGTGATGCCTTTTGTCTATCCCTCAGCAAAACGTTGTGAAGCTGAGGTGACTCCCGTTGAACCCAACCAACAAGAAGACGAAAAATGAAACTGAGCATCGTCATCGTAAGCTATAACGTGCGACACTATCTCGACCAATGTCTGGAGAGCGTGTTGCGTGCCACACGTGATATCGATAGCGAGATCTTCGTGGTTGACAACGATTCGAAAGATGATACGGTAGCTTACTTGAAACAGCGCTACGCCCAGCAAATCAAACTGATAGAGAGCAATCGCAACCTGGGCTTTGCTCGTGCCAACAACATCGCCATCAAGCAGTCGGTGGGTGAGTATGTGCTGCTGCTAAACCCCGATACGTTTGTAGCCGAGAATGCTCTTACCACAGTGATCGACTTCATGGATGCTCACCCTCAGGCGGGTGGGGCAGGCGTGATGATGCACAATGCAGATGGCAGCATAGCACGCGAGTCGAGAAGAGCCATCCCGACGCCTTATGTCTCATTCATGAAGATGATAGGGCGCTCTGATCGCTACTACATGAGTCATCTCCCGTGGGATTCGCCTGCGCGCATAGAAGTGCTGAGTGGTGCTTTCTGTATGTTACGTCGCCAAGCACTCAATAAGGCAGGATTGCTGGATGAGGACTTCTTTATGTATGGTGAAGACATCGATATGTCCTACCGCATCATGAAGAGTGGCTACGAGAATTGGTACATACCGGCTCACATCGTGCACTACAAAGGGGAATCTACCTGCAAGACTAGCTATCGCTATGTCCACGTGTTCTATCAGGCTATGATCATCTTCTTCCGTAAGCACTATGGGCACCTTTCGTTCTTTATCACGGCACCTATTAAGATGGCTATCTATCTGAGAGCTTTCATCGCTTTGTGCCAGATGTTATACTGGAGCATGAGGAATGCTTTGGGATTTACCACTCATCGAAAGACCGAACCAAACTATCTTTTTGTGGGTTCAACCGAGATGCTCGAGGAGTGCAGAGTGTTGGCAGAACGTAAAGGACTCCAGGCCGCTTTCTATCCGCAGTTGGAGGCTGTGCCTGAGACGCAAAACAGTTATGTGGTGTACGATATAGACACCATCGGCTTTGAACACATCATTGCCCACGCCCATCAGCATCAGCCAGGCTGGTTGGGAATAGGTACATATAACGTGAAGACCCACGAGTTAATCACACTTAGAGATATTATCGCATGAACAAGGCACTACCTACGGTCAGACTTAGAGCAATGGAACCTGAAGACCTGGAGTTGCTCTACACTATAGAGAACGATATGAGCATCTGGGACGTCAGCGCCACCAATGTTCCGTATTCTCACTATGTGCTTCACGACTATATGGCACAAGTGACTGGCGATATCTATACCGATAAGCAAGTGAGACTTGTGATAGAAAACGATAAGGGTGAGGTTGTAGGATTGGTGGATCTGGTCAACTTTGACCCGAAGCACAATAGAGCTGAGTTGGGCTTAATCATTCAAAAGCCATTTCGCCGTCAGGGCTACTCGGAGGCCACTATGCTGAAACTGCATGATTATGCCTCGAAGGTGCTTCATCTACATCAAATCTATGCCGTCATCGCTGTAGAAAACAAGCCATCTTTAGCGCTGTATCAGAAATTGGGATACAATCAGAGCGACGAACTGAAAGATTGGCTCTACGATGGTAAAGTTTATCGTTCTGCTGTCATCGTCAGCAAAATTTTCTAGCTGCAAGATTGGGATAGAAGATATTAGCCTCTTCTTTTAAACTCGCTACAAGTGATAGCTGTAGCTATAGCTACGTTCAGACTCTCTGCGTGACTATCGCTGCTATTGAAATCGGGTATCAACAGTTTGTTGGTGATCAACTGACGTATCTCGGCAGAGATGCCGTTACCTTCGTTGCCCATCACGATGATACCATTCTGGGAAAGCTCCTGCTGGTAGATGTTCTCACCATCAAGCAAAGTACCGTAAACAGGCACTTTCGCCTCCTTTATCAGCGACGCAAGATCCGTATAAGTGATTCGCACACGGGCAATGCTACCCATGGTGGCTTGAATTACCTTTGGATTCCAAGCATCAGCCGTATCTAGTGAACAAAAGATATCGCTAATTCCAAACCAGTCGGCTATACGAATAATGGTACCCAAATTACCGGGATCCTGCACACCATCGAGAGCCAAAACCAATTGGTCCTGTATGGCAGCTGCTTCTGTGGCAGGCATATGAAAGATACCAAGCACTTGCTGGGGGTGCTGCAGAAAACTGATCTTGCAGAGCTCTTCTTCGGTAACTTCCTGAAAACGTACATCTTGTGGGGCTTTCCATTCGTTGGTAGCAAAGAGCGTGTGTGGTTCGAATCCACACGACAAAAGGTCGCCCACCACCTTATGTCCCTCTGCTACAAAGAGATTTTCGCGCTTGCGGTACTTCTTCAGATCTAGCTGCTTAATAAACTTGATTTGGTTTTTGCTTATCATGCTGCAAAGTTAGCAAAAAAATGTAACAATCAGCAAGTTCTTCAAATAAAATGCGTATCTTTGCACATTGAATATGCGATTGTCCAAAACCATTCTTTTGTCTTTGCTGAGTGCGATACTCGTCTTGAGCTCGTGCTCCACCACACGTTATGTGCCGGAAGGCAGTAACCTTCTCAACAGTATTCGTCTTGAAACTGTTGGCGAATATGGGCGTGATGTAAACAAAGGACATCTTCGCAACTATGTTCGTCAGAAACCTAACTCGCGGTGGTTTTCCCTGTTTAAGCTTCCTTTGGCAACGTATTCTCTATCAGGCCGCGATTCTTCCAAATGGGTGAACCGCATGTTGCGCTCTATGGGCGAAGCACCGGTGTTATATGACGAACGACTTGCCGACCTCACTTGTAATGATTTGCAGCAGGAGTTGCGTAATGAGGGATTCCTGAACGCCAAAGTCACCAAGTCTGTAACACCGACAGGTAAAAAGAAAGTGGGCGTCATCTATAGAATGGAATTGGGCGAACCGTATTTCATTCATCATATTCAATATGAGATTGCAGACTCTGTGATTGATAGATTGATGGCAACAGACAGTGTGAATAGATTAATTCACGAGGGCCAAAAGTTCAATGTGTCTGTTCTTGACAATGAGCGTAAGCGCATCACGGAATTTCTAACCGATAAAGGCTATTATCGTTTTCATAAAGAATATATCTCTTACGCCGCTGACACAGCACAAGATTCGCGACTCATCGATCTAACTCTATTTCTTGATCCATACACCAACGAGAAGCACGAGGATACGCTGCACACCATCTATTATATAAGAAACATCCGTTATGCCAGCGGTGATCCTAACGATAGCAAGATTCATCTGCGCAAACATGTGCAGAGCGAATGCACTTATTTGGCAGAGAACCAACCATATAGCAGTCGAGGATTGCAGAATACTTATGCCCGATTCGGACGTTTGCAGGCGGTGAAATATACGAATATCAATTTCGTGCCAATAGCAGGAACCGACTCGCTGGATTGTGATATTCATATCCAAACCAATAAGCCTTCGACCATTAGTTTTCAACCAGAAGGTACAAATACGGCTGGTGATCTAGGTGCTGCAGCATCATTGACCTACCAGAATCAGAATCTTTTCAGAGGTAGCGAGGTGCTGAGCGTTGAGTTGCGTGGTGCCTACGAAGCTATCCGAGGTCTAGAGGGATATTCCACGCAAGACTTTATAGAATACAGCGCACAAGCAAGACTGCAGTTTCCTCGTTTCATCATCCCCTTTGTTTCTCATCAGATGCGTCAGCATATGAATGCCACCAGCGAGGTGTCACTGATGTATGACCTTCAAGATAGACCTGAGTTTCATCGCCGAGTCTTGTCTGCAGCCTGGCGTTATAAATGGAACTTCCCACATCGTCACGATCGCTTCCAACTGGATCTGATAGATCTGAACTATGTATTCATGCCCTGGATTTCAGATACCTTTAAGAAGGATTATCTGGACAGTGAGAATAATCGCAACGCCATTCTGCGTTACAACTATGCAGACCTGTTTATTACAAAATTGGGTTTAGGATACTCATATAGCAAAGGCAATTTCGCCATCAAGACGAACATAGAATCTTCTGGTTCACTATTATCGCTGGCTTCCCAAATGTTTAATGCCAACAAGGATGCCGATAATCACTATCGCGTGTTTAATATTGCGTTTGCTCAATATGCAAAGTTTGATATTGACTTGACTCGCTCATTGCAGATTGATAACACAAACCAGTTGGTATTCCATTGTGGTTTCGGTATTGCGTATCCTTATGGCAATAGCACAGTGTTACCATTTGAGAAACGTTATTTCTCGGGCGGTGCCAATAGTGTGCGAGGATGGAGCGTTCGTTCGTTAGGTCCTGGAAAATATAAAGAGAAAGACGGACGTATCAACTTTATCAATCAAACAGGCGATATGAAGTTGGACCTGAATATGGAGTATCGCACTAAGCTGTTTTGGAAACTAGGAGGTGCTCTCTTTGTAGATGCAGGCAACATATGGACACTGCGTGAGTATAACGAACAACCTGGCGGACAATTTAAGTTCGACACCTTTATTGATCAGATAGCAGTGGGTTATGGATTAGGCCTCAGATTGAACTTCGACTATTTCATCATCCGTTTTGACCTCGGAATGAAAGCCATTAATCCAGCCTTTGAAACAGAAGATGAGGAGCATTTCCCAATTCTTCACCCACGATTCAGTCGTGACTACGCTTTCCATTTTGCTGTAGGACTCCCATTCTAACAGTGCTGCTTTCATTGTTTTTACGAGCATCCGCAGAATAATGTTTAAATATGATAAAAGTTTGAACAGCCAATTTCGTTCTTTAAGCATTTTTTGTTATCTTTGCAGTTAAAATAAAAAATTAAATGCTGAAATTTATTTCTTTTGGAAGCGGTAGCAGCGGCAATTGCTATTTCTTGTTTACAGAAAACGATGGCCTGCTGATAGATACTGGTGTTGGTGTGAGAACTCTGAAAAAACATTTCAGAGACTATGGACTTAGCTTATCGCAAGTACATCATATCTTCATTACGCACGATCATGCTGACCATATCAAATGTGTTGGCAGCTTGAGTCACGACTATCATCTTCCAGTGTATGCTACAGCAGCTGTTCATAAAGGAATAGACAGGAACTATTGCGTAGCAAGAAAAGTGGCACAAGAGCATCGTCATCTTTTATCCTATGGCGAAAAGGTTGAGGTCGGCGACTTCGTTGTGACTCCTTTTCACGTGCCACATGACAGTTCTGATAATGTTGGCTATCTGGTTGAAGCAGAGAATTTACATTTCTGCATCATGACGGATGTAGGACGTGTGACAGAAGAAATGGCAGATTATATTGGAAAAGCCAACTATCTGGTGATTGAAGCTAACCACGATCGTGAGATGCTTCAGCAAGGGCCTTATCCCGAACATCTCAAAGCACGCATTGTCAGTGGCACAGGACATCTGAACAATGTTCAGTGTGGTGAAGCTATTGCAAAATATGCAAGCACAGATTTGCGCCATGTGTGGTTGTGTCACTTGTCAGAAGAAAATAATCATCCAGAACTGGCACGTAAGACCGTCCAAACCGTCCTCAACTCGTATGGTATTATTGCTGGCAAAGATTTTGAACTGGAAGTACTAAAACGTACCAAACCAACTGGTATATACGAACTGGGAGGCAGTGCGCCTGCGGCGCAAAGTGAGAAGTGAGAGGCAATGCGCCTACAGCGCAAAGTGAGAAGTGAGAGGTGAGAAGTGAGAAGCAATAATATAAAACAAAAACAATAAACAATAAAAACAATAAACAATAAAAACAATAAACAATAAAAACAATAAACAATAAAAACAATAAACAATAAAAACAATAAACAATAAAAACAATAAAGGCTGTATCACATAAGCGATACAGCCTTTTGTATTTAAAGAGTAGGGGAGCTATTACTCACCCTTCTCCATCTGAGCCTTCAACTGAGCCAGAACGTCGATGTCACCGAGAGTGGTGCTTGCTGCAACATTCTCAATCTTTGGAGTGTCATCCTTCTTCTGACGGGGAGCAGCCTTGCGAGTTGCACGCTTCTCCTCACGCTGAGCATCCTCGAAGGTGCGGCTGTGAGAGAGAATGATGCGCTTGCTGTCCTTGTTGAACTCGATAACCTTGAAGGGCAGTTCCTCACCAAGCTGAGCCTGTGAACCATCCTCCTTAACGAGGTGCTTAGGAGTAGCGAAGCCCTCTACGTTCTCAGCGAGAGAAACAACGGCGCCCTTCTCCAGAACCTCTGTGATCTTACCAGTGTGAACTGAACCTACAGCATACTGATCCTCGAATACATCCCAAGGATTCTCCTCGAGCTGCTTGTGACCGAGAGACAGACGACGGTTCTCCTTGTCGATGTCGAGAACGACAACGTCGATAGGAGCACCTACCTGAGTGAACTCGCTGGGGTGCTTAACCTTCTTAGTCCAGCTGAGGTCGCTGATGTGAATCAGACCATCAACACCTTCCTCAAGCTCAACAAATACACCGAAGTTGGTGAAGTTGCGAACCTTTGCGTTGTGCTTAGAACCTACGGGGTACTTAACCTCGATAGCCTCCCATGGATCTTCCTTCAGCTGCTTGATGCCGAGAGACATCTTGCGCTCGTCGCGATCGAGAGTCAGGATAACTGCCTCTACCTCTTCGCCAACCTTCAGGAACTCCTGAGCTGAACGCAGGTGCTGGCTCCAAGACATCTCAGAAACGTGGATCAGACCCTCAACGCCGGGCTGTACCTCTACGAATGCACCGTAGTCAGCCAGAACGACTACCTTACCCTTGATGTGGTCACCAACCTTGAGGTCAGGATCCAGAGCATCCCAAGGATGAGGAGTGAGCTGCTTCAGGCCGAGAGCAATGCGCTTCTTCTCTTCGTCGAAGTCGAGAATAACAACATTGATCTTCTGATCGAGCTCAACGATCTTCTTAGGATCGTCAACGCGGCCCCAAGACAGGTCTGTGATGTGGATGAGTCCGTCAACACCACCGAGGTCAACGAATACGCCGTAGCTGGTAATGTTCTTAACGGTACCCTCAAGAATCTGACCCTTCTCAAGCTTAGAGATGATCTCCTGCTTCTGAGCCTCGAGCTCTGCCTCGATAAGAGCCTTATGAGAAACGACAACGTTGCGGAACTCCTGGTTGATCTTTACAACCTTGAACTCCATAGTCTTGCCTACGAACTGGTCGTAGTCGCGGATAGGATGTACGTCGATCTGAGAACCGGGCAAGAAAGCCTCGATACCAAATACGTCTACGATCATACCACCCTTTGTGCGGCACTTGATGAAGCCCTGGATGATCTGCTGCTCCTCGAGAGCTGCATTTACGCGATCCCAAGCCTGAGACAGACGAGCCTTCTTGTGAGAAAGAAGGAGCTGACCCTTCTTGTCTTCAGCGCTCTCTACGTAAACTTCAACGGTGTCACCAACCTTCAGGTCGGGATTGTAACGGAACTCGCTAGCGGGGATGATACCATCGCTCTTGTAACCGATGTTTACGACAACCTCTTTCTTGTCAACAGAGATAACCTTACCTTCAACAACCTGATGGTCGGCTACCTTGTTGAGGGTCTCGTCGTAAGCCTTGTCGAGCTCTTCTTTGCTGACGTTGGCTACGGTACCATTCTCAAACTCGTCCCAGTTAAAGTCCTGCAACGGCTGAACGTTCTTTGTTAATTCTGACATAAAATTTAATTTTGCGTCCCTTCTGTCGAAAGGGACAAGGCCTGAACAGACGTTTCTCAGACCATCTTTAATTGGTTAATATTCATAGGCGCTTGCGTCTGTTCAAACGCCTATTTCCTCGTATGAGGATAAAAAGTGGGTGCAAAGTTACTCAAAATTGTTGAAAATGAGCACTTTGCACCCTAATTATGTATTTCTATTTAAGTTTTTTTAAGATTGATACTCAAACAGAAGCTCTTCTTTGTCGTTTGCTTTGCATATATGGATGGTATCACCTTCCTTAATATTCTCATTTAGAATGATTTCGCATATACCATCCTCGATGTATGTCTGTATGGCTCGTTTCAGTGGGCGAGCACCAAACTGCACATCATATCCTTTGCTGGCAACGAAGTCTTTAGCTTCATCCGTAAGTTCCATCTTATAGCCCATCTCTTCGATACGCTTGGCGAGTGGTTTTAGTTCCACATTGATGATACGCTTGATAGCTTCCAAATCCAACTGATCGAACGTAATGATTTCGTCCATGCGGTTCAGAAACTCAGGTGAGAACTGCTTCGAGAGCGCCTTCTGCACGATACTTCTCGCGTGCTCGCGATCCTTTTCGTTCATATTGAGTCCCAGGTTGCCAGCGGTGAAACCAACACCACGCCCGAAATCCTTCAATTGTCGCGTACCGGCATTCGAGGTCATGATAATCACCGTATTGCGGAAATCCACGAAACGCCCGTTTCCATCGGTCAGTCTTCCTTCGTCCAGAACCTGCAGAAGCAGATTATATACATTACCGTGAGCTTTTTCTATTTCATCGAGCAAAACGATAGAGTAGGGCTTGCGGCGAACGCGCTCGGTCAGTTGTCCACCTTCTTCGTAGCCCACATATCCTGGAGGTGCGCCAATCAGTCTTGAGACGTTGAAGGCCTCCGTATATTCACTCATGTCAATGCGAATCAACGCATCGGCAGAACCAAACATAAACTCAGCTAATTTCTTTGCCAGATAGGTCTTACCGACACCCGTAGGTCCGAGGAACATGAAAACACCAATGGGATGATTAGGTTCCTTCAGTCCCACACGATTGCGCTGGATGGCCTTAACCATTTTATCAATGGCAGCATCCTGAGCTATCACACAATCTTTCAGCTCCTGTGCCATACCTTTCAGTCGGATGCCTTCGCTCTGTGCCATTCGTTGCACAGGAACGCCAGTCATCATCGATACAACGCTGGCAATATCCTCCTCGTTGACGATCTGACGATCATCGCTGTTGCCCGACTGCCAGTTGGCTTCCATTGCAGCCAACTCACCTTCCAACTGTGTCTGCTTATCGCGATAGCTGGCAGCCAGTTCAAAGTTCTGATTGCTGACGGCCGATTGCTTTCGTTCCTTGACGTGAGCCAGTTCCTTCTCTTTCTCAACGATCTCATCCGGAATATGCGCATTGCGCAGATGCACACGAGATCCCGTCTCGTCCATCGCGTCAATGGCCTTATCGGGGAAGGCTCTGTCGGAGATATATCTTCCTGTCAGTTTGACACAAGCACGAAGCGCTTCATCAGTATATTCTACGTGATGATGATGTTCGTATCGGTCTTTAATGTTGCGCAGTATCTGGAGCGTTTCCTCTTCGTTGGTAGGTTCTACCAGCACCTTCTGGAAACGACGTTCCAGGGCACCGTCTTTCTCAATACTATTGCGGTATTCATCAAGCGTAGTGGCACCGATGCACTGTATGGTGCCTCGAGCCAAAGCCGGCTTCATGATGTTGGCAGCGTCCATTGAACCAGGAGCCGACCCAGCACCAATCATCGTGTGAATCTCGTCTATAAATATAATAATGTCGGGATTCTGCTCAAGTTCCTTAATCAAAGCCTTGATACGCTCTTCAAACTGACCACGATATTTCGTACCGGCCACGACACTGGTCATATCCAAGCTGACGATGCGCTTGTTGAAGAACATCGGCGAGGTCCGTCGTTGTGCTATCAGTTGTGCCAATCCTTCGACGATAGCACTTTTACCAACACCAGGTTCACCTATCAATATAGGATTATTCTTCTTGCGTCGTCCCAGTATTTCAATGACGCGTTGTATCTCGTTGTCGCGACCTACGACGGGGTCAAGCTTTCCATTTAAGGCAGCCAGAGTCAGGTCGGTAGAGAAATTATCGAGTACAGGCGTTTTTGACGTTGTCTTTGTCTTGGTCGTTGTGCCGCCAGCCGAGGCGTTGGCACTTTCGTGCGCACTGCCTCCCTCGAACTCCTCCTCTTCATCGGGAAGTCCGATGCCATTACTTGGCTCCTTAGCGCGCAAGAGACTTAAAATATCATCATAATTCATGTTGTGATTCTCCAGAATTTGTTTGGCACCATTGTTTGCCCTATCGTGCAATATAGCTAGTAACAGATGCTCTTCGTTTACATTTTGCGTATGTTGTATGCGAGCTTCAAGAACAGCCAGCTTCAGAATGTTTGAGGCACTCTCGTTGAGTACAAGTTCGTGTTGGTTGTATTGTTCAAACACATCAGCATCATCTTGATGTGCTCTTAACTCCAAGTCTTTCTTTACTTCATGAATATCTACATTCAGTCGAGAGAATACATTTGAAACAGGCCCATTGTCTATGCGCAGCATCCCCAGCAGCAAGTGCTCAGGTCTTACGGAGGAAGAAGACAGACGTTCTGCTTCCTCTTTTGAAAATGCGAGTATCTCAGATACCTTTGGTGAAAATCGGCTTGTCATATATGTAATTTAAAAATATTTTCTGCTGAATGCACTAGTGCAAATGGTGTGCCAAACTCTTATAGCGCTCAAACATCGATGATATCCATCTCGTTTGTTAGTCGCACATTATTAAATATCTGCTTAGCTTCATTAAGAAGAACTCTTTCGTCTGGATACCGCGAGCTGTAGTGTCCCAACAGCAACTGCTTCACCTTTGCATCGCGAGCCACCGAAGCGGCTTGTTGAGCTGTGGAATGATTATATTTCTCTGCCATTGCCAGATTGTCAGTTGCATAAGTGCTCTCGTGATAAAGCGTAGTGACGCCATCCAACAATTTATGGAGTTCTGGCATATACTTAGTGTCCGAGCAATACGCATAAGCCCTCGGAGCGTCTGCCGGCTCGACCAGTCGTTCGTTGGGTACAATAGTACCATCAGGCAAGGTATAATCCTGCCCGTTTTTGATATTATTGATTTGCGAGATAGGTATCTGATAAAAATCTATCATATCCCGCTTGATGTGGGGCAGGGTCGGCTTTTCGCGGAAGATATAGCCACAGCAAGAGGGGCGGTGCTGGAGTGGCACCGTCTCTACCGTCAGCGAACGGTCTTCATAGATCACCTGGTGGCACTTCGTATCTACGGCATGAAATTTCACCTCGTAGCCCAAGTCGCGACAAAAGAAGGCTATCTGCTTCTCGAGTATGTCGTTGAGAGCTTCAGGCGCGTAAATATTTAGGGTGGCAGTGCGCCCCAGCAGCCCAAAGGTGGATATCATACCAATGAGTCCGAAGCAATGATCACCGTGAAAATGCGAGATAAACACATGCCCCAGTTTTGTAAACGAAAGCGACGACTTGCGCATCTGTAGCTGAGTGCCTTCGCCACAATCTATCATAAACAGCTTTCCCCTGCATTCAACTACCTGTGACGTAGGAAGATGCTTCATGGTCGGTAAAGCACTGCCGCAACCTAAAATATGTACACGAAATGGTTCCACTATAGTTTCTGAAATTATAAAGTTTACATCATAAAGTCATCATCGCCGTTGTCCAGCTCAATGCCCAGTTCCTCTTCGACTACTTCTATCTGACGACTGTATTCGAAAGTTTCTTCAGCATCCTGGATCACCAGCGAGTCTGGTGTGATGCGTTTAATCGAATAAATAAAGGTTTCATCGACATCTACGCCATCTTCGCGAGTTGCCGTGATCTGCAGTTTTCCGTTGTAGATACGCCATGATTTGTAGATGATAGCATTCTGGTCAATACTCTCCACAGATCCACCTCGACGAATGCTGATGCCCGTCTCCGAACTGCCATCAATGGGGTTGGGCATCACCCAGTTGCCCAGGAGTGCCGTCTTGTTGATAACCAGCAGTGCTATAGTGCTATCGCCGTTGGCCACAACTGCCATTTCGTCACCCTTGTTGTATCCGCCCTTAATATCGCCATTCTCACGAGCATTCGCCACGTTGATGTTGAGCGTATCGCCAGCATCCGTAATGATTTGCAAGATGTCGCCGGTTGACTTGTCAGTGCAAAAGCCGTAGATCGTGGAGTCGCGATAGGCATCCAGTTCCTCTTCTGCCTCGAGGTCTTCAGAGAAGTTAGCCTTCTTGCTACCTCCACATCCTATGGCGAGTATAGCCGCCATCATAAAAATCACTGTCTTTTTCATTGTCTGAATAGTATTTTCAATGTGTTTAGTCTTTGTTTAATCTTTCATTCTGTTTAGCTTCGTTCCAGAGTTTATCCATCTCCTCGAGCGTCATCTCTGTCAGCGGACGCCCGGCACGGATGGAATGCTGTTCAATGTAGTTGAAACGACGTATAAACTTAGCATTTGTTCGTTCCAGCGCATTATCGGGGTTTAGGTGATAGAGGCGGGCAGCGTTGATCACAGAGAACAGGAAGTCACCCAGCTCGTTGGTAGAAGCCTCTTTGTCTTCACGTGCCAACTCGTCTTCCAGTTCCTTCAGTTCCTCATGAACTTTCTCCCAAACATCCTCTTTCTTCTGCCAGTCGAAACCCACGTTACGAGCCTTATCCTGAATGCGATAGGCCTTGATGAGTGAAGGTAAAGATGAAGGCACACCGCTGAGCACCGTCTTGTTGCCATCTTTCTCTTTCAGTTTGATTTGCTCCCAGTTTTTCAGCACCTGGTCGCTGGTGTCAGCCTTCGAGAACTCATCGTTGTCAGCAGCATTTTCAGGCACAAAGGGTAGGGGCTTTGGCTCCTCGGCGCCCACCTGACTGGGGTGATAGACGTGGGGATGGCGGAAGATCAGCTTGTCTGTCTCAGCATTCAGCACATCGGCAATGTCAAACTGCTCCTTTTCGCGCGCTATCATTGCATAGAAACAAGTGTGCATCAGTACGTCGCCAAGTTCCTTCTTGATCTCCTTTGTGTCGTCTTTCATGATGGCGTCGCAAAGTTCAAAGGTCTCTTCTATCGTGTTGGGGCGCAGGCTCTCGTTGGTTTGCTTCTTGTCCCAAGGACACTTCTCGCGCAACTGGTCGAGCACGTCAAGCAGTCGGCCGAAGGCTTTCATTTGTTCTTCTCGTGTATGCATACGTCTATTTTTCTGGCAAAGGTAAGCATTATTTTCGTAACAGCCAAATTTTATACAATGTTAGAAAAAACAAGTTTTCCTTTTGCATTTCTTCAGTTTTTTTTGTAACTTTGGCTTTGCCGAACTTACCTGGCACTCGGAAATGAAAAGAAAAAACAAGTTTTCCTTTTGCATTTCTCTCGTTTTTTTGTAACTTTGCACCCAATAATAGAGAAAGCTTTATAATAAGGTATGGAAATAGCAAGTAAATACGACCCAAAAGAGGTCGAAGGTAAATGGTATCAGTATTGGCTGGATAACAAGCTGTTCAGCTCAAAACCCGATGGTCGTGAACCCTACACAATCGTGATTCCACCACCCAATGTGACTGGTGTGCTTCACATGGGTCACATGCTGAACAACACGATTCAAGACATCCTTGTTCGTCGTGCACGCATGGAAGGCAAGAACGCCTGCTGGGTGCCCGGCACCGACCACGCTTCTATTGCTACCGAGGCAAAGGTGGTGAAGAAGTTGGCTGCCGAAGGCATCAAGAAGCACGACCTCACGCGTGAGCAATTCTTGAAGCACGCCTGGGAGTGGACCGACGAGCACGGAGGCATCATCCTGAAGCAGTTGCGCCGCCTGGGTGCCTCTTGCGACTGGGATCGCACGGCCTTTACGATGGACGAGAAGCGCTCTGAGAGCGTCATCAAGGTGTTTGTTGACCTCTATCGCAAAGGCTACATCTATCGTGGTCTTCGCATGGTCAACTGGGATCCAAAGGCGCTGACAGCCCTTTCAGACGAAGAGGTGGTTTATCGCGAGGAGCAGAGCCATCTGTACTATCTGAAGTATTATGTGGCTGGCGATTGCGCTGTGGAGGAGACAGAAGGCAATGTGATTCACAAGGACGAGAAGGGCTACTATGCAGTAGTTGCCACCACGCGTCCTGAGACCATCATGGGCGACACCGCTATGTGTATCAACCCCAAGGACCCCAAGAACCAGTGGTTGAAGGGTCGCAAGGTGATTGTGCCATTGGTGAATCGCGAAATCCCCGTCATCGAAGACCGCTATGTAGAGATTGAGTTTGGTACGGGCTGTTTGAAGGTTACCCCCGCTCACGATAAGAACGACAACATGCTGGGTAAGGTTCACAACCTGGAGACCATCGATATCTTCAATGCCGACGGTACCATCAGCGCCGAGAGCACGATGTACGTAGGTATGGACCGCTTCGATTGTCGTAAGCAGATTGTGAAAGACCTCGAGGCAGCCGGCCTGATGGAGAAAGTAGAAGACTATACTAATAAGGTGGGCTATTCTGAGCGCAATCCTGACACGGCTATCGAGCCACGCCTCTCTCTGCAGTGGTTCCTCAAGATGCAGCACTTTGCCGACATTGCGCTGCCTCCCGTGCTGAATGGCGAGATGCACTTCTATCCTCAGAAGTATGTAAACACCTACAAGAACTGGTTGGAGAACATCCAGGACTGGTGTATCAGTCGCCAGCTGTGGTGGGGTCATCGCATCCCTGCCTATTACTATGCTGAAGAGAAATACGTAGTGGCCGAGACAGCTGAAGAGGCCCTTGAGCTGGCACGCAATGAGAGTGGCAACGCCAATCTGCAGATGGCCGACCTGAAGCAAGACGAGGATGCCCTTGATACCTGGTTCTCTTCATGGTTGTGGCCCGTTTCGCTTTTCGACGGCATCAACAATCCTGGCAACGAAGAAATCAACTATTACTATCCCACAAGCGACCTCGTCACAGGTCCCGATATCATCTTCTTCTGGGTGGCTCGTATGATCATGGCTGGCGAGGAGTATCTGGGCAAGTTCCCCTTCAAGAACGTTTACTTCACGGGTATCGTTCGCGATAAGCTGGGCCGCAAGATGTCTAAGTCGCTGGGCAACTCGCCCGATCCTATCGAGCTGATCGAGAAATATGGTGCCGACGGTGTGCGTATGGGCATGATGCTCTCTGCACCTGCTGGCAACGATATTCTGTTCGACGAGAGCCTCTGCGAACAGGGACGTAACTTCAACAATAAGATTTGGAATGCCTTCCGTCTGGTGAAGGGCTGGCAGGTATCTGATGCTGCTGCCGACAATGGCAACAAGCAGGCTGTGGCTTGGATGGAAGCACGCATCAAGCAGGCCAATGCCGAACTGCAAGACCACTTTGCCAAGTATCGCATCAGCGACGCCTTGATGACGGTTTATAAGCTGTTCTGGGACGAGTTCTCAAGCTGGTATCTGGAGATGGTGAAGCCAGCCTACATCGATGGTCAGGCACAGCCCATCGACCAGGAGACCTATGCAGCCACACTTCGCTTCTTCGAGATTCTGCTGAAGATGCTGCACCCCTTCATGCCTTTCATCACCGAGGAACTCTGGCAGGCTCTCTACGAGCGCAAGGAGGGCGAGAGCATCATGCGCGACAACCTGCAGCTCGAGGCTCCTACTGCTGCCGACGATCAGCTGGTGGCCGACGTAGAACAGGTGAAGCAGGTAGTCAGCGGTGTTCGCATGGTGCGCAACCAGAAGAACATTGCCCCCAAGGAGAAGCTCTCTCTGCAGGCCGTAGGTCAGAATCATTTCGAGGCCTACAACGACATCATCGCCAAGATGGCCAACCTTCAGGATATCACCGTCGTTGAGAGCAAGGACGCCTCTGCTGCCGCCTTCATGGTGGGCACCGACGAGTTTGCAGTTCCTGTGGGCGACATGATCGACGTGGAAGAGGAGATCAAGAAGATGGAGGCCCAGATAGCTCACCTCGAAGGCTTCCTGGCCGGTGTGAAGAAGAAGCTCAGCAACGAGCGCTTTGTGGCCAACGCCCCCGAGGCTGTGGTAGCCCTGGAGCGCAAGAAGCAGGCCGACTCGGAAGAGAAAATTGCAGCCCTGCGTGAGTCGATAGCTGCATTGAAATAAGAAATATGTGTTTGAATTTAGTTTTATATTATGGAATGGTTTGTTAATCTATTTGCAAATACCGAATCGGTGGCACACATAGCTATTCTCTATGCCATTGTGATTGCCCTGGGTGTTTATCTGGGAAAGATAAAGATATTCGGTATCTCGCTTGGCGTCACGTTTGTCCTCTTCGCAGGCATCGTGTTGGGCCACATCTATCATTACTATGGAATGGAGGCAGCTCCTACAGACACGCTGACCTTTGTGCAAGACTTCGGATTGATTCTGTTTGTCTTCATGATTGGTCTTCAGGTGGGTCCTGGCTTCTTCGAGAGTTTCGGTAAGGCAGGTATCAAGCTGAATGCGCTGGCCGCTTCGGCTATCGTGCTGAACATTGTGGTGATGTTCGCCTGCTATTTCATTTTCTTCTACAGCCAGCACGACATCACCAATCTTCCTATGATGGTGGGTACGCTGTATGGTGCCGTGACCAACACGCCTGGTCTTGGTGCTGCCAACGAGGCGTTGGCATCGCTCAAGGATGTGTTTGGCGACAATCCTCCACAGATTGCCTCGGCCTATGCCTGTGCTTACCCCCTCGGTGTGCTGGGCATCATCGGTGCCACCATCGTGGTGCGCTATATGTGCCGCGTGAAGCTGGAGAAAGAAGAGGAGGCACTCGAGGAAGAGGCTGGCGCAAAGGCCACACAGAAGCCTCACCACATGCACCTGGAGGTATCTAATAAGTACCTGGAGGGCAAGACCGTGCTTCAGATCCACAACTTCCTGAACCGCGACTTCGTGGTGTCTCGCATTCTTCACGATGGCCATGTGTCTATCCCCAATCGTGACACCGTCTTCCACGTGGGCGACCAGATGTATATCGTCTGTGCCGAGGCCGACTACGAGGCCATCGTGGCCTTCATCGGCCCTGTGATCGAGGTCGATTGGGATCGTCAGGATCAGCCTTTGGTATCAAAGCGCGTGCTGGTGACCAATCCGAAGATCAACGGAAGGTCTTTCGGTCAGATGCACTTTTCGAGTGTCTATGGCGTCAACGTGACTCGCGTCACTCGTCATGGCATGGACATCTTCGCATCGCCCAGTCTTCCCTTGCAGGTTGGCGACCGCATCATGGTGGTAGGTCCTCAGGATGCCGTAGATCGTGTGGCCCACATCATGGGCAACTCTATCAAGCGTCTTGATGCGCCCAACATTGCCACTATCTTTGTCGGCATCATCGTGGGTATCATCTTCGGTTCGCTGCCCTTCGTTCCTGGCATGCCTCTGATGAAGCTTGGCATTGCCGGTGGTCCGCTGATCATTGCCATCCTCATTGGCCGCTATGGCTACAAGGTGAAGCTGGTGACCTATACCACCACGTCGGCCAACATGATGCTACGAGAGATCGGACTTGTGCTCTTCCTGGCATCCGTCGGCATCAAGGCCGGAGCCAACTTCTTCGACACCGTGATGACGGGCAATGGCGTGCTCTATGTGCTGACAGGCTTCCTGATCACGATCATACCTATATTAATTATAGGCCCCATCGCTCGACGCCTGAAGTTCAACTACTTCACGATTGCCGGTATGCTGGCAGGTACCTATACCGACCCCCCAGCACTGGCCTATGCCAACAGTATCTGCTCTAAGGAGGCCCCTGCGGTAGGCTATTCTACGGTTTATCCACTGGCCATGTTCCTGCGCATCCTCACAGCTCAGCTCATTGTGCTGTTCTGCTGCGGACAGTTCTAAGGGAGACAGATACCGCTTAACTCAACTTATATGAATAATGCACACATCAAGACTTTGGCTTAGCATAGTCGTTTTTTCCTCATCGATGATGATGTTCGCTCAGGGAGCAAAGAACATCATCATCAGTGAGGTTCAAACGCAAAACATAACGGGAATCAAGGATGCCTTTGGCAGCAACCTGCCGTGGGTAGAACTGGAAAACACCTCTTACACCACTTATAATGTAAGGGGTATGTACATCACCACCAATAAGGCCGTGCTCAACCAGCAGCTCTCTGCGCCCGAGCGCATCCGGCTGATGAGCGCCATCCCTTCGGGCGACGACCGCACCAGCTTGGGGGCTCGCAAGCATCTGCTGCTCTACCTCGGCGCCAATCCTGCGCATGGCTCGCTCCATCTCTCAGCCCCCCTGTCTGCTGAAGGCCCCCAGTGGGTGGCCCTCTACAATGCCAATGGGGTAGAGCTGATAGACTCTGTCACGGTTCCCGCACTTCTTGCTGATGAGTCCTACGCTTTCCTCTCTGGCCGATGGATGGTGAGGGAAGCCCGCAGCGTGACGCCTGGCATAGCCAACCGTGCCGTCGCCGAATCTATCCACAAATCCAAGATTGACAAGTTCAAAGAGCACGACCCCCACGGCTTTGCCATGGCCTTCATGGCTATGGGCATCGTCTTCATGTGCCTGGCGCTGCTCTGGCTCTTCTTCATGCTCTTCGGCCTGCTGATGCGCCATCTCGAGACGGCCAAGCGTGTGGCCTACAAGCAGCCCATCAAGCCCATCACCAAGACGGTGGAAATCACTGCCGAGATTGGTCATAAGACCAGCAACATCCTGCAGGAAGGCTTCGACAAGAAGGGCATCGACATGGAGGTCTATATGGCCGTCATCGGCATGGCCCTGCGCCAATACGAGGATGATGTACACGACGTGGAGAGTGGCATCATCACCATCCGACCTAAGGACACCGAATGGGACGCCGAGTATAGTCAGATGACCCACTTCCACAAGCCCGTCGTGCCCTCCATGCATCAATCGCCCGCCATCCCCACTAATCCTGAAATGAAATAAAGCGCGTATGAAAACTTATCAGTATAAAGTCAAAGGTGTTGACTATCAAGTAGAGATTGCCGACGTAGAAGGCAACATCGCCAAGGTCAATGTGAACGGCATCCCCTTCGAGGTGGAGCTGCAGAAACCTATCAATGCGGCCAAGCATCCACAGATGAGCACACCCAAGGTCGCTGCGCCACAACCCGCACCCGCACCCGCAACAACTGCAACAACTGCAACTGCAACACCCGCTGCTGCGCCCGCACCAGCGCAAGGCGCCGGTTCGGCTGTGAAGTCGCCCCTGCCAGGCACCATCACCGATGTGAAGGTGCAGGTGGGACAACACGTGAATGCGGGCGACGTCGTCCTCACCCTCGAGGCCATGAAGATGCAAAACAACATCGAGGCCGAGGTCTCTGGCAATGTCACCGCCGTAGCCGTGAAGCCTGGCGACACCGTCATGGAGGGCGCCGTGCTGATCACCATAGGGTAGGTCTTTCTTAAACCACTAAAAAATCGTATCATTATGTGGCAATTCATCATCGAAAACTTCAACGAGTTCCTGACCTATACAGGCTTTGCCAACGCCACTGTTGGCAACCTGATCATGATCGTCGTTGGCGCCGTCTTCATCTATCTTGCCATCAAGAAAGACTTCGAGCCCCTGCTGCTGGTACCCATCGGCCTGGGCATCATCCTGGGCAACATTCCCTTCCGTGCCGATGCCGGTCTTGAGATAGGGCTCTATGAGGACAACTCCGTGCTGAACATCTTCTACCAGGGCGTTCGTCAGGGTTGGTATCCGCCGCTCATCTTCCTGGGCATCGGCGCCATGACCGACTTCTCGGCTCTGCTGGCCAATCCCAAACTGATGCTCATCGGCGCTGCCGCCCAGTTTGGCATCTTTGGTGCCTACATGCTGGCCTTGCTCTTTGGTTTCGAGCCCAATCAGGCAGCAGGCATCGCCATCATCGGTGGTGCCGACGGCCCCACGGCCATCTTCCTCTCGTCTAAGCTTTCGCCCAACCTGATGGGCGCCATTGCCGTGTGTGCCTATTCATACATGGCGCTGGTACCGCTGATTCAGCCCCCCTTGATGCGTCTGCTCACCACCAAGAGCGAGCGCACTATCAAGATGAAGCCCGGCCGCGAGGTATCACAAACCGAGCGCATCTTGTTTCCAATCATCGGCCTGCTCATCACCACATTTATCGTACCCTCGGCCCTGCCACTGCTGGGCATGCTGTTCTTCGGCAACCTGCTGAAGGAGAGTGGCAAAACCACCCGCCTGGCTAAGACGGCCGGCAGCGCCCTCAACGACATCGTCGTAGTGTTGTTGGGTCTCACCGTAGGCTGCTCTACCCAAGCCTCCGAGTTTCTCACGCTGAACACCGTCTTCATCTTTGCCATTGGTGCCTTTGCCTTTGCCATAGCCACCGCCAGCGGAGTGCTCTTTGTGAAGTTCATGAATCTTTTCTTGCCCAAGAACAAGAAGCTCAATCCCCTCATTGGCAATGCCGGTGTCAGTGCCGTACCGATGGCAGCTCGCATTTCCAACAACCTGGGCCTTGAGTACGATCGCCACAACTTCCTGTTGATGCACGCCATGGGTCCCAACGTAGCAGGAGTCATCGGCTCAGCCGTAGCTGCCGGCGCCCTACTAGGATTTTTGGGGTAAAGACCCCCTCTAAAACCCCCTCTAAATCTCCCCAAGGGGGAGACTTAACCACCTCCTAAACAACAAACAGCGCACTCTGAATAGGTGCGCTGTTTTTTGTTGTTTAAAGTGAGAAGTGAGAAGTGGTGCGCCTATGGCGCAAACCAACCCTCTCTAAATCTCCACGAGAGGAGACTTGCCCCCCTCTAAATCTCCCCAAGGGGGAGACTTAACCACCTCCCTCGGGAGGGATGGGGAGGGGTAGTTGGATTGTGTTGTTTTCTCCCCTCCCATGTAGGGGAGGGGTCGGGGGTGGGGTCAGTGTTGTTCTAACTGCCAATGGAGTTACAGACCCCACCCCCAGCCCCTCCCCTTGAAGGGAGGGGAGTTCAGCGGATGATATATGCAATTTATAGAACATACCCCAAAAGGATTCTTTCGTACTATGCGGTTGAAAATCCAAGGACTCCAAAACCCCTCCCCTTGGGAGGGATGGGGAGGGGTTCCTGTCGGGGAGGGGTTCCTAGTTCATACAACTCGCCACGCCGAGGCTAGTAGCGATTGCCGTGAGTACGGCAATGATGGTCTGCACAATAAATTTCCAAGTTTCAATTTTGTTTTTCATAGTAATAAAAAATTAAGACCCCCTCTAAATCTCCCCAAGGGGGAGACTTTCTTATTTCCAACCCCCTCCCTCGGGAGGGATGGGGAGGGGTTGTTGACCAGGGGATGTTGGGTTGTTTTGTGTAGTTTTCTCCCCTCCCATGTAGGGGAGGGGTCGGGGGTGGGGTCAGTGTTGTTCTAACTGCCAATGGAGATACAGACCCCACCCCTGCCCCTCCCCTTGAAGGGAGGGGAGT
>NZ_JHXM01000026.1 GCF_000621725.1 Xylanibacter brevis ATCC 19188
ATGTGGTAGTAGAATGCAAAGCCGTGGCTGATATAGGAAGTGAGCAACGTCAACAACTATGGAACTACATGAGGTTGGCCAACAAACCCATAGGCATTCTTTATAACTTTGCGCCAGTAAAAGATCAATGTGAGAAATATTATTACGACGTTAAAAGCAAGACAATCTCTGCATTTTAGATTAACTTGCATGATACATGTTGATTGTGCGCTTCTTCTTTTAAACCAAAACCGAGAAGACCCGCTTCTGTTGTTGCTGGTCCTTCGTCCCATCCGTTTGTTGTCAATGCTTCATCGAAGTCAAGCAAGCTTGCCTTCGCCGCCGCATTACCCCCAAACCGCCTGCCGGCTGCAACAACAGAATCGAAAAACCGAGAAAACCGCCTACGGCTTGGTAAATATAAACAGTGGAGTAAGGCTTTAGGAGCCAGATTGGAAAGGACAAAATTACACCCTCCCTTGGGAGGGCCGGGGTGGGGTCTAAACCAAAACCGAGAAGACCCGCTTCTGTTGTTGATGGTCCTTCGTCCCATCCGTTTGTTGCTAATGCTTCATCGAAGTCAAGCAAGCTTGCCTTCGCCGCCGCATTACCCCCAAACCGCCTGCCGGCTACAACAACAGAAGCGAAAAACCGAGAAAACCGCCTACGGCCATGTAAATATATACTGTGGAGTGAGAGGCTTTAGAATCCAGATAGGAAAGAGCAGAATGTCTCCCTCCCTTGGGAGGGTTGGGGTGGGGTTCGGTTTTCAGGACCGAAGGTCCGTGGTTTTTCCTTTGTGAGACAGAAAGCCCCAGAAGGGGCATGGTGTCAGTGGGAAGCCTGATGTGAACTTGTTCACAAGAAGGATTACCACTGACACCATGAAAATCTCGACAGAGATTTCTGGCTCACAAAGGGGTCTTCTCGGTTTTTGTTCAATAAACACAAGCTGAAAACACGAAAGGTCTCAGAAAGGGGTCTTTCTGTTTTTTGCTCAATATTTACTTGGAAATAACTTGTCAAACTCTTCGATGAATCGCCGCTGCGCCTCACTGTATTTCCCATCCCAAGAACCAATGATCAATCTTAACTTGTCTCCTGCCTCACTGTCGTGAGTGAAGTAAGCATGATAGAGCATCAAGAATAACCGCAGGATGCTCGTTTCTTTAATCTTCTTGATAGCAGCGAGAAGCCTTTCTGTAGCGTAATCTTCGTCTTCTTTTAGCGCTTTCGAGGCGAGGTAGAGAGCCAACGCGATGCGACCTTCCAGTTCAGCGATGACACCCTTCATCGGTTTCAGTCGGTGATAGATGCGCTGCATCTCGTTTTTGGTGATGTTATATTCATCCTCCACACAGTATTTGTCTGGCATAGAAAAAAGCAGACGTTTTGAGAGCTCTGTCAGTCGCTTGGTGTCTCCCACCACATCCTTCGAGCGCAGGTTGTCCTTGTCGTTTTCTTTCCGCTCTTTCAGCTCAATCATTTCAGGACTTAGCGTCACCGCAGCAATCGTCACCTCGGGTATCGACACCACCAACTGCTTGTTACGTTTGCCGGCAATGCGCATCACGTAACCCTCCACACCGTCGAACATGCCACCTTTGACAATAATCTTGTCACCTTCGCGCAACTGAATCTCATCTGGTTTGAAGAACTTCACCTTCTCCTCTGCTCGTTCCATCACACGCATAAAGTCGTGCATGGCACCATCCGTCACGGTGAGGTAGTCTTGCTTGCGCGAGAAGGTCGATTTGCGCAGGAACAACTGGTATTTACTGCTCTGGAGATAGTCTTTTAGCTCGTCTTGCGTTCCTCTGACGAAGATCAGTCCGTTGACGGCGGGAACCAGCATGCGCTGCTTTTGTTTTTTCACAACCTTGATGGTGTATCGCAGCGGTACGTAGCAACACACGTTGTCGGTTGTCAAAGCATCTCTGATGACAATCTCTTTGTTCTTGGTCAGCGTGCCGACCACAAACCATTGCTCCTTTTGGCTAGCTGGTGATTCCATATTCATACATTTCATGCAAAGTTAGAAAAAAATATGAATAAAACAAAGGGAAAAAACGATTTTTATCCTGTTTTGTCGATTTTTTTGTAATTTATTTGGTGTTTCCGATATTTGGGGCTATCTTTGCATGGAATTTCATGAGATTCAATAATGTAATAAAAGCTTATTTGAGTCCCGTTTTTATTTTAAACCTATACTAACGTGCTGAATATCAACCACTTTTTCATTGCGCGTTGGAAAAGAAGTTTTGTTTCTAGTCGAATTTTAACCCTTTTTTATCTATGAATATAGCAATTGTCGGTACCGGCTATGTCGGTTTGGTTAGTGGCACGTGCTTCGCCGAGATGGGAGCACATGTAACGTGTGTTGATGTGGATGCCCAGAAGATCCAAAAGCTCAAGGATGGCATCATGCCTATCTACGAGCCTGGACTCGAGGAGCTGGTGAAGCGTAATGTGGAGTATGGACGATTGCAGTTCACCACCGACCTCACCCAGGTGCTTGACGATGTCGAGGTGGTGTTCTCTGCCGTAGGCACCCCGCCAGACGAGGATGGCTCTGCCGACCTGAAATATGTGTTGGCTGTGGCCCGTCAGTTTGGGCAGCATATCAACAAGTACACCATCCTTGTCACCAAGTCAACCGTCCCTGTGGGCACTGCCAAGAAGGTGAAGGCCGCCATCCAGGAGGAGCTTGACAAACGCGGTGTCAACGTACCTTTCGATGTGGCCAGCAACCCTGAGTTCCTGAAAGAGGGTGCTGCCATCAAGGACTTCATGAGTCCCGACCGTGTGGTCGTAGGTACCGAGAGCGACAAGGCGAAGGAGGTGATGACCCACCTCTACAAGCCATTCCTGATCAACAACTTCCGTGTGATCTTCATGGATATCCCCTCTGCCGAGATGACCAAATATGCTGCCAACGCCATGTTGGCCACGCGTATCTCGTTCATGAACGACATTGCTAACCTCTGTGAGCGTGTCGGTGCCAACGTCGATAGCGTGCGCAAGGGTATCGGCACCGACAGTCGTATCGGTTCTAAGTTCCTCTATGCCGGTTGTGGCTATGGTGGTTCCTGCTTCCCCAAGGATGTGAAAGCACTGGTGCACACCGGTCTTGACAACGGCTACCACATGGAGGTCATCGAGGCTGTCGAGCGTGTCAACGAGAAGCAGAAGTCCATCGTTTACGACAAGATTATCAATGCCGTGGGCGATGTCAAGGGAAAGACCGTCGCCATCCTTGGTCTCGCCTTCAAGCCCGAGACCGACGATATGCGCGAGGCTCCAGCACTGGTTGTCATCGACAAGTTGTTGAAGGACGGTGCCACCGTCCGCGTCTTCGACCCCATCGCCATGGACGAGTGCAAGCGTCGTATCGGCGACGTTGTCACCTACTGCAAGAACATGTACGATGCAGCCGATGCAGCCGATGTCTTCGCCCTGATGACCGAGTGGCGTCAGTTCCGCCTCCCCAGTTGGAATGTCATCAAGAAGGTCATGACCGGCAATGTCGTTGTCGATGGCCGCAACATCTTCGACCGCCAGGAACTCGAAGCCCTCGGCTTCATCTACACCCGCATCGGTGAAAAGTGATCCTCCCGACTCTTTGCTGAGTATAAAAACGAACACGAATCTCTCGAATTCTCACGAATTGTTTAATTATAAAATGATTTTCAACTGCGACGGATATGAGCATCATGGGTGATGCTCAGGTAGTGTAGCTGAGGGTCACTCTGAAAGCTCGCTTTCAAGATGTCCCTCCGCTACACAACCTAAGCCTAAGGTCATACGACCTTTGGTATATCCGTCGAATATTCGTGTAGATTCGTGTAATTCGTGTTCAAATAAATTAATTCGTGTTGAATTAAATAAAATAAAGGTAAGATGATTATCTTCAAGGAAGAAAGCTATAAGATAGTAGGTGCCGCCTTTAAGGTCTATAACACCCTCGGCCCTGGCTTCCTTGAATCCGTCTACCAGGAAGCACTGGAAATAGAATTCCAACGACAAAATATACCCTACGAAAGAGAGAAAGAACTAAAGATTACATACGATGGTGTAGAGCTTAAACAAACCTACAAAGCAGACTTCGTATGCTATGACCAGATCATCGTAGAGCTGAAGGCAGTAAGTGCTCTGGACCCTTCTCACCGATCCCAGGTTTACAATTACCTTCATGCTACAGGCTTTAAACTTGGCCTCCTTCTAAACTTTGGCTATACTGAAGAACTACAATACGAACGGATTGTCATTTAAGACCACGAATCTTACAAATCTATCGAATATATTTAAAAAAGGTATTTTTCTTGCTGATGAGACGTTGTTATTATTTGGAATCACTTCTGAAAGTGAACTTTCAAGATGATTCAAAACAATATCAACCTTTGTTTCTGAAAACAAAGTAATCATCATAATGATTGTCATCAGTAAGAAATGATTCGTTTAATTCGAGTCATTCGTGTTCAATAAAATTAGGAAATAAAAATTGATTTAAGAATATGGCAAAAGTAGCTTTGATAACAGGTGTGACCGGACAAGATGGTTCATACCTCAGTGAGTTCTTACTTGAAAAGGGATACGAAGTTCACGGAACGATCCGTCGTTCCAGTGTGGACTTCCGTGAACGTATCGCTCACTTGGAAGGCAAACCCCATTTTCATCTGCACTATGCCGACTTGGGCGACTCCATGAGCGTGCTCGGCGTCATCGGTAAGGTTCGTCCCGACGAGATATACAACCTCGCTGCACAGAGCCATGTTCAGGTGAGCTTTGACTCACCGGAGTTTACGGCTGACGTGGATGCCGTAGGCGTGCTCCGTATTTTGGAGGCTGTGCGTCAGTTGGGTATGACTAAAAAGTGCCGTATCTATCAGGCAAGTACTTCTGAGCTTTATGGCAAGGTAGAGGAAGTGCCTCAGAACGAGAATACACCTTTCCATCCCTACAGCCCTTATGCTGTGGCAAAACAGTATGGTTTCTGGATTGTCAAGGAGTATCGTGAGGCTTATAACATGTATTGTTGCTCTGGTATTCTGTTTAACCACGAGTCAGAACGTCGCGGAGAGACGTTCGTGACGAGAAAGATAACGCTGGCAGCAGCAAGAATCAGCCAAGGCTTACAGGATTGCTTGTATTTGGGAAACATGGATTCTTTGCGCGACTGGGGATATGCAAAGGATTACGTGGAATGTATGTGGCTCATCCTGCAACAGGACAAACCAGAGGACTTCGTGATTGCCACCGGTGTACAGCACTCCGTCCGCGAGTTCACTGAACTCGCCTTCCGTCACGCCGGCATCGAACTCGAATTCAAGGGCGAAGGACTTGACGAAATTGGAATTTGCGTCAAGGATGTAAGAAGTAAGAAGGAAAAGGGAAGAGAGAGCCTCGAAGGAAAGGTTCTCGTCAGGGTTTCGCCCGATTTCTATCGTCCAACGGACGTAGTAAATCTATGGGGCGACCCAACTAAAGCGAAAGCGAAGTTGGGGTGGAACCCTGTGAAAACCACGTTCGAGCAATTAGTGCAACTAATGGTCGAACATGATATCGCCAAGGTAGCTTCCGAAGGAGCTGCCGCTAAAGTTCGAACAAATCTCGCAGAGTATTTGGAGAAAGGCGTGGTGAAGTAAGAAGGAAGTGGGAAGATGTCAGAGATTGGAGACAAGATTCAGGCCAAGTGCCTCGCTTTCGGTGACAGAGTCATTAAGCTCAATGACTACTTACTGAAGCAGGCTGCAAACGCGAAACCTGGCTATACTATAGTAAAAGGTAAGCGTGTCTATGAAAAGACGATTCCTGTATATCTTCAATCGGTCGCTAATCTTTGCAACCAGTTACTCAGATCAGGTACCTCAATAGGTGCGAATAACGCTGAGGCTACAAATGCCATAAGCAAGACCGATTACCGCTCAAAGTCTTTCATAGCACTTAAGGAGGCTCGTGAAAGCCTCTATTGGATAGAGTTATTGCATCGCAATGACTACATTGACGATAAGCAATACCAAAGTATCTATGCAGACTGTGAGGAACTAGTGAAAATACTCGTAACTCGCTGTAAAAAGATAAATGAAGAACTGGACGCAAAATGACTCTTACTTCTTACATCTTACCTCTAACATCGGTTTACCTCTGGGGTGATCCAACCAAGGCAAAGGCAAAACTTGGTTGGAATCCATCAAAGACAAGTTTCGAAGAACTTGTCAAATTGATGGTAGAACACGACATTGCCAAGGTAGCTGCCGAAGGTGCTGCTGCCAAAGTCCGCACCAATTTGGCGGAGTATCTTGAGAAGGGAATTGTCAAATGATGTTTAAACGGAATGAGCCCAGTACAATATCGGACTCAATTCCAAAAGAGCAATAGTGTTAAATCTGTCCAAACTTTGGGGTTCACTTCAAACCTGTCCCTTGTCACCTTGAACTAGCCCCTGTGTTTCTCTTGTTCCCTACTATCTATAATTATTCTTAAGTATGATAAGAAAGTTTATTCCCGACAAAGAGATTTCCCTTCTTGGAGAAAGCGATCTCTTAAAGACAAAGGTGTATGCTGATAATCTTGAAAAGATAATCAACAATACCCCTTCGAAAGAAGTCTTCACCATCGGCCTATTTGGCGGATGGGGAACGGGTAAGTCGTCTATTATCAATACTTGTAAGGATAAAATTGAATCCAGTCATGAAAAAGTTAGGTTTGTAACTTACGATGCTTGGAAATACGCAAACGACTCTTTCCGTAGAATGTTTCTTTTGAAGGTTCAGCAAGAACTTGGTTATAAGCAGAAACCTTTAATGCAATCATTCTATGCAAACAAGTCAGAGGATGTTGATATCAATACAAGATTCAGCTATCCTAAATTATTCATAGGGCTTTTTATTGCTGTCCTCCTCATGATAGGAATTACCTTCTTGCCAGTTGACAATTCTGACTTCAAAATATTAGGAACGGCTTTAATTGCGTTATGTACTCTATATTATAATATTTTTATTGGAGCTGTTCAGGAATTACGCGTTAATGTGCAGCAGCCAAAAATGTTCGCTCCCGAACAATTTGAAAATTGTTTCAAGGGTATGATGAGTAAGTGTCTTGAGCAAAAGAGTTGGGCTAAGAAACTGCAGAGCACATTTGATGATTATGTGGCTCTAGGCGAAAAACCGATTACTGGCTTAGATAAGCTCGTCATAGTTATTGATAACATAGATCGTTGCCCTAGTGATATGGCTTATCAGTTGCTGACAGACATTAAGACTTTCTTAAGCAATGAGGAATACAATTTGGTTTTTGTCATTCCTGTTGATGATGAAGCCTTAAAGAAACACCTGTTCCGCAAGTTAGATGAGAGAAATGGCTATAATATTGATAAGGAGAAAGAAGAATTTCTGCGTAAGTTCTTCAATGTGTCTATTCGTATAAAGCAACATCAAGAATATGAATTACTTCATTTTGCGCATAAGATCAATGAAGTTAATCATCTGCGGTATAATAATGAAACGCTTGCTCTTACGGCCAAAGAGTTCTCAGACAACCCAAGACGCATAATTCAATTGTTGAATAATCTAAACACAGAGTTAAGTCTTTATGATGATGATTTCGCTCAGAAAAACGAGTCTGTGATTGCCGCAACATTAATATTAAGAGAAGAGTATCCAGAATTCTACAAATTGGCTTTGAATGATCTAAACCATTTGTCAAAATTCAAGGTGGAAGAAAACTCAGAGCACGAAGATATATTATTGAAAGTCGAGACTTTTATGCGCATTGCACAATCTACTTACCGCAATGTTAACATAAATGACTTGCAGAGAATATTTACGAATACATCATCACTTTATGATGCAATACCTGCAGACATAAGAAAGGCGGCTAATACCTATGATTCAGAAGCCTTAGCAACTTATATTAATGAACATTCAGAGGAAAAGGATGATGTCATAAAGATGTGTATCCGTAATATGGATACTGAAGCAAAATATTATGCTGACGGACAGCAGGCTTCATGGTTGGCATTCTTTGCAGAAATGCATGGGCTGGTTGGGTTGCCAAAACAAGACTTGTTGAGTATAGATAGAACGTTGAATAAACGTTATACAGTCATTGTTCCCATGGTTGACAATACGGATGATGTATGTAAATTGGCTGTAGAATTGAAAAATTATGGTTCACCAACACTAAAGAAATCAATACTGGAGTATTTAGTAGCCGACAAATCAAAAGGTAACACTAATTATCCTCCATTTATTAAGAGCTCTCTGGGTACTTTTAACTCAACCGAAGATTGCAAAGCTTTGCATGCAATTTCGATGGACTTCTTTGATAAGCAGCCTATTTTTGAAGATGTCTTTTATTCAGACGCACAAAAAAAATCTTTATTTGATGATGAGTTTGTTGAGTCTCAGATTCAGTCAATGGATTATCGAGAAGATGGCTTTAAGGAAAGAAACATAATATGGTGCATTAAGAATTCCTTAGCCTTAGGTAGTCGCCCATATGAAGTATTATGTAATAAGATAATCGAACTATTTGGTGATACTCGTGGAAAAACTTTGGATGACTATCTGAACATGATTAAATATTCCATGCAGTTCTTAACATCGATGAAAGATGGTAAAGCGTATGGTGAGATGGCACCTCTATATTCTTTGGTTGTGTCAAACAGGGGAATTCCAAATCAATCATGGCCAAATAAACGTCAATATGATACCCAGCTTTCCATTGTCAATGAATGTGATTCGCAATCAGCATGGGCTATTGCTGAATTTTGTTTAGAAATAGTTAGGGTGTCTAATGGTGATACTGAAGTTGCGCCTACGATAAAGGAATTGATACCCGAATGCGAAGAAAAGATATTTTCAGGCATTAGGGCATTAATGCTTAAGGGTATTCGAATATCCCAGTTTGCTGGCATTATTATGTCTTCTGAAAATTATGAAAATGAGGATATACTTGTATTAACTGAACATTTGTTCATTATCCGACCAGATGAACAAAATCTATTATCTGATAAGGTTATAACAAATAAGTTATCTTCGTTAATTGATCATGTAAATATAAAGATTGTTGAGGATGTCGTTTGTAGATTAGGAGAAAATGAAAACTATAAGGACCTTGTGGCTAATGATATTGCGGCAAGAGATAACCAATTTATAAATACCTTACCAACCTCTGTCTCAAAATTGGCTGTTGCGGCTTTTACTAAAGAAAGCAGCTCTACATTTGCTAATAATTATCCCTTTTTGAGTCATGTAGTAAAAGAAGGTAGTGCAAGCCAGAGGCATCTTATTGTAGGGATGATGAAAAAACAGCTTATTGATGGTCATAAACTGGAGTTGGTTCTAGATGTTCTGTCTAATTTGCATAACCTCAATAATACAGATGCAAATTCTTTGTGTGAGGAGTTGCGTAGTGCAAAGGAGCAAATAGCAGATAATGAAGAATTAACTTCTAAAATAGAAGAAATGGTATCTCATTTTACGGAAACAAAAAGAAAATAAAGTTGCAAAATAGATCCGTTCAATCCGTGCGATTCGTGTTCGCTTTCAGAACACTGCATCAATCTTTCGAATTTGATCGTTCAAAGGGACAGTTAATTATTAAAGGCATGGGAAGCTACGGGAGGTATAAAGTATCTTTGTTCTGAGGAAATAGCAGATTAAGTACATTTTAATAAATTTAATAGAACCTATCTCAGTGTTTCAGAAAATTACAAGAATGACGGAGACTTGGCTCCTGATATAATTGAGTAAAATTTATTTCTAAAATATAATAACAATGATTAACGTTGGAATTATTGGATGTGGCTTCGTAGGCGGAGCCCTCAAAGACTGGTTGGAACACAACAACCCTGAGTGTAAACTGTTCATCAGTGACCCTTACAAGGGCTACAATGATGACTTGAGTAATATTGATATAGCATTTCTGCAAATTCATGTACCAACAGAAGATGATGGTACACAGGATTTGACACTGATGAAGGAACTGATTACTAAGCTTCCTGATGTGCCAGTATTTGTTCGCACTACGATTCTTCCAGGTACTAGTGAAAGACTGTCTAAGGAGACTGGTCATCAAGTATGCTATATGCCTGAGTTCCTAACCGAGCGAACCTTCCTTGAAGACTTCCGCAAGCAGACGATGGTGTTTACTGGTGCTCACGAACTGCTTACCAAGATCTTCGTGGGCAAGAAGTTCACGGTGATGACACCGTTGGAGGCTGAGTTGACCAAGTATATGCACAATGTGTTTGGCGCTTACAAAGTGACTTACTTCAATGCCTGCCGTGAGTATTGCGAGCAGATGGGTGCCGACTGGCGCAAGGTACATACTGGTGTACTGTTGTCGGGCTATATCAACGACACCCATACTTATGTCCCAGGCCCCGATGGCAAGTTCGGTTATGGTGGCAAGTGCTTCCCCAAGGATGTAAATGCCTTTGCCAAGATGACTGAGGGAACACCACTGGGAACCCTCTTGGAACACCTCCATGAACTGAATGTTCATTTCCGTGGTGTAGAGGAGCATATTTGATATATAATAGGTGACAGGGGCTTGGCTCCTGCCACCAAATACCTAATCGCAAAGAGGCTTGCAGCCACATTGCGATTCAGAAATGTGGTGTTTATCACTCTTGCAGAAAGATAAGATTTCTTCTCGGCTGGCGCATATAACTAGCGAGTCCTTAAGGTTGGGAAAGTAACCATAACTATGAAGTTTAAGACAACACCTTTAGATACAGCAAAGCGTATTGAGTTTCATAAACCTCAGTTTGTGAAAGCGCAGCTGAAAGTTAAGAACTTGATGCAGGCGGACTTGATAAAGGCTGTTGACGAACTTTCAGAGGTGGTGGTTTCTAATGATGAAAGAATCAATAGTCTTAGGGAATTATTAAAAGGTAATATATCAGAAGCTAAGAAAGAACTATATAATAATGCAATTGTAAAATACGAAAATTTGTCAGTCTTGGCAGACAAGGTTAGCGAAATCTACCTTATGTTGCTTGACATTTATACGTATGGAACCTATTGCATGTTGGCTAAGGATGAATGGGATTGGCGTGCATTTGCTAGGCATCTATACACAATACTCAATGAACATCCCAAAACAGTGAATAAACAACTAAATGATATTCTACAGATTCTGAAAGCTGATGTTGATGAGACTTATGACCTGTCACGTGTTGTGCAGGCGAAAAAAGAATTCTCATCGTTTATCAACGATAACCTTTCTTTTGCTAAGCAAATAAGGATTAATGTTGATGCTCATTTTGATGGTGGTTTCACAAAACGTCTGAATTTGATAATAGATTTGTCATATAGTAAGGTCGTAGAGTTGTATTATGCATATAATAGCAAAATGCATGCATTCCTACAAGAACTGAGACCTGCATTATTAAGATTGCGCCAATCTGCAGATAATTCTTGTTATAGTTTATAATACAAACAATAATAATGGACACACCAAAGGTATTCATATCATATAGCTGGCATCCGAAAGAGAACCAGATTAGAGTAGAACAGCTTGCAGAGAAGTTGTTTTCGGATGGCGTGCATTGTGTCATGGATATCTATGACCTTAAAGATGGACAGGATAAGAACAAGTTCATGGAGCAGATGGTTAACGACCCATCTGTAAACAAGGTACTGCTAATTTGCAATAAGGAATATGCAGAGAAAGCTAATGCTCGAAAGGGTGGCGTTGGTATTGAAAGTACCATTGTGTCAGAGGAGATTTATACAAATGCAGAGCAGACAAAGTTTATACCAGTAGTTTTCGAGAAAGACGAGAATGATAAGGCATACGTTCCTACATTTGTAACGTCGAGAATATTTGTAGACCTCAGTACTCCTGATAAGTTTAATGAAGGTTATGACCAGCTTCTTAGAGATATTTATGATAAGCCCCTGCACAAGAGGCCTACTCTTGGCAGTATGCCATCATATCTGAAAGAAGAGAGACCTGTTTTCCTGCCAACAACGCACAAGGTAGAATCAATCAAACAGGCTATCTTTAATGGTTCATCCAATGTAGAAACGTTGATTCAGGATTATTTGGACTTGTTTCTTTCAATAATACCTACATATAAGATAGACAGACAAGAATTCCGAAGTGATAACTTTATTGAAAAGATAGATGAAGGAATTGACAAAATGATGCCGTTGAAAAACGACTTCATTAACTTTGTTAAGACCATTTCAAAGACAACATATTGTAAAGGAGAACTGTTCGTTGATTTTATTGAAAGATATTTTCAGATGCTTGAAGACAATGAAATAGAACTCCCTGAAGGCCATGACCTTTCATGTTTAATATTTGATCATTTCAGATATTTCAATTATGATTGGTTCCTCTCTGTTTGTCAGATTCTAATAGATGCTGAGCGTTTCGAAGTGCTTCGTGATATATTAAAAAGTCATTACTGTGTTGTACGGGACCGATACGTGAACAATATAGAAGAAGTATCTTTTATGCGTTTACAGTCCTTCAATTATACGCTGAACCAATTTAAGAACAAAAGCCATCAACTTAATCGCTTAAGTGTTCAGGCAGATTACGTCAGCAAGAATGCCACAATTCTAAAGTTTGAGAACCTCATAAAGACAGACTTGCTGCTTTACTATTTGTCATTGGTATATCCAAATGATTCAATGTTTGAAATGCATTGGTATCCCGATTGCAGCATATATAATCATAGTGCTGAGGTATTGCCAAAGCTTGCATCAAAACGTTATTTTGAGAAAGTTAAGGTTCTTTTTGGCGTAAAAACATTAGAGGAGTATAAGGAAAAGATATCAACTTTAGTAGATCCAAATTTCTCCTACGATGGTCATCACATGATACCATCAATTTTAAAGGCTCTCTCTTCAGATACAGTGGCAACGATAAGTTAATTATTTAATGCAGAAACATCCAATGAAAACGACGCTTAAAATATCATTTTGGATAATATTTGCCCTTTGTCTGCTGTTGCCAATTTGGGCAAACACATGTTTGAAGGATTATGCAGTAACAGTCACTACAATGCTTTCTGGCTTGTGCGGACTCGCGACTCTATATGTTGCCATTCTATTGTATGACCGATACGGAATGGAGTCTAAGTCCAAGGAACGGACAATCATTGCGATAGAAGAAACAATTGCAGAGTTTAAGAAGGTACATTTTATTTTATGCTTTTATTCTGATAAGAAAGACGATGAAACGCCAACAGACTACATCATATCATTATTTTTTCAGTCAAAGAAAGAAAATGTAACAAAGTATTTTACGCCAGAGGCACTTTCTACCTTGCTGTACTATAAAACATCTGGTATGTACGTCTGCTCACAACTTGCTGAAATCATTCAGTCCAAAGTTTTTCTCCCGAAAAGCATAGCAGAGGCAGCCAAACGTCTTTCTGTGTTTGAATATGAAACACAGAATATAGATAAGGACACGCGACCTATTACAACTCTGACTGCTTCTTCTGATAGAATAAACAACCAGAATGATGCATTAGATGGATCTAATGTCAACATCCCAAAGCAACAAATGAGTGTCATGCAGTTTATTGATGCTTATTTTGGAGTTAAAGAGGCTATTATTGATTGGTATAAAGAAAACGGAATAGACACCACAAATATGAACTTGTGATGTTGTTGCATATGCATAATTAAGTAATTCGTTCAATTCGAGATTCGTTTTAATTAACAGTTAACAATTAACAGGACGCTACAGGCACATTTCCTATATGACAGAACTCAGTCACTTGACATAAAAGTAAAATACTCATTACTATGGCAGTATATATAAAGACAGAAAATTCTAAAGAACTTCTGGGTAAGCTTAGGAAAGCTATCGATGAAGACAAGATAAGCACATGGAAATATGACGATGATGGTGATTTCTATCATTCACCAGAACAGTGGAAATATAATGGATGGTTCCATCCATACACTGAAGAATCATACCTTGTCTTTGGCATCATAGGACAGAAGAATGAGGATATGAGTACCCTTACCTATGCCATATATCATGGGCGATTTATTGAAATGATGCTAAATCATTTTGATTCAGAGTTCGACAAAATCTTCGCATCATCACAGAAAACCAAATACGACAGGTTTTAACTATGTGGAAGTTTTACAAAATCAATATCGCTAGATTAATTGTATTAACAGCAATTAGTGCAATAGTAGCGTCTATATTAGGTTATAGTGCTTCATCATTAGATGAAACATCTTTATTTGTCACGATATTGGCCTTAGTAGCTACATTGTTGGCATTAAGTAGTTCACTTTATAGGTACTTGTTTAAAGACGAAGATAACGAGAAGGTCAAGCAGACAACTATTGTTTCAGAGAAAGCAGATCTTAATCCTGGAAATGACGACCCAACAAAAGCCAAAAGCAATGCCTCTGAAGGTGATGGGATAATCGTTGAAAGTACATATCCCAAAAGTGAGAGAATTAAAGCTTCTGCCACATATTCTTATAAGGATGATGTAGCATTGAAACGCGGAGATACACTTCGATTCTTCAGTTCCTCGGAATTAAGGATTAAGAAAGAGATAAGACGATTAAATAAGGATGCCATGGTAAATTTATATGTTGGGGTTCTTATTGCCATTATTGGAGTAGCTGGTCTTTTTTGGTATATCATTCAATATACAGATAATGAGAGCGGTGAGGATGTGGCTTTGCTTATAGTACACTGGGTAACCAGATTAAGTCTTATTTCCATTGTCGAGGTCTTTGCATTTTTTTTCCTTAAGATGTATAGAACGCACCTTCAGTCCATTCGATATTTCCAAGATGAACTGACAAGCATTGAATCCCGTAAGATTGCAATGCTTTCGTCGGTAATTCATGAAAATCCTGAAGACATATCGAAATCTATAGAATGCCTTCTGAATATTGATAGAAACTTTAAGATGGAAACGAGTCAAACCACGGTTGACTTGGAAAAACTAAAGACAGAAAACAACTTTATCAAGTCTCAGATGGATAGTATGCTTGAAATGTTCAAAGGTGTCTTGTCGTTTAATCAGAAGAAAGAATAGATTTATTCTGTACAATCAGTGACATATTGTGAAATATAATGGAAACGAATATAATCAAAGAACAATTTCATTACTTCAATATCCAAGCAGATGTTGACTCAGTCTATGGTAACTGGGCTGTTTCAACAGATGGGGCCGTAGTAAATTTCCTCTATCCGTATGCTATTCTCGCAATTCATTTCAAGGATACAGATTGGATGGTGAAAATGAAAACCAAGGTTTGGTTCAAGCCTGAGTGTGAGGAGGCTTTGAGTCAAGCATTGGAAAGAGCAAAAGAAATATTAATGTAAGATTAGCGCATGGAATCTGTATTTAACGTGGCAGTCTTTAATCTGGTAGTTCATATAAGGGTTGTAATTCCTGCACTTTATAAAATATTCTAGATGTCCGAAACGAACAATATATCATCAAATAATAAGCGTATAGCTAAAAATACCATGGCTTTGTACTTACGCACATTCATAACAATGATTGTGAGTTTGTACACAAGTCGTATTATGCTTCAGGCTCTTGGGGTTGACAACTATGGCATCTATAACGTTGTTGGTGGCATAGTAGCTATGAGTTCACTACTTACAGGGGCTGTATCCTCTTCGATAACTAGGTTTATTACCTATGCCTTAGGCGAGGGTAATAAAGATCGAATGAAGATAGTCTTCTCTACGAGTGTTAATGTTATGATAGCAATGTCTGTTATTGCAGTCTTAGCTTTGGAGATTGTTGGCTTCTGGTTCCTTGCTACAAAAGCTGAAATACCTGATGGCCGAATGATTGCTGCCCATTGGGTTTTGCAATGTTCAATTGTAACACTAGTGTTCAATCTGATAAGTCAGCCATATAATGCAACAATCATTGCTCATGAACACATGTCCATATACGCTTACATGAGTATTGTTGATGTAAGTCTAAAGCTTGCTGTATGCTTTGCTATTGAGTCATTCGAAGGAGACCGGTTGATTCTATTCGCATTGTTAAATACGGGCATTGCTTTAGGCATGCGTTTGTTCTATTCCTGGTATTGCTCTAGGCATTTTGATGAGTCAAAATATAATTATAGACTTTTTGATAAATCATTTTTCAAAGAAATGTCGCAATTTACAGGTTGGTATCTAGTAGGAAATGCTGTTTGGGTTTTTAATACTCAAGGCCTGAACATGTTGATCAATGTATTTTTCGGTGTGGCTCTGAATGCAGCTCGTGGTGTGGCTGTCTCGGTAACAAGCGCAATAACTTCTTTCGTAAATAACTTTACCGTGGCTTTTATTCCACAAATAACTAAGAGTTATGCTTCAAAAGATATGGATCGTGTTCTTTTTCTTGTATTTCAAGGCACAAAGTATACATGGTTTCTCATCTTTATATTTATCGTTCCAGTTTTTTGGGAGGCTGATACTCTCTTGAAACTTTGGCTGGGTGATCCACCTGCTTATGCTAGTTTGTTTTTAAGATTTGCCCTTTTCGAAAGTTGGTCTATTATAATTAGTTTTGCATTACATAATGTAATATTAGCTTCGGGACAATTAAAAAGAGTGCAAATAAGAATAGTGATATACACTGCATTCATATTCCCTATTACTTGGCTTTGCTATAGTCTTGGTGCTCCTGTTTGGGCGTCTTATGTTGTATTTATATTGCTTAATACTACAGCCAAGGGCTTTACACTTTCTGAGTTAAAACGCATAGTTGATTTTCCTGTACTTAGGTTTATAAAAGAGTGTGTTTTGCGTTGTGTCATTGTTACATCTATTGCCTTTGTGGTTCCAGGTATTTGTGTGTATCTGATACCACAATCAACCGTTAGGTTCTTTATTGTGGTTCCTGTTGCAATAATCTGGACTCTATTGTGCGAGTTTATACTCGGTTTGAGCAAAAGCGAAAGGAGTCTGGTTTTAACTATTGGAAAGAAAATATCCTATAAATTTATTGGGAAAAACATATAAGTTTATGAAAAAAATAGAAATAATAAAAACTACTGTAGCCGATAATAAAATTTGTTACCAAGTTCGAGAGGAAAAAGGCCTTGGTTTGCTACAGCAAGATGTTGTTGACTTGTTCATTCGATTCCATGGAGATGAGAATTTTGATTGTGATCTCAATAATGTTCCTTTGTCTATTCTTCAGTTACCTATCTCTTTATATTTAGTACCAATTACTTTTTTTTATAATGTGGAGTTGGTCATACCGGAGATGGATAAGGTACTCTATGACAGACTCCCTGCTATATATGATGCCTATTCTAAAATATATGGGCCATTTAAAGAAGAATGGAGAGGAAAGATAACAGTGCAGAAGATTGTGAAGAATACACCTGTAAAGGATGCAAAATATGACAAGATCGTTTTCTTTTCTGGTGGTGTCGATGCATGTCATGCTGGAATAAATAACCCGGGTAGAAGGTCTCTATTGGTAAGTATTCCTGATATTGAAAAAGATGCAAAAAACGATGGTCTTCTTCGTGAAGAAAAATTTGCATTAATAAAAAGCTTTTCTAATGTCGTTAATAGTGATTGGTTGCTCATTTCGAATAATTTTAATGCTTGTCTTTACAATTATCGAAAAATAGAATCCCATCTCGGTAAAGAACTAGGTTTGTGTAGTACTGCATATAAACATGATGGTTGGGGAGGTATTAGGTATCTGGCAAATATGTGTTGCGTTGCCCCAATAGTGCACCTTGCAGGTGTTAAAATACTTGTAATGGGTTCAGGTTTTTCACAAATTGAAGATGATATGAGGGTTAATTACGATGGGGCTAATCCAGAGCTTACAAACTCAATTGTATTTGAAGATACTGTATTTGCAGAGCAAGACGGATTGATGGTCCGTAGATCAAAGAAGGTTAGTAATATCATTGATTGGTGCAAAAAACATAATGTGACAACCAAAATGTGGGTATGTTTTCGCGATGACTCAGTACAATGTGGGTATTGCGGCAAGTGCGTGCGTACACAATTGAATATTCTGTGTGCAGGAGAAAATCCTAAAGATTGGGGATTTGAAAACTTTTCAGAAAAACAATATACTAAACATATAAAATCATTTCGTTATGTTGAAGGTGATCCATGTTTCTTATGGGATAATATAGAAACAATAAATGAAAACAAAACATATCCTTATTGCAATGAATTGTTGCATTGGCTTAAGGCTATTGGTTATAAGCAATATTCTGCTAAATCTAAGGAATATGCAATACGACGAGCAAAGTTCTCGAAATTAAAGCTAATTGCATCTGTACATAGATACCCTCACTATTTATATGTTATCATATCAAGTTTATTTGGAAAAAAATAAAATATGACACTTCTTGGTAAAACAAAGGGAATAGCTAAGGCTTTATTAAATAGCATACAGCCTAAAACTATAATTCACGCTGACGTTTCTAAACTTGCTCCTAATGAAATGTTAAAGGGTCGATGTGCTCTTATAACTGGTGGTACAAGTGGAATAGGTTATGCTATTGCAGAAGCATTTCTTGAAGCAGGTGCGAAAGTTGTCATTACTGGTCGATCTCAAAGCAAACTGGATATAGCTGTTGGGCAACTCTCACAATACGGTACTTGTTGTGGTGTAGTTATGGATGTAACAAAGGTCGAAACCATTCAGGACTGTTTCAAAGATTCAGTTTCCAAATACGGAAAAATTGACATTCTTGTTAATAATGCCGGTGTCTCAGGCGCATCTATTGCTGATGCAACCCCAGAGAAATTCGACTCAGTCATAGACACAAACTTGAAGGGCGTATTCTTTTTGTCCCAGTTTGCCGGAAAGTATATGGTAAAGAATTGTATTCATGGTAATATTCTTAATATATCATCCGCTTCAAGCATCAGGCCTGCAGCATGTGCATACACTATTTCTAAATGGGGAATTCGAGGATTTACCCAAGGTCTAGCTCGGACCTTGCTTCCTTATGGTATAACTGTTAATGCATTGGCCCCAGGGCCTACAGCAACGCCTTTGTTAAAGAAGAATTCGGATGCTGATGATATAGCCTTGCCCATTACACCGTCCGGAAGATATGCATTGCCTTGCGAGATTGCAAATATGGCTGTTGTTCTTGTTAGCGACATGGCTCGACTTGTGGTTGGCGATACTGTATTTATGACTGGTGGCGCTGGAAATATTAACAATGGCGACATGGATTATCCTTTCTGAGATGAAAAAAACAGTAAATACATTGCTAAAGAAACTTGAGGAAAGGCATATTGCCCGACACGTAATATGTCCTTCTGCTCATGCATTACTCAATGAAATGGAACTTTCTATTCCGAATTCTATTGAGATAATTGATGAACGCTCTGCTGGTTATGTTGCTACAGGAATGTGTGCAGAAACTTTAGAGCCCATTGTCGTTTGGTGTGCAGATAATGACTCTTATCGAAACCTCACATCTGCTCTTACGGAAGCATACTACCGAAAACTCCCCCTTTTAGTTGTCGCCTTGTCTTGCGAGAACGAAATTAATCAGACAATAAATCCGTATGATACTATTAGGTATTACGTTAATAATACGTTATATACACGTAAGGATACAGAGCAAGAAATTGACATCGCAATTAATTATTTGTATGCAGACGTAAAAGGCCCAGTTTATTTGTCTGTTACAGACTTCCGCAGGTCAATAGAGGAATTGAATGGCAACGAAAATGCTTACTTTGATGTAACAGCAATTTCCAATATCCTACCTTCAAATTCATGCTTGCATATAGGGAAAGAATTTTGTTGTAAGAGTAGCCACATCACGGACGTAAAATATAGGAGCAATCATTGTACTAAGGATGGAAATCTATCAATGCTTATCGGTTCCTCTGTTGTAGCACGAAAACAACTTCATGTTGGCATATTTTCATTTGATGAGCTTTCTTACGATATGAATATGTTGGGCAACAGACATGTTAACGGCAATATTGTATTATTCACCATACATAATAATGAATCATTGTTTGTTATTCGTGATGTCGCAGATAGATTCGGATGGGAATGTCATCGAGTTAACATAAATGGAATTGACAATATAAAAGAAAAACTGGTAATTAGTGACAAACCACAATATATTGAAGTTTTATTATGAATCAGATAGAAAAGGAATATGAAGAACTTAGATATAAGACTGGTTGTTACTATACAAGTGAACGTAACAAGCAGATAATCATATATCTCCTTAAGAAGTACAAAATCCAAAAAGTCGTTGTTTCTCCGGGCGCAACTAACTTTGCGCTTGTAGGCAGTATGCAGCATGATCCATTTTTCGAAATGTACTCATGTGTCGATGAACGTGCAGCTGCATATATGGCTATTGGTATATCCGAGAAAAGCAACGAACCAGTAGTTCTATCCTGCACGGGTGCTACAGCCTCTCGAAATTATATGGCGGCATTGACTTATGCCTATGAACGCAATATCCCTATCCTTGTTATTACTTCAAGTGTCTCTTTGGCATCGGTGGGTCATCTACGTGCACAGGTAACAGATCGGGCACATTCACCAATAGATATGGTATACAAATCATACCAGTTTGATAACATTAAGGATGGAGAAGACGAGTGGAATCAGACTGTTCTCTGCAATGAGGCCTTTTCTATCTTGTTGAATGTTAGAAAACCTATACTTATAAATGTCTGCACAACATACAGTACGGATTTTTCAGTAAAGGAACTGCCAAATGCTAGGTTTATTCCTACAATAACATCAGCAAAAGACAGACCTGTACTTCCACAAGGGAATATTTTTATATTTATAGGTTCCCACCCAAAATTTACAGAGCGACAGACAAAAACAATAGAAGATTTCTGTTCAAACCATAATGCAGTTGTATTATGTGACCATACAAGTGGCTACAGTGGCAAGTATAAGGTTAATATGTCCTTAGTTCTTAGTCAGGAGAGATATGTATCGAAAAATAGAAAAGCCTGTTTGTTGATTCACCTTGGTGAAATATCCGGTGATTATTATACATTCCTTAGAATTGGAGTTAACGAAGTTTGGCGTGTTAATCCTGATGGGGCCTATGTCGATTTCTTTAAGAAATTGACAAATGTATTCAAAATGCAAGAATCTGATTTCTTCAGCATGTATTTGAATGACAATGTAAATACGTCTCTGTCGTTCTTTAATAATTGTAATAAAGAATCCGAGGATTTCTACAACCGTTTACCTGAGATACCTTTCAGTAATATCTGGATAGCAAAAGAACTATCGCCAAAACTTCCCTTAAATTCTCAAATCCATTTTGGTATTTTGAATAGCCTCCGTTCATGGGACTTTTTCAACTTGCCTGATGGTGTTGAATCCGTATGTAATGTTGGCGGCTTTGGTATTGACGGTTGTGTGTCTTCCCATATAGGTGCAGCTCTCGCTAATCCTGAAAAATTGTTTTTTGGAGTTGTTGGTGATCTTACATTTTACTATGATTCAAATATTCTTTTGAACAAGAAAATACCTAAGAACATCCGTCTGATTGTTGTCAATAATGGGCGCGGAACAGAATTCCGTAACTACTGCCATCCTGCATCGCAAGCATTTGGTATAGGAGCAGATGCTTACGTGGCTGCAGCTGGACATTTTGGACAACAGATTAATAGCGCAATTTCAAATCTATGTGAGGCAGCAAACATAGATTACTATCGGGTAGAAGATAAAGAATCTTTTGAAAAAATAGAATCAAAGCTATTGGACATTGTTATCGATAAACCAATAATTATAGAGGCCATAACTACACCAGAATACGATAATTTGGCATTAAAAACATATCGCCAATTTGCAGAAGATTCTTCGAGTAAGATAAAACACTTATTATCGAAGTGCCCACTTGTGTTAAGAATTATAAGACTAATAAGGAGATAATATGAAAATAGGTATAATAACATTTCATTTTCCAGTGAATTATGGTGCAATGATTCAAGCCTACGCTATGCAAGAACATTTGCGGATGATGGGGCATGAAGTATACATAATAGATTATGCACCAGAATATCACATGAAAACCTATACAGGTAAGCGTACATGGAGATGGTGTTTATTTGGTGGGTTAAGAAGTGGTATTCCAGATAGAGTTTTTTCGAAGTTTTTCGATGGTATTAGAAAAAGAAGAACTGCAAATTTCATGAATTTCATGAAGAAGTATTTCTGCTTCTATCCTTACACACCTGAGGATGATATGTCGTTCTTTGATTGCGTTCTACTAGGTAGTGATCAGATTTGGAACCAACGAATTACAAACAATTGTTTTGACGGTCCATATTATGGAGATGGCTTTAAATGCAGAGTTTTCTCATATGCCGCAAGCAATAGATCAAAAGAATTAAATGAATTGGAAAAACAGCAGTATAGGGCCAAACTCAAGCAGTTGTATTCTATAGGAGTAAGAGAGATTCAACTTCAGAAACTTCTCCAACCATTGACAGATAAAAAGGTATATTTGAACGTTGACCCAACACTTCTTGCTTCGCCAATAGTTTACGATAGTTTAGATTTGCGTAATCCTATGAAGGAAAAGTATGTTGTGGTTTATGAATTGGCCAACCATAAAAAAGTTCAAAGAATGGCTGCATCGTATGCAAAGAAGATAGGCGCTAAAGTTATGATACTTGTTAACGATACAAGTCCTTTGTTTAGTAAAAAGTATGACCAATTAGCCGATCCAGAAAAATTCTTAGCATATATAAAGAATGCAGAATGTGTCTTTACAACGTCTTTCCATGGTACAGTATTATCTTTAGTTTTCAAGAAAGATTTTTATTCTGTTCGTCAAGGAACATCTGCTGACATGCGTCTGGAATCCATCTTATCCCAGGTCGACATGATAGATCGTTTCATAGAAATGGATGATACACCCTCAATAAAGCATATTTGTTACTCTGATGTTGATGTTAAATTAGAAAAATTAAGAGCAACATCGCAGTGGTACTTGGAGCATGCTATTGCTGGTGCGTTTTAATAGTTACATGAGTAAACTGTCAATTTTGACGTATTGTGCATGAAATGGGAAAATGATACCTTTGGGCTCGTTTTAAGAATGAGACAAATGGTATATAGCAGTAAAGATTTTGAGAGCCTTTGGTTTTTGTACCAGGCTGAGGGCCTCCCGAAGAATATCTCGATAGAGGAATTCTGCACAAAGCACGGAGTTGACTTCCCGACTTTCGACAAGTGGTACAGAAAGACGCATAAGAAGGTTTATCCGATAACTGTGACTGGAATGCCCGCTGAAGAAGAGGCGGAGATTCAGTCAGAAGCAGCAAAGGTTAGTGAGGAGAGTAAGGTGCATGATCCTGTAAGGCATCCCTTTAAGTATCCTGCTGACCGGGTGGCTAACATCAGCAAAAAGATCTCCATCAGCATCAAGTTCCCTGATGGGATGAAGATTGTGAAGACGGGAATTAGTTTCACTGAGCTCAAGCATCTGATTGAGAGATTGGAGGTGGTATGCTGACCATTTCCGGATTGAAGAAATTCTATTTCGTACCCGATATCAATGATATGCGCTGTGGCGCTCACAGGCTGCTTGAAATCGTAAAACACAAGCATCATCTCAACACCAGCAATGGTGACGTATTTATCTTCATGTCGAAGAATCAGAGGACCGTTAAGATGGTGAATTTTGAGGAGAATGCCTACTATGTGCACCAGAAGACTTTTGCCAACGGGTATACGTTTATGAAACTGAAGTTTGTTGAGGATAAACCGGTCTATTCCATT
>NZ_JHXM01000027.1 GCF_000621725.1 Xylanibacter brevis ATCC 19188
AGGATCATCGATGGTCTGACGACATCATCACCAAAGACCGCTGGTGATGCTGGCGGACACAGCAAGGGAAATGGAGTCACGATAACGACTATCGAACACTTATAGCGCCGATATTCCACGCGAATAGCGGCGCTTTTATGTTGCAATAGTGCCACTTTTATGTTGCAATAGTGCCACTTTTATGTTGCAATAGTGCCACTTTTATGTTGCAATAGTGCCACTTTTATGTTGCAATAGTGCCACTTTTGCAGTGCATCTAGAGTCTAGATCGCTCGGTTCTAGAGTCTAGATGCGTGCATTCCAGACTCTAGAATTACTTATTCTAGACTCTAGATTCGCTTCAAGAGTTTAACTATAGCATAACCAATGACGTAGTTTATAAACGCAACAGTGCCACTATTCCGAGCGAATAGTGGCACTGTTATGTATTGTCTCACGCCCTGTTAAGGGGCGAGTAGGGGATGATTCTCTTATCTCAAAGCAAAGAAGTTGTCGGTATAGACTGCTTCCTGTACTTTCTGCAGGCCAGCCTCGTCGTTGGTCACCGTCATCTTCTCGCCATTCTGGAGCACGGCCTCGATGGTGCCATCGTTGTTGAAGCGGAACAGTTCCTTGGTGATGCCGTTCTGCTGCATAGACCAAGAGTCGTTCTTATCGTTGTGAATGAAGTAGGTCACCTCGCCAGTAGGCGCCTTCACCTCGTAACCGTTCTTCAGGGTCTTGACGGCATAGTAGCGGCCATCCTGTCCTTTCACCTGCTGGATGGTGTTGACAGCCATGGGATTGCTGCCCGTCCAGAACTCGATGGTGTTCAGCACGACGGCATCTACAAACAGGCACACACCACCGACGATGGGCTGCAGGATCAGACCTACGATACCATTGACAAACTTGTTGCTGGTCATGTTGCACTGCCACTTTTCGTAGCTATTGAACAGACTAAAAGAACCGATACAAGAGCTGCACAGGAACGCGCCCGAGAGCAAAACGGCAGCTACTTTCAAACTGATTTTTTTCATGATAGTAATTGGTTTAATAGTTTCACAATCGCGGACAAAAGTACGAAAAACTTTCGTTCCTGCAAAACAATTCTAGGAAAATCTTGCGATGAGCTGGGCGAAAAGGGGGTTGGACTGCAGCACGTTGGGGTTGCCCACCATCAGCATCTGGCGGCGCGCACGCGTCAGGGCCACGTTGAGTTTGCGGTCCACCACGCTGCCGTCGGCATCTGTGTAGCTGTTGTTGGTGAGGAAGTCCAGCTGGTAGCGCCGGCTGACGGTGAACGAATAGATGATGACCTCGCGCTGGGAGCCCTGATAGCGCTCGACGGTGTCGATGGTGACATCGGCAAAGGCAGGGTCGTCGGCCAAGGCCTGGCGGATGGCTGCTATCTGATTGCGGTAGGGCACGATGACGCCCACGGTCTTCTGGGCATCAAACTGCTCGCCATAGAAGCGGCGGATGCGGCGCAGGAGGTCGGCCACCACGCGGGCCTCGTCGGCATTGGACTTCGGCGAGAGGCACGGCTGCGCAGGGACCACGGGCAGGAAGAGCATGCGGCGGCTCTTGAGCAGCTGGTCGCAGGCATCTTGTGCCGGCAGCGTATAGTTGAGGGCACCCTCCAACTGGTGCTTCAGTGGCACAGGCTGCAGGTGCTCTTGGTGGTAGAACATGGTGCTGGGGAACGAGGCCACCTCGGGATGCATGCGTCCCTGGTGGTTCAGGGTGCCCACGAAGGCAGTGCGGCCCTGCTGCTGTTCCCAGCGGTAGAGGCGCTCGAAGAGTGACTGGCGGCAGTCGCTGAGGCCGATAGACAGCAGTGCGTCGTTGTCCGCGGCAGCCTGTTCGGCCGTCTGCTGCACCACGGCAGGCAACTGCTTGTGGTCGCCAATCATCACAAAGCGCTCGATGGCGCTGTTGCTGAGCAGACCGATGATGCTGGGCTCCAGAATCTGTGAGGCCTCGTCGATGATGGCTATGGAGAAGTGGCGACCAGCCATGAGGAACGGGCGTGCCTGCATCATCGACGTGGTGCCCGTCAGGATGCGCTCGTTGTCGGCCAGACCGGCATCGCTGAGCATGGCGCGAATCTCATCTACCGCCCGGTTGGTGTAGGCCATGAGCAGAATAGACTGGTCGGCAGGTGCCGTCTTCAGTTCCTCTTCCACCATGAAGCGCAGGGCCATAGATGTCTTGCCGGTGCCCGGAGGGCCTACCAGCAGGAAGTAGTCGCGCGCCTGTTTCACGCGCAGCAGGATGTCGTCGTAGTGGGGATGATAGCTCTGCGTGAGCGACAGTGAGGTGTTGGCCTCGGGCTGGCGCTGTCCCAACAGCAGTTGGCGGCGTGGCGTGGCCGACGTCACAAACTGATAGAGACCACGTATCTGACTGTTGGTGCCCACATCGCTACCACCATGCTCGATGGCCCAATGGGTGGAATACAGCGGAAACGTGTCGGGGTTCTGCTGTCCGTCGTTGAGCAACACCACCAGCTGCTGGCTCTTGATGTCCTGCAGCACCCCCTTGTAGAGGATGCTCTGGCGCACATCGGGTTGCTCGGTGTAGCGGTAGAGATAGACCATGTCGCCCGTACGGAAGTTGATGGGGGCATGAAGGGCTTCAGCCGCGAGATGCAGCGTGAGCAGGTCGTAGCCGCCATCGTCGGCCGAGCGCTGGCGGTCAACGACGGTCAGGTCGGTATAGATGTTGCCCGTGTCGCGCTTCTCGCTGAGGGGCATCTGCCACAGGTCGCTGGTGGCGCCGCCCTGTCCCTCGATGACGCCCAGCTTCTGGCACTGCTGTTCGCGATAGACGAAGGTCATCATGCGCTCGAAGTAGGCCCGCTCCAGCGGGGTGAGCCGTGCGAGCGGGTAGGTGAGCCGCTCTACCTCGGGCAGCACAAAGCGGTGGAAGAAACCATCGCGCGCCACATCCTTATAGATTACGTCGGCACAGAGCAGCGGCAGGATACGTCCGAAGCCATCGCGGGCGATAAGCAGTTCGGTGGCAACAATCTGGTTGCGCAGGCGGATGGCCTCACGAAACAAGGTGCGATAATAGTTGACCACAACCAGACCTTTGGCTGCGGGATAGCGGGAATAGAGCAGGCGGGTGTCCACCTGACGGTCGCTCTTGCCGAAGTTATAGCGCAAGATACCATAATAGAGCAACAGCTGCACGTAGTGGTTCTCCAACTGCATGCCGTGGGCATCGTGGCTCTGATACTCTATCTTCATGTTCTTACCCGACTTCTGTTCCACCAGCAACTGCATGTCGGCAGTCATCAGGTCGACTCGTCCCTGCAATCCCAGTCGCTCACAGATGAACGAAGGCTCGAGCAAAGCCTGTTGTGGTGCCAACACCGCCACCGCCTCACGGATGTTCTGCATCTGTTGTGCAGCCGCCTGTTCAAACTTCTCCTGATCGAAGTCCTCACAAGCACGAATGCGGTCGGCCTGCTCTCGATAGGAACGCTGCAAGGACTGTTGCAAGGTGACGTCGGGATGATGGATAACATCATCGAGCGCCGTACCTGCGAAGTTTCCCAAGAGAGTGGCTTGCGTGTTGGACTGCGGCTTCAACCGGTTGACGGTATAAAGCAAGGGGTGATGGCCATAGGCAGTGAAACAGGCAGCCAGTGAAGAGATATCCAATAGGAAATCGGGCTCAACGACAATGACCTGAGGCGTTATGACCTGTGCATCGACATGGCAGTCCAGCAAGTTGAGCTGCATACCCTCGCGCAGCACCTTTTTCAGATAGCCGAAGTCGCGACCATCCTCAGTGTTGGCATAGTCGATGTGGAGTTCACCCTCATCGGCATCGGCAACGATGATATGGTCGTCAAACGAACGTACAATGCAACGGATATACAGTTTGTTGACCTTCAAATGCTCAGACTGCGGCTTGCTGTTGGCGGGCAGCAGGCGAAGCAACGAGCCGGGGATGTCGGCCAGGAAGACGCGCGACACATAGCGAGCCACAGCTCGAAGGTCGTAGAGCCAGTCGTCGGCAGTAGGCAACTGCAACAGATTGGAATGGCGACGAGCCGTCTGGATGGCCTGTGTCTCTGCACGACTGACATGCAACTGCTTGCAAACCCAGTCTATCTGTGAGAAAAGGTTACCAAAGGTACCACCCTGCTGGCGACACCCTTCGGCAGAAGCAAGGACCAACAGCTCATGCATCTGACGTATGGCCGGCCCCGAAGGGTCGGTCATAGCCAGTTCTGCACATATCTGAAACAATTCGCTTGCTTCCATTCCTGTTATTACATAAAGATGGGCACTACCACCTTGAAGGTAATGTTACGTCCCATGTTATAGATGCCCTGATGTCCCGTTACCACGTTGACATCGGTATATTTCAGTCTGCTCAGGTGATTCTGATAGGCTCGGTTGAAGAGGTTCTGCGCCGTGAGATAGAGCTCAGCCACCTTTTTTCCGCCCAACTTCAGGTCTGTACCTGCACTAATATTAAACAAGGTATAGCTGGGTGTGCGCGTCTCCGTGTCGTCAGCCTCGTAGAAATGATTCTGCTCTAAGAAGCAATCCATACCCACAGCCACGTAGCTATTGGTGAAATGGTGCTCGTAGTGCGTAATCTCATACTTCAACTCTGAAGTCCAGCGGGGAGCCGGCATCATAGGCAGGTAGCGTGAGGATTTAGGCTGGTGGAGCTGTCGGCCATCAACATACGAGAAGGAGTTGGCAAAATGGATGCGGTGAATGGGGTGGAAATCGACACGTGTCTCGAAACCCTTCAGCACAGCATCACCCTGCGTGTAGCTATAGGTATTATAGGCAGGATCCATTACCAGCGGGATGCGGTGAGCAAAGATATAGTTCTCGATGCGATTCACAAACAGGCTCAACTGTGCCGATACCATCTGACCTTCGTAGTCTATGCCAAGGTCACCCTGCCAACTGTACTCCGACTTCAGGTCTTTATTACCAACCTCATAGCGGATGGTACCTTCGTGCACACCATCACTACCCAGTTCACTCATGTTCGGCGCACGGAAGCCACGCGCCATGTTCAAACGGAGGTTCAACGAGCGGTCGGCAGTCTCTAAAACGCGATACACCGAACCAATACTTCCCGTAAATCCGCTGAAGTTGCCATAGTCGTGGATGTGACGATTATCTGCACGCAGACCACCACTCATGGTCCACTGGCCAATGGTTTTCTGTACGGTTCCATAACCGCCGATATCGAAAAGATGATAGGCAGGAATCAGTGCTTCCTCAGCCAAGTTCTCAGACTTCTGATACATGGTGGCCACACCTGCAGCCACTTTATAGTCGGCAATATCCTGCACCCAACGCACATCACCCGTCAGGGTGTGCAGGCGGAAATACAGTTCTGGATCAACACTGCTGTCCTCAAACTCCTGACGCTTGTTCTGTTGATAAGCAATGATGGTCTTCAGTTCACCCTTTCCCAGGTTCAGCGCGTTGTCCCAGGTGGCCTTATAGTGCTTCACCTGTTGGAAAGGCAGTGCCTTATGATAGGTTTTCAGGTTATATTCATGTTCCAACTCACCAGTCAATGGGTCACGTTCTCCCTCCGCCATACTGGGCGTAAGATGGAACACATCCCACTTCAGGTGTGAATGTCCCCACTCACGGTTAATGCCCAACAAGAGAGAGGCAGCCCGATCGTGCAACTGTGTGCCGGGAACATAGCCATCAACGGGATTCTTATATTCGTGAGCCAGTTTCTCACTGTAGCGCACATTCCACACATAGCCCTGCTGATTGCCGGCAAAGTTGAGCGAATAGTCAAACATACCATTGTTGGTCTGGTAGCCAGAAGTGACGCTACCACGCATATGTCCTTCGCTCAGTGTAGGCGCACTATGTAGGATGAGGACGCCTGCCATTGCATCGGAGCCATACATCAGCGAGGCAGGACCCTTCAGTATCTCAACAGAACTGACTGCCTGGTCGTCAACCTCCAGTCCGTGTTCATCGCCCCACTGCTGACCTTCCTGACGAACACCGTCGTTGACCACCAGCACACGGTTATAACCCAGACCGCGGATGATGGGTTTCGAGATGCCGCTGCCTGTTGTCAACTGTGCCATACCAGGCTGATGGCTCACCACATCGATGATGTTCGTACCTACAGAGGCACGCAGTTCCTTTGAGCGTATCAGCGTTACGGGTGCTGGCATATCGCGCAGCTTGGTTTGTCCGGTAACACCTGTTACCGTCAGTTCGTTTAGTTTCAAGTGCTTATAGAACACGTCCGAAGAGTCGGATGCATTCTGAGCTGTCATCGTTGAGCCATAGCACAACAATGACAGGAAAATAGTTTTTCTGTTCATCGTTTTGTTGTTTGTTGTTTCTGAATTAAAATAAAGTCTCATGAATGGTTCAGAAACAACACGGGGGCGCCCTACCATGCCACCTATTGACAACCCGCATCACGCAGGCAACACTGGTGACAGCATGAAAACGAAAGACAGCACAGCCAAGAACAGCCAGCATAACAGCCGCAGCTACGACATAACTGATGCTGGTAAACTGACAGATGACACAGTCGTGCAGCGAGAAGGCTGCCGTTGACAGGTGGCCTGAGTGCGAGACATGGTTCACACAAGCTTCACAGTCTTCGTGCGATAATTGCGCGAAGTCGTGCCTGTGGAGAGATGTCAGCAGCAACATGGGCAGGAACACTGCCAACAACAAGCGTGCTGCTAAAATCCGTTTCAGCCTCTGTTCTTTCATAAACATAACATAACAGGTGCAAAGTTAAGCAGAATCTTTCAATCTGCCAAACTTTGCACCTGTTTTATATTCGACAAGTAATCGTCCTTACTTCACCAATACCTTCTTTCCATTCATGATATAAAGGCCAGACTTCAGCGTCGTGCTAACCTTACGTCCTTGCAGGTCATAGATGGTCATGCTCTGCTGACTGAATGAAGGAATCTCTGTGATAGAAGAAGTTGGTTTGCCATCGCTCTTCTCATAGAGCCAAGGCATGTAACGGAAGTTACGTGCCTGATCGTAGAGAGCAAACTCAGGAGTGGTACTGTTGTAAACCATTCCCTGGAAATAGCAGTTGCTCACTGTGTTCAGGATCTTAAAGGTTCCGTCGCCTTGCAGTGTGACACTGAAAGGTTGAGCCAAAGATATGTTGGTGGTTGCGGCAACCGTGGCATAATAGCTGCCGCCATTGTTATTCTGATAGACATAACGCCCATTAGCATCTTTTACATAATAGGTATTGTTGCCTGCATCCTCAAAGGTAAAAGCGAAATGGCATTCTGCGAGGGCGATAGCACCATTCTCTTCAGTAACAGACTCTGTGTAGAGATAATCATAATCCTTACCTGCAGGCACTGGCTTAGCAGCCTTCAAGCCGCCATTCAAGTCGCATACCATCAGATACTCTTTGTCTGTGCTTACGCTGGTAGCCTTAGTGTAGTAGATAAGGTCTGGCTTATAGGCGTCCTTATCCAGGCTCAGTGTTACCATATAAGGATCGTGGTCTGAATATGCCTTGTCTTCATCGCTCAAAGAACAATAGTTGGCAATATGATAAACCTGAGCAGCTGTCACTTGAGCAGCCATCGAAGCATTCGCGAAGACGTGGTCAATGAGTTCACCACCACCATAGCAGTGCGAATAGACATTAGCGCCAGTGGGGTCATACTTCAGAATCTGCTCTTCATAACCGGCATTCACCAGCATGTTCAAACACTCTTCACCCATCTGACTATTCAAGTCGCCCATCACCAGGATATCGGGGTCGAGCGCCAAGCTGAAAGCCTGAAGCAAAGCACTCATATTGGTTATACGCTTGCTCATATCATCTTCTGTGCTACCAGCTTTAAAATGATTCATTGTCAAAGTGAAACGCTCGCCAGACTGTATGCACTCGAAAGTCTGAATACGCATCTGGTTAGGATATATATAATAACTGTATCCTATAGCTGCCGATTTGTTCTCGCCATAGGTCTTCACCTTATCAGTACGATAGATATAACCAGACTTGATCACACCACTGGCATTGTTGGGATCACTCGTGTCGTAATCCAAACCATCAGCTACAGCTGCATAGGTATAACCATTTGCCTCACCCATCTTCTGGGCCAGATAAGGAAGTACCTCTGGTTTGCACTCCACCTCGTTGAAAGCATAGATATCAGCCTGCAATGGAGCCAAGGCACTAATCAACATAGAAGTCTTCTTATTGAAACCCTCTGCTGTGTTATAAAAGCTATTAGGCGACGACCATGTTGCGTTCGTAGGATCAGTACGTCCACGATCCAACGTCATGAAATAGTTCTGAACGTTCTGTCCACATACCTTCAGCTCTTCCTGAGCTTGCATCTGGCCCGCCACAAAGAGAACGGCCAGCAGCATCATCTTTCTGATATTCATAAGCACATACTATATAAGATTATTACTGTTTGAGTCGGATGATATTGAGAGAGTATGCAGGAATTTCTACCAGCACTTTCTTTGCGCTTTCAGGCGAGAGAATCTGCTCTACAGGATGAATATTAGTGGGTTGCTGAAGGGTGTTCTCATCCATGCCATCGTTGGCAGAGAGACGAATCACGCGGGCACACTTGGCCGAGAAGTTGCTCAGGTTGAGTGCTGCGGTGGTAGCCTCGTCGCCGGTGTTCACCACCTTCACGATGAGCTCGTTAGTGTTCTCGTCGATGGTGGCCGAAGAGAAGAGACCCTTCGACGTGTCGTGCTTCAGCATGGTGTCGAAGATAAGCTCCTTGTCGAGCCATACCTTCACATTGTCGCCAGCCACCTCGATGGTGACGTCGTACCAGCGGCCCTCTTCGATGCGGCCACGCTTGGTGTCGGTCTGCATCTTGCTGCCGCCTACGATCTGCTCGATGCCGTGCTGTGTGTTGCCCCAGCCACCGAAGTTCACCCAGCAGTAGTTCTGGTCGTTGACATAGTTGAAGACAATGATGAAGCCCTCGCGGCCGCTATCCTTGCGAGCACGGTACTTCAGCGTGTAGTGGTCGCCGTCGATGATGCGCTTCTCGATGGCCACACACTGCTCGCGCATGCTGCGCTGAGCCACCATACCGTCGTCGAAGTTCCACTCACCACTGACGCGCTCCATCTCTTCGTTGGGCTTAAACGTGGCCTTTGTGGCCCATGTGGCAAAGCCGGCACGACTGCGCTTGGGCGTAACCGACGCCTGCAGGCGCTTGGCCTCGTAGGGATTGTCCTGTTCTACCTTTACCACTTGCGTGCCAATGTTCTGAGGCATCAGCATCTGTACGTAGTAAGACGGTGTGCCCATCACGCGACTGGAGTTGAAACGAATCATGTCGGGACGCCACTTGGCATCGTTCTCGTTGACGAAGATAGGGGCGTAAGAGTTCAGGGGCACCATGTCGCTGTTGTTCTCGATGCCCATCATATACACGGCCTCGCCCAGAGCAGCATTCATATTGCCCAGGTCGCCAAAACCACTGGTCACGGCATACTCGCCGACGTAGATCTTCGGGCCCTTGCGGTCGTAGCTGTCGTACTTGTGGAAAGCGTCTGCAAACCATGCAGGATTGCGGTAGTAGTGCTCGTCGAGCAGATCCACCTCGAGGTCGCTCTCCCATTTGGGATTGTCGTCGCCCCAAGCCACCACGTTGCCAATGAGCTTGATGTTGGGGTACTTGGCGCGCAGCACCTGGCGGAACTTGTCGTAGCGCTCGTAGTAACGGTCGCTCTGCTGGTTCTGGTCGGGCTGGTTGTTCTCGTTGCCTATCTCCAGATACTCAATGTTGAAGGGTGCGGGGTGACCGTTCTTGGCACGCAGCGCACCATATTTCGTGGTGACATCACCATTGGCATACTCCAATGCAGCCAAGCACTCGTCGATCCAAGGCTGGATATCCTCGACAGCCGTCTTGCCACCGTGCCACAATCCAACGTTGACCACGTAGAGCGGCTTGGCTCCGAGGTCTTCGGCCAACTGCAGATACTCGTGGAAGCCCATGCCGTCGGTGGTGCGATAGCCCCAGTTCACGTTCCAGTGACCCTCGCGATCCTCGATAGAGCCGATGGTTTTTTCCCAGTGGAAGGCATTCTCGGGGTTCTCTTGTCCTTCCACGAAACAACCACCAGGGAAGCGCATGAATTTGGGATGCATCTGCCAGAGCATGTTGGCCAAGTCGGGACGCATGCCGTTCTCGCGGTTCTTAAAGGTGGGAGGGAAGAGACTGACGACATCCACGCTGAGGGTGCCTGCACCGTCAAAGACCAAGGCAAACTGCGCCTTGGCATCGTTGGCATCCGACTGAAGGGTGGCGGTGTACTTGCGCCAGGTGCCACGGGTCTCGGCAGTAGGCGTAGCAACAGCCTCGGCATAGATGGCAGAACCCGTGGTGGCCGTCTTGCCGTCGGCCTGCAGGCGGGCCTTGATGGTGCCTTTATACTTGCCCATAGCCCAGAACGAGAGGCGATAGGTGCGGCCCTGTACGGCATTGATGCCCCAATAGCCCTCGTTCACCAGGAAGGCAGGTGCCTCGGTGGTGGCTTTGATGTTCATCTTCAGTGCATGGTGCTGAGCAGTGCTGAGCAGTTTCACTTTCTTGCTGGGCTTGATCAGTTCGCTGGTGATCTCCGAAGGGAACACAGCATCCACACACCATGCCTGCATATCGGCTGGTGCGCCGTATTTCGGTCCATCCTCAAAAGAACGGTTGCGGATCAGCTCGGCATAGAGTCCGCCGTCGGCTGCGTGGTTGATGTCTTCGAAGAAGATGCCGTAGTGCGTAGGACTGATCTTGGGTCCACGCTGCTGGGCATCAATGTTTAGATTGACTTGTGCGTTTGCTGTCGCTGCAGCAAGCAGTAGGTTTACTGTTAGTAAAGTAGCTGTTTTCATATCTTAAAGTTATAGTTTGATGATTCTGAATGAATAAGGGGGCAGGATGGTTGGGTCGGTCACCTCCATATACTCGGCCTTAGCCTGCTGGTCTTCCACATCCTTGCCCGTGAACTGATAGCACTTGGCGTTCTGCGGAATCTTGATGCCTTTCACCGTGAGTTTCAGGGTGGCGGGCAGTGCGTTGACCAACTTCAGGTAGCGGTTGCCTGTCTTAGAGTCGCGCACCACGCTGGCTCCCACACGATAGTCGAGATCCTGATTGTCCAGCTTCAGCGTACTGCTGATGTAGCGATCGCCACTGCACACAGAGAACAGGCGCTGCACCTCGTAGGCTGGGGTGGTGCGCACGGTGGTGTTGTCGAAGTAAATCATGTTGGGATTCCAGTTTGAATGACCGTCCTTGCATAGCATGGGGGCATAAGACGTCATTTCGACCACATCTCCATTGCGCTCGATGTCGGTGAGGTAGAGCGCTTCGGCCAGGGCCGTCTCCAGGTTGGGGCGCTTCACCTTGGTCGATGCGGCCCACTCGCCCAGATAAACCTTGGGCGCCTTGCGGTCGTAGTTGTCGTAATAGTCACGATGATACATAAACCAACCTGTTGATTCGTAGTAGTGCTCGTCGGTCATGTACTGGTAGTCAGGATGCTTTTTGGCAAAATCCCAGCCCTCGATATAGTCGGCTGAGGGATAGTGGAAGGGACCTACCGTGCCACAAATCTTAATTTCGGGATGCAACACGCGCATGGCTTTGCAGATCATCTCGTAGCGTTCCTCAAAGACGGTAGAGATGATGTCTTCGTTGCCGATGCCCAGATACTTCAGGTTGAAGGGCTTCGGATGACCAGCCTCGGCACGCATCTTGGCCCATTTGTTGGTGGCGGGATTGCCATTGGCCCACTCTATCAAGTGACAGAGCTCGTCAATGTAGGCTGGCATGTCGGCCATGGGGATGCCACCCTGCTGACCACCAAAGCCTTCGGCGTTGTTGGCGGAGTTCTGACAGGGCACACCTGCTGCCAAAACAGGCAGCGGTTCGGCACCAATATCCTCGCAGAACTGGAAGTATTCGTAGAAGCCCAGGCCGCGTGTCTGGTGGTAGTTCCAGATGTTCATGTCGGGCGTGCGGTTCTCCAGCGGGCCCACGGTGTGGTTCCAGTGGTAGATGTTGTCCAGACCCTGACCGTGGCTCATGCATCCACCGGGGAAACGAACGAACTTAGGATGCAGGGCTGCGATGGTTTCGGCCAGGTCTTTGCGCAGACCGTTCTTGCGACCCTTGAACGTATCGCGGGGGAACAGCGAGATCATATCCACGGCTACCTCGTCTTTTCCCATAGGGATGACGGCCAGACGGGCCTTCTTACAGGTGGTCTGAGCCACCAGAGTGGTCTCGTAGCGCTGCCAGTCGATGGTCTTTGACTTCAACTCTGAGCGGGCTATCACGCTGCCGTCTTCTGCCAACAGGGCTATCTGGAACAACTTCTGACCGCGGATGAACATCGAGAAGTCATACTTCTTTCCTTGTTCCACGGCGATGCCGTCCCATCCTTCGTTCACGATGGTGTCGCTTTGCAGGATGGCATAGTGGGGATTCTGGGCCGAAAGCGGGTAGGTGGTGGCTATGCGGATAGGCTCAGAGGCGTGCCAAGCGGTGGTGGCATGCCAGCCTCGACGGTCTTTTCCAGAGTATTCGAAGTCGCGATTCTGCACCAGTTCAGCGTAAAGGCCGCCGTCGGCAGCATAGCTGATGTCCTCGAAGAAGATGCCTATCAGTTTGTCGCTGATGGTTTTCTCCTTGCGCAGATCCACGTCGAGGATACCGAAGACGGTGGGATCGTCCTTGTCCAGCACTTTTTCAAAGGTCTTAGCATCGTCGTACATGCGTTCTGCCGACAAACCGCCATCGATGGATAAGTTGGTGAAATGCTCACGAACGGCGAGCAGTTCGGCATCGTTCAGGTCGAACACCTGGCCCTTCACCTTCTTGCCATCCACCGAAGCGCTGGTGCGCTCCACCTTAAACAGCTCATGGTCTGCCAGCAGTTCTTCCTTAGAGAAATGGCGGAAATCGGCCTCGGCCTTCACACGATAGTGCTTACCCTCGCTCACATACTGTATCTCGAAGTTCTTTCCAGCGGCGCGCACCACTGGTTCCAGACAGTTCTTGGTCTGCATGCGGGGATAGTCCTGCGGGCGCCAGGTCACCAGGTCGCGACCATAGGCCACCGCAACACAAGGTGTCACGTTGTTTACTTGAAAAACCAGTCGCCACGTTCCATCATCGGCGCGACAAACGGTGGGATGATGCATCTTTTTCTCGGGACCCCACGTGCCGTAATCGCTGCCACACAATTGGCCCAGATGTTTCCATCCTTGTTTTTCCTGTAAGGCCACATGAAGACCAGCTGACGGATCGGGAGAATAGACAAGCACCTTGTTCTGAGCCATCGCAACGGCAGAACACAGGCAGAGCATAGCAAAGAGTAGTTTTTTCGAGTGTAGTTTCATTTTCTTAAGTAACAAATATTTATGCTGCAAAGATACTCATTTTATTTAAAATGTCAAAGGTTTAAAGATTTTATTTGTAACTTTGCATCCGCATAAACACTTGACGACATGAAATACATTTTTGAGACACGCATGGAGGTTCGTGACTACGAATGCGACATTGAGGGGATCGTGAATAATGCTCAGTATGTGCACTACTGCGAACATACGCGCCACCTTTTCCTGAAAGAGTGCGGCCTCTCGTTTGCCGAGATGCACAACAAGGGCGTGGATGCCGTTGTGGCACGCATGCAACTGCAATACAAGGTGCCCCTGCGACCCGATGATGAGTTTATCTCACGACTGAACCTGACCAAGGAGGGCATCAAGTATGTGTTCCATCAGGACATCTACCGCGCCAGCGACGAACAGCTGTGCTTCCGTGGCAAGATAGAACTGGTGTGTCTCGTCAATGGTCGTCTGGGCAATAGCGAGGACTACGACGCAGCCTTCCAGAGATTCATTAGCCCCCTAAGTTAGGGGGTTGGGGGTCTGAACAACCAGCCGATTCATGAGATACTCAAACCATCCAGTTACCAAGGAATACCGGCAATTACTCCGTCGTTCCCGCACACCTTCGGAGTGCATCATGTGGAAGCATCTCAACAAAAGGCAATTAGACGGGTTCCGCTTTCGTCAACAACACGGATTCGGCCCTTACGTCCTTGACTTCTACTGCCCAGAACTTAAACTGTGCATAGAGATAGATGGTGAGATACATGACACTCCCGAGAATCAACAAAAGGATAAGGATAGAACTTCTTTCTTAAATCAGAATGGAATAAATGTTTTACGATTTAGAAATGAAGAAGTAGAAAATCATATTGACGATGTAATTAAGAGCATCAGAGAATATATGGAGAGATATAAGAAGAACGCCAGTTCAGACCCCCAACCCCCTAACTTAGGGGGCTTAGCAAACGAGCAGGAGGTATATTATACGATTGCGCTGACCCGCATGACGGGCTTCAACTTCCAGACGGCGCTGCAGCTGTATCGCCAACTGGGAGGCGGACAGGCTGTCTATGACCATCGCAACGATATCAAGGAGGTGGTTCCCGACTGCACCGACCGTCTGGCTGAGAACCTGAAGGACTGGTCGCTGCCTCTGGCACGTGCGGCCGAGGAGATGGAGTTCATTACCAAGCACCGCATCCAACCGTTGATGCTGGGCGACGAGCTCTATCCGCAGCGACTCTGCGAATGTCCCGATGCGCCGATCATCATGTACTACCTGGGTTCGGCACCGCTCAACCAGCGACGGGTCATCAACCTGATTGGCACTCGCCACTGCACCACCTACGGTCAGGACCTGATACGCCATTTCATCGGTGACTTGCAGAGGCTTTGTCCCGATATGCTCATCGTTAGCGGCTTGGCCTATGGCGTGGATATCAATGCCCACCGGCAGGCGCTGGAGAACGGCTATGAGACGGTGGGCGTGCTGGCGCACGGACTCGACGACCTCTATCCTGCTGCCCATCGCGACACGGCCAAGCAGATGGTCACGCATGGAGGCTTGCTCACAGAATATATGTCGCAGACCCGGGCAGACAAGATCAACTTTGTGAAGCGCAACCGCATCGTGGCGGGCATGAGCGATGCCACCATCTTAGTGGAGAGTGCAGGCAAGGGTGGCGGTCTCATCACCACTCGCATCGCCATGGACTACAACCGTTCGGTGTTTGCCTTCCCCGGCCCCGTCGGAGCACCCTATAGTGAGGGCTGCAACAACCTGATTCGCGACAATGGCGCTCAGCTCATCACCAGCGCCGAGGACTTTGTCTCGTTCATGGGATGGCAGTCTGATCAACAGCTGAAACAGGCTCACGATAAGGGTATCGAGCGCGATCTCTTTCCCAACCTCTCGCCTGAAGAACAGGCGGTTGTTGACGTGCTGCACGCCATCGGTGACCTACAGCTGGACCATCTGTCGCTTAAGGCACACATACCCATAGGTCAACTCACCGGTCTGCTCTTCCAGATGGAGATGAAGGGCGTGGTGCGTGCCATGGCAGGCGGCACTTATCATCTCTTGAAATAGAAGAGAGTGGTTCGTATAGTCGTTGAAGATAAAAAGAGACATGAGCTTACGTTGCTTCGCAACAGCTATCATTAGAACATAAAAGGGAATAATAACAGAAAGATGAAAATAGGAGATATTGAATTTGGTTCGCAGCCGGTGTTCCTGGCACCGATGGAGGACGTGACCGACATTGGGTTCCGACTGCTGTGCAAGCGGTTTGGGGCATCGATGGTATACACTGAGTTTGTGTCGGCCGAGGCCTTGATACGCGACGTAAAGACCACCCAGCAGAAGTTGGTTATCAGCGACGAAGAGCGCCCCGTAGGTATTCAGATCTATGGTCGTGATGTCGATGCAATGGTCGAGGCTGCCAAGATTGTAGAACAGGCAGGCCCCAACCTGATCGACCTTAACTTCGGTTGTCCGGTGAAAAAGGTGGCAGGCAAGGGTGCCGGTGCCGGCATGCTGCAAAACATTCCACTGATGCTGGAGATCACACGCAAGGTGGTGGATGCTGTCAAACTGCCCGTCACGGTCAAGACGCGTCTGGGATGGAACCAAGATCAGCTCATCATCACCGACCTGGCCGAGCAGTTGCAAGACTGTGGCATCAAGGCCCTGACCATCCATGGTCGCACCCGTGCTCAGATGTACACTGGCGAAGCCGACTGGACCCTGATTGGTGAGGTGAAGCGCAATCCCCGTATCACCATTCCCATCATTGGTAATGGCGACATCACCTCGCCCGAAGAGGCCAAGCGTGCCTTCGAGACATACGGCGTAGATGCTGTGATGGTGGGTCGAGCCACCTTCGGCCGCCCCTGGATCTTCAAGGAGATACGCGACTATCTGGACCACGGAACTGTCGATGAAACCTTCGATTTCAACCAGAAACTAGATGTTCTTGAAGAACAATTGCGCATCAACGTGGAGCGCATTGACGAACTGCGAGGCATTCTTCACACCCGTCGTCACTTGGCAGCCACACCGATCTTTAAGGCTATACCCAACTTCCGTCAGACGCGCATCGCCATGTTGCGCACCAACAAGATGGATGAGCTGCTCGCCATCCTTGAAGACACCAGAAAACTATTAGGATAAACGCCTACTTCAACAGTCGGCGCGAGAAGTAGTGCACGGGATACCACACCGAGAGGAAACCCACCACGATGACCGTCAGGAACACAATCACCACGTCTGTGGGGTGAACACTCACTGGATAGGCATCCACGATGAACGAACCTTGGGTGGAGCCTAGGCCGATGATGCCAAACTGCTGCTGCAGGAAGCACAGCAACAGGCCCACCAAGACGCCGATGAAAGCGCCGAAAAATGAGATCAGGCAACCTTCCAAGAGGAAGATCTGAGACACTTGCTGGTCGTTGGCTCCCAGGTTGCGCAGCGTCTGTACATCATCCTTTTTGTCGATGATGAGCATAGACAGCGACCCGATGATGTTGAAACAAGCCACCAGCAGGATGAAGGTCAGAAAGATATAGGCTATCAGTTTCTCTATCTTCATGATGCGAAACGTGTCCTCCTGCTGTTCAAAACGGTCCAGCACCTGGTAGTTGTCGCCTGCAATACGTTTTATTTCCGCCTTTGTTTTTTCGAAATCGCTACCGGGCTTCAGGCGGAGCTCGAGCGATGAGATCATGCCTTGCTGGTCGAAGATGCGACGCGCAAAGCCAATGCTGGTCAGTATATACCGGCTGTCATATTTTCCTTGCAGCACTTCAAACACGCAGTTGGGCGAATAAAGCTCATCCTCCACGAATCCTTCGGCCGGGTCGCTCATGTCCAGTTGCCCCTCTCTGCGGGGCGCAAAGATGCGCAAGGGCTGGTCGAAGTAGATGCCCGTGCCCAACTGGTCGGCGAGTCGCACGCCCATGATGCCGTATTGTATGTCGGCAGCATGCAGTTCGAAGGTGCCGTCGCCCAACAGAATCTCGCGGATGTGCGTCAGTTGGTCGAAGTTATCGTCCACGCCTTTGATCTGCACCATGGCCTGCCGTCCGTTATAGATGGCCAGCGCCTGGTCTTCTACGCACTCGGTGGCCACGTCAATCTGCGGCAACTGGCGAATCTCTGTCAGCACGGGGTCGTCGGCAGGTGCCGTCTTACCCTGTGTTGGTGTGATCTCTATCTGCGGGTCGAAAGCCGTAAAGAGCGTTGCCACCAAGTCGCTGAACCCATTAAACACGCTCAGCGTGACCACCAACGCCATGGTTGCCACCGCCACACCCAGCACAGAGATGCCGCTGATGAGGTTGATGACATTGGTAGATTTCTTCGAAAAGATATAGCGCTTAGCTATGTAGAAAGGAAAGTTCATGCGACAATAGCCTATTCTTCACTCTTCACGTTTCACTTTCTTATTTCTTCAACAGTTCATCGATGCGCTCGATATAGTCCAGACTGTCGTCGATAAAGAAGCGCAGTTCGGGGATGATGCGCAGCTGATGACGCACGCGCTGACCCAGCGAATAGCGGATCTGCGATGCACTCTTCTCTACGTTCTTCAGTATCTCTTCGCCCTTGTCCGAGGGGAAGATGCTCAGATAGGCCGTACAAATACTGAGGTCGGGCGACACCTTTGTGCGGGTCACGCTCACCATCACGCCGTGCATGGCACGTGTCTGCTCCTGGAAGATCAGGCTCAGCTCCTTTTGCAGCAGTCTTGCTATTTTGTTCTGTCTTGTTTCTTGCATAATTCTTAGGCCCCCTAAGTTAGGGGGAACAGGGGTCTGAACAAGCGTTTATCAGCCCATTTTAGTTTATATTTCGAAAGGGAGTCTGCGCCTGTTCAGACCCCCAGCCCCCTCGCTCGGCTTTGCCGCTTGGCTCGTCCAAGAACTTAGGGGCATTTTCTAATCAATGTCAGTCCATCGCGCAGGGGCAGTATCACCTTTTCCACCCTGTCGTCCTGGGCTATATAGTCATTGAAGGTCTCGATGCCACGGGTCTGCTGGTCTTTGGCGTAGGCGGGATCCACCACGTGGCCGTCCCACAACGTATTGTCGGCCAGTATGAAACCGCCAGGTCGCAATATCGAGAGCACCATCTCGTAGGTCTCCTTGTACGTGCGCTTGTCGCCATCGATGAAAGCCATGTCGAACACGACGCCCAGCTTCGGGGCCTCGCTGATGGCATCGCCAATGATAAACTCAATCTTGTCGGCCACGGGCGAGTTCTCTATCCACGGCCGTGTGAAGTCCTCCTGCTCATCGTTGATCTCGAAGGTGTAGAGCTTGCCGCCCTCCTCCAGTCCTTCGGCCATGCACAGGGCGCTGTAGCCACTGAAGGTGCCCACCTCCAGGATGTTCTTGGGCCGTATCATCTGCACCAGCATCTTCAGCAGTCGTCCCTGCAGGTGGCCGCTGGCCATGCGTCCGTGCAACATATATATATTGGTGGCACGGTAGAGCCTGTACAGATACTCTGGCTCCTGGTCTATATGCTTCAGTATGTACTCGTCTATCGTCATGCTTTCAGCGCCTCGACGGCCAAACGGTAGCTATTCATGCCGAAGCCACAGATCACACCCTTGCAGGCGCACGAGATCATCGACTTATGGCGGAACTCCTCGCGCTGATGCACATTAGAGATATGCACCTCGATGACGGGGCTCTTCAGCGAGCGGATGCAGTCTTGCAGCGCAATGCTGGTGTGCGTATAGGCACCGGCATTCAGCACAATGCCGTCGTAGTCGAAGCCCACCTCCTGCATTTTGTTGATCAGTTCACCCTCGATGTTGCTCTGATAGTAGTCTATCTGCACATCGGGATATTGCGCACGCAGTGTCTTCAGGTAGTCCTCGAACGACTGCTGACCGTAGATGCCCGGTTCGCGTTTTCCCAACAGATTGAGGTTGGGTCCATTGATAATCTGAATCTTCATCTTCTTTTGTGGTTTGTCTCGACAAGGCCACTGACTTGCTAATGCTATAGCGCCAACAAAACGGCCATGCACGAGTGAGCACAGCAGCCTATGGCTGCAAAGGTAAATAAAATAATTGAAAAGAGGATGATTTTCACGGAAAAAGTGTAACTTTGCTGCGATGAAAGTCGATGAGATGACCAAAAAGATAGTCATTGACTATCAGCGCTATCTGAAACTGCAACGCAGCGTGTCGCCTAATACGCTCGATGCTTATCGTCGCGACTTGCAGAAGCTGTTGGGCTATCTGCAGGGCGAAGGCATCAGTGTGGTCGATGTGCAACTGCACCATCTGCAGGCCTTTGCCGCACAGTTGCACGACATTGGCATCGGGCCACGGTCGCAGTGTCGCATCTTGAGTGGCGTTAGGGCGTTCTATCGCTTCCTGGTGCTCGACGGTTATCTGGACAGCGACCCCACCGAACTGCTCGAGTCGCCCGTGCTGGGACAACATCTGCCTGAGTTCTTGACGCCCAGCGAAGTGGACCAGCTGGAAGATTCCATCGACCTCTCTAAGCCCGAGGGCCATCGCAACCGCGCCATCATCGAGGTGCTGTTCTCCTGCGGTCTGCGTGTGTCAGAGTTGGTGAACCTGCGGTGGTCCGACCTTTACGAGGACGAGCGCTACCTGCGCATCATGGGTAAGGGCTCCAAGGAGCGCCTGGTGCCCATCTCTGAGCGGGCGCTCCACGAGATCAAGGACTACCTGCCGTGGCGCCAGTCGCTGAACATCAAGCCGGGTGAAGAGGACTATGTATTCCTGAACCGTCGTGGTGCTCACCTCACGCGCACCATGATTCTCATCATGCTCAAAGAGCAGGCTGCCGCCGCTGGCCTCCATAAGGTCATCTCGCCCCACACCCTGCGCCACTCTTTCGCCACGGCCATGCTAGAGGGTGGTGCCGACCTAAGGGTGATACAGGCCTTATTGGGCCACGAGTCCATAGGCACCACCGAGATCTATACACACATCTCCACACAGAGCCTGCGGCGCGAGATCCTGGAACACCATCCGCGCAACATCAAGACACAATAACAGAGGGGGTAAAGACATAATAACGGATTTAAAAGACATAATCGCTCGGCTCTGCCGCTTTCACCAAGCGAAGCGACTGAAAGAACAAACGAACATACTTTTTTACGAACAAACAAAAGAAGTGCATAACGGATCTGAAGTGCCCCCGAAAAGTTGGACGTTAAATTAATCGTTAATTATTAATCTCTCTATAGTAGTGAGCTCGGTATTGTACCGGGCTCATTCCTTTTAACCTCAATTTTATTCTTTTATTGTTATACCAGAGAATATATTTCTTCAGTTGCTGCTCAAAATCCTCTACGGAGTCAAACTGATTAATGTATAGCAGTTCATTCTTCATCAGACCGAAGAAGTTCTCCATCATTGCATTATCCAAGCAATTTCCTTTTCTGGACATGCTTTGCACGATACCATGTTTTTTGAGCAGTTCTTGATACATCAGGTGTTGGTAGTGCCACCCCTGGTCAGAGTGCATTACAAGAC
>NZ_JHXM01000028.1 GCF_000621725.1 Xylanibacter brevis ATCC 19188
CAGCACGATTACGAGATGATTATCTACAAGGATAAGGAGGGCGTGATGCGCAAGGGTTACTTCCCCAAAGCAGAGGAATCAGCAGAGATTGACCGCATCCCAGGCACTCACGCCTCATGCTCGCTGCTTGCCAATCTTGTATTCAACAAGTACCACATGAACACTCCGGTTTACCGCGAGATGGTGCGCTTGCTTAACAATAAGATGAATGTCAGCCGCAATACCGTATACAACTGGTTTGTTAAAGGATCAGAGTATCTGAATAAGGTGCTTCCAATCCTGAAGGAGAAGCTTCTGGCCAAGGGTGCTGTTGTAAACTGCGACGAGACATGGTGCAGAGTGAAGGTAGCCGGTAAGTACGGCAAGAAATACATCTGGTGCATGGTAAACAAGGAAGCTAAGATAGCTGTCTACTTCTACGATGACGGAAGCCGTGGTCGCAAGGTGCTCCGTGGATTCCTTGACAAGACCGAGATAGATGCTCTCCAGTCGGATGGATTCAATGTCTATATGTATCTGGACAAGGAACTGGTGGATGTGGATCACCTGTGCTGTCTTGCCCATGCAAGAGCCAAGTTTAAATATGCTCTTGAGCAAGGTAAGGATGAAGAAGCCGAATACTTTATCAGGAATATCGGACGGCTGTATGATTTGGAAGAACTGTATCGGATGAGGCATCTTACTCCAGAGCAGATACGGCAAGAAAGGCAAGGCGAAAAGACGATCAAAATCATCACCCAGATACGGCAGCGGTTAGATAAACTTTTGGCAGACGGAAATGGTATGAGAGGAGACCTAATGCAGAAGGCTCTTAACTATCTAAAGAGCTTCTGGGATCAACTCTTCCTATACATAAAAGATGGCCGTTATTGCATCGACAACTCACTTGCAGAACGCACGCTTCGCCCTATGACTGTAGAGCGCAAAAACTCGCTGACTTTTGGCAGCCATGCTGGTGCTAAAGTGTCAGTTATCTACCACACGTTTATCGAGACGTGTAAGATGTGTGGCGTATCAACGCTGGAGTATTTTAAGGAATTCTTCAAGGCAATCATGCAAGGAAGAACAGATTATGAAAACATGTTACCGATGACCATCGGTATTAAAAAATAATAAAGTTTAATTTGATTTAGACGCTTCAGGTAGCGATAGCTGCCCTAAAAGGCTGTTTTTAAGCCTGAACGTCAAAATTGACAGTTTACGTTACATGATCAATAATTTCATAAATGATGGAAAACAGCCCAACTATTTCGATAATAATACCAGCATATAACGCGGAGAATTATATTAAGGACTGCGTTGCGAGTATTCTATCACAAACATACTCTGACTATGAGGTTATAATTGTGGATGACGGTTCGAAAGACGCAACTGCTCAGATATGCGATGAACTTGCATTAAATGACAGTAGAGTACGAGTCTATCATCAGCCAAATGGTGGAGCAGGTGCTTCCCGTAAATTTGGAGTCAGCAAGGCTCATGGTGACTGGGTGATGTTTGTTGATAGTGACGATACAGTGACACGCACTGGCATTTCACTCCTGCTAACCCAAGCAAATGATGAAACCGACCTGATATGTGGAGCTTTAAACAAAAATGGTAGGATTTTTAAGCATCAGATTGAAGGCTTTTTGGAAAAAAGAGAATACATAGAAGCTCTACTTACGGTAAAGACAACAGATGGTCCTGTTGCAAAGTTGATTAGAAGAAACTTGTTTGAGCAAATAGCTTGGAACACCCCAAGGGAAATAACGCAAAACGAAGATATGTTGATGTTGATAGAATTGGCAACCTCAATGAACAATAAAGCCTTTCTTTCTTCTGATATAGTATGTTACAATTATATCTCTCGTACAGGGTCTAGCTCAAATGCCAAAATGAAATATGAATCCTGGCTATTACTTTTCAAAAGTATTGAGGGTTTATTATCGCCAGAGTTAATTAATAATGAAATGGTAAGCAAGGCGTTTTGTGAATATCGGTTGAAGCGTCTTTATAGAAATCTTATTCAAAGAGGCACTGTAATAAGAAAAGATGAATACGTAAGTGGTATTATAGCAGAGGCCGCAAGATTAGGTATTAACGACCCCTGTATTAAGGTTATTACAAGTATCATAAGACAACGAAAAGAATACCTGGTGGTATCCTTTTGGAATACAATCTCTAAGATAAAACAACGAATATTAAGTGTTGCGAAGTATTAATTTTATACAAATTAGATGAAGATTCTTTGGATTACTAATATCGTGTTTCCTGAGGCAAATGCTATTCTCAACGGTCAGTCTTCTTTCAAATCTTCTGGCGGTTGGATGCTTGCTGCAGCCAATTCACTTTTGGCGAAATATGACATAGAACTAATTGTTGCAACCCCATGTCAGAATGTTAATAGTCTCACAGAATTGAGGGGTAGGAAGATTCGATATTACCTATTCCCTTTAGGCAAAGGAAACCTGGAAAAGAATGATGAGTATCGTAAGTACTGGCGACAAATTTACGATGCTTTGAATCCTGATGTGGTACATATTCATGGAACTGAGTTTTCGCATGGTTTGGCATTTGTGGATGAATGTGGTGCAGATAAGGTGATAGTATCAATCCAGGGGCTAACTTCAGTTATCTATAAATACTACAATTACGGACTCAACGTGAGAACAATTTGTCAAAACCTTACGTTGGGCGATTTGTTACAAGGTGGAGGTATAATTCATGATGCCAAGCGGATGAAGAAAAGAGGCGAGTTTGAAGTCGAACTTCTGAAAAAGGTAAACCATGTAATTGGTAGGACAGATTGGGATCGTGCTCATGTGTGGGCAATCAATCCTAATGTAAAATATCATTTCTGTAATGAAACTTTAAGAGATGAATTCTATTCCGGCCGTTGGAGTTATGAAACATGTACAAAATTTTCTTTGTTTCTGAGCCAAGCTAATTATCCTATTAAAGGTTTCCATATTTTTCTAAAGGCTTTGCCACTGGTGATGAGAGAGTTCCCAGATTTAACCGTCCGTGTAGGAGGCCGGGAAATAACAAAACATGATAATACACTTCGTGGTATATATGGCTATTCTGGATATGGTCGTTTTATCAAGACTCTGATTAAGCAATTAGGTCTTGACGATAAGATAACATTTCTTGGTCCACTAAATGCGGAAGAGATGAAGCATGAATATCTAAGTTGCAATGCGTTTGTAAGTCCCTCATCTATAGAAAATAGTCCGAATTCATTGTGTGAAGCTCAGATGTTAGGTGTGCCATGTGTTGCTTCGTATGTTGGCGGAATCACCAATATCATCCCTAATCGAAATTGTGGTTATCTTTATCGTTTCGAAGAAATCGAGATGTTGGCTTATGCTATATGTGATCTTTTTAGAGCATCTCCTACCTTTAATAATACCATCATAAGGAAGGAAGCTCTACAGAGACACGACAAAGTAGCTAACTCAATTGCATTAATGAATATCTACAAGTTGCTATAATATCATTATATGGACTATTAATTCGCTGAAAAAACTTTTTGCGGTAATTATAACGTCGAAATATTTACGGTCATTAAATAGAGTATATGAATAACTTTCGAAAAATTATTAGAATAATTATACCATCTATCTGGTATTGTTATATTAGTGGTATAAGATATAGGAAAGGTTGGCAAATAAGAGGGAGGATCAGAATTATTAAGAATAATTTTTTATCAAATAAAAGAAATGGCTTATTGAAGATAGGCAAAGACTTTAAGTGCAATAATACAATAAAGAGTAACACAATCGGTGTGTTTCAACCTTGTATTTTTAATATTTCTTTCCCCAAAAGCAAAATTATTATAGGTGATAATGTTGGAATCTCTGGGAGCTCAATATGCGCATGTGAGAGTGTAATCATAGGAAATAATGTCCTTATTGGATCTGGTTGTTTGATAACGGATACGGATTCGCATCCTGTTGATTGGAATGACAGAAGGGAGAATAATAATGATAAAAAGGGCATTTCTCCAGTAAAAATTTGTGATGATGTATTCATTGGAGCTCGAAGCATAATTCTTAAAGGGGTTACTATAGGTGAACGTTCTGTGGTAGGGGCAGGCTCAGTCGTCTCGAAAGATGTCCCACCTGATTGTATTGTAGCTGGTAATCCGGCGAAGGTGGTAAGATTTTTAAAACAAGAAGACGATCATGAAAACAAGTACAGACAACCTAAAGATTTGAAATGCTAGGGGAATGATTCTATTCTAATGATATGCGTGAAATTAATAATGATGCAAAGAGCATCGGAAAATAATCAATAATTAACAGTCCAAAAATTAAATATGAGTTTAATAAGAAGAATAGGGATTCCAAGCTTGATTATTCTGCTTATGCAATTGAGTATGTACCCCTATGTGTTATATAAATTCTTTGGTTTCCCTGATGAAAGAATATTGTGTATAGCTTTTTTTGCTATTATTGCTGTGTATTGTATGTTTTTGAAACATAAGGGAAAGGGCATTCCGAATGATGTAATATTCATTATGATATTACAAAGCGCAGGGTGGTTATTTTATTTTTTATTGTTTGATGACACATCTTATTTTACAAGAATATTCTTTATATTATTGACATTTCTATCTTTATTAATGCTTAAATGGAAGGATGCTGTCTTTAAATATTTGGGCGTCTATTGTAAATTTTTAACTATACAAGGCGTTTTAGGTATAGTAGCTTTTATACTTGTATTCATAGGTATCCTCCAGCCATTTATGTCACTGGCTTCGGAAGGCGGTCTCGGTGCAATCCGCTTTTATGGAATTACATGTTCTAATGAAGTATTAGGGAATTTTATGCGTGTGGGCGGTTTTTTTGATGAACCTGGCGCATTCGCTTTTTGGGGAATGTTTGCTTTGCTGTTTAATAAGTTGACAGATGACAACAGGAGACTCGAAGTAATTCTTATTATTTCACTCTTTTTTACTTTCTCGGCAGCTTATTTTGTGCTTCTCCCGATATACTTTGCGTGTTTCTATTCTACGAAGATAAAGTCAATGATATTGGCATTTTTAATAGTTGTTCCTTTCTTGTTTGTTACTTTCAGAACTTTGTCTAGTAATTCAGACTTCATGTATTATACTGTTGAAAGGTTCTCTGGCGACCGTATCCAGTCAAAAAGATATGATCAATCAGATAATGCCGAGGCGATTTTTAGACAGTCACCTGTTTTTGGCCAAGGCGGTCGGAAATTTGAAACTATGGGCGGTAATACGATATCTGATAATCCTTACGAGATCTTGGCAAAAGATGGTGTTGTAGGTTTTGTTATAACCTATTTCCCTTTGTTATATATTGTTATTAGATACAGGAAGAAAAAGGAGGTTATGTTCGCTTCTGGTATATTATTCCTGGATTATATGCAACGACCGTTCCATATCAATGAGATGCATTATTTTATGCTATATTTGTTCTGTTTGACGGTTGTTTTGAAATATAATAAAAAAATAAGTAGATTATCGCATACGGAATCCTATGATGGTGGGTTAGAACCGATTCTCAAATTACATAATTAATAAGATGGTTAAGGTTGCAGTACTTATTACAGTTTTCAATCGTCGTGAAACAACATTAATAGGCTTGCGTTCTCTTTATGCAGCCATAGAGGAGTTGGGCGAAGATTACTCTTTTGATGTTTATTTGACTAATGATGGATGTTCTGATGGAACAGCCGATGCCGTAAGAAATGAGTTCCCGAAAGTCATAATTGTTGAAGGCAATGGAAGCCTCTTTTGGGGTGGTGGGATGAATCTCGCATGGAAGACAGCAGTTGATTCCCAAGAGGGGTATGATTATTACCTATGGTATAATGATGATTCTGATATTTTTCCTGATGCTTTGGAGATAATGTTTAAAGCCATTACGAATGGTGTAGTTGTAACAGGTGCCTTTAAAGGGCATGATGGTAACGTTTCTTACGGTGGACAAACGAAAGATGAGCAACTTATCCCACCTAACGGGCAATTGCAGGAAGTGGTGAATATGAATGGTAACCTGGTATTGATTCCAGATATTATTTATAAGCAGGTTGGTTTTATAGATAAGCATTTCTTGCATGGCGGTGGTGATTTTGATTATGGCTATAAAGTCAGGGAGAAGGGGTATAAAGTTGTGCTCACTCCCCAATATGTGGGAATTGCAGACAGGCATGGCTCTTTTGTTCCTCAATACTGTAATAAAGATATACCATTATCTAAAAGGTGGAAGATACTACATAACCCTATGAATTCACCTAAAATCCATTTCAGGTATAGCGTGAAAAGGGAAGGCATTATAAAAGCAATTGTATATTTTATAATAGGCTATGTAGGAGTGCTGTTTCCTACACTGTATGTGAAAGTGAAAACTGCCGTTAAGAAATAAGGCTTTTAATCGGGCAATTAAATAGTATAATTTATAAAGATATTATTCGTATGATAGATAATTCATTGGTATCTTGTATAATACCAACATATAAACGTTGCGATACCCTTGTAAGAGCAGTCAATAGTGTTTTGAATCAGACATATCCTAATATTGAGGTTCTCGTTGTCAATGATAATAATCCCGACGATGAATGCACAACACAAGTAAAAAAAGCATTAAAGATATATGAGGGTGATAACCGTGTCCGGCTTATCATGCAAGATAAACATATTAACGGAGCTGTCGCTCGCAATGTTGGTATTAAGGCTGCAACTGGAGATTATATAGGTTTTCTGGACGACGATGATGAGTGGGAGCCTGAAAAAGCAGAAAAACAAGTCAATTACTTGAAAAGTCATCCAGAATTTGATGCTTGTGTCTGTTTGTGCAGTTCTTTCTATAATGGAGTGAAAACGTGGGAAGGATCGCCATATACTAGTGATAACCTTCAGTTTAACGTTCTGCTGCGCCAAGTAGGAATAGGAACCCCTGCATTTTTAGGCAAAAAAGCATGTGTGATGAATACACCGATGTTTAACCCCCAACTTCTTAGACATCAAGAATTGCAGTTCTTTGTTGATTTCCTGGAGAAGTATGAGATAGGGGTACTAAACGAACATTTGGTCAAAGTTCATGGAGATGATATAACAAATCGTCCTAATTTAGAGAACATAGTCAAAAGAAAGCGTGAGTGGTTTTGTGAGATGAAGTCGGTCTTGAGTAAATACTCTATGTATAATCGTTATAGAATCAAGTGTGCTCATGTTTTTGAGGTCTTATTGGTCGCATTAAAACAAAAAAATATTCTTTATATTCTTAAATGTATATGCTATGTAAACGTATTTATACCTGCATATATCGACCTTTATAGAAGGATAAGAAGAAGAAAACATTAATAAATACAAAAGTCGAATAACTGTAATATTTTTCCTGCTTTCTCAATAATAAGGTAGATGTTTATATGGCTTTGTCAAACCTAAGATGTCAGGATTATAAGATGAATGGTGGATAGGAATAGCTGATAATGTAAAAAATATAAATTTAAAACGATGTATACAGAATTAAAGTCTTACCAAATTATCATTGCCTTGCTGAAGAAATACAATATACGACATTGTGTATTATCAGCAGGTTCCAGAAATGTGCCATTTGTGCATTCGGTGGAAGAAGACCCTTTCTTTGAGTGCTATTCGGTGGTGGACGAAAGAAGTGCGGGCTATTTTGCCCTAGGCCTGTCGCAACAGTTACATGCGCCAGTAGTGCTGTCGTGCACATCCTCGACGGCCACGTGTAATTATTGGCCACCAGTAGCAGAGGCTTTCTATCAGAGGGTTCCGCTGCTCATTATGACAAGCGATCGAGATCCTGCACAGCTTGGCCAGTGGGAAGACCAGATGATTGATCAGGTGGGAATGTACGACCGTCATGTGAAGAAATCGGTAAACCTGCCTGTAGTAAACAATAACAATGACTTCCATTTCTGCCAGCGACTGGTGAATGAAGCATTGCTTGAACTAATGCACCATGATAGCGGCCCAGTTCATATTAATATCCCGATGGTATCGTACAATGTTTCGTTCAACCAGAAGACGCTAGTTGATGCTGTGAAATATGATAGATTGGAATATGGTCGAGATTTTGCTGCTTGGGAAGATAAGAAGAAAAAGCTTAAAGAGTGTAGGCGTATTCTTGTTATCAGCGGGCAAAACAGCCATGTGCCGGAATCTCTAAAGGAGGGTATACAGAAGTTCTTCGAACAATATAACTGCTCTCTAGCTTTTGATCACTTGGCGAATATTGATAATCCCAATGCATGGAATCCATGTGTTTGTATGGATGGACGCTACGTTACGAATGCCAAGTTCAAGGAGTTAATGCCGGATATTATTATTTCCTTCGGCTATAATATGTTTTCAAGCATGAAGGAGATTTTCAGGAAGTTCACAGGCTCTTTTGATCATTGGCTTATTGATCCAGACGGAAACGTGATAGATGCATTTAAAGGGCTGACAACTATCTTTGAATGTCGTGTGGAAGAATTTTTTGATTTCATGACGAAAGATAACGAATCAAAAAATGATGGTGTCTATAATACTATGCTTACAGATTACTGCAACAGCGTTAAGTATCCTGATTTTGAGTATAGTAATATCTATGCCATAAAAAATGTGGTGGAGCGCATACCATCAGGATCAATTGTTAACATGAGTATCAACGACGCCATTAGAATTACCAATTTCTTTAAGTTGCAGCCTCATGTGAAAGCATATGCCAACATTGGTACCCATGGCATTGACGGATGTCTTTCCTCACTGCTTGGGCAGTCGATGGGAACTGATGCATTGAGCTTTATGATTATTGGCGACCTCTCTTTCTTCTACGATATGAATGCTCTTCGAATTAAGCATATTAAGAAGAACGTAAGGATATTGCTATTGAACAATCATGGTGGCGAGGAATTCTACTATAATGGCATTTGGCGTAATGAGAACAGCGACCTGCATACAACGGCCAGACATCATACGAAGGCAGAAGGTTGGGTGAAAGAGTGCGGTTTCAAGTATCTAACTGCAAATGACAAGGAAACTTTCGATGAGAACCTGCCACTGTTTATGGATGATAACTCGGAGCAGCCTATTCTTTTTGAAGTGTTTTCGGAAATGAGCGAAGATGCCAAAAAGATCTATGACTTCTATGATTTGAGTCGACCGAAAGATATCAAATCTGAGGTAATGAGGCATAGCAAGGACATTATAAGGGCCACCATTGGTTCGGATAAAGCAAAGAAAATAGCAGAAGCATTAGACATCAGATTATAAAAAGATATGGGATATAAACGTATCATTAGGAAAGTTGCACGTTTTATACTTACAGAACAACCAAATGCCCATGTAACCGTGAAAGTGGAGTCCGTAAGTAGTGGTGCCATCTTGCAAGGGAAGCGTATTGTAGTGACAGGAGGAGGTTCTGGTATAGGGCTCGCTATGGCAAAGAAATTTGTTGCAGAAGGAGCCTCGGTTGTGATTTCTGGGCGTAATGAAAACAAACTGAAGAATGCAGTTACAGCATTGGGTTTAGAAAAAGCCCATTATATAGTGTATGACGTTAGCGATGTGGACAGCTGTGCGAACTATCTTAGTCAATGCAAAGAATTATTGGGCGGTATTGATTGTTTGGTGAGCAACGCAGGTGTTAGTTTCCATGAAGGAAGTTTTGAGAATGTTACGGTTGATGATTTTGACAAGCAGTTCAACATCAATTATAGAGGTAATTATTTTCTTTGTAAAGCATTTCTCGAAATGAAGGAGGGGGAAGCGAATGTGGAAGGAGCACAGTTGCTGCTAATTACGTCTGAGACAGGAGATATCTGTTACGACATTCCGTATGGTATGACCAAAGCTGGGCTAAATAGTCTGGTAAGGGCTCTTTCCAGAAGAGTTTATAAGAAAGGTGTCCGAGTTAATGGTATTGCGCCAGGGGTGACACAGAGCGACATGACCAAAGATTATGCTGAGGCATCGGATGGCAATTTGTATATGGATAATGCATCAGGCAGAATTTTCTTGCCTGAGGAGGTGGCAGAAGTGGCTTGCTTCTTACTGAGTGATGCCAGTAAATGTATCTCAGGCGAGATAATTCATACTAATGCCGGAAATCATCTGAAACCACATTTTACAGATTAATAATGAAGATAGGTATCTTATCTATGCAGCATGTAAGGAACTATGGTTCGTTCCTGCAGGCGTATGCATTAAAAGCTACATTGGAATCTTTCGGGCATCAGTGTGAATTCATTGACATAGAACCAGGCCCTCAACTGCCCGGGTTGGAGAGAAACTTGAAGTATCTTGTTGGTATGGCCATAAAACGCTATTTCAACTGGAATGCTATTGTTTCTTCTTTGGGAAGAATGAAATACCAGAAGTTGTATTATGAACGTTTTGATAAAGAGTACTTGCCAGAACTTGGTGTTCATAAGCATACGTTCAATGAATATGACCTTGTTGTGATAGGTAGTGATGAGGTGTTTAACTTCAACCAACATGGCAGTTATGGCTTCACCACTCAGTTGTATGGCGATGTGAAAAATGCCAAAAAGGTGGTTTCGTATGCTGGTTCTTTTGGTACTACTACAATTGAGGTCGTTGATAAATTTGGAGTTAGGGATGTTCTAGCGAACGCAATGAGTAAAATGTCGGCTATCTCAGTTAGAGATGATAACTCCTTCAAAGTGGTTAAGAGTTTACTTGGTAGGGAGCCATCATATAATGTTGATCCAGTACTGATGTTTGACTATCAGAAGTATGCCAAGGTGCCCAAGGAAAAGGATTATATCATTGTATATTCATATCCAAATCGTATTAAGGGTAAGGAAGAGATTGAGGCCATCAAGCGGTTTGCTAAAGAAAAGGGAAAGAAATTAATATCGATATGTTTCTATTTCCCGTGGTGTGATGAGACAGTAATCCCACATCCTTTCGAGGTTCTTGGATATATGAAGAATGCAAGTTACATCATCACGGATACCTTCCATGGCTGTGTGATGTCAATCAAGTTCAATAAGCAGTTTGTAGCTCTGGTACGTGATAGCAATAAGCAGAAGATGAGTTCTCTTCTGAACCAGTTTGGATTAGGCGGCAGAATGTGTGAAGAGTTTGGTGATTTGAGAGATAGAATGGAGAAGGTGATTGATTATGCACCAGTAAATGAACAAATAGCCAAGGAAGCAGAAAAAAGCAAACAATATCTGCAGTCTTGTCTGGATTAAAAAATACCAATGGAGAAATTTAGCGTTTGTACATCAGTATATAAAAACGATAAACCGGAGTACGTTAGGGTGGCACTTGACAGTATGTTGGTGAATCAGAGTGTGAAACCTAATGAGATAGTATTGGTACAGGATGGCTCTGTACCTGAAGGGTTACAGCAGGTGTTGCATGAATATGAAAGCAAATACCCAGATGTGATGAACGTCATTCGATTAGAAAAGAATGGCGGTCTTGGCAATGCTCTGAAACTTGGAGTAGAGAATGCCAAGTATGATATTTGCGCCCGTATGGATAGCGATGATATTTGCTTGTATGACCGTTTTGAGAAACAACTTGCTTATCTCGAAGCACATCCTGAGTGCGATATTGTTGGTGGTCAAATGACAGAGTTTATTGATTCGCCTGATAATATCGTCGGTAGGCGTGAGGTGCCTCTTTCGAATGATGAGATTTATGAATTCATGAAGAGCCGTTGTGCTTTGAATCATGTAACTGTAATGTTCCGTAAACAGGCAGTTCTAAAGGCTGGTAATTATCAGGACTGGTTCTGGAATGAGGACTACTATTTGTGGGTTCGCATGATGATGGCGAAGTGTCAATTCGCCAATATTCCTGATGTGGCTGTAAATGTGCGTAGTGGTGCAGACCAATATGCCAGACGTGGTGGCAAGAAATATTTTGATAGCGAAATTGGCATCAAGAAATTGATGCTGGAGAAGGGCATGATAACCCGCAAGGAATATATCGTAAACTATATCCAGCGTTTCATCATTCAGTTAATGCTTCCGAATAGTGTTCGAGGTTGGGTATTTAGAACTTTTGCAAGGAAGAATGCATAATGTCGTATTCTGTTAGTAGAAATGGAAAAACTATTCGAGATACTTCGCTGTGCATTATCAAACCAGCCATATACTAGTTCTTTATCTGCTAGTGAATTCCGTGAGGTTTTAAAGCAGGCGGAAAAGCAGGCTGTTTTCGGGATTGTATTTGATGCAATTAAGGGTATCAAGGTCAATGGCGTTGATAGAATTGCTATCTGTGAGGCAGTAGGGCTGTCAGAGCAGATCAAGCAGCAGAACAGAATTGTAAACCAACGGGCTGAGATGCTTTCTGGAATTTTATCTCATTGGAATTGTAAAACTTGTGTATTGAAAGGACAAGGTGTTGCACAGCTATATCCAGAACCATTACTTAGGCAGAGTGGTGATATTGATATATGGGTGGATGGAACACAGAAAGACACAGTTACAAAACTAAGAAATAACTATATTGGTATTCGAAATATAGACTATGTCCATTCTGGATGTGCTTTTTTTGATGACGTTGAAGTAGAGGTGCATTTCAGACCATCATGGATGTATAATCCGTTTAAGAACAAAAAGCTCCAAAAGTTCTTCAAAGAAAATGCCAAGGAACAATTTGGGAATGTGGATGCAAATGTGGGTTTTACTTATCCGACAATTCAATTTAACTTAGTTTATTCTCTAATACATATAAACCGTCACATATTCGAAGAAGGAATAGGACTTAGGCAACTCTGTGATTATTACTACATTCTCAGGCATTCTACAAAAGAAGAACGTGATAAAGCTTTAGCTGTGATGATTGATTTGGGCCTGCGAAAATTTGTTGGAGCAATAATGTATATTGAGGATGTGGTTTTGGGCATTGATAAAAAGATGATGCTTTGCCAGCCCAATGAAGAAGGGGGGCGCTTCTTGTTGGAAGAGATAATGAGGGGTGGCAACTTCGGTCATTATGATGAGCGAAATCGGTTCTATTCCGCAAATGATCGCTTTAGGCGTGGACTGTTCACGTTAAGGAGAAATTTGCGATACCTCAGGCATTATCCCAGCGAAGTGCTTTGGAAACCACTTTGGCAAATATGGCATTGGTGCTGGAGGAAATGCAAAGGGTATCTTTGATTAGTTGATAGTTAAGAGATTATAGTTAATAGTGATCAATGAAGCACATAGATAAACAGTTGTTAGATGACGTGAGTAGACAGGCTCAAAAGTCAGACAGGCTGAGGATGAACTATAACTTTCATCAGAGTCTTGATGAGAAGTGCCATCGCTTTTTGAATGCCGTGGAACCAGGAACGAAGGTTGAGATACATCGTCATCCGACGAAAGATGAGTCGTTTGTGCTACTTCGTGGTAGAGTTAGAGTGAATACCTACAATGATGATGGTTCTGTGGATGAGAGTGTAGTCCTTTGTCCAGAGGAAGGACTCTATGGAGTAGATATCCCCAAGAATATCTGGCACAATGTGGAAAGCTTGGAGTCTGGGAGCGTGTTCTTTGAATGCAAAGAAGGCCCGTTTGTGCCGCATGAGGTTGAGAGATTATTACATTTGTCAGATAAAGGATAAAAGTTTAGGATATGTTACTAAAATACTTATTTGATAGGGTAGTGGCATTTTTAGGACTGGCAGTGTTATGGCCAGTTCTTGTTATTGTGGCTATTCTGGTAAAAGTGAAGATGCCTGGAGGCCCTGCGTTCTTTGTGCAGAAGAGAGTTGGAAAGGATGGTAAGTTGTTTGACTGCCATAAGTTCCGCACGATGACGGTGAAGCATAACGGCAGCACGGTGAGTGTGGCTGGGGATAGCCGTATTACTCCTCTGGGCGCTAAGCTGAGGCACTGGAAACTGGACGAGCTGCCTGGACTATGGGATGTACTGATTGGCAAAATGAATGGCAGGGGGACAGGTCATTGACATCAGATAGATAAAGGGTACAAGTTTAATGTTATCAAAATCACAAATACAAATATATGCCAAGGCAGTCGCGTAAAGTCTCTGGAACAGGTATCCACCATGTGATGATGCGAGGGATAAATCATCAGAATATTCTTGAAGATCCAGAGGACTATTATCAATTTATTGCGACTCTTGATAGGATGCGTGTCCGTTATGATTATGAGGGCTCTCCTGTAGGAAGCAATTGCACCTATTACGCATACTGTCTAATGTCTAATCACTTCCATTTACTGATTCGTGAGCGAGAAGAAAGCGTAGGTGAAACCATCAAACGTATTGCTAGCTCTTACGTGTACTATTATAATAGGAAGTATGGTCGCGATGGTCATCTGTTTAAAGAGCGCTTCAAGTCAGAGCCAGTAAATGATATGTCTTACTTCACTACCTTGATGCGCTATATCCATCAAAATCCAGTGAAGGCAGGTGTCGTTGAACACGTCAAAGACTATGAATACAGTAGCTGGGGTGAGTATGATGGGACTGTTGAACCAGTCTTTCAGATTTGCCATACGCAGGTGGTCTTGAATCGTATTCCCTTCACAGAGCTTGATGCCTGGGTAAATGAACCTTTGTCTGATGACGTTCATTGTTTGGATATTGAGGATGCCTCCCGAAAAAGACCTTCTGATGACCAGGTGTGGCAAATGATTATAGAGAAATCTGGCGTAACGAATGCCTCTGCTTTTCAGCAGTTGAACGAAGAGGTAAAGAGAGGTGTGCTGAGAGTCTTAAAGGAACAAGGCGCATCTCATCGACAGTTAGAACGATTGACGGGAATAGGACGCGGAATAATACAGAAGTTATAAAATGGTGTCGATGACCTGTCCCTGTGGCACTTGTCCCTGTGGCACCCAGACCAGGCATATTACTTGACAGAAAAAGGGTTGCAATTGTGGTCGGAACTAAAATAATTGAAAACTATGATATTGAAATTTTTGTTTGACAGGGTGGTAGCCCTGATAGGATTGCTGGTGCTGTGGCCGGTGCTGCTGATAGTGGCCATTATGGTGAAGGTGAAAATGCCGGGCGGACCTGCATTCTTTGTTCAGAAGAGAGTAGGCAAAGATGGCAAATTATTCGACTGCCACAAATTCCGCACGATGACAGTGAAGCACAATGGCAGCACGGTGAGTGTTGCAGGGGATAGCCGCATCACGCCCCTTGGCGCAAAGCTTCGGCACTGGAAACTGGACGAGCTGCCTGGGCTATGGGATGTCCTGATTGGCAATATGAGTTTTGTTGGGCCAAGACCGGATGTGCCTGGGTATGCAGATAAATTGCAAGGTGATGACAGGGATGTGCTGAAGCTTCGTCCAGGTATCACTGGACCGGCTACACTTAAATATCGTTTGGAGGACGAGCTGCTAGCAGATGTTAGAAGGCTGATGTCTGAGGGCAGATGTCTTCCACAGGAGCAGATTGACAAGATGCCCGACCAAGAACTGGCGGTATGGTATAATGACAATGTGATTTATCCCGACAAGGTGCGTCTGAACTGCTATTACTACAGACACTATTCCTTTATCAAGGATATACAGATGATACTCTGTACGGTTTTAGGTCGGAATATGACCTATAATGGTGAGATAATCTAGGAATCGCTTCGCGAGAAATCCATCAAAAATCTAATTCAAAATCTAACAAAAATCTGAATAGTGAAAGGTAAAAGGAAAAATAGGATTATCATGGAAGTAGAAAATATAAGTGATGTAGTCTCTGAATTAATTGTAAATCCTGAGTTAAGCAAACTAAGTCCACTGAAAGGAAAAGTATTTTGGAAGAATCAGCTGAAGGCTGCATTAAACCTTATTCCATACGTAGGAGGAGCCTTGTCACAGGAACTTCAAAACTATGAAGATTACAAGCTCAATGAGTTTTTTAGAAAGTTTACCTCGTTTATACTTGAATTGTCAGATGTTAGTGTCGAAGATCGAGTGACGTTTTCTGAGGAGGTTCAAAAGAAGGCTGAGGATTTGTCCGGAAATGTTATTTTGGGAATGGTTGACAGATTGGACAATATTAATAAAGAGAAAATTTTAGCCAATCTTACAAAGGCAAGGATTCATGGATTTATCAGTATTGAAGATTTTTTTAGGTTGTCAACAATGCTGGAGAGAATACCGTATGTTGATATGGCACTATTGCCTCGTTATAAGAATCCATATTACGATGAGAGCGGCGATTCGGAGCTTCTTTATGCAACTGGAGCCCTAATGTTGGCTTCAATAGATGAAAAAGAAGGTAATAAATATATATTATCTATATTGGGAGAAAAGATGATGACATGGGGAACCCAGAATTCAATAGAGGTTAAAAGGTCTTCTGGCACTCAAGTTCAAGGCTTTTTGGAGTCTATCAGCGAGGAAGAATTTAATTCAATATTTGATTGATTTTCTGCAGTGACAGGGGGGCAGGTTCCTCGTCACGCGGATAAACCTTTCCCAAGGACTTTCATCATGAAGGATGAGGCTGCCTTGTTGATGCCTCGCCTGTTGTCGGAGGGTATTCATACGCAGATATATGAGCAGTACAAGCAGATCTGTGAGGTGACTAAGAAGCTCAATGAGTTTCTTGACAATTTGGACAATAACAACGAGAAGCTTTTGGATTTGTGATGGTGTGACTGTGTTAGAGGACGTAAATTATACCTTTACGGGTATAATTTTAATAAAAATACTTAAAAATATACCCGATATGATATAATTTCATGTGGTATTATGTATTTTTGTACCCGAAAAGGTATAATAGAGTATGGCTTTATCGGAATATTTAAAGGAAAAACGTAAGAAATACGGGCTCTCGCAGGTGGAAATGGCTGAGAGGGCCGGTGTGGGGCTCAGGTTCGTTCGGGACCTGGAACAAGGTAAGCAGACATTACGAATGGACAAGGTTAACGATGTGCTGGCTTTGTTTGGAGAGTGTTTGGGACCTGTAAAGACTAAATAAAGTATGAAGCAGGCTGGTATCTATGTGAATGATGTTTTCTGTGGCATCCTGAGAGAAGACGAAGAGGGATTCCACTTTGCTTATGATGAGGACTATCTTACACGTAAGGATTCTGTCGCGGTGAGCCCAACAATGCCATTGACGGAACATCGGTATGACAAGGAGATGATGTTTCCAGTATTTGATGGACTGATTCCTGAAGGATGGCTGCTGGATATTGCATCGGCTTCGTGGAAAATTGATCGGCGTGACAGGATGTCGCTATTGATGGCTTGTTGCAAGGATTGTATTGGAAACATCAGCGTAAAACCATTAAGTGATGAGTAAGTGTTTGTATTGTTACCAGGAACTAGAAGAGGGACTGACAGACTTTCACCCAGAATGTGCGCGAAAAATGTTCGGTAGCGACAAGGTTCCTGTGCTGCCATACACGCGAGATAATATGTCGGAATTGGCTAGGAGGGTAATTCGCTCCAGTGCATCAGTTACGGGCGTACAGGCGAAAATGTCACTGGACGTAAATCGTGGCGGTAAGCATGAACCGTCAAAATTTACTATCGTAGGACTTTGGGGTAAGTATATCTTTAAGCCGCAAAGTGTGAAGTATCCCTGTTTGCCGGAATTGGAAGACCTGACAATGAAGATGGCTGAGGCTGCTCGCATTCGTACTGCTAAGCATTCTCTCATCAGACTGGCTGATGGTGAGTTGGGGTATCTGACCTTAAGGATGGATCGCGGACGGAAGGGGGAGAAGATCTCGATGCTGGATATGTGTCAGTTAACTAATAGACTTACAGAGCATAAGTATTATGGTACCTATCCTCAGTTGGCTGATGT
>NZ_JHXM01000029.1 GCF_000621725.1 Xylanibacter brevis ATCC 19188
GTCAAGAAGTATTCATCGGTTCCAATGCTGGATGTACAGTGGCAGAGGGACAGGTCATTGGCATATCAAAGTTAATTCCTCAGAAGTTTCAGTTTCATTAAATAGAGTAGCTTAATCAAGATATAAGAAATGTCACGTAAGGCGAGAGAAGGATCGGGTACTGGGATATTTCATGTGATGATGCGTGGCATTAATCACCAGAACATATTCGAGGACGCTGAGGACAACTACCAGTTTATCAACACGCTTGACAGGATGCGGGTACGTTATGACGATGACGGGAACCCCTGCGGGAGCAACTGTACATACTATGCCTACTGCTTGATGAATAATCATTTTCACCTGCTGATACGTGAGCGAGAGGAGTCGGTAGGAGAAACGGTAAAGCGGATAGCGAGCAGCTACGTGTACTATTATAATCGTAAATATCTGCGCGACGGTCATTTGTTTAAGGAGCGTTTCAGAAGTGAGCCGGTAAATGACATGGCTTATTTTGTGACGCTTCTGAGATATATTCACCAGAATCCTGTGAAGGCAGGAATAGTAGAGCTCGTAAAGGATTATGAGTATAGCAGCTGGGGAGAATATGACGGCACGGTGGAACCGGTGTTTCAGTTGTGTGACACGGGAACGGTGCTAAGGCGTGTTCCTTTTGATGACCTGGAGGCTATGGTAAACGAGCCGTTGTCTGATGAGGTGAATTGCCTGGATATGGATGATCCTTCGCGTAGCAGGCCTTCTGACGATCAGGTGTGGGCTTATATCAAGGATAAGACGGGTGTGACCAACAGTAGTGCTTTCCAACGGTTGAATGATGACATCCGGCGTGCTGTGCTGAAAGATCTGAAAGAGATAGGTGCTTCGCACCGGCAGTTGGCCCGCTTGACGGGTATCGGGCGCGGAGTGATACAGGGGCTTTGATGAAGCGAACACGGATCGCACGGATTATACAGATTATTGGTTGTTAAAATAGTTGTTTATGGTATCTGAGAACTTATTAGCTACTTATTCGCTTTTGGCCTATATTAAGGATCATGAGCGAAATGATAACGGAAAGAGCTTAATTGGTCTTTTTGTGCCTATTGTTATGCAAACTGTTAATTGGATGCTTAGGGCAAACGGACTAAAACTTCTAATGGGAAAAGATTATACAGAGATAAGAGCTGGTGTTAAGAAGTTCTTTGATTTGGATATGCCAATTGAGGTGATTTCTGCTATAATGGGAAAAATATATGAAGATGATGTTGAACAACTATTCAAAATTAATAGCGATCATTCTTTTATCATTAAGCAGGGTTTCGCAGTTTCCTTAGATAATGAATATGACAACCAGAAGAGTAGAATCTCGAAATTAGAAAAACATTATAGAACATTCTGCAAAAGACAAAATGTAAACTTTGATTTTCAAGAGCTTGTAAACTTTATACAAGACCAAAAGAATAGAGTATTTGAGGGTAATGATACTGTTGTGGCAAAACAGGATTATTATGTTTCAAAATATATAATGGAATGTATAAGACGAAAAGATTATATCTATGAAATAATATGTAGTATTTACCTCGGAGGTGTCATTTCATCTTATTACAAGTTCCAGATTAATGAGAAAGTAGTTGATACAGAACTTTTATGGGATACTAACTTCTATATAAGTCTTTGTAAACTTAATACTAGAGAAGCTTATGAAACATGCTCCCAATTGTTGGAAATGGCTACAGCAATGGGGTACAGATTTTCAATCCTCCAACGAACAATTGAACAGATTAAAATCCTCATATCTAATAAGGCAAAAGATTATGATAACAAGGATTATATCTCATCATGGGATGAATCTGATATCTTGGCCGCTTGCAGCAGGGAGGAAATGCCTAAATCTGAATTGTTGTTAGTCAAGGATAATCTTTTGGATGATTTAAGCCGTAAAGGGGTTAATATTGTTTATGATGCGAGTATTCGGGATATAATTGATTCTGCCGAAAAATCAAGAGATTTAAAGAATCTTTCTAAAATAAGAGGCAGTAAGGAAAGTGCATTGAATGATATTATAGCCCAGATGTATGTTGAGAAGAAAAGAAAGAGTAGGCAAATTGCAGAGTTTAATGATGTTAACTGCTGGTTTCTTAATAACTCTTTCTCTGTAAACAAAAAAGAGCTTCATTTGCCAGTATGGCAGAGAATTTCTATATCTGCTCCTGATTTACTATTGTTGTTGTGGTTTGCTAATCCTTCGCTGGCAAATGAGAAAGTTGACTCTTTGTTGGCAATTTCAAGTCTTTCGGCCAATGTGTTTAAATACAGGTCAGAAAAGATGCCATCATCTAAAGTGGTTGAAAAAATACAAAATAGAGTTGCTAAACTTCAAGTGACTAATCAGGTGTCTCAGAAAGCTATTGCTAAACTTTGCATCCGTATGTCTGAGGGATGTATCCAAGAGAATGAGGCTGAGCGTTTAATTATGATGCCAACAGAGGAATTTGTGGGTTATCTTGATCAAATAAGGGATGCAGATGACGCGTATATGGAAATTAGTGAAGAGAATGAAAATCTTCGCGGGCAGAATCAGAATCTTATTCAAGATTTGATGTTGGAGAAGACTAGAAACAAGATAAAAGAAATGCAAATATGGGCTATCCTTTATGTTTTTGGGGCGATAGGTCTTTTTATAATATATTGGTTGTTCATACGTGCTACTGTACAACCACCATTTTTAGACTTTTCTATTCAAATTATGTATTGGATTTTAACTTGTTTAGGTGTTAATTTCATAAATCACAAATATATATGGTTAGGGTTGATGTCTTTTATTAAGCCTAAACAAGTAGAGGAAGTAGTAAAAAATAAGCTTGAGGCCGTTCCTCATCAGAACTCTGAGGTATGACCCAAGAAGAACTATGGCAGGCTAAGTATAATGAGGTGAAAACTTTCATTGAAACGAACCATAGGAATCCATCGCGGCATAGGATAGAAGAGCATGATATGCTTAATTGGCTAAAGGCAAATAGAAAGCAGATGAATGCAAATAGTATGAAACAAGAGAGAATTGAACCATTCAAAAAGTTGTTGGCGTTGATTGAAGAAAACAAGCATGTGAATCAGTATGTGTGAGGGGAACGAACACGGATCTCACGGATAAAACGTATCAATAACTGGGTCGCTTCGCTCAAAATTAATCAAAATCAGGTTCAAAAATAATCAAGTAATGCAGAAATTACAGAATCATTTCTTAAAAATATTTAAAAATCGCATTGTTTTGACTAATTATGTGGAAAACTTGGGGAAAAGGCACTACCTTTGCACCCTTTTTTGAAGAAATAGCACTATATTTGCACAAGATTACAAGAATTCTGAGACATATTAATAACAACTCAACAATACATTATGGCTTATCCGTTCATACCAATAGAGCACAGGGAATATCCTAATACTTTCCTTGTAAATACTGCTGTCAGCTTGATTGCCAGCAATTGGAATGGTGAGTATAATGAGAATTTCGATAAACTCTATCCAGAATTTGTCGATCGCTTCTTTGATATTAAAAAAACTGTAGATCAGTATAAACAGAAAGACGAGTTGTCACTCTCATCTCCTGAAGACGAAGTGACCTTTACTTTCCGGCCCGATAAAGCAAATCTTAGGGTGGGTCGTAAGAAGTACCATACGTTTGTTGAGACGATTATGCCCGAACTAGTCCCGCTGAAGGTGTTTATGTTTGGTGCCAGAGAGATTGGATACTTGGAGAATCTTCAGGTTCGAAAGTTGAATATTTTCCCCATACAGGCTGATTCTGATGAAGAGATAAAACAGAATGCTAATGATGTCTATCGTTATCTCTATAAGCAAGATTTGATGTCGGAGGTGACAGTCGCTCAAATACCCAATAATTCACCTTGGATTTTGGATTTCAGAAGGGCATTGTTCGCTAATGACGATTTTAAAGTTACCATAAGGATTGGTATAGCAAAATCGCAGGGGTCGGAGAAAAGTTATAATGTGGTGATGGACTCGTCTGTTGTACTCGCTCAGCATAAGGAGATTGGAGAAGGTGCAATAGACAGACTTCTTATTCGTCTGAACGATCAGCTTTTCAATGCTTTCCACTGGTGTGTTGCAGATGAAATCATCAAGTTGATGGAACAGGAGGTGAAGATATGAAATTCGTTGAGACAGAACGACCAGATAAGTATGAGTGCTACAGTGAGCCAAGCAATGGAAACTTCATTGCTAAGTGTGGTGTGTTTGGCGCTTTTATGCTGACCTTTTCATTGTCGACACCGAAAGCATACGCAGCACCTAAGCCCAAGCCTGCAATTGAATGGCGCTATGATCAGAATGTAGATATTATCCCTCAGGATTTGGTTTCTATTAATGCCCCTGTGGTGGATATGGTTCGTTTACCATTCTATGCAAAGATTGATAGTATCAGTCTGTTGGGAGGCAATTGGGATGGCTATGGTTCTGAAAAGCCAAATTGCGAGGCCATAAAGAATGCACGCCATTTGATTGAGACTCTCGATAGGGAAACACTAAAATTTCTGGCTACTGATGCTATCTATCCTTCTTCTTATGGCTCTTTAATCCTTGACTTTGAGACTAAGAGAGGGTTGGTGTCTGTAGAGATTGGCGACAGCACAATGGGATTTTTTACTGACTTCATTGATGGTAATAATTATGCCGCAGAGGGTATTAGCACTGATTTTGTGTCCGTTCCGACATCTTTGGAATCTTGTCTTTCATAAGGATAGGCATGTGCTGATTCCTCGTGAGATAGCTCCTGATGAAGAATGTATCAGGTGTGTGATGCCATCAAAGATGAAAGGTGGTATTGTCAGACAGGATGCTTTTCTTCCTTTTGAGTATGATTGCGGTTCTTCAGTGTTAAGGTTGAGATATACTACGCTGGATTTCTGTGTGAATTATGGAAAGGCATTGGATAAAGATAAACATCAGTTGGGCGCTTTGTTAAAGTTCAGCCAGAACGATGTAGAACAGGTTAATGCTTGGGCGCAAACGGATGCATCAAAAGTGAAGAATGAGGATACGGGAGAAGAAAGAATAAATGGCACCTCGGCTAAACTAAAGTACACACCAATGGATGGAGACGATTATGTTGACCCGGATAAGAGATACTATACGGACTCATGCATTTCGAAACCCATGCATGCTGATTTGACTTTTGCGGAGCCGATGGAGAAAGGCTATGTGAGGACTCGGATGCGACATTATAATAATGAGTTGATAAAGCTATGTAAGAAGGCCTTTATGAATAAAACCAATGATGAGTTAGGTGAATGGACTGATGTGAACAAGTCACCACAAAATTAATGAAGCGGTAGCCTCACTGGATCTGAGACCACCGCTTAAACAAAATAAAACCACCTCACTACGGCGAGATATCAACACCTCAACATCACCTTAGGTGAAATCGAAGTGCACATGACCAGGATTAGCAGATGCTATCATTTGGCAATTGAGAGCTGTCAGCTTATTAGCGTTCTTCACAATTAGTTCTGCTCCTTTATTCTTGCCTGCATTTGCTATCATTTGCAGATTAAGGGCGGTGTAGTTTGCTGCATTAACTTCAACCGTACCTCCTGCACTGGCTATCATTTGCAAATTTAAAGCTGTCATCATTTGATTTAAAATGATTTTAAAAGGGTTAGTTACTCTGCGGTTACCTGCCCGTCCCGCATAGGGCTCTTCACTAAGCGGAGAGAATGCTAGAGGTTATTAGCCTCTCGGGGGGAAGGGGTCGTGCCCATGAGAGTCGCGCTCTCTTATTCTACCGTCAGTTCCATGAATGAATAGTTCGGATTGCTGATTCTTGGAAATCTGTCGGGCGGCGCTGATTGCGTCAGACTGTCTGTCAAAAAGAGCTGTGAGTCTTGTGCTCCCCTCTCCTCTAATCCCCCATCTACCATTGGCGGGGACTACGTGTTGGTTCTTTCCCACTCAAAACACCTCCTTCCTGTGCCAGGATTAAGGTTAAAAAACCTTAGCACAGTTTAAGAATTGCAAATCGTGTGCCAAAAAAGGTAAATATTTCTTAAATCGTAGCGTGAGTGTCATTTTGACATAGACAAAAACCTCAGCGCGTTACTCAACGAACTGAGGTGAATTCGAATCAGATTGTGATACAGTGTATGTTAGGTATGACAGGGGACAGGTTTTGAAGTGAACCTTTCAGTTGTGTCCAACTTTCTGGGTTCACTTCAGTTCCTCGTCACGCGGATAAACCTTTCCCTCTAACGATCATCATGAAGGATGAGGCTGCGTTGTTGATGCCTCGCCTGTTGTCGGAGGGTATTCATACGCAGATATATGAGCAGTACAAGCAGATCTGTGAGGTGACTAAGAAGCTCAATGAGTTTCTTGACAATTTGGACAATAACAACGAGAAACTTCTGGATTTGTGATGGTGTGACTGTGTTAGAGGGTGCAAATTATACCTTTACGGGTATAATTTTGATAAAAATACTTAAAAATATACCCGATATGATATAATTTCATGTGGTATTATGTATTTTTGTACCCGAAAAGGTATAATAGAGTATGGCTTTATCGGAATATTTAAAGGAAAAACGTAAGAAAAACGGGCTCTCGCAGGTGGAAATGGCTGAGAGGGCCGGTGTGGGGCTCAGGTTCGTCCGGGACTTGGAACAAGGTAAGCAGACATTACGAATGGACAAGGTTAACGATGTGCTGGCTTTGTTTGGAGAGTGTTTGGGACCTGTAAAGACTAAATAAAGTATGAAGCAGGCTGGTATCTATGTGAATGATGTTTTCTGTGGCATCCTGAGAGAAGACGAAGAGGGATTCCACTTTGCTTATGATGAGGACTATCTTACACGTAAGGATGCTGTTGCAGTGAGTCCTACAATGCCATTGACGGAACATCGGTATGACAAGGAGATGATGTTGCCAGTATTTGATGGACTGATTCCTGAAGGATGGCTGCTGGATATTGCATCGGAATCATGGAAAATTGATCGGCGTGACAGGATGTCGCTATTGATGGCTTGTTGTAAGGATTGCATTGGAAACATCAGCGTAAAACCATTAAGTGATGAGTAAGTGTTTGTATTGTTATCAGGAACTGGAAGAGGGACTGACAGACTTTCACCCAGAATGTGCACGAAAAATGTTCGGTAGCGACAAGGTTCCTGTGCTGCCATACACGCGAGATAATATGTCGGAATTGGCTAGGAGGGTAATTCGCTCCAGTGCATC
>NZ_JHXM01000030.1 GCF_000621725.1 Xylanibacter brevis ATCC 19188
AGCTTGCAATAGTTATACTTTTGGTGTTCATCTAAAGTCTAGAAAGGTCATTTCTAGAGTCTAGAAACGGTCATTCTAAAGTCTAAAAGCACTAGTTCTAGAGTCTAGAAACGCCACTTTTAAAGTCTAGAATAAAAACAATAGTTTCTGTTCTAGCCCCTAGAATGGTCACTTCTAGCCCCTGGATGGGCCGCTTCTAGGGGCTAAAAGTGGACGTTCTAGGGGCTAGGAACGTCTCGTCCAGGGGCTAGATTAACACCAAAACTAACGCTTTTGCAGGTCAAAACTAACCCTATTGCAAGACAAAAGTAGAACTATGACGGTGCAAAACTGCCCCCATCATCATGCCATGGATAGCTTACATGGACACACCACAGGGACAGGTTGTGAAAAAAAAAGACAGGCGAAATGTTGGTGCTTTGACGGGAAATACGTACTTTTGCAGAGATGGAAGACTATATGAACATATCGGCATTTATGATAGGCCTCTCGACGGCCTTCTTTGCCGGCTTCTCTCTGCATATCCTGTTCTGGCGTAAACAACGTACACGCTTCCAGCATGTGCTGGGATGGATTATGGCCGTCTGGGCTCTATGGTGCCTAAAGGATATCGTTATCACCTTTCCCGGGATGTACACCACGAAGGTGCTTAACTGGATTTTCATCATAGATGCCTGGTCGGCACTGACCTATACCGTCTTTGTCTTCGAGGCTGTATGGCCCGAATGGGTAACAGTCAGACGTCTGGGCATGCAGTCGGTACCTTTTGCCGTCTGTACCTTATTATACCTGGTATGGCCTGTTCAGGAAATCATCTATGCCGAGTCGGTGTTTCTCTGGTTCTATGCCTGGACCATTGTCATCATCGGATGGGTAAAGGTGCGTCGGCGCATCCGCTATGTGCATGAGAACTTCTCCAATATTGACAGCATCGATGTGGCATGGCTGAAGCCCGTCTTCGTCTTCGCTATCATCAGCCAGCTGGCATGGCTGTTTACCTCGCTATATGCCACGGTAGTGGGCGATATTGTATATTATGTATCTGCCGTCCTGCTGTGGCTGATGGTGCTGCACTACAGCTGGGATTTCTGTCCTATCATAACAGAAAGGGAAGAGGAGAGGAAGCCTGTAAGAAAGAAGGGGGGACTGCCTATTGCCGAGGGAACACTGGAGAAGGTGATGGAGGAGCAACGCCTCTATCTGAACAAGGATCTGACACTTGCTGACCTGGCTTTGGCACTGAACACTAACCGCACGTACATCAGCAACTACCTGAGTCAGGTTCGCGGACAGACCTTCTACGACTACGTCAACCAGTTGCGCATCGAGCGTGTCTGTCTTCCCATGCTGAAAGAACATCCGGAATACACGTTGGATTATGTCGCCATGGCGAGCGGCTTCGCCTCTATCTCCACATTCCGCCGGGCATTCGTCAAACTGACCGGACATACGCCCCGCCAGTTATCCTCTAACCCCTAACAACCTCATTTTTCAATGCTCAGAAGAAATAGAAAATGAAGAGAGACTGCCAGGTTAGCAGTCTCTCTTTTTTCCGTTAATTTACTTCCAGTATTCCATAGATTACTTCACAAGCACCTTGTGACCGTTCTCTACCACTATGCCTTTATAGCCTTTCTTGATACGCTGGCCACTGAGGTTATAACGGATAGATGAAGCATTGTTTCGGTTGGACAACACGTTTTCGATGCCAGTTATTTCACTGGCAAACTGTAGCTCGGTAATCCACAGTTTTGAGCCCGGTGCCGATGCACCACTGCCCTCTGTGCTGGAACTCATGCCACTGACACTCGAGGTGATGTCGATATAGAAGGCGTTGATGCCCCAATCAAGACCGGAAGGGTCTTTGCCATTTTCGCTCTCGGAAAGATCGATGTAGCCGAAAGTCCAGTCAGACGCAGCCTCGGTTATCTTCTTGCGGAACTTCACAGTACGGGTCACTTGCGGTTTAATCACCAGGTCTTCGTTGAATTGGATGAACACCTGTGCTACGTCACCAGTCACGGGTTGGTATTTGTACCAGAAGGTGAGATAGCGTGCGGGAATGTTTTTGCAAGGCACGCCCTGTTCGTACTCGCTGCCGCTCATCTTTTTCAGGAAGCAGTCGGTGACTAACAGCGACGTTGTGACCACCTCACCCGGCATACCTGCCGCCGACATGTCCACCACCTTCGACTCAAGCAGAGCTGCCGTAGACCCCGCAGTTCGGCCTTCGGTCTTCGTCACGCAGCCAGGAGCCAGAATGTTGAATGTGTCCCAATAGCCCGACGGTGACGTGTAGCTTCCGCCACCCATCTCTACGGGCAGGTCGCGCTCCTCCCAGTCGGCAAAGCTGCCGTTGGGCACCTGATACAAGGTTACTGGCGAACCTCCGCCCACTTTGCTGTCGTCCACTATGAGGTTCGCGCCCGTACTCACCTTATATTTGTTCCAAGCCTCAGCACTCTGTTGGGTATATACTATTACGGTGAAATTCGGTTGGGTGTTCACTAAGTCAGAGCCGAGCATCAACGTGCCCTGCACGTTGCAGTCGAACGTTTCCAGATGTGTGTTTTCCATGAAGGTTTTGTCGGGGATAGCATAGTCTCCACCGGCCTCTATGCCGATAATATGCAGTTCGGTATAATCTTTGAACTGAGCCTCTTGCAATGATACATTCTTCACATATAGTCGCTTCACGTTGTTCTGTGCCGTCATTTCCTGACCCGCCATTTGCGACGTGTACTGACGGAACATCGGCTCCCAGTAATTGGGGTCGGTGAGGTCAGAGCCTTCGATATGTGCCAACTTGGTAGCGTCAATCGGTTCAATGGTGAGTTGGAACTGTGGCCCGCGGTCTGCCCATTCATAGGTGTCGAGCGTGAATCTGTAGTTGTTCATTTGGTTCTCGCCTACAAATGCCATATACGAGTCGGTGATAACGGGGTCGTGCAGCGTAATCTGCGCCTGTACACCCATTGCCAGCATGAAGAGAACCATCAGTAAAGGTAAAACTTTTGTTTTCATACGCTGCTGAATTTAAGTGAATATTATATTTAAGTGAATACTATGATAGATGATGTATTATGTAAAGACGGCCCGTCCCAACCATTTTTCATGAGGCTGGAACGGGCAGAACAGGTTCCGCACCGTGGTGCATATACCATCTTCGTTATCATCTTCTTGAAGAAGCTGACTTCGTGGTTGGGAATATTGATGGTGATTGATGTCATGTCTTTATCAGATTTAAGGATACCAAAATTATGCGCATTAGAATGTTATAACAACTGCAAAGATACAAAATCTTTTCAATCATTGTCCATTTCGTCCGAAAAAAATGCAAAAAGCGGGCCAAGATGGGGTCCATAAAGATCCTCTTGAGTTATTTCAACAAGGCACTTTCAGGGCCTGGAAAGAGTGCTTCCAGGGGCTGGATGAGAAGCAAAAGCAATGCTATTTGGAAAAAAGAATTGTGTATTTGTTTCGTTATATATATAACTTTTATTATCTTTGCAATCGTAATTATAACAAAAAGTTAGCTCTAACTTAATACCTATTTTATTATCTTAATTTAACTACAAAGCGTATGAAAAAGATGATGACTCTTGCTGCTTGTGCAGCTTTCGCAGCGCTCACATTGGGCAGTTGCGCAACAATCAACAGTGGTGCAGCTCTGACTGAAAAGGCTCCTATTGGACAGAAAGTTGGTGAAGCACAGTCTTCTTACATCCTTGGCCTGTGGAGCTCGAAGGGCGAGCAGAACAACATTCAGAAGGCTGCTGAGAATGGTGGCATCAAGAAAGTGTCGCAGGTGGAGTATATCGACCAGATGGTTCTGGGCGGCTTGTTCATCAAGCACACCACTCGCGTTTACGGTGAGTAAATATAAATTAAACCCCGAAAGTGATATAAAATACTTTCGGGGTTCATTTTGTCACCTGTCCCGTGATACCCCAGTAGGGCACGCATATCTATACTCCAATAAGTGATCATGAAAGTCCTTTTTGGTTACGATCTGTCTGTCATAGAGCTTCTTCTTGCGAATTACATCCATAGGATAGTTCTTGGCAACACTCCACTTAATAGTATAAATGTAGCATGTATCATACTGTTGACATATATATGGATCAACAGATATCATGAAGTCTGGTGGTGCTAAACTGCAAGTTATTCTAAGGGTATCTTGAAGTATATGGCTGGCCAAGCGTAGTCTTGATACATGGTGGCTGTCAGATTGTGCTCCGTTGCGAAATCTCCCAGTTGGTCTATTATCATCTGTTTTCGCCAGTCGTCGTCACTACTCATCTTATGGAAGGCTTCGTACTTGTCGCCGAATATCTTCTTGGCGCTGGGCAGGTTATCTGCTCCGTCGGCCACTTGGTCGAAGGCTATTACCTCAAATCCCATTTCAGTCTTGCGGATGTGCATCAGGCCAGGATGGTTGCCGCCTGATACGCACTTCAGCGTATCGCCTACCTGATTGTAGTTGTGTATCCAGAATTCGCCCCAGTATTTTATGTCCTCAGGGTTGCTGTCGTCGATATCCACCTTGCTGTAGAAGGGCACACAGAACTCGGCCTGGGCATAATCTTTGCCAATCTCATTTACCAGATAACGTTTAATGGCTTGCTCATAGGTAATATCCTGGTCGTTTACCAGTACCACTTCCTGCTTCTCGAATTCCTTGTCGATGATGATGATGGAAACATACTGGCTCCAGTATGATTGTTTCTGTCCTACTTTAATGTCATAGCTATAGAAGAGGGTATCTCCCTTAGTTTCCACTTTGAGCGGATTGATTTCCATCTGCCATTGGGAGCCAGGTAAGAGAAAGTCCACAACAAACTGCTTGCCGAAGTCGATGGCTGTAGGCTTGCCTTCTTCACCCATCGTTGTGGCCATGTGGAAGCACTTATTGAAGTCCTCTTCGGTTGTTATTTTTACACTTGGTGTTCCGAGGTGATTGTAGAAGTAGTTCTTAGCTACCGTAAAGGGTATCTCACTACTTTCCTTGTTCTCTACACTCGTTGCCGTCTTGTTGTTGCAGGCTGCCATTGTCAGCAGCGTTGCAAAAGCGAATAAAACCTTTTTCATATTGATGTTTTCTTGTTGGAGATATGCTACGACATTTCTTTCATGAAGAATCTGGGGTTCTTAATTCAGTCGGAAACTGATGGAAGACTATCTATCGACAATTGGGCATTCGCAATAGAAACCATACCAAACAGGCAGGTCATGGTTAATAGAATTCTGGCTTTCATTATTACTTATTTTTAGGTTTATGTTATTTAATTATTGTATTAATGCTTCTATATAACTGAGGTTACTGACCCCACCCCCTGCCCCTCCCCTACAAGGGAGGGGAGAGAGGCGGCTTCCTCTGCGGTTCTCCCCTCCCTTGTAGGGGAGGGGCAGGGGGGGGGGGCAGTATTGTTATTATTCATGTCTGCTTTCGTCTATTCGAAAAGTTTGCTGCAAATATATAAAACAATGTGATTGGTTGTAAGAGAAATGCAAGAATTTGTAAAATTATTACGATTAATTAACCAAAATGACACAAAAAAAGGTCTTCACTTGATGAAGACCTTTTTACCGTTTTTAATATAGAGTCCGCGACGGGGATGATCGAT
>NZ_JHXM01000031.1 GCF_000621725.1 Xylanibacter brevis ATCC 19188
GCCTGTCCGCTGTAGTTACCCTGACCGGTGCAGGTCACGGTGGCGGTGCCAGCGTTCGTGTTGTTGCTGTAAGCCACGGTGTAGTCGGTGCCGGCCACGAGCGTCATCTCGTGGAAGGTCAGTACGGGAGCGGGAGTCTGAGCCTCGCTGGTGTATGTCAGCGCGTCGATGTCAGCGATGAAGCTGTTCTCCAGCGCCTTCGTACCTACGGTCAGTGTGCCGTTGGTGAAGGTGATGGCATAGTTGTCAGAGGTGTAACCAGAAGGCGTTATGTCGTAGGTACCCACGCCGCTCTGATCCTTCACGTAGCTGCAGGTCAGTGACAGCGTGCCGCCCAGCACATCCTTGTTCTCCTGAGCAGCGAAACCATCGTAGCTCACGGTGTATGCAGGTGCCTCGTCACCGAAGGTCACGCTCTTGTTGTCGGCAGTGACGGTCAGTGCCTTCTTCGTGATACTGAAGGTCTTCGAAGCCGTGCCGCTATACTTCGTGCTGTTGGCCAGCGCGGTGACGGTAGCGGTGGCGGTGCCCACGTTCACGTTGTTCTCGTAGCTCACGCTGTAGTCCGTGCCCTTCACCAGTGTCATGCCGTTGAAGGTCACCACGGGAGCGGGCTCCTGTGCCACGCCGTTATATACCAGCGATGCGATGTTAGCGATAAAGCCGTCCTCCAGGGCCTTCTTGCCCACGGTCAGCGTACCCTTCGTGAAGGTGATGTCGTAGTTGCTTGAGGTCAGTCCGCTGGGCGTGATGTCGTAGTTGCCTGCGCCGGTCTGGTTCTTCACATAGCTGCAGGTCAGTGCCAGCGTGCCGCCGAGCACGGCCTTCGTCTCGTTGTTCACAAAGCCGTCGTAGCTCTCGGTGTAGGTGGGAGCATCGTCGCCGAAGGTCACGCTCTTATTGTCGGCAGTGACGGTCAGTGCCTTCTTGTTGATGGTGAACTTCTTCGTGGTCTCGCCGCTGTACTTCTCGCTGGTGGCTACGGCGGTGATGGTCACCGTAGGAGCGTTCTCAGTAGCAGTAGAGAGAGCAGCATTGGTGTTGTTGCTGTAAGCCACGGTGTAATCCGTGCCGAGGGTAAGAACGGTGGAACCGTCCTTCACACTAACCGTTGGCTCCAGGGCCTGGCCGGTGTAGGTCAGGGCAGTGATGTCGTCGATGGTGATGTCCTGATTGGTGAGCAGCTTCTTGTACGTGACGCTGATCTCAGCGTTGGCGCGCTGCATGACGAACGACCAGGTGTTGTCCTGTCCCAGCAGCTTGGTCAACTCGAAGTCCTGCAGCAGGCCGATGCCGGCCTGTGCGCGGCGGGGTGCCTTGGCGATGGCTGCGCCCCACTGTCCGCTGGTCTGGTTGACCACCCAGCCCGTGTTGGGAGTGATGACGACGGTTACGGTCTCGCCTTCCTTGGCGGTGGTCACCTCGTTCTCGCCCACGTAGAACTTCACGCTACCCTGAGCGTTGGTGCCCACGGTAAGGTTATAGCTCGGAGCGACGCCAGGCATCGTCTCATATACTTCATGGGTAGTTGGGTTGAAGTGTATGGTCAAGGTGTAGGTGCCAGCCTTAGCGATATTGATAACGCGGTCAAGATCAGGATATGCCTCATTCCAGCTGTGATCCTTCACGACCTTGTATATCACATCATTATCGAGATAGACGTTGGTGTAGGTGATGCTGTAGGTGCCATCACCGTTCTTCGTCATGTCATTGGCGGTGTTAGTAGGATCCCAAGCCGTGCCAAACATGGCTGCGTTGTTGCCGGCCACGGTGTACGTGTCTGCCGCCCACGCGCCCGTCACTGCCGTCACCAGCAGCACGAGCAAACTAAATAATTTCCTTTTCATATTCATAGTTTCTTTATTGTTATTTCTCATTAACTGTTTTCTGTAACAAAAACCTTGAAAACCCCTCTGCTGATGTTTTAGCTCTTCGAGCCCCGTGCTGCTGTCATGGCTTTGTGCCTGTGAGCAAGCTCCCGCACA
>NZ_JHXM01000032.1 GCF_000621725.1 Xylanibacter brevis ATCC 19188
TATTTCACTGAAGTAAATCTCCCTGTTAAGATTAGGAAGTCGTTTGACAAGGATCGTTTTGTGGCAGACTTAAAGGCATTCTTCGATAGTTATTCAGCCAAGCAGGGTAAATAAATGAGCCTGAAAATATATCGTTTAGCGGCATTATTCGGTGTGAATAGTGCCGCTATTCTTTTGGTTTGACGCTGCTATTGGCTCGCAAGAGTCAGGATGTTTGGATGCAATAGTATAATAATAACTATTAATTTTTGCACGGAAAACAAAGAATTATTTGGTATTTTGTGCAAGATTTTGTAGATTTGCAGCGAATAATATTAATATGAAATGAGTCCAGTGTTTCGTCGCGAAAGCGAATATACGTTTAAAATTTACTCCAACGAAGAGGAGCGGATGCATATCCATGTTATTTATGAAAGCCACGAAGCGAAATATTGGTTAGAACCTAAGGTGGAGTTGGCAAAGAATAATGGGATTCCAGAACATAAGTTGAATGAAATAAAGAAAATAGTAGAAAAATATGCAGACAGATTTAAGGAACAATTCAAGCAGCACATCGGCAAGCGTATTGATGATTAATGCGCAAGGCATTATGCTTTCTGTACTTGGTAATGATTATTTCCTATCCTATAATCGTATACCTTGGATGAAAGATGCCCCAATCCGTAGCGTGCTGAATGTGCAGATGTCTGGTTCGGAAGCTATAGAATGGCCTGACCTTGACGTAGATCTTGAAATAGATAGTTTGCGTCATCCGGAGCGCTATCCGCTCGTTATCAAAAGAAATCCACTAGACTTTGTAAAAGCGTAATGAGAAAAAGAAGTGTAATAAGACCTTCTTTGTTTGGCAGATGTGACATCATGGTCTGGCTATCAATAAAAAATCCGATGAATCGTGAGGTTTGTCGGACTTTTTATTTGTTTCTACATACAGAACTAACAATCATTTCATATTATCGCTTCTCGAATCAATTATTTTTATTTTAGACCCTTGCTTTATTTGAAAATGTTTTGTATATTTGCAACATCATTTTAATAACTAAATGACATAAACCTAAAATGCAAGTAATAATGAAAACTAGAGTTCTATTATTGTTGCGGAGAACCCGTGGTATGAATAGAAGAATCAAACTGTTATTTCTGATTTTCTAAAAATGTAATGTATTATGAAAATAATATTAAAGAATGTATTTGATGTTAATGTTGGGAAAAAACATCGCAATAATTTTGAAAAAATGAGTAAAGCATTGCAATCTTATTTTATGGAGCGCACGTACTCATCCATGTTAAACGAAATGGTTATAGATATGATATGCTCTATAGAGTTTAGAATGAAATATCGGAAGAAGCCTGTATATTATGAGGACAAGCTAATAAAGGTGGACCCGGGTTATAGTGATACAACATTTCATATGTATCATTTGCTTTTTGTAGATATTCCCTTACCAGACGAATTTGCTACTTGTTCTGTGGATAACGCTGTCGCGATGATTGGAGATACGATGGTTAAGTATTTCACTGAAGTAAATCTCCCTGTTAA
>NZ_JHXM01000033.1 GCF_000621725.1 Xylanibacter brevis ATCC 19188
TGTCTTAGCCTGAAATACGTTGACTCCTGCCAAACCTTTTAAAGTTAAAAAGAGTTATGAGAAAAGGTCAACGTTTTGCACGCGCTTTCAAGCGTGCCGTAGCAGTGGAATATCTGCAAAGTGGTGAGGAACGTAAGGTGATAGCCATGAAATATGGTCTTCCTAACGTCCAAACTGTCAGTAATTGGGTAAGTTTATACCTAACTCCGCACGAAATTGAAACAAAATGTGTAAATTTGCCGCGGGTTAATGTTAATGCAGTAGAGATGGCAAAGGTAGAAACTCCTCAGCCTCAGGTTCCCTTGGAGAGCCAGCAGGCCGTGATAGAGCAGCTTCAGAAGCAGCTCCAGAAGCTTGAGAAGCAGCTTCAGTTTGAGAAGGACCGTAACTATGCGTTGAACACGCTGATAGACATTGCCGAGGAGCAGGGCATCAAGATCCGAAAAAAATCTGGGGTCAAGCGGTAGAGCGCCTTTGTGAGAAGAAAGACTATACCGTCAAGTACTCTTGCAGCCTGCTTGACCACACAAAACAGGCGTACTATCAGAAGCAGAAGCGCGAGCAGGACTATCTGTTGCGTGTGATGCGTATCGTTGATGCCGTCAGGGTAATCCGCGAGCAGGATCCTGGCATCGGTTACTACAAGCTTTGGCTTATGATGAACCGCATGTTTGTCTGCGGTTGGGTACCAGGTAGAGACTCGTTCCTGAGGCTGCTGCGCGACTTCCATCTGATGCAGAAGCGTCCCAAGCCACGCTGTACGACGAACTCGAACCACCGCTACCGAAGGTACAAGAACCTTATCCGCGGCTTTGTTCCCACCCGTCCGAACCAGCTCTGGGTCAGTGATATTACATACATTGATTTGGTGGACGATTGCTGTTACCTGCACCTGGTGACGGATGCCTATTCACACAAGGTCGTGGGATGGCGCCTGTCTGAGACGCTGGAGTCGGAACACACGCTCGAGGCCCTCAGGATGGCCATTTCGCAAGCTACGGCAGATGAGTTGAAAGGACTCATCCATCACTCAGACAGAGGCGTGCAGTACTGCTGCAACGCCTATACGGATGAACTAAAGAAGTACGGTGTCAAGATCAGCATGACTGAGGACTACAAGCCCACTGACAATGCCATAGCAGAGCGTGTGAACGGTATCCTCAAGACTGAGGTTATCTATCGCGAACGCCGCTTCAAGACGTATCAGGATGCATTGGATCGCATCTCAGGCTTCATCCTCTTCTACAATGACACCCGTCCGCACTACAGCATCGGCATGAAGACCCCCTCAGAGGCACATACCCAGACAGGTCCGCAGAAGGTGATGTGGAAGTCCGCAGGAAGGCTCTCGGGGGCTGTCTGCCCCCTGCCGCTGGGCACCCCCTGAGTGTTTTTCATGGCGTGGGCTTCGCCAAGGCGAGTCAACGAATCCAGTATGAAGTCATATTCTCAGATGAAAAGGTCAACGTTTCCAGTACGAAGTCCACTAACCCGGGAAAAGAGACAACA
>NZ_JHXM01000034.1 GCF_000621725.1 Xylanibacter brevis ATCC 19188
TGATATGAACCCCGAAAGTTAGACAAAAAACTTTTGGGGTTTTATTATGTCTGGAAGGAAACAAAAGAAACATGATTATGCAGACCGTTTGAAATATATGCGTCTGTTGGAGTCTGGCAGATCTATCCATTCTATCTGCACTGAGTATGGTATTAATAACAATCAGCTTCGTGTTCTATGGGCAAAGTATCAGCGTTATGGTGTGTCAGGCTTGCGAAAAAGCGAGATTATCAAGGCCGATTTTGCATTAAAGAGCCAAATTGTCCTTGATATTGAGGAAAATCACTTACCTTTGCATGTAGCTTCATTAAAGTATGGTGCTAGTTCGTCACGAATATCAGTATGGCTCAAACTGTACCGAGAGAATGGTTTAGCAGCATTAGAGATTATCAAGAAACGAGGCAGATTACCAGGTATGGGCAGACCAAGAAAGAACAGTAAACCGCTCACAGAGCTGGAGCGGCTCCAGAAGGAGAACCAGGAACTGAAGACAGAGATTGCTCTGCTAAAAAAAGTGAGAGCCTTAGTCGAGGAAAGGAACGCCCGTCTACGCGCGATTGGGCAAGAGCCATCGAAGAACTAAGGCAGGAAGGCCATCCTCTCAGCTTCATGCTGGACAGGATGAAGATGGCTCGCTCCGTATTCTATTACCATCTATCACATCTCGATGATAGTGACGGCTATGGCAGTCTCAGGCAACGCATAAAGAATATATATGAGGACAATAAGGGCCGGTATGGATATAGGAGGATATGCGCTGTTTTGCGAAACGAAGGAGAAACGGTCAATCACAAGACCGTCCAGAAGCTGATGCGCCAGATGGGGCTAAAGGCAAAACGGAAGAAATGCCACTATCACTCATATAAAGGACAAGTGGGTAAGGTCGCTCCAAATATACTGGAGCGCGACTTCAAGGCTGATAAGCCAAATCAGAAGTGGACTACCGATGTTACGCAAGTATCCATTAAGGATCAGAAAATTTACCTTTCACCTATATTAGACATGTTCAACGGAGAAATCATATCTTATAGCATATCAAACAGTCCCAATCTGCAGATGGTGAAAACGATGCTAAAGAAAGCCTTTAAGGAGCATAAAGACCTAAAAGGTCTTGTAATGCACTCTGACCAGGGGTGGCACTACCAACACCTGATGTATCAAGAACTGCTCAAAAAACATGGTATCGTGCAAAGCATGTCCAGAAAAGGAAATTGCTTGGATAATGCAATGATGGAGAACTTCTTCGGTCTGATGAAGAATGAACTGCTATACATTAATCAGTTTGACTCCGTAGAGGATTTTGAGCAGCAACTGAAGAAATATATTCTCTGGTATAACAATAAAAGAATAAAATTGAGGTTAAAAGGAATGAGCCCGGTACAATACCGAGCTCACTACTATAGAGAGATTAATAATTAACGATTAATTTAACGTCCAACTTTTCGGGGGCACTTCA